>CAYVQJ010000121.1:0-18454 GCA_964454165.1 uncultured Myxococcales bacterium | reverse complement strand
CCGAGCATCACCACGTCGACGACACCGATCAGCATGCCGCCGACCTGCGCCCCGACCACGGGCGCAGACATGCGGAGGAGCGTCCTGATCTCGCGGCGCAGCGGGGTCACGGGGCCGGTATTCTGACAAACGCGATGATCGGTCTCGACGAGTTCGTGGAGCGGCTCTGCCGGCTCGGAGCGGATCGCGGCCCGCGCGGCTTCCCGCGCAATGGGCGCGACCGCGACATCCTCACCCGGAGCATCCTGCTCGGCCTCGACAGCGCCGCGACCTACTCGGAGCGCGAGATCAACGCGCGCCTGAAGGACTGGAAGCGCTTCGTGGCCCCCGCGATCGAGACCGATCATGTAACCCTGCGCCGCGAGCTCGTCGACCGCGGCCATCTGGAGCGCACGCCCGACGGCCGCACCTACCGCGTCGGCTTCCCGCCCCGCTCACCGGCGTTCGCGCTCCAGGTCTACGACGTAGACCTCCGCGCCACGATCGCCGCCTACATCGCGCACGCTGCCGCTGACCGCGCAAGCGCGAAGGCGCGCGCAGCGACGCGCGACAGCGCGGAGCGGAGGTCGTAGCGCGCGGCCGCCCGCGCGCTCACGCGACTAGGACTCGTAACCCAGGTTGGGGCGCAGCCAGCGCTCGGCTTCCGCGACCGGGACGCCCTTGCGGCGGGCGTAGTCACCGATCTGGTCGCGGGCGACGCGGCCGAGCGAGAAGTAGCGCGCCTGCGCGTGCCCCAGGTAGATCCCGGAGACGCTCGCGGCGGGCGACATCGCCATGCTCTCGGTGAGCGTGATGCCGAGCGGGTCGGCGTCGAGCACGCGCCAGAGCGTCTGCTTCTCCGAGTGATCGGGGCACGCCGGATAGCCGAACGCGGGGCGGATGCCACGGTAGCGCTCGGCGATCCGGTCCTCGTTCGAGAGGCGCTCGTCGGGCGCGTACCACTCGCGGCGCGCGCGCTCGTGCAGCCACTCGGCGCAGGCCTCGGCCAGGCGATCGGCGAGCGCCTTACTCAGGATCGCGGAGTAGTCGTCGTGGTGCGCCTCGAAGTCGCGCGCGAGCGAGTCGGCGCCGATGCCCGCGGTGACCGCGAACGCGCCGACCCAGTCGGCGAGACCCGAGCCGGCCGGGGCGACGAAGTCCGCGAGCGCGCGCTGCGGCTCTCCCTCCTGCGCGCGCTGCTGGCGCAGCGTGTGGAAGCGGGCGAGCTCGCGGCTGCGCGACTCGTCGGCGAAGAGCACCACGTCGTCGCCGTCCGAGCGCGCGGGCCAGAAGCCATACACCGCGCGCGCGACCAGCAGCTTCTCGTCGATGATCCGCTCGAGGAGCTTGCGGCCGTTGGCGTACAGGTCGCGCGCGGCCTCTCCGTAGCGCGGGTGGTCGAGGATCTTCGGGAAGCGCCCCGGCAGCTCCCACGCGGTGAAGAAGAAGGTCCAGTCGATGTAGTCCACGAGGGCGGCGAGCGGCACGTCTTCGAGCGTGCGTCGCCCGATGAAGGCCGGGCGTGTCACGTCTTCGCTGCGCCACTCGATGCGCGGACGGCGCGCGCGCGCGTCGGCGAGCGAGAGCAGCGGCTTCTCCTGCTTCGAGGCGTGGACCTGCCGCGCGCGCTCCTGCGCTGCCCGGTTGCTCACGTCGAGCTCGGCGCGCCGCACCGGATCGTGCAGCGCCGACAGTGTGCCGACCGCGCGCGAAGCGTCGAGCACGTGCACGACGGGGCGCTCGTACTGAGGGGCGATCTTCACCGCGGTGTGCTGGGTCGAGGTCGTCGCGCCGCCGATCACGAGCGGCAGCTCGAAGCCCTGGCGCTGCATCTCGCGCGCGACGTGCACCATCTCGTCGAGCGACGGCGTGATCAAGCCTGAGAGGCCGATCAGGTCCGCGCCGATCGTGCGCGCCGTCTCCAGGATGCGGTCGCACGGCACCATCACGCCGAGGTCGATCACCTCCCAGCCGTTGCAGCGCAGCACCACGCCGACGATGTTCTTGCCGATGTCGTGCACGTCGCCCTTGACGGTGGCCATCACGATCTTGCGCGAGGCGGCGACCGTGCCGGCGGCTGCGCGCTCGGCCTCCATGAACGGCTCCAGGTAGGCGACCGCCTTCTTCATCACGCGCGCGCTCTTGACCACCTGCGGCAGGAACATCTTGCCGGAGCCGAACAGGTCGCCGACCACGCGCATGCCGTCCATGAGCGGTCCTTCGATCACGAGCAGCGGGCGTCCGTACTGCTGCCGCGCCTCCTCGACGTCGGCGTCCACGTACTCGACCTCGCCGTGCACGATCGCGTGCGCCAGGCGCGCCTCGACGCTGCCGTCGCGCCAGCCGAGGTCGACCTCGCGCTGCCGTCCCGCGCCCTTCACGCGCCCGGCGTACTCCACGAGCCGCTCCGTCGAGTCGGGCCGGCGATCGAACAGCACGTCCTCGATGCGATCGCGCAGCTCCGGCGGGATCTCCTCGTAGAGCGCGAGCTGGCCCGCGTTCACGATCCCCATGTCCATGCCGGCTTTGATCGCGTGGAACAGGAAGGTCGCGTGCATGGCCTCGCGCACCAGGTCGTTGCCGCGGAACGCGAACGACAGGTTCGAGACTCCCCCCGAGATCTTGGCGCCGGGACAGCGCCGCTTGATCTCGCGCGTGGCCTCGATGAACGCGCGCGCGTACTCGTTGTGCTCCTCGATCCCGGTGGCGACGGCGAACACGTTGGGGTCGAAGATCACGTCTTCGGGCGCGAAGCCGGCCTGCTCGGTGAGCAGCCGGTAGGCGCGCTCGCAGATCGCAACCTTGCGCGCCGCGGTGTCGGCCTGGCCGCGCTCGTCGAACGCCATCACGATCACGGCCGCTCCGTAGCGCCGCGCGCGCCGCGCCTTGTCGAGGAAGTCGGCCTCGCCTTCCTTCATGCTGATCGAGTTCACCACGGCCTTGCCCTGCACCTGGCGCAGCCCGGCCTCGATCACCGACCACTTCGAGCTGTCCACGACGATCGGCACCCGCGAGATCGCGGGCTCGGACGCGATCAGGCGCAGGAAGCGCGTCATCGCGGCCTCGGAGTCGAGCATCGCCTCGTCCATGTTCACGTCGATCAGGTTGGCGCCCGCCTCGACCTGATCGCGAGCGACGGCAAGGGCGCGGTCGTAGTCACCCTTCAACACCAGGTTGGCGAAGCGCCGCGAGCCGGTGACGTTGGTGCGCTCGCCGATCATCACGAAGTTCGAGTCGGGCCGGATCTCGAACGGCTCGAGCCCGGCGAAGCGCGTGCGCGGCTCGCCGCGCGGCGGTACGGCGCGGGGTCGCAGGTCGGCCACGGCCTCGGCGATCGCGCGCGTGTGCGCGGGCGTGGTGCCGCAGCAGCCGCCCACCAGGTTGACCCAGCCGTTCTGTGCGAACTCGCGCAGCAGGCCCGCGGTCGTGGCGGGATCCTCGTCGTACTGGCCGAAAGCGTTGGGGAGCCCGGCGTTCGGATGGCAGCTCACCGGCACGTCGGCCGCGCGCGCCAGCTCCTCCAGGAAGGGCGCCATCTCTCGCGCGCCGAGCGAGCAGTTCAGGCCGAGCGAGAACGGCCGCGCGTGCGCGACCGAGATCAGGAATGCGTCGAGCGTCTGACCCGAGAGCGTGCGGCCGCTCTTGTCGACGATTGTGACCGAGAGTAAGAGCGGCACGCGCGCTCCCCGCGCCTCGAACAGCTCGTCGAGCGCGTACAGCGCGGCCTTGGCGTTCAGCGTGTCGAAGATCGTCTCGAGCAAGAGCAGGTCGGCGCCGCCGTCGAGCAGCCCGCGCGCAGCCTCGTGGTACGTGGCGCGCACCTGCTCGAAGTCCACGGCGCGGAAGCCGGGATCGTTCACGTCGGGCGAGAGCGAGAGCGCGCGGTTCAGCGGGCCGAGCGAGCCCGCCACCAGGCGCGGGCGCTCGGGCGTGCGGCGCGTCCAGACCTCGGTAGCCTCGCGCGCGAGCTCCGCGGCGCGCCGGTTGATCTCGTAGGCGTGCGCCTCGAGCCCGAACTCCGCCTGCGAGATCCCGCTCGCGGTGAAGCTGTTGGTCGTGACGATGTCCGCGCCCGCCTCGAGGTAAGCCTCGTGCACCGCGCGCACTGCGTCCGGCTGCGTCAGGCACAGCGCGTCGTAGTTGCCTTTCAGGTCACGCGGGTGCGAGCGGAAGCGCTCGCCGCGCCAGGCGGCCTCGTCGAAGCCGCGCGCCTGAAGCTCGGTGCCAATGGCGCCGTCGAGCAGCAGGATCCGCTGGCTGCGCGCCAGCTCGAGCAGCTCTTGCGTCTTCACTCCGACTCCCGGCGCCGCGCGTGCAAGGTGATCACCTCGAAGTGCGGCGCGCGCTTCTCGCGCGAGGTTGTGGCGCAGCTCGTGACCTCGAACCCGCTGCTCTCGAACAGCTCGCGCAGGGCGGCGGGCTCGAATCCCGGCTGGACGTGATCGTACTGCCGCGCCGCCGCGCGATGGCGATGCCGGCGCAGGGTCGTCGCGGTGGCGAGTCCGCTCGGGCGCAGCACGCGCGCTGCTTCGACGACGGCGGCTTCGGGCGCGCGCGCGTAGGAGAGCGAGTTGAGCAGCAGCAGCTGGTCGAACGAGCGGTCGCGGAAGGGGAGAGCATGCATGTCGCCGAGCTGGAAGCGCACGTTGGCGAGATGCTGCAGCCGGCGGCTGCCGGCCGCCACCACCTTCCGCGAGAGGTCGAGACACGTCACGCTGCGCGCGCGCGGCGCGCAGAGCTCCGCCAGCGCGCCGTCGCCGGACGCGATGTCCAGCACGTCTCCGAGTGCTATGAGTCCCAGCAGGCCGCGCAGGGCAGCCTCCCAGGTGCGGCCCGGCGAGTAGTGGCGCTCCATCGAGCCGGCGACCGCATCCGCCCAGCCGCCGCTCCGGCGCACGAGCACCTCGCGCAGGCGCTCGCGGTCCTGCTCGAGCAGGGGATCGGAGGCGCTCTTGGCGATCGCCTCCCAGAGCCTCCGCGCCGGCTCGGGAAGACGCTCGTCGTCGAGCGCGTACACGCTGGACGCTCCCGCAGGCCGGTCGCGCACCAGCCCCGCCTCGCGCAGGCGTGCGAGGTGTGTCGAGACCCGCGACTGAGCCAGGCGCGTCACGCGCACCAGCTCGGCGACGGTCAGCGGCTGTTCGGCGAGCAACGCGAGCAGGCGCACCCGGCTCGCGTCCCCGAGCAGGCGCAGCAGGGCGGCGGTCTCTGCGACGTCCATGGATGCGTGCTCCACGTGGTTACATCTGCATATCCGGATATGCGGATTATCGACGAATCCCCTCCCCGGATCAACCCCCCGGCACGGGCTGGTGGCACCCCGCCGTGCGCAGGTAGGCGATCAGGCGCCAGACGTCGTCGTCGGGGAGCGCGCCGCGGAATGCGGGCATCCGCGTCTGCGGAACCCCGTTCGTGATGCTGTGGAAGATCTGCTCGTCCGATCCGCCGTGCTTCCAGCTGCAGTCGAACAGGAACAGCGCATCGCGCGCATCCGGCCGCAGCCCGTGGCAATACCCGCCGCACGTCCCGATGAAGAGCCCCTTCCCGCGCTTGACCGCCTCCGGATCCGCCCGGAACCGCTCCACTGGAGACTCAGGTGGCGCCACCGCAGGCGACGCGCACGCGATCGCCGCGGCCAAGGCAAGCGCGAAGCGCGCGCAGCGAGCGCGTAGCGCGAGCGAAGGCCGCTTGGCGACAGCCATCGCGGCACGGGCAAGCGCGAAGCGCGCGCAGCGAGCGCGTAGCGCGAGCGAAGGCCGCTTGGCGACAGCCATCGCGGCCAAGACCTAGACCTACGACCCGGGCAGAGAAAACACGAAGAGGTGGCCGCCTTCCGGAACGTTCGACAGGCCCGCGGCGAACGCGTCCATCAAGCCCGAGCTGCCCGAGCCGATCGCGACGTAGCTCTTGCCGTCGAGCTCGTAGGCGATCGGCTGACTGCGCACGCCGCCGCCCATGCGGAAGCGCCAGACGACGGCCCCGGTTTTCGCGTCGAGCGCGAGCGCCTCGCCCGTCAGGTTGCCGCTGAACACGACGCCGCCCGCGGTCGAGAGCGCGCCGCCCATCAGCGGATGCGCGTCGCGATAGCGCCAGCGCACCTCGCCCGTCGCGACGTCGATCGCCGACAGATTCCCGTACGCCTTGCCCTGCGCCGCGTCGATGGTGTCGGGAAGCCCGCCGAGGAACGGCAGGCCGCGCACGAACGTCGAGATCCCGCGCGCGTAGAGCTGGCACGCCTCGACCGCGGGGATGTAGGCCAGCCCGAGCGCGGGATCGTAGGCGCCGCTCCACGCGCCGTTCATGCCGCCCAGGTTGCTCGGACAGGTGCGCGAGGTCGGCTCCTCCGTGGGCAGCGCGGCCGCGTTCACGACAGGGCGCCCGTCGGGGCCGATCGTCGCCCAGTTGAGCTGCTCGACGTACGGCGTCGCGCGCAGGAATTTCCCGTCGGCGCGGTCGATCAGGTAGAAGTAGCCGTTGCGGTTTGCCTGGGCGATCACCTTGCGCTTCGCACCGCCGACCATCACGTCGACCAGGAAGAGCTGCGTGTTCCCGTCGTAGTCCCACACGTCGTGGGGCGTGAACTGGAAGTGCCACTTGCGCGCGCCCGTCTTCGGGTCGACCGCGAGCAGCGCGTCGGAGAACAGGTTGTCGCCCTTGCGCTGCTCGCCGTCCCAGTCCGGCGACGGGTTCCCGGTCGTCCAGTACAGCGTGTCGGTCGCCGGGTCGTAGGCGCCCGTGGTCCAGGCGGGGGCGCCGCCGCGCTCGTACGAGTCGCCCGCCCAGGTCTCCGCGCCGGGCTCTCCTTTCGCCGGCACGGTGTAGTGCCGCCAGCGGCGCTTCCCGGTCGCGACCTCGTAGGCGTCGAAGAAGCCGCGCACGCCGTACTCGCCGCCTGCGACGCCGATCACCGCCAGGTCGCCGACGACCAGCGGCGCCGAGGTCGCGCTGAAGCCCGCCTTGTAGTCTGCGATCTCGATCTGCCAGGCGATCTCTCCGGTGCGCCGGTCGAACGCCAGCAGTCGCGCGTCGAGCGTCGCCATCAAGAGCAAGTCGCCGGAGATCGCGACACCCCGGTTGGGCGGACCACAGCACAGGCGCAGATTCGGCGGCTGCGGGTGGTCGTAGCGCCAGAGCAGCTCCCCCGTGCGCGCATCGAGCGCGAACAGCCGGTTGTACGACGTGGTGACGTACATGACGCCGCCGTAGACGATCGGCGACACCTCGAACTGCCCGATCGTGCCCGTCGGGAACGCCCAGGCCAGCGACAGCTTCTTCACGCTCTGCGGCGTCAGCGTGCGCAGCGGGCTGTGTCGGTAGTTCTCGTAGCCGCCGCCGTAGTGCAGCCAGCGATCCGCGTGTGTCGCTGCGTCGCGCAGCAGCGCATCGGTCACGGGACCGGCCGACGCTCCAACGGGCTTCTCCGCCTTCCAGTGTGTCGGCAGCGGCGGTAGCTGGATCTCCGCGGGCGCCTCGGTCGCCTGCTGCGCCGTGGCATTCGTCCCGATCCCCAGCCCCAGCACGCAAGCGAGCCCCTGAACCCAGCGTCGCACCACGGCACCTCCCTACGGCGCGGCCTCGCGCGGGCCGATCATAGGCGACTCCGCCGGCGCGGGTCTTGGCCGCGATGGCTGTCGCCAAGCGGCCTCCGCTCGCGCGAAGCGCGCTCGCTGCGCGCGCGCTTCGCGCGCTTGCACTGGCCGCGATGGCTGTCGCCAAGCGGCCTCCGCTCGCGCCGGGCGCTCGCTGCGCTTCGCGCTTGCCTTTGCCCAAACCGGCAGGCCGCCTTCCCCTCAAGCGCGGAAACCCCCGGGTCGAAACGGTTTTCGTAAAGCAATCGACCCGGGAGGGGTCTCGATGTTCGGGTTTCTGGGGCGACGTACGCGCGCGGAAGGGCTGGTGTCCCTGTCGCTCGACCGCGCGGGGTTCACGCTGGCGCGCGTCGTGCGCGGCTCCGGTGCGCGCCCCCGTCTCGAGCTTCTGCTCGAGCGCGCCTGCGACGATCCGATGGCGCTGCGCGGCGCGGTCGCAGCGACTGTGCGCGAGCACGGGCTCGAGGACTGCGACTGCGTCGCGGTGCTGCGTCCCGAGCTGTACGCGCTGCGGCAGATCGACCCGCCGGCCGTGAGTCCGGCGGAGCTGCGCGAGGCCGCGCGCTGGGCGATCAAGGACCTGGTCGACTGGAGCGTCGAGGACGCGATCGTCGACGTGTTCCCCGCGCCCGAAGTGCGCGGTCGGGCGCCGCGCATCAACGTGGTCGCGGTGCGGCGCGGGATCGCCGCGCAGATCGGCGAGACCGCGCGTCGCGCCAGGCTGCGCCTGCGCGCGATCGACGTGACGGAGCTCGCGCTGCGCAATCTGTCGGCTCTGCTGCCGGAGGACGCGCGCGGCACCGCGCTGCTCGCGCTCGAGCCGCCGGTCGGCCTGCTCACGCTGACGCGCGAGGGCTGGCTCTGGTTCACGCGCCAGCTCGAGCCCGATCCGGAGCGGCTCGAAGCAGCGGCTGGCGAGGCGCTCGAGGAGAAGCTCGAGCCGGGCAGCGAGGGCGCGCGCCTGCTCGAGGGGCTGTTGCTCGAGGTGCAGCGCTCGTTCGACTACTACGAGCATCAGCTCGGTCAGCCGGTGCCCGGCGGGCTCTACCTGGCGCCGGGGCGCGCGCCGAGCGAGTCGCTGCGCGCGTGGCTGTCGAGAAACCTGTCCGTGCCGGTGCGCGAGCTCGAGCTCGCCGAGCTGTTCGAGTGCCGCGAGCGGCCGCCCCGCAAGCTGCAGGCCGCCGGGCTCGCCGCGCTCGGCGCTGCGCTGCGTCCGCGGGAGGCGGCGTGACGCAGCAGGTCAACCTGTGGCAGCCGCTTGGCGACGCGCCGGCGATTCCGCTGTCGGCGCGCCTGGTGCTGCAGGCGCTCGGGGGCGCGGCGCTCGCCCTGCTCGTGATCTGGGGCTTCGCGCGCCAGCGCGCGAGCAGCGAGACCGCGCGCCTGGCACAGCTCGAAGGCGAGCGTTCGCAGGTCCAGCTTCGGCTCTCCGAGCTGGAGCAGAAGGCCGCGGCCATAGCACCCGACCAGGCACTCGCGGCCGAGGTCGCCGCGCTCGCGCGCGAGGTCGAGGCGCGCCAGGTGCTGGTGCAGGCCGTCGAGGAGCGCGCGCTCGGGAGCACGACCGGCTTCTCGGCCAGGCTCGCCGGTCTGGCGCGCCGGCGCGTCGAAGGTGTGTGGCTGGCGCGGATCCGACTCGCGCGCGGCGGCGAAGAAGTGACGATCGGCGGACACGCGCTCGCCCCTGCGCTGGTTCCCGACTGGCTCGAGGTGCTTCGCGGCGAGCCTGCATTCGCGGGCAGCGCGTTCCAGACGGTGCGGATCGAGGAGACGGGAAAGCCCGAGGCGCCCATCGGCTTCGGCCTGTCGACGTCGGCGGAGCCCCCGTCATGAGGGACCGGCTGGCGGAGCTGCTCGACTGGTTCGACGCGCGTGCCTCGCGCGAGCGCGCCTTCCTGCTCGCCGCCGCGCTCGTGGCGGTCGCGGGGGTGTGGAAGCTCGCGCTCTGGGACCCGCTCACCGCGCTGCGCGCGCGCGCCGAGGCCGAGCTGCCGCTGCTCGATGCGCAGCTCCCGGCGCTGCGCGCCCAGCTCGACCGCCTCGAGCAGGTGCTCGGCGGTGATCCCGACGCGGCCGCGCGCGAGCGCAGGCAGGCGCTGGAGCAGGAGCGCGCCGGACTCGACGGCCGGCTGGCAGAGCTGACCGATGGGTTGATCCCGCCCGAGGAGATGCCGGGTGCCTTGCGCGAGCTTCTGCGTGGCGAGCCCGGGCTGGTCTTGGTGCGGCTCGAGGCGCTGGCCGCGGAGCCGCTGCTCTCCGAAGCGCAACGCGCGGCGGCGTCGAGCGCGCCCGACGCCGTGCGTCCCGCGCTGTTCAAGCACGGCATGCTGGTCGAGCTTCGCGGCGACTATCTCGCCACGCTGCGTTACCTCGAGTCACTCGAGGCCCTGCCGTGGCGCTTCTTCTGGGATCGCATCGACTACGAGGTGGTCGAGTACCCGCGCGCGCGCGTGCGGATCGAGCTGCACTCCCTCTCGCTGCTGGAGGGCCTGGTCGGTGTCTAGCGCCGCGTGTTCGGTCCTGGTTCTGGCGCTCGTGGCATGGTCCGCGCGCGGTGCGGCGAGCGCGGAGGAGCTCGGCGATCCGACGCGCCCTCCGGCCATCGGCGCGACGGTCGCTCCCGAGCGCGCCGCCGCGCTGGTGCTCTCGGCGATCTTCTGGGCGCCGGAGCGGGCGAGCGCGGTGGTCGACGGCCGGCGGGTCGCGGTGGGCGACGCGGTTGGCGCGTTCGTGGTCGCGGCGATCGAGCGCGACGCGGTGCGCCTGCGCGGCGCGGGCGGCTTCGTCGAGCTGCGTCTGGGCGCACGCGTGCGGCGGGCGCGGGGAGATACCCGATGAGTCACTTCCGCGCCTTCGGCATAGCACTTGCGCTCGTCCCGTCGCTGTCCTGCGCGAACCTGGGCTGGTTCGTGCCGCCCGCGGTGCGCGAGCCTCCGCCGCCCGACTCGGTGCAGCAGGCCCTCGACGACGCCCTGGCGCACGCCGAAGCGCCACCCGAGGGCCCGCCGCCCGCGGTCGCCGATGCGCTGCTGCCGCCGCTGCGCCTCGAGCCCGCGCCCAAGAGCGCCGCGCGCTTCGACGTCTCCGTCACCGAGATGCCCGCGCGCGAGTTCCTGCTCGGGCTCGTCGCCGACACCGAGATCAACCTGGCGCTCGACCCGGGCGTGTCGGGCACGATCACGCTCACGCTCAAGAACGTGACGATCGTCGAGGTGCTCGGCGCCCTGCGCGATGTCTACGGCTACGACTACGAGAAGACCAGCTACGGCTGGCACGTTCACGACGCGGGCCTGCAGACGCGTATCTTCGCCGTCGACTACCCGATGCTGCGCCGCGACGGCCAGTCGCAGACGCGCGTGTCGTCGGGTCAGGTGAGCGAGCGTGCGAGCGAGCCGGGCGGGGAGTCCGACGGCGCCCGCGCGCAGGGCGAAGACGTATCGGGCAGCGTGATCTCGACCACGTCGCAATCGGACTTCTGGGTCGAGCTCGAGCAGGGCCTCTGGGCCATCCTCGGCAAAGGCGACGGCAGGAGCGTGGTCTCGAGCCCGAGCTCGGGAATCGTGGTGGTGCGCGCGCTGCCCGCCGAGCTGCGCGAGGTCGAGCGCTTCCTGCGCCGGGCGCAGGCGAGTCTGGGGCGCCAGGTGGTGCTCGAGGCGAAGATCCTGGAGGTCACTCTCGACGACGGCTTCCAGTCGGGGATCAACTGGGCGCTCCTGCGCGAGGACGGCGCCAATACCGGGATCTTCAGCCAGACCGGGGGCGGCACCTCGCTGCTCGACGGCCTGTCGGAGATCGCCGGCAACACCGGGACCCTCGATCCCATCACTGGCCCCACGCCGCCGTCCGGGACCGACACCTCGGCCTTCGGCGGCGTGTTCTCGACCGCGCTCGACCTCGAGGACTTCACCGCGTTCATCGAGCTGCTCGAAACGCAAGGGAGCGTGCGCACGCTGTCCAGCCCGCGCGTCGCCACCGTGAACAACCAGAAGGCGGTGATCAAGGTCGGTAGCGACGAGTTCTTCGTGACCGACATCTCGACGACCACGGTCACCGGCACCGCGACCACCACCACACCCGACATCACGCTCACCCCGTTCTTCTCGGGGATCGCGCTCGACGTCACGCCGCAGATCAGCGCGCGCGGCGAGATCATCCTGCACATCCACCCGTCCATCAGCCAGGTGCGGGACCAGACCAAGACCGTCAGCGTGGGTGGGGTCGATCAGACGCTCCCGCTCGCGCTCTCTACGATCCGCGAGGCCGACAGCGTGGTCCGCGCCTGGAGCGGTCAGGTGATCGTGCTCGGCGGCCTGATGCAGGACCTGCAGTCCCACGACCGGGCCGCCACGCCGTGGCTCGGCCGCATTCCATGGCTCGGCGCGCTGTTCCGCCACCAGCTCGACGGCGTCCGGCGCACCGAGCTGGTGATCCTGCTGCGTGCGGTCGCGGTCGGGCAGGGCACCTGGACGCGGGAGCTGCGCGAGGTCCACGAGCGCATGCGCGCCATGGACGGAATCGAGCCGGAGACCGATCCCGCGCCCGCGGCGCCCGGGCGCTAGGAGATCCGGTGTACCTCGAGCACTTCGGACTCTCGGAGCCGCCGTTCCTGCTCACGCCGAATACGGCCTTCACCTACGAGTACGGCGGCCACCGCGAGGCGCTGAACGTGCTCCTGGTCGCGCTGCACAGCGGCGAGGGATTCGTCCAGGTCAGCGGCGAGGTGGGGACCGGCAAGACGCTGCTCTGCCGCGCGCTGCTGCGCGCGCTCGGCGACGAGTACACGAGCGCCTACGTGCCGCACCCGCCGCGCACGGCCGAGGGCATGCAGCTCGCGCTCGCGGAGGAGCTCGGCGTTGCCTCGGCGGCGTCGCTCGACGCGACGCGGCTCCACGTGCTGCTCCGCGACCGGCTGCTAGAGCTCTCGAGCTCCAGCCAGCGCGTGGTGCTGCTCATTGACGAGGCGCACACCCTCCCGGTCGAGTGTCTGGAGGCCGTGCGCCTGCTCTCCAACCTGGAGACGGAGACCGCCAAGTTGGTACAGATCGTCCTGGTCGGTCAGCCCGAGCTCGACGAGCTCCTGGCGCGGCCCGCGCTGCGCCAGCTCCGCCAGCGCATCGCCTTCAGCTACCGCCTGCGTGCGCTGGACCGCTCCCGGCTCGAGGGCTACGTGCACCGCCGCCTTCGGGTCTCGGAGTGCCGGCGCGAGCTGTTTCGCCCGCGCGCGCTCGACGTGCTCTGGCGCAGCACGCGCGGTGTGCCGCGGCTGGTGAACATCGTGTGCCACAAGGCCCTGCTCGACGCCTTCGGGCGCGGCGACGCGCGGGTCGATGCCGGGCACGTGCGCCGCGCCGTCGCCGACACCGACTCGTTGCGAAGATCCGGCGTCGGCTGGCGCCTGGTGCGACGGCTCCTCGGCGGGGAGGCGAGCGCGTGAGCCTGATCAACGACATGCTGCGCAACCTGGATGCGCGGGACGCGCGCTCGCAGCCGTCGGCTGCGTCACTGCCCGAGCCCGCGCCCGTGGAGCGCGCGCGCGGCGGACGCGTGCTCGCTGCGGCACTCGCCTGCGCGCTCGGCGGCGCGGCGCTCGCTGCGCTGTGGCTAGGCCCGCTCGAGGCTCCGCTCGCGCTGGCGGACCGCGCAGCAGCTCCCGCGCGCGGCGGCGCGATCGGCCAGACGCCGGTGCTGCCCGACGTGTCGCAGGCCCCCGCGCTCGAGGCGGACGCGGCCGTGCTGGTGCGGCGCTTCGCGCTCGAGCAGACCGACCACGGCACGCGCCTCTCCCTCGAGCTCTCGGCGCCGACCCCGCACCGCGTGGCGCGCAGCGACGCTGGACGCGCGCTCGAGGTCGTGCTCGAGGGCACGCGGCTCGACGCGCAGGTCCCGCCGCTCGATCTGCAGCGCTCGCCCTTCGAGAGCTTCGACGTCGAGCAGCGCGATGGGGACCTGCACTTGATCCTCACGCTCACGACGCCCACTCGCATCCAGAGCGGGATGCAGCGCGACGCCGACGGCGCGCGGCTCGCGCTCGACTTCCTCGAGGCGCCCGCGCCGGAGCCGCCGCCGGCCGCCGCCTCGAAATCCGACGCCGCGCCCGCGCCGGTCCGCACCCCACATCCGCTCGGCCCGGGAGAACACGCGATCCAGATCCAGCGCAGTGCGCTGGCCGCGCAGGCAGCGGGCGACGCTGCCGGCGCCGAGGCGCAGCTACGCGAGGCGCTCGCGCTCGATCCGATGCTGCACGCGGCGCGCGCCGCGCTGGCGTCGCTGCTGCTCGGCTCGGGGCGCGTCGAAGACGTGGCGCCGCTGCTCGACGCGGGCGACGCGCTCGCGCCCGGGCACGCGCCGTTCGCGCTCCTGCGCGCGCGGCTGCTGCTTGCGCAGGGGGATCTCGCGAAAGCACTCGCCGCGCTCGAGCGCTCCGCGCCGCCGCTCGCGCGCGATCCCGAGTACCACGCGCTCCACGCCGCGCTGCTCTCGCGCACGGGCGAGCACACGCGCGCAGCCGACGCCTACGCGCGCCTCGTCGCCGTCGACGGCAAGCGCGCGGCGTGGTGGCTGGGGCTCGGGATCTCGCTCGAAGGCCAGGCGCGGCGCGGCGATGCGCTCGCGGCCTATCGCGAGGCCGCGCGGCTCGCGAGCCTCGATGCCGAGGCGCAGGGCTGGGTCGAGAGTCGCATCGCGGCCCTCGCTCCCGGGGGCTAGCGGTGGCCGCTACGCAGCGCCGCATTCGGCTCGGCGAGCTGCTGGTCCAGGCCGGCATCCTGACTGCAGAGCAGCGCGACCTGGCGCTCGTCGAGCAGAAGAAGCTCGGCAAGAAGCTCGGGCAGACCCTGATCCAGCTCGGCCTGGTGCAGGAGGACGCGCTGCTCGAGTTCCTGGCGCGGCAGCTCGAGATGGAGTTCGTCGACCTGTCGCGCCAGCCGCTGGCGCGCGAGGTCGTCACGCGCCTGCCCGAGACGCACGCGCGCCGCTTCCGCGTGATCGTGCTCGAGGAGAAGGACGACGGCTTCGTGGTGGGGATGGCGGATCCGCTCGACCTGCTGGCGCAGGACGAGCTGGCGCGGATCCTGCGGAAGCCGATCCATCCCGCGATCGTGCGCGAGTCGGAGCTGCTGGCCGCGATCGACCGCATCTACCGCAAGAGCGAGGAGATCAGCTTCCTGGCCGAGGAGCTGCGCGAAGAGCTCTCCGGCGACGAGATCGATCTGGGTCAGCTCGCCTCGGTCGACGACGCCGCGGACGCTCCCGTGGTGCGGCTGCTGCGCTCGCTGTTCGAGGATGCGGTCGCCGTCAACGCGTCCGACATCCACATCGAGCCCGACGACGGCTGCCTGCGGCTGCGCCAGCGCGTCGACGGCGTGTTGCAAGAGCACACCATGAAGGAGACGCGGATCGCGTCGGCGCTGGTGCTGCGGCTCAAGCTCACCGCGGGGCTCGACATCTCCGAGAAGCGCCTGCCGCAGGACGGCCGCTTCCACATCAAGGTCAAGGGGCGCGGCATCGACGTGCGCATGGCGACGCTCCCGGTGCAGCACGGCGAGTCCGTGGTCATGCGCCTGCTCGACGCCGCGCACTCGGGGCGCTCGCTCGACCATCTGGGCATGCCCGAGCCCATGGTGGCGTCGGTGCGCCAGCTGCTCGCGCATCCGCACGGCCTCCTCCTGGTGACCGGCCCCACCGGCAGCGGTAAGACCACCACGCTCTACGCCGCGCTGCGCGAGCTCAACACAGCCGAGCGCAAGATCATCACCGTCGAGGATCCGGTGGAGTACCGGCTGCCGCGTGTGAACCAGGTGCAGGTCAACCCGAAGATCGGCCTGAGCTTTGCGAGCGTGCTGCGCGCGAGTCTGCGCCAGGATCCCGACGTGCTCATGGTGGGCGAGATGCGCGACCAGGAGACGGCGGAGATCGGCCTGCGCTCCGCGATGACCGGCCACCTGGTGCTCTCGACCCTGCACACCAACGACGCGATCTCGAGCGCGATGCGCCTGATCGACATGGGCGCGCAGGGGTATCTGGCGGCGTCTGCCCTGCGCGCGATCGTGGCGCAGCGGCTGGTTCGGCGGATCTGTCAGCGCTGCACGGCGCCGTATCAGCCGGATCCGCGGGAGCGGGCGTGGCTGGTGAGCGCGCTGGGAGAGCGGGCGCGCGAGTTCCGGCTCGCGGCGGGGCCAGGCTGCGGCGACTGCGCCAGCACCGGCTACCGCGGCCGCGTGGGCGTGTACGAGCTGCTGGTGCTCGACGACGCGATGGCAGACGCGCTGCGCCGCAACGATCCCGCCGACTTCACGCGCGCGGCGCGCAGTAACGCGAGCTACCGGCCGCTCGCGTTCGCGGCGCTCGAGTACGCCGCCGCGGGCGCCACCTCGCTCGCCGAGGTGATGCGCGTGGCGGGCGAGCTGGACGGCCCGGCCGAGGCCACGGCGCCGGGGCACTGATGCCGCGCTTCGCCTACGTCGCGCGCAGCCGCGAAGGTCACCTGGTCGAGGACGAGCTCGAGGCGAGCTCCGCCGAAGCCGTAGCGACCCAGCTCGGTCAGGCGGGCGTCATCCCGATCCGCATCTCGCCGGCGCGCCAGACGCTCGACGTGATGGGGGCGCTGCGCCGCTGGTTCACCGAGGAGCGCGTCACGCTCGAGGAGCTGTTCGCGTTCTGCCGCAACATGCACGTACTGGTGCGGGCAGGTGTGCCCATCGTGCGCGCGATCATGGGTCTCGCGGAGACGGCGCGCAACCCGGCGCTCGGGCGCGCGCTGCACGACGTGGTCGACGCGCTGCGCGGTGGCCACACGCTCTCCGCGGCGTTGGCGCGACATCCGCACGTGTTCTCCACTCTGTTCGCGAGCGTGGTGCAGGTCGGCGAGAACACCGGCCGGCTGGACGAGGCATTCGACCAGCTCGGCCGGCACCTGGATCTCGAGCGCGAGACGCGCCGCCGCATCGGCACCGCCACGCGCTACCCGCTGATGGTGATCGGCGCCGTCGGGATGGCGCTCGGCGTGATCAACGTGTTCGTGATCCCGGTGTTCGCCGACACCTTCAAGAGCTTCGGCACGGAGCTGCCCTGGGCCACGCAGATCCTGATCGCGATGTCGGATCTGTTCGTGCACGGCTGGCCATGGCTGGTGGTGGCCGCGGGCGCAGCCGTGGTCGGGTTCCGTCAGTGGGTCGCGACCGAGTCGGGCCGCTGTGACTGGGACCGCTGGAAGCTCCGCACGCCCGTGATCGGGGCGATCCTGCTTCGGGCGCTGCTGGGCCGCTACGCGCGCGGCTTCGCCATGACCTTCCGCGCGGGCTTGCCCATTCTCCAGACGCTCGAGGTCGTGGCGCGCTCGGTCGACAACGCCTGGATTGCCGGCAAGGTGCGCGAGATGTGCCGGCAGATCGAGCGCGGCGAGCCGCTCGGGCGCTCGTCCGCGGGCATGGGCCTGTTCTCGCCGCTCGTGCTGCAGATGATCGCCGTCGGCGAGGAGACGGGAAACCTCGGCGAGATGCACCAGGAAATCGCGCTCGCGTACGAGGCGGAGGTCGAGTACGACCTGCGCCGGCTGTCGGACCTGATGGAGCCGCTCCTGCTCGTGGGCGTCGGCGGCGTGGTGCTCTTGCTCGCGCTCGGTGTGTATCTGCCGCTCTGGAGTCTTTCCGCGGGCTTGCGTCCTGGATGAGCAAGCGCGAAGCGCGCGCAGCGAGCGCGCAGCGCGAGCGGAGGCCGCTTGGCGACAGCCATCGCGGCTCAAGGTCAAGTACGGGCGCCCCCTCGCCGATGGGCGAGACGACTCACGCGCACACTCGGCGCGCAGCAAGGGAGCAACAATGTCGGCCAAGCCCAGGACTCCGCACGGCTTCACCCTGATCGAGCTCGTCGTCGTGATCGCGATCCTCGCGATCCTGGCGGCCGTGGCTCTGCCCAAGTTCGCGGACCTGTCCGCGGAGGCGCGCACGGCGTCGCTGGCGGGCGTGCGCGGAGGTCTGACGGCGGCCGTGCAGATCACTCACGCCAAGTGGCTCGCCGGTGGCACGGGCGTCGCAGGCCCGGTCACGCTCGAAGGCGGCGTGAGCGTGATCGTGAACGCCACGGGTTGGCCGACGGTCGACGGCGCCAACGCTGCTCAGGACACCGCGAGCGAGCTGTACGGGCTCCTGATGTCGGGTGCGCTCCCGACCGGCTGGGCCGGGACCGAGGCCGCTGCGGCGGGCGCCGGCAGCGCCACCTTCACGCTGCCGGGAACCGGCGGCGGCGCCTTCACGTACAACGGCGCGACCGGCGGCGTGAGCTGATCCGGGCGGCACGGCTGGCCCGTGCGCGCTAAAGGCTCGCGCGACGGCTTCACGCTCGTGGAGCTCGTCGCCGTGATCGGGATGCTGGCGATCCTCGGGGTTGTCGCGGGGCCGCGCTTCTTCGAAGGCGGCGCCGAGACGCGCAGCGACCTGTTTCGCGCGGAGCTCGTCGCGGGGCTGCGCTACGCGCAGAAGCTCGCGGTCGCTACGGGCTGCCCGACGCAGATCAGCGTAGCGGCGGGCAGCTACGCGATCACCCAGCTCGCGGGGTGCGCCGGGTCCAGCTACACGCTGGCTGTCGTCGATCCCTCGACCGGTGACGCCGGCTACGCGCGTCCGGCACCCGCGGGAGTCGCGCTGGCGAGCACGACGAGCCCGCTCCGCTTCGACGCGCTCGGTCGCGCGCTCGACTCGAGCGGCGCGGTGACCGGCGCGACTCTCAACGTCGGCACCCGCACGATCACCGTGATCGGAGAAACAGGCCTTGCGCGCGCGTCGTAGGCAAGTGCTACGCGCGCGCAGCGAGGCCGTCCTCGGGCGAGCGAAGGCCGCTTGGCGACAGCCATCGCGGCAAAGGCAAGTGCTACGCGCGCGCAGCGAGGCCGT
>CAYVQJ010000120.1:0-73243 GCA_964454165.1 uncultured Myxococcales bacterium | reverse complement strand
AGCGGCAGCGGAGCCGGCTTGTCGCCACCCTGCGCGAGCGTCGCGCCAGGCGCACAGAGCGCCGCCGCGACCATGACCGATGACCAGAGAGCCAGCCGCACCTCTACCTCCTTCCCGAGGACTCCCTCGGTCCGTTCGGAGGCGTCGGCGCCGGGCATTCTCGCAGCGAACCCGGGTGCGCACCCAAGTCGCACTGCGCGACCTGGAACCACACCCACCATCCGCCCCGCGGGCGCGCCACCACCTCCGCGCCGAGCGGCTGCACGCCGCGTGCCGCAGTTCGAGTCGTGGCGGCGAGGAGCCTCGAGCACCGACGGTATGAGCGCCGTCATACACGGCGGGATCGCCGGCCGATAGCGTCTCGCCGAGGTGTTCACTGACGTCCCATCCGAAATCAGAAGGCGAAGACAGTGACGACCCAGAACTACGACTCGACCAAGGCTTTGTCGGACCCGACCGCGCTCGGCTTCAACCCCGAATCGCTTCGCGCCAGGTACCGCGAGGAGCGCGACAAGCGCCTTCGCGCCGATGGCAACGACCAGTACCTGCAGATCAAGGGAGAATTCGCCCACTTCCTGGACGACCCGTACGTGAAGCCCGGCTTCGCGCGCGCGCCGCTCACGGACGAGGTCGAAGTCGTGCTGATCGGAGGTGGGTTCGGCGGGCTGCTGACGGGCGCGCGCCTGCGCGAAGCCGGGGTCGAGGACATCCGCATCATCGACAGCGCGGGTGACTTCGGCGGCACCTGGTACTGGAACCGCTATCCCGGCATCGCCTGCGACATCGAATCCTACATCTACCTGCCATTGCTCGAGGAGACCGGCTACATCCCCAAGCAGAAGTACTCGGACGGGGATGAAATCCTCGAGCACCACCAGCGAATCGCGCGGCACTACGACCTGTACCGCGACGTCTGCTTCCAGACCCGGGTCGAGGGGCTGCGCTGGGACGAGGATGCCGATCGCTGGCTCATCTCGACCAACCGCGGGGACCGCATCCGGGCCCACTATGTCGCCATGGCGCTCGGGCCTCTCAACCGGCCGAAGCTGCCCGGAATCCCGGGAATCCGCAGCTTCGAGGGCCACGCGTTCCACGCCTGCCGCTGGGACTACGCGTATACGGGAGGCGACTCGCACGGGAATCTGACCGGCTTGCGCGGCAAGCGCGTCGGCATCCTCGGCACCGGCGCAACGGCCGTGCAGGTCGTGCCGCACGTCGCCGAGGCGGCCGAGCACCTGTACGTGTTCCAGCGCACACCGTCGTCCGCCGACGTGAAGGTCAACACTCCGACCGATCCGGAGTGGGT
Source organism: uncultured Myxococcales bacterium (assembly GCA_964454165.1). Lineage (GTDB taxonomy): Bacteria > Myxococcota_A > UBA9160 > SZUA-336 > SZUA-336 > CAYVQJ01. Next base: position 71,937 of record CAYVQJ010000120.1, on the reverse strand, counting down.
GAAGAGCTTGAAGCCCGGCTGGCACCAGCGGCGCATGGACAACTTCAACATCCTGGTCTCGGGGGGCTTCCAGGAAGAGGACCTGGTGAACGACGGCTGGACGGAGATCATCCGCAACCTGCTCGTCATGGTTCGGAGCGAGCACGAGCCCGACCTGTCCCCGGAACAGCTCTTGAAGAAGATGGAGCTCGCGGACTTCAAGAAGATGGAGCAGATCCGCGCCCGCGTGGACTCCATCGTGAAGGACAAGCGGACAGCCGAGGCGCTGAAGCCCTACTACCGGCAGTTCTGCAAGCGGCCGTGCATTCACAACGAATACCTGCCGACGTTCAACCGCCCCAACGTCACACTGGTGGACACGCAGGGTAAGGGAGTCGACCGCGTCACCGCGAAGGGCGTTGTCGTCGGCGGCCTGGAGTACGAGCTCGACTGCCTGATCTACGCCAGCGGCTTCGAAGTCGGCACTTCGTACACGCGGCGCGCCGGCTACGACATCGTCGGGCGAGGCGGTCAGAGCCTGGACGAGAAGTGGTCCGACGGCGTCAAGTCGCTCCACGGCATGCACGTTCGCGGCTTCCCGAATTGCTTCATCATGAGCAATGCACAGTCCGGATTCACTCCGAGCTACCCGCACATGCTGAACGAGCAGGCCAAGCACATCGCGTACCTCATCAAGACCGGCATGGACAACAAGCTGCGCACGATCGAGGCGTCGGCGCAGGCCGAGAAGGAGTGGATCGAGACGATCATCCGGGTCGCCCGTTCGCGCGATGACTTCCTGCTGAGCTGCACGCCCGGCTACTACAACAACGAGGGCAAGCCCAACGAGCGCACGGCGCAGGACGGCTTCTACGGCGGTGGCTCCGTCGAGTTCATCAAGCTCTGGGAAGCTTGGCGCGCCGATGGCGGGCTGAAGGGGCTCGAGCTCTCGTAGCAGCGCGGCGGCGCGCTACGCTGCCCGCGTGCCCGGCATCAGCGAGCTCTTCTGGATCTTCCTGATGCTCTCGATGCTGCAGCCCTGGTGCCGCCGGACATCGCCATGTGCGGCGCGCGCCTTCTCCTCGGGCTGCTTGTCCGCGAGGATCTCGTAGATCTCCTCGCGCAGCTGGGCGAGCGCCTTGCGCGCTACGTCCGCCGCGGGACGCACGACCATCCGATCTCGCGCGCCGACCGCCGCACGGGCGGAAGGCGCAGCTAGAGATACCGACCCAGGCTGGCGGGGAGGCGGGCCGTGACGCGCTTGTAGCGTTCGACCTCGTGCATCAGGTCCTGGGTCGTCACGAGGTCGCCGTCGGCGTTCGCCTCTTCGCAGCGCGCCTTGGTGCGCAGGACGGCGTGCAGCAGCCGCACCCAGTCGCCGATCGAGCCCGCGCCGTGCTGTTGCACCACCTGGGTCCAATCCACGCCGCGGAACAGCGCGCGCGCGGCACGCTTCTCGGCGTCGGCGGCGTGGATGCGCAGCGCGGCGACGATGTCGTCGGGCACGACCGGATTCACCTCCACCGCGCGCTCGAAGCGGTCCGGCGCGAGGAAGGCGCGGCGCAGCGTCTCGGGATTGCTGGTCGAGCCGACCACGAGCGTCTGCGCGACGGCGATGGTGCGATCGATCAGCTCGAGCACGAAGTCGAGCACGGGACCGACGGGGAGGTCGGGGCGCGGCCCACCGATCAGCTCCGCCTGCGTGAACTCGAGCTCCTGGAAGAAGACTGTCACGCTCGGCATGTCGGTCAGAAGCTGCTGCCAGGCGTTGAGCAGCTCCGCCGCGTTCCCGGCGGCGTGCACCACCTGGAGCACCAGGCGCGGAACCGCGACGGCGAGAAAGGGCGTGCGCGTCTGCGTTGCGAGCGCCTCCGCGAGCAGGCTCTTGCCGGCTCCCGCAGGGCCGACGAGCAGCAGCGCGGTCGGCGCCACGGTGCCCCAGCGCAGGTAGACGTCCGGATTCGACGCCCCGCACGCGTAGGTCAGGATCTCGTCCTTGGCGGCTTCGAGCCCGCCGATCCTTTCGAAGTGCAGCGCGGGCGCCGCGTCGAAGCGGCTCGCCTTGGCGAGCGGCGGGAACTTGCGCTCGAAGGCGCCCCAGAGATTCGCGGCCCGGGTGCGCTCGATCTCGGACACCGGCATCGTGCGCCAGTCTACCCGGCGTTGGATCGGACGGGCTAGCGACTCGGCGCTTCGCTGCGCGACGACGTGTATGCGCTCGCGGCGCCGTGCCGATAGACGAGTTGGCCTCCCGTGTGCCCCACCGGCACGCTCAACCCGGCCGCGGCGATCGACGCGACGACCGCGACTGCGCGCGCGATCGCGCCGATGCGTCCGGGGGCGACCCCGGCCGCGCCGAGCAGCAGCGCGAGCACGGTGAAGTTGCGCAAGCGGTCCGCGGCTTCCTCGTGCTCCTCGATCCGCTCCTCCGCGACCACCTTCTCGACGCGCTCCTCTTCGTCCTCTCCCGTCTGCAGCGCGAACTGCGCCCCGCCGGCGAGCAGGAGCTGGAGCAGCACCACCCCGAGCCACGCGCGCACCGGCAGCCACTGCCGCTGCACGGCCAGCGCGCAGAGCAGCGCGAACAGCGGCGTGATCACCGCCAGCGCGATCGGAAAGTGCACGACTGCGGGATGTAGAGGGTCGGGAAGCGCGAACATCGTGTCCGGGACTCTAGAGTCCGAACAGCGCGGCCGCATTCCCGCCGAGCACCGCATCACGGCGCGGCTGCGACAGGCCTGCCAGCGAGCGGCGGATCAGCGCGGGAGCGTCGAGCGTCGAGTCCACGTGCGGGTAATCGGAGCCCCACAGGATGCGGTCCTCGCCGACGAGCTCGAGCATGGCGCCGATCGTGCGCTCTTCCGGCTCGGCCACGAACCACACGTTACGCCGCACGTAGTCGCTCGGACGCAGCGCGAGCGGACGCGTGAGCGCGCGGAAGAACGGCTGCTTCTCGTCGAGCCGATCCATCAGGTAGGCCGCGAAGCCGCAGCCGGCTTCGACGCACAGCACGCGCAGCGACGGCAGCCGGTCGAACAGCCCGTCGGTGATCAGCGACGCGAGCGCCGGAATGATCTGCCCGGTGCCGCCGAGCCCGAAGCTCCAGATCATCCCCGGCGAAGTACCGAGCTCGCGACTGCCCGTCTCGAGCCAGGCGGCGAACGGCACGGCCGCGCCGGAGAAGCGCACGATCACGTGCAGGCACACCGGGATGCGTGCCTCGGCACAGCGCGCAAACAGGGGATCGAGCGCGCCCTGCCCCGGGCGCACGCCGTCGATCGGCTCGGGCGGCAGGAACACGCCCCGGAAGCCGAGCGCCAGACAGCGGTCGAGCTCGCGCGCCGCCTGTTCGGGATCTCCCCAGTGCAGCGCGGCGATCGGGATCGCGCGCCCGGGCAGCGCGCGCGCGAACTCGCTCTGCCAGGTGTTGTAGGCCCGGCAGTAGGCGGAGGCGAGCGCGTGATCCCGCGTCGGGAACGGCAGGATGCCGATCGTCGGGAACAGCACGCCCGCGTCCACGCCCCAGGCGTCGAGCAGCTTGGCTCGCTCCAGCGGGTCGTAGCTCGCCGGCGGGCAGCCGTCCGCATAGCGGAGCTCGCCGGTGAATAGCCTGGCGCGCTCGACATGCGCCCCGCCGAGCGCTGCGAGCACCCCCTCGAGCACGACCTGGTCGTCGATCAGGAGCTTCTCGACGCCGTTCTCGACGACGATCCGGATCGCGCGGTCCCGGAAGCGCGGCTCGAGGTAGCGCTGCCACAGATCCGCGGGCTCCATCACGTGCGAGTCACAGTCGACCACCAGGCTCCGGTTCAGCTCCCTCATGCCCGTGGACGGTACCACCCGGCGGCGCCGGGCCGACATGCGATGATGGACGCCTCGAACGGAGGAGCACGATGGCGCAGGTCGATGCGCGTCTGGCGGAGGTTCCGGCGCTGCTTTGCGACGCTGCGAAGCGCTGCAAGGTGCCCGGCGCTTCGCTCGCGGTGCTCCACGGGGACGCCCTGTTCGAGTCGGCGACCGGCGTGGTCAACGTGCGCACGGGCGTCGAGACGACCCCCGACTCGGTCTTCGAGATCGGCTCGATCACCAAGGTCTGGACCACGTCGCTGGTGATGCAGCTCATCGAGGAGGGCAGCGTCGAGCTCGACGCTCCCGTCCGCCGCTACCTGCCCGAGCTGGCGCTCGCCAGCCGCGAGGCCGCGGAGTCGATCACGGTGCGCATGCTGCTCACCCACACCAGCGGCATCGACGGGGACTTCTTCCAGACCACGGGCCGCGGCGACGACGCCGTCGAGCGTTACGTGCTGGCGTGCGCGGCCCTGCCGCAGCTCCATCCGCCCGGCAAACTCTGGTCGTACTGCAACGCGGGGTTTGTGCTCGCCGGCCGGATCGTCGAGAAGCTGCGCGGCACGACGTGGGACGAGGCGCTGCGCCGCTGGCTGCTCGAGCCGCTCGGGACCGAGGGGATGGGCACGCTGCCCGAGCACGCGCTGCGCTTCCGCGCCGCGGTCGGGCACTTCCTGCAGCCGAAGACGGGCGAGGTGCAGCCGGCGCCGCTCTGGCCCGAGCCTCGGGCAAGTGGGCCCGCCGGCGCCACGCCGTTCGCCTTCGCGCGCGACCTGCTGCGCTTCGCGCGCATGCACCTCGATGCTGGCGTCGCGCAGAGCGGGCGGCGCGTGCTGGCCGAGGCGTCGGTGCGCGCGATGCAGGAGCGCCAGCTCGAGCTGCCCGCGCAGCAGCTCGCCAGCGGCTGGGGACTCGGCTGGATGCTGTTCGACTGGGGCGGCCAGCGCCTGATCGGCCACGACGGTGGGACGGCTGGCCAGTACGCGTTCCTGCGCGTGGTTCCCGATCAGCGCATCGCAGTCGCGCTGCTCACCAATGGGGGGGACGCCGGAAGTCTGTCTCGCGAGGTGATCGGCCACGTCCTCGGGCGCCTGTGTGGGATCGCGTTGCCGCCACTGCCCGAAGCGAATCCCAACCTGCGCACCGATCTCACGCGCTTCGTCGGCCGCTACGAGCGTCTCGCCGCGAGCCTCGAGGTGGCGCTCGAAGACGGCAGGCTCGTGGCTCATCAACGCTGGTCGCGCCCGCCGTTCCCGATCCCCGATCCGCCACCGATGCCGATCGAGCTCATCGACGAGCGCACGCTGCTCGTGCGCTTGCCGCCCACGGGCACGCCGAGCGCCGCGACCTGCCTCGAGTTCGACGCCGACGGCCGTCCCGGCTACGTGCTCGCGGGCGGCCGGCTGCATCGGCGCGTGCGCTAGCGATGGACTTCGAGAAGCTCGGCGTTTTCTACCTGGGCCGCGTCGTCGGCTCCTCCACCCCCCTGCTCTACGACTCGAAGGACCTCGTCACGCACGCCGTGTGCGTCGGCATGACGGGGAGCGGCAAGACGGGCCTCGGCATAGCACTCCTCGAAGAGGCCGCGCTCGACGGCATTCCGGCGCTGGTGATCGATCCCAAGGGCGATCTCGCCAACCTGCTGCTCACCTTTCCCGAGCTGGGGCCGGCCGACTTCGCACCCTGGGTGAGCGCCGACGACGCCGCGCGCAAGGGCATCTCGGTCGAGGAGCACGCGCGCGCGCAGGCAGCCCTCTGGCGCGAGGGGCTCGCGAGCTTCGGGCAGGACGGCGAGCGCATCCGGCGCCTGCGCGCCGCCGCCGACTTCGCGATCTACACACCGGGAAGCGAGGCGGGTCTGTCCGTCTCGGTGCTCGGCTCGTTCACGGCGCCGCGCGGCGCGGCCGCCGAGGACGGCGAGGCCTTCCGCGAGCGCGTGCAGGGCACGTCCACCGCACTGCTCGGGCTGCTCGGAATCGAGGTCGATCCGCTGCAGAGCCGCGAGCACGTGCTGCTCTCGAACCTGATCGCGCACGCATGGCGCGCGGGACACGACGTCGATCTCGCGGGACTCGTCGCGCTGGTGCAGACGCCGCCGTTCGAGCGCGTGGGCGTGCTCGAGCTCGAGGCGTTCTACCCGGCGAAGGAGCGCGCAGCACTCGCGCTGCGTCTCAACCACTTGCTGGCGTCGCCCGGCTTCGAGGGCTGGCTGCGCGGCGACCCGCTCGACGTTCAGGCGCTGCTGCACGGCCCCGATGGGCGCCCGCGTGTGTCCATCTTCTCGATCGCGCACCTCGGCGACGCCGAGCGCATGTTCTTCGTCGCGCTGCTCTTGAACCAGGTCCTCGGCTGGATGCGCGCGCAGCCTGGCACGACGAGCCTGCGCGCGCTCGTCTACATGGACGAGATCTTCGGCTACTGCCCGCCGGTGGCGAATCCGCCGTCGAAGCCAGCGCTGCTCGCGCTCCTGAAGCAGGGGCGCGCGTTCGGCGTCGGGGTGGTGCTCGCCACGCAGAACCCCGTCGACCTCGACTACAAGGGCCTCGGCAACGCCGGCACCTGGTTCGTCGGCCGGCTGCAGACGGAGCGCGACAAGGCCCGACTGCTCGACGGGCTCGAGGGCGCCGCGGCCGCGGCGGGCGGCAAGCTCGAGCGCGCGGAGCTCGATCGGCTGCTCTCCGCCCTCGAGAGCCGCAGGTTCCTGCTGCACAACGTGCACGACGACGGCCCCGTGGTGTTCGAGTCGCGCTGGGCCATGTCGTATCTGCGCGGGCCGCTCACGCGCGCACAGATCAAGCTGCTCATGGGCCCGCGCAAGGCCCTTGCGAACGCGGAGGCCGAGGCGGCACCGGCCGCGTCCGCGAGCGCGCGCGACGCCGGCGGACGGCGCGTCCTGGGCGTCGCGACCCTGCGCTTCGCCGAAGGGCACGAGCGCGAGGTCGCGCTGCTCGCTCCGATCGATGGGCGCCTGAATCGTCCCAGCTGGGACGCCGCGGTGGATGCCTCCGGGGCTCTCGCCGACGGCGACCCCGCGCCCGCGAACCTGCTGCGCAGCTGGCAGCGCGACTTCTCAGACTGGCTCGGCGCGAGCCAGACCCTCGAGCTCTGGAAGAGCGAGCGCTTCCGCAAGAGCTCCGCGCCCGGGGAGTCCGAGGGGGCGTTCCGCGCGCGCATTTCCCAGCTCGCGCGCGAGGGGCGCGACGCCGCAGTCGCGAAGCTGCGCCAGAAGTACGCCCCGAAGCTGGCCGCGCTGGAGGAGCGCATCCAGCGTGCCCGCGCCGCCGTCTCACGCGAGCGCGAGCAGGCGTCGCACGCAAAGCTCTCCACGGCCATCGATGTCGGCGCCGGCATCCTCGGCGCGCTGCTCGGCGGCCGTCGCAGCGGGCTCGGGCGGCTGGCGACGGGCGCGCGCTCCGCGGGGCGCGCCTACAACCAGTCGCAGGACGTCGGTCGCGCCGAGGACTCGCTCGAGCGCCTCGAGGAGCAGCTCCGCGCGCTCCAGACGGAGCTCGACGCGGAGGCCGCGGCGCTCGCGTCGCCGACGGACGCTCCATGCGAGCGCGCCGTTCTGCGCCCGCAGAAGGCCGGGATCCGGGTGCGCTTCCTCGGCTTCCCGCGGACCTAGCGCGCGGCCGTCAGGAGCTGCCGAGCAGCGTCAGCACGTTCCCGTCGGGATCGCGCAGGTGCGAGAGCACGCCGCCCCAGGGCTGCTTCTCGGGGGGCGCCACGAACTCGACGCCCCGCGACGCCAGCACCCGGTGCGTCGTCCAGATGTCGGCGACCGAGAGCGATACGCCGACGAAGCGCCCGACGAGATCGCGCGCTTCAGGGTCCGACGCGTCGTTTCGCTCCAGCGCGAGCTGCGCCTCGCCGGTCGCGAGCTGCGCGAAGCCGATCTCGTCGCTGCGAAACAGCGTCGGCATGCCGAGAGTCTCGGTGTAGAAGCGGATCGCGCGCTCCCAATCGCTGACGAAGACGCGAACGACAGAGAGGCGGTACGCAAGCGTCCCCCCTGCGACCAGGATCGTGTCGAGCGCCCGGGCACTCTCCTCTTCGAGGGGTGCGCAGCCGAGCAGCGCCTCGCGGCGCGACGCGTCCGCCTCGGCGCGCGCGAACGCACGCCAGGTTGCCGCCCCGACGCGCTCGCCGTTCGCCTGGATCGCGAGCTGGTCGACCAGCGGTCGCTCGAACAGCTCGCGATTGATCCGCGCGAGGTCGGGGTTCCGCTCGAGGATCTCGCGCTCGATCGCCTCGGCGCCGGGGAACAGCGCCTCGACCCGCCGCGCGATCTCCTCCTCGCGCCCGGCACAGGCGAGCAGCGCGTCGCGATGCTTCTCGAGCGAGGGCTCGGCCGCCCAACGCCGGTAGCGTTCCGCCGCCAGCCGCTCCGCGAGCGCCACGAGCAGCGGCCGCTGCGTCGGGTCGACGCGCGCCAGCAGCGGCGCAAGCACCGCCGCGATGCTCGGCAAGCCACTTTGCGCGGGATCAGGCATCGCGTCCCTTGTACCACGGACGCGGTGAGCGAGTGGAGCACGAGACCGGACTCGAACCGGCGACAACCACGTTGGCAACGTGGAGCTCTACCAACTGAGCTACTCGTGCTCGACGGGCTTGTTTATGACCTCGGGACGGCCACGGGTCAAGGGGCGATCAACGGCGCTCCGCTAGTCGGGCAACACCTGGAATCCCTCGCGCCTGGCGGCGTCGCGCAAGCGTTCGTCCAGGCAGACGAGCGCGTGCAGGCCCGTCTGCCCACGAGACCAGAGCAGTGCGGCGGCGAGCTGGAACGCATCTGCCGCACGCAGCGGGTGCACCGCGAGCAGGCGCTCCGCGCGCTGGCGAACGGCGGAGCTCGGGAGCACCTCTGACCACTCCTGTGACAGCGCGTCGAGCGCCCGACGCGCGCGCTGTTCGTCGGCGGGCGCGAGCGCGTCCTCGCGGCGACGGCGCGCAAGAGCCGAGATGCACTCGGTGCGCGTGGTCCACCACACCACGAGTGCCGGGTCCGCCGACGCCAGACGGCGCGCCAGCGCCGACGCTGGCTCCGAAACGCACAGGGGCACCAGCGCCGACGTGTCCCAGAACTTCACCAGCCGCCCTCGCGTTCCTCGGCGACGGCCTTCCGAACGCGCCCCTCGGGGTCGCGCCCGCGACGCAGCTTCCAGAACCGCTTCGGGAGCTTTCCGCTGCCGAGCCGGATCAGCCCCTGCCGCTCCAGGTCGAGCAGCTCGCGGAGGTCGCCGCCGGGAGCAGTCACCGGCACGATCCGCGCGATGGGCACGTCGCGCTCGGTGACCAGGATCTCCTCGCCCGCCTTCACGCGCGCCAGAAAGCTGCTGAGCCTGGCCTTGAGCGCGGAAACCGCCGCCTTCGTCATGTGACCAGACTAGTCAGCTCGAAGCGCCCCCACAAGGCGGAGGCGTGCGGGCTACAGCTTCTCGACGTCCGGCTGCGGGCCCAGGGCCGCGGTGGCGTTGCGGGTGTCGAAGACGCGGGGCGCCAGGCGGCAGAGCCGGGCGTAGTCCACGCTCGCGTGATTCGTGGTGATCACCACCAGGTCGCAGCCCGACACGGCCTCGTCGGTGAGTGCGATCGACTTCACGTTGCGCCCGTCGACGCTCGCCTCCGGCACGTGGGGGTCGTGGTAGCTCACGTCCGCGCCGAGCTGCTGCAGGTGCACGAAGATGTCGAGCGCCGGCGACTCGCGCAGATCGGCGACGTTGGCCTTGTAGGCGAGACCGAGCAGCAGGATGCGCGAGCCGTTCACCGCCAGGCGGTCGCGATTGAGCAGGCGCGTCACGCGCTCCACCACCCACTCGGGCATGGCGCCGTTGATCTCCGTCGCCAGCTCGATGAAGCGCGCGTTGAAGTTCAGGCTGCGCAGCTTCCAGGCCAGGTAGGCTGGATCGACGGGGATGCAGTGGCCGCCGAGGCCGGGCCCGGGCAGGAACTTCATGAAGCCGTAGGGCTTGGTCGACGCGGCTTCGATCACCTCCCAGACGTCGAGCGCGAGCTTGTCGCAGATCATCGCGACTTCGTTGGCGAGCCCGATGTTGATCATGCGGAAGGTGTTCTCGAGCAGCTTCACCATCTCGGCAGTCTGCGAGTTCGAGACCGGCACCACGCGGTCGAACACCGCGGCGTAGACCTTCGCGGCGAGCCGCGTGCACAGCTCCGTCTCGCCGCCGACCACCTTCGGCACCTGGCGCAGCGCGAACTCGCGGTTCGCCGGGTCGATCCGCTCGGGCGCGAACGCGAGCGAGAAGTCGCGCCCCACCTCGAGCCCCGACTCCTCGAGCATCGGCCGGTACAGCTCGCGCGTGGTGCCCGGGTAGGTGGTGCTGCCGAGGATGATCAGGTGCCCGGAGCGCAGCCGCTTGCGGATCTCCTCGACGGCCGAGACGATGAACGAGACGTCGGGGTCCCTGGTCTTGTTGAGCGGCGTGGGCACGCAGACGTGGATGCAGTCGGTGCGCGCGAGCTCGGCGGCGCTCGCGGTCGCCTGGAAGCGCCCTGCGTCGAGCTGGGCCCGGATCTCCGCGTCGGCGACGTCGCCGATGTGCGAGCGTCCCGCGTTCAAGGCGTCGACGCGCGCGCGGTCGATCTCGACGCCGGTCACGCGGAAGCCGGCGCGCGCGAACGCGAGCGCGAGCGGCAGCCCCACGTAGCCGAGCCCGATCACGCCGATCTCGGCCTCGCGGCGCTCGATGCGCCCCTCCAGCTCCTGCAGCCGATTCATGCGTCGCGGCTCCCGTCGTCGGAGAGGAACGCGGCGAAGTAGTCCCAGCCCGACCAGACCGTGAGCGCCGTCGCGACGACGAAGAGCGCGAGCCCGAGCGCGTGCATCGGCAAGCCGAGCCATGCGTAGTGGATGATCAGCGCGGTCAGCGCGGCGCTCTGGAAGCCGGTCTTCCACTTGCCGAGCGACGATGCGCCGAGCACCACGCCCTCGAGCGACGCCATCGCGCGCAGCCCCGTGACCGCGATCTCGCGCCCGAGCACGAGCACCACGAGCGGCACGCCCCAGAGCGGGATCCGGTCGAGCGCCACCAGGAGCACCAGCGCGGTGGTGAGCAGCAGCTTGTCGGCGAGCGGGTCGAGCAGCTTGCCTACGTGTGTGACCTGGCCGCCGCGGCGCGCGAGCCAGCCGTCGAGCAGGTCGGTCAGCGAGATCGCCAGGAACGCGATCCCACCGATCAGGCTCGCTCTGCGCTCCGGGAACAGCGTGAGCAAGAGCAGCAGCGGCCCGGCGGCGATCCGCCCGAGCGTGACCAGATTCGGCGCGTTCCAGAACACCTCGCGCCGGGACCGGCCGTCCGCGCGCATGCTGCGCTCAGCGGAAATCTGCATCGTACCGGCTGACCAGCGTCAGCACCTTTCTCACGTAACGCCGGGTCTCGCCGTACGGGGGGATCCCACCGTGCTCCTCGACCGCGCCCTCACCCGCATTGTAAGCGGCCAGCGCCAGCGGAAGGTTCCCACGGTAGAGGTCCATCAGGTAGCGAAGGTAGCGGGTTCCCCCGCTGATGTTCTCGCGGGGGTCGAAGGGATCCTGCACGCCGAGACGCTTCGCGGTCCGGGGCATGAGCTGCATCAGGCCCAGGGCGCCCTTGGGCGAGATCGCCCGCGGGTCGAATGCCGACTCGGTGTGGATCACCGCCTTGACCAGGCCGGGCGACACGCGGTGCTGGCGGGCGGTGCGCGCGATGGTGCCGTCCCAGGTGCTCGACGCGAGCGTCGCCCGTTCCTGCTGCCGTCGCTTCCAACGAAACACGCTGTTCCCGCCGCGCACCGGCGAATCGGAGAAGTGCACCACCCCGCGGCTGTCGGTGTACGTGTAGACCTGCGCCTCGGCCGGCCACGCGGAAGCCACCGCCCAGAGCCAGATCCCGAGCACCAGGACGAGACCGCGCTGCACCCGATTCTCCTCGCGGCGTTGGGGTTCGCGCCGCTCTGCTACTCATCGGCGAACCCCCACGCTGCTCTTGAGGGCGGCAAGCGCGCTCGGATCGCGCGTCGGCGCGCCGGGTTGCGCCGAAAGCTGCGCCGCCGCGAGCTTGCGCCCGGCGGCGCTGGCAGCGTCGGGCTCGCCGGTCATACACTGGCGCCACCTTGCGCCTCCAGACCGACGTGCTCGTGATCGGCAGCGGGATCGCCGGTCTGTCCTTCGCGCTGCGTACCGCCGAGCACGCGTCCGTCGCGTTGATCACCAAGAAGAGCAGCGCCGAGTCCGCGACCAACTACGCGCAGGGCGGGATCGCGGCGGTGATGGGCGAGGACGACTCGTTCGGTGCGCATACGGACGACACGCTCGCGGCCGGCGCCGGACTCTGCCGCCCCGAGGTCGTGCGCTTCGTCGTCGAGCGCGGCCCCGCGGCGATCCAGAGCCTGCTCGAGGCGGGTGTGCACTTCGACCCGCGCGAGCGCGGCGACGGCTTCGATCTTGGACGTGAGGGCGGCCATACGCGACGCCGGGTGCTGCACGCCGCGGACTTCACGGGTCAGGAGATCGAGCGCGCGCTGGTCGAGCGCGCCGAGAAGCACCCGCGCATCCGCCTGCTCCCGCACTCCATGGGCGTGGATCTCGTGACCAGCGAGAAGCTCGGTCTCGCGGGACCGCGCCGCGTGGTCGGCGCCTATGTGCTCGACGCGGCGACCGGCGAGGTCTCGACCGTCGAGGCGCGCGTGGTGCTCCTCGCCACCGGCGGCTGCGGCAAGGTCTACCTGTACACCAGCAACCCCGACATCGCGTCGGGCGACGGCATCGCGATGGCGTACCGCGCGGGAGCGTCCGTTGCGAATCTGGAATTCATCCAGTTCCACCCGACGTGCCTCTACCACCCCGACGCGCGCTCGTTCCTGATCAGCGAGGCGGTGCGGGGCGAGGGCGGCGTGCTGCGCACGCGCGCGGGCGACGCCTTCATGCGCCGCCATCACCCGCTGGCCGATCTGGCGCCGCGCGACGTGGTGGCGCGCGCGATCGACGCGGAGCTCAAGAAGAGCGGCGACGATTGCGTGTACCTCGACTGCACGCACCTCGACGCGGGCTTCCTGCGCCAGCGCTTCCCCAACATCTACCAGCGCTGTCTGACGTACGGCTTCGACATGGCCAAGCAGCCGCTCCCCGTGGTGCCGGCCGCGCACTACCTGTGCGGTGGCGTGCGCACGGACCTGCGCGCGGAGACCGATGTCGCGAATCTGTTCGCCGCGGGCGAGGTCGCCTGTACCGGGCTGCACGGCGCGAACCGGCTGGCTTCCAACTCGCTGCTCGAAGGCGTGGTGTTCGGCCAGGTCGCCGCCGAGGAGGCGCGACGTCGACTCGCGGCGGGGATCGACGCGCCGCCTCCCATCCCCGGGTGGGACCCGGGCAGCGCGGTCGATCCGTCCGAGGCGATCCTGGTCAACGCGAACTGGGACGAGATCCGGCGGCTGATGTGGAACTACGTCGGCATCGTGCGCAGTGACAAGCGGCTGGAGCGCGCCGCGCGCCGCCTGCGCGTGCTGCGCGAGGAGATCCGCGAGTACTACTGGCACGTGAAGGTCACGCCCGACCTGCTCGAGCTGCGCAACCTCGCCCTCGTCGCCGAGCTGATCGTGCGCTGCGCCTCCGCGCGCAAGGAGAGCCGCGGCCTGCACTACACGCTGGACTGGCCGGAGCCCGCGCCCGGGCCCGCGAAGGACACGCTGCTGCCGTAGGACGCCGTGATAGGCTGAGCGCGTCCAGCAGGGAGGCGGGATGATGCGACGCGTCGCGAGGTTCGCTGTTGCGCTCTGCGCGGCGGTTCTGCCGTCGCAGGCGGTTGCCGTCGACGGGGTGCGGGAGATCAACGCCTCCAGCGTATCCGGCAACTTCGGGACGCTGCACATCATCGACCAGCCGGGGAGCTACCGCCTCACGAGTGATCTCACGGTGCCGGCCGGCAGGATCGGAATCACCATCAGTGCCGACGACGTCACGCTCGACCTGAACGGCTTCACCATCCGCGGCGCCGGCGGAGCCGGTACGGATCGCGGCATTGCGCTGGGAGCGAGGACGAACGTCGAGATCCGCAATGGGACGATCCGCGACATCCCGGGGTCGGGAATCTACGCCCCGGCTGCCACTGCGATCCGAGTGATCGACGTCCGCGTGCTCGGCGTGGACGACATCGGGATCAACCTCGAGGACGGGGCCGGGCCTCCCCTCGGGCAGCACCTGGTGCGAGGCTGCACGGTGAAGGGAAGCGGCCTCGAGGGGGTGCGCATTCTCGGCTCCGGCGGTCTGGCGGAGGGCAACACGCTCCGCGACAACGGCGACGAGGGGCTGCTGCTCGGCAACGGCTCCGGCTACGGCGGCAACGTGATCACCGGCAACAACGGCGGCGGCGTGCAGGTGAGCGGCGGCGCCGCCACGGCCTGCAACGTGATCGGCGTAGCGTCCGTCTGCCCGTGAGCGACTAGCGCTACGCCGGGAGCTTGGAGAGGTCCACGCGGTACATCTCCGTTGCGGTCTTGAAGCACATCTGCTCGATCTCGGGCTGCGGAACGCCCTGCATGATGCGCGTGAGGGTCGGCATGGAGTTGGGCCAGATCGAGTCGTGGTGCGGGTAGTCGTTGCCCCAGACCAGGTTCTTGAGCCCGATCTCGTGGCGCGTGTTCACGCCGATCGCGTCGTCCTCGAACGTCACGCAGAAGTTGCGCTGGAAGTACTCGCTCGGCTTCAGAGTCAGATAGTCGACCGCGTACTTCGGCGTGCGGTAGGTCGCGTGATCCAGGCGCTGGATCACGTGCGCGACCCAGCCCGTCTCGAACTCGGAGATCACGAGCCGCAGGCGGGGGAAGCGTTCGACCACGCCGCCGCAGATCAGGTCGATCATGCTGTTCACGGCGGTGGTGAACGCGAGCGTGTAGCCCTTGATCGTCCCGCTCGGCGTGCCCCAGTGCGCGGGCATCCCGCCGTCCCACGAGGTGCCGACGAAGATGTGCATGGTCAGCGGCAGGTCCATCGCCTGTGCCGCCGCCCAGAAGCGGTCGTAGTCGGGATGGCAGTAGGGCCGCTCCGGCGGCACGTGCGCGGGGATCATGAAGCCGCGCACGCCGCGCTTCGCCGCTCGCTCCATCTCCAGGAGCGCCGCGTCTACATCGGGGATCGGCAGGCAGCCGATTCCGATCAAGCGATCAGGAGCGACCGAGCAGTACTCCGTCACCCAGTCGTTGTGGCGCTCGAACACCGCCTTCGCGACGTCCCGATCGGGGATGGCGTAGGTGAACATGTTCAGGCTCGGGTACATCACCTCGCCGCAGATGCCGTCGCGCGCCTGCTCGTCGAGGCGCTTCGACGGGTCGCGCACGCCGGGGTTCAGGCCCTCGTAGCCGCGCGCGATCAGCTCGGTGGTCTCGGGGTCGTCGAGGCGATGGCCCGCGATGCCGAGGCGCCCGACCGGAATCGGCGGCGCGCCGGGCAGGATCAGCCAGTCGCCGCGGTTGCCTTTGAAGTCGCGCTCGATGCGCGGCGCGCGCGTGCCGAAGCGCTGGTCGAGCCCTTCGAACACCTCGCGTGCCTCGACCAGGTGCGAATCGCACGAGTAGTAACGCATCGCGTTCTCCTCAATAACCCAGGCGCTTGTCGACGATCCCGACGAGGGGCTCGCCAGCCTGCGCCCGGCGCAGATTCTCGCAGAAGCGGGCGATGTTGCGGGGCCCGCGGTGCTGGCTCGCGCCGGCGGTGTGGGGCGTCATCGCGACGTTCGGGAAGCTCCAGAGCGGGTGGTCCGCGGGGAGCGGCTCGATCGGCGCCACGTCGAGCGCGGCGCCACCGCAGCGACCGTCGCGCAGCGCGCGCACCAGCGCGTCGCCGTCGACGATCTCGCCGCGGGTCACGTTCACGAGCAGCGCGCCGCGCTTCATGGCTGCGAACGCCTTGTCGTCGAAGAGCCCGCGGGTCTCGGTCGTGAGCGGCGCCCCGATCCCGACCACGTCGGAGGCGCGCAGCAGGTCCGCGAGGCGGTCGAGGCCCCACACCTCGGCCACTCCATCGGACGGCGCCACGGGCCAGGCGTCTACCGCGAGCACCTTCATGCCGAACGCGACGGCGCGACGTGCGAGCGCGCGCCCCGTGCCGCCGAAGCCGACGACGCCCAGCGTCAGACCCTCGAGCTCGATCTCGACCTTGCGCATCGCCTCGCGCTGCTTCCAACCCTCGGGGCCGAGGCGGATCGCGCTGGCGATCTGGCGCGTGAGCGCGAGCAGCAGCCCGAAGCCCGTGTCGGCGAGGTGGCCGCCGACGAGGCCCTTCTCGCCGGTGAGCACGACCGCGGAGTCGCGCATCGCCGGGTACAGGAACATGTCCATCCCCGACGCGATCGCGTGTACCCAACGCAGTTTCGGCGCGGCGGCAAAGAGCGGCTCGGGGATGAAGCCCAGGATCACGTCGGTGTCGCGCGCCAGCTCGAGCGCCTCGCGCATCCGCGGCGCCACGCGGACGCCCGAGCCCGGCGGCGCCGCGGCGCGGATCCGCTCCAGCTCCGCGTCCGAGATCTCGGGCAGCGTGAGCCCGAGCACGACGAGGAGGTTCTGCGGACCCTGGAGCCGGAGCTCGCTCACGTGAGAGAAACCTCCACCTCGCCGACGCCCTCGTAGACGGCGCGCCAGCGCTGTCCCGCAGCGGCGTCGAAGCGCGCGAACGCGCCGGTGATCACCTTCTGTCCCGGCTCGAGCGCCTGCCCGTGTGCCGCGAGTGCCACCACCAGTCGTTGCAGCGACCCGAAGTGGTCGTCGAGCTCGTCCTGGCTCACGCCCTGATAGACCTGCTCGCCGTCGCGCTCGAGCGTGCAGCGCACCCGCGAGAGGTCAGCGCTGGCGGTTAGCGCCACGCCTGTGCCCTCGACGATCCCCCACTGCGTCAGGCAGTCGGTGACCATGGCCCCGAAGTCGGGTCGGGCCGACCCGGCGCGCCGCTCGTTGAGCTCGAACCCGGCGGCGACGCGCGCGATCGCCGCGATCACCTGCTCGCGCGAGACGTCACTCCCCACGAGCCGCCGGCCGACGCTGAAGCAGAGCTCCGGCTCGATCGACGGCGCGCGGATCGACGCCGCGGGAAGCTGCGCTCCGCTCGCGAGCACGCGGCTGGCGAGCAGGTAGCCGAAGGGGCGCGCATCCACGCCGAGGGCCTTGCGCGCGCGGTCGGAGGTCAGCCCGACCTTCCAGCCGGCCAGCGTCTCGCCCTCTGCGCGCCGGCGCGCGAGCAGCCCGAGCTGAACCGCCAGCGCCTGGTCGAGCGTGAGCGCGCCCAACAGCCACGCCGGGCAGTGATCGCCCGCCTTGCGCGCCTGCCACAGGCGCTCCACCAGCGCTTCCACCTGCATGCTCGAGCACTCGCCGCGTCCGTCTGCGACGCGCCGCCAGTGTAGTGCAGCGACGTAGCGGGAGGTGCGTTAGCTCAGCGCAGCCAGCCCGCGGGAACGCCGAGCTCGCGGGCGTAGTCCTCGAAGTGCTCGAGGTTCGTCTGGGCCCGCGACAGCTCGTTGCGCAGGCCGAGGAGCACCGAGCTCTTGCTGCTGCCTCCGACGGCGTACTTCCCGCCGTACGCGTTCCTCTTGAACGTCGTGCTCGAGAACTCCGGGCCTTCCTCGACCGCCTGGAGCTTGCTCTCGAGCTCGGCGATCGCCTGCTGCTTGTCCAGCGCCTCGCGCCGCCACTCCGGCTCCGTCCGGCCCGCGACCTTCGGCTCCGCGGACGCGCTCGCCGCGTTGGTCGCACCGGTCGCGTGCGCGGCTGCTCTCGGCTTCGCGGGCGCTCGACGCTGCTGCGCGCTCGGGATCGCCGGCGCGGTCTCGAGCGGCTTGGGCTTCCACACCTCGGCCGCTCCACCTTCGGGCGGAGTCTCGCTGAGATGCACGTTCCCCTGCGCATCCACCCAGCGGTACATCTCAGCGGCAAGGCAGACGCAAGGAGACAGGGCGAAGCCGACGGCCAGCGGCAGCGCGAAGCGACGCTTCATCGCGTCATCGTCGACCGCGCGCCGCCCCGACTTGAGCAAGCGCGCGAAGCGCGCGCGCAGCGAGCGCGTCCGCGCGCGAGCGAAGGCCGCTTGGCGACAGCCATCGCGGCAAAGAGCAAGCGCGCGAAGCGCGCGCGCAGCGAGCCGCAGGCGAGCGAAGGCCGCTCGGCGACAGCCGTCGCGGCAAAGACTACGAGGCGCCTTCTCCGCCGAGCACCGCGGGGATGGTCGCGAGCATGATCTGGAAGTCGAGCCACAGCGACCACTCGTCGATGTACTGCAGGTCGAGCTTCACCCAGTCCTCGAACGTGATGCGATTGCGGCCCGACACCTGCCACAGCCCCGTGATGCCCGGCCGCACCGAGAGCCGCCGGAGCTGGTCCGGCTCGTAGGTATCGACCTCAGCGGGGATCGGCGGCCGCGGGCCGACCAGGCTCATCTCCCCGACGAGCACGTTGACGAACTGCGGCAGCTCGTCGATCGAGTACTTGCGCAGCACGCGGCCGACGCGCGTCTGGCGCGGGTCGTTCTTCAGCTTGAACACCGGGCCGGAGATCTCATTCTGGCGCTGCAGCGCTTCGCGCAGCTTCTCGGCGTCGGCGATCATGGTGCGGAACTTCACCACCCGGAAGGGGCGGTTGCCGCGGCCCGAGCGCGTCTGGGTGAAGAACACCGGCCCGCGCGAGTCGAGCTTGATCGCGATCGCCGCGGCGAGCCAGAGCGGCGAAGTGAGCACGATCGCCGCGAGCGCGCCCGCGACGTCGATCGCGCGCTTGACCGCCGGCTGCCAGCCCCGGTGCTGGCGCTGGTAGCCGAGGGTGAGGCACGGCACGCCGAGCGCGTCGTGGAAGCGCGGCTCGGCGACGCGCGAGTCGAACAGGTCGCTCGCCAGCGTGAAGTCGATGCCGTAGACCTCGCACAGCGCCTGCGCGTTGGCCGTGGACTCCTGCCCGATCCAGCGCCGCGGCAGCGCGAACAGCACCTCGTCGATCGTCTCGCTGCGGATCAGGTCGACCAGGCCACGCATCGGACCCAGGAAGCGGTCGCCGATGAACGCCAGGTCGGCGGGCCGCGGATCGTCGTCGGCGAAGCCGCGGATGCGCAGGCCCCAGGCCGGATGCGCCTCGATCTCCGACGCCAGCCGCCGCGCGCGCGGGCCCGTGCCGAGCATCACGACGTTGCGGTAGTTGTAGCCGCGCTTGCGCAGCGCGCGCAGCCCCGCGAACAGCGCGATGCGCATGCCGCCGAGCGCCGCGAAGTTCGCCACCGCGAAGGTCGCGAGCGCGAGCGGGTCGAGCCGGTGCAGGCGCAGCGCGAAGGCGCCGCCCAGCACGAGCAGCAGCGCCCCCAGGCCGCCACTCGCGAGCGTGCGCGCGACGCGCAGCGGATTCTCCACGCGGTGCGAGCGGTACGCGCCGACCCAGCGCAGCGCCACCGGCCACGCGATGGCCGCCAGCGCCGCGCCCACCCAGATCTGGCCCGGATCCGGCGGCTCCAGCGGCTCGCCCCACCAGGGCAGCGAGAACACCAGCGCGAACAGCAGAAACGAAAGCGCCACGTCGGTCGCGACGAGCGAGTAGTGGAGAGTGCGGGATTGCTGGCGCAGCATGCGAGCGGGGGTGCTCCCTTCGCGGGGTCCGGGAGCTTTCAAGCTCCGTGCCCGGCGTCGGGCGCGCCCAGTGTACCGCGACCGGCAGCCGCTGCGCAGAAGGGGTAGCCGGCTCCCCTCCCCTGTGTAGAAGGGTTCCTCTAGTGGTCCTCCGGGGCGGCGGACGCGTCGAACAGGGGTAGCTGCGCGTCGCCGGGCGCAGGGTCGTCGACCGGCACGGGGTACTGGCCCGAGAAGCAGGCGTCGCAGAAGCCGTGCTTCATCGACGCCTCCACGCGGCGCAGCGCGTCCAGCGACAGGTACGCCAGGGTGTCGGCCTCGAGCTTGACGCGGATCTCCTCCACGCTGTGGTTCGCCGCGATCAGCTCCTCGCGCGTGGGCGTGTCGATGCCGTAGTAGCACGGGCCCGTGGTGGGCGGCGCCGACACGCGCACGTGTACCTCGCGGGCGCCGGCCGTGCGCATCAGCCGCACCAGACGCGTGAGCGTGGTGCCGCGGATGATCGAGTCCTCGATCAGCACGATGCGACGGCCCGCCACCACCGCTTTGATCGGGTTGTGCTTGACGCGCACCCCGAACAGCCGGATCGCCTGCTCCGGCTCGATGAAGGTGCGGCGCACGTAATGGTTGCGGGTGAGCGCGGGCTCGTAGGGGATGCCGGATACCTCGGCGTAGCCGAGCGCCGCCGACGTGCCGGAGTCGAGCACCGGCACGACCATGTCGGCGTCGGCCGGGGCCTCACGCGCCAGCTCGCGCCCGAGCTGCTTGCGCACCAGGTGCACACTCGAGCCGTACACCACCGAGTCGGGCCGCGCGAAGTAGATGTGCTCGAACACGCAGAAGCGCTCGGCCGCGCGCGGCAGCGCCTGCAGCGAGCGCACGCGCCCGCGGCGGATCACCACGATCTCGCCGGGCTCGACATCGCGCTCGAACGCGGCGCCGATCAGGTCGAAGGCGCAGGTCTCGCTCGCGACCACCCACGCCGAGTCGATGCTGCCGAGCGAGAGCGGGCGGAAGCCGCGCGGGTCGCGCGCCGCAATCAGCACGTCGTCCACCAGCATCACCAGCGAGTAGGCGCCGCGCACGCGCGAGAGCGCGTCCACCACGCGCTCCTCGAGCGTGCCGCGCGAGCGCGCCAGCAGGTGCACGAACACCTCGGAGTCGA
The DNA here is from genome assembly GCA_964454165.1 of uncultured Myxococcales bacterium. GTDB lineage: Bacteria > Myxococcota_A > UBA9160 > SZUA-336 > SZUA-336 > CAYVQJ01. The sequence goes on along the minus strand of CAYVQJ010000120.1, from coordinate 51,360 downwards.
TCGTGGACTGGAAGATCGAGCCGTGACCCTCGAGCTCGGCCCGCAGCGCGCGCGCGTTGGTCAGGTTGCCGTTGTGCGCGACGGCGATCTGCATCTGACCCGTCTCGGCGAGGAAGGGCTGCGCGTCGCGGAGCACGCTCTCGCCCGAAGTCGAGTAGCGCACGTGGCCTATTGCGAAGCGGCCGGCGAGTCCCTTGAGCACGTCGCGGCTGAAGATGTCGGCGACCAGGCCCATGCCCCGGTGAAGCGAGGAGTGGTGTCCCTGGCGCACCACGATCCCGGCCGACTCCTGCCCGCGGTGCTGCAGCGCGTACAGCGCCAGGTACGCGACGTTCGACGCCTCGGGGTGGCCGGCGACGCCCACCACACCGCACTCCTCGCGGAAGCGATCGAGCTCGGGGGTGCGTCCACTCATCGTAGGGCCTCCGGCAGCGCCTGGGACCACTGATGCTGCGCCTCGGCGACGCTCACGTCGACCCCCGGCGAAAGCACGATCCGCTCGCCGCCGGTGACGCCGATCGCGCGCGCCGGAACGCCGTGCTCCCGAGCGAGGTCGAGCAGCGCCGCCAGCTCGCCCTGCGCGCAGCTCAGCACAGCCCGCGCCGCCGACTCGCCGAACCAGAGCGCGTCGACCCGCAGCCCGAGGTCGAGACTCGCGCGCACACCGATTCCCGAGCCGAGCGCGCACTCCGCGAGTGCGATCGCGAGACCGCCGTCGGAGCAGTCGTGTGCGGAGCGCAGCAGCCGGCGCGCCGCCGCGGTCGCAAGCAGCCGCTGCAGGCTCGCCTCCGCGGGGAGATCGAGGCGCGGCGGCGTCCCGCGCTCGATGCCGTGGCGCACCCAGAGATACTCCGTCGCGCCGAGCTCCTCGCGCGTCTCGCCGAGCAGCACCACCGCGTCGCCCTCGGCCCGGAAGTGCGCGCCCACCGCGAGCTCCACGTCGTCGAGCAGTCCCAGCATGCCGATGGTCGGCGTGGGCGGGATCGAGCCGATCGACGCGGTCTCGTTGTAGAAGCTCACGTTGCCCGACACGATCGGCGTGCCGAAAGCCCGGCAGGCGTCACCCATGCCGCGCACGCATTCGGCGAACTCCCACATCGCTTCGGGCCGCTCGGGACTGCCGAAGTTCAGGCAGTTGGTCACGGCGAGCGGGCGCGCTCCCGTGACAGCGACGTTGCGCGCGGCCTCGGCGACCGCGTGCTGCGCGCCCAGGTAGGGATCGAGCGCGCACCAGCGCGGGTTGCAGTCGGTCTTGAGCGCGAGCCCGCGCCGCGTGCCGGGCACGCGCACTACGGCCGCGTCTCCGCCCGGCAGCAGCACCGTCCCCGACTGCACGAGCTGGTCGTACTGCTCGTAGATCCAGCGCCGCGAGCACAGATTGGGCGAGCCCAGGAGCTGGAGCAGCGCGTCGCCGGGGTTCTTCTCGACGGGCAAGGCGGCGAGGTCGAAGCGGCGGCGCTCGGCGAGGTCGGCGGGCGGCCTGCGCGGGCGTTCGTAGACCGGCGCGCTCTTCGCGATCGGATCGACCGGGATGTCGACCACCGTCTCGCCATGCCAGCGCACGCGCATGCGGCCGCCGTCGACCACGGTTCCGACGACCGCGGCGGCGAGGTCCCATTTCTGGAAGATCGAGAGGACCTCCGCTTCCCTGCCCTTCTCGACCACGAGCAGCATGCGCTCCTGCGACTCGGAGAGCAGCAGCTCGTAGGGCGTGAGCTTCGCCTCGCGCTGCGGCACTCGATCGAGATCCATCTCGATCCCGGTGCCTCCGCGCGACGCCATCTCGAAGCTCGAGCAGGTGAGCCCCGCCGCGCCCATGTCCTGGATCGCGACGACGGCGCCGGTCTTCATCACCTCGAGGCACGCCTCGAGCAAGAGCTTCTCCGTGAACGGGTCGCCGATCTGCACGGTCGGGCGCATCGACTCGGTCGCCTCGCTGAATTCGCTCGAGGCGAGCAGGCTGGCGCCGTGGATGCCGTCGCGGCCCGTCGACGAGCCCACGTACACCACCGGGTTGCCGATGCCGCTGGCCTGCGCGCGGAACACGCCAGCGTGCGCGACGATGCCGACGTTCATCGCGTTGACCAGGATGTTGTTGCGGTAGCGCGGGTGGAACGTGACCTCGCCGCCGACGGTCGCGCAGCCGAAGCAGTTGCCGTAGTCGCCGATGCCCGAGACGACGCCGCGCACCAGGAAGCGCTGGTGCGGATCGTCGAGCGGGCCGAAGCGCAGGCTGTCGAGCGAGGCGATCGGCCGCGCGCCCATGGTGAAGATGTCGCGCAGGATCCCGCCGACGCCCGTCGCCGCGCCCGCGTGCGGCTCGACGTACGAGGGATGGTTGTGGCTCTCGATCTTGAACACGGCGGCGAGGCCGTCGCCCACGTCGACGACGCCCGCGTTCTCGCCGGGGCCCTCGATCACGCAGGCGCCCGTCGTCGGCAGCGTGCGCAGCAGCGTGCGGCTGGACTTGTACGAGCAGTGCTCGGACCACATCACCGAGAAGATCCCGAGCTCGGGGAACGTGGGGTCGCGGCCCAGGATCTCGAGGATGCGCTGCCACTCCTCGGCGGTGAGCCCGTGCTCGAGCGCGAGCTTGCGCGTGACGGGCGGCTCACTCACGCCGCGCTCCGTCCCGCCGCGCGCGACAGGAAGGCGCGCAGCACGCTGGCGCCATCGACGGAGCGGTGCAGCAGCGGATCGGCCGCGTGCTCGGGGTGCGGCATCAAGCCCATCACATTGCCGGCTTGATTGACCACGCCGGCGATCGCATCGGTGCTGCCGTTCGGATTCTCGCCGACGTAGCGGAAGGCCACGCGTGGCGGCCGCCCCGGGTCGGGCACGTAGGCGCCCTCGCCGTGCTTGATCGGCAGCTCGAGCACGCTTCCGGCCGCGAGCGCGTCGTCGAACTGGCCGCGCTCGCCCACGACCACGCGCACGCTCTTGCACACGAACCGCAGATCGCGGTTGCGCACCAGCGCGCCCGGGAGCAGCCCGCTCTCGCACAGGATCTGGAAGCCGTTGCAGACGCCGAGCACCGGTCCGCCCGCGCGCGCGAACGCCTCGACCGCCGCCATCACGGGAGAGAAGCGCGCCATCGCACCGCAGCGCAGGTAGTCCCCGTACGAGAAGCCGCCGGGAATGCCGACTCCGGCGACGCCGTCGGGCAGCCGCGCGTCCTTGTGCCAGACCATTGCGACCTCGGCGCCGAGGAGCTCGAACGCGCCCGCCAGATCGCGATCGTCGTTGGACCCCGGGAACACCACCACGCCGACGCGCACCCGATCAGCCATCTACAGCTCGATCTCGTACTGCTCGATCACCGGGTTGGCGAGCAGCTTCTCGCAGGCTTCGCGCGCGAGCGCCCGGGCGCGGTCGGGATCGTCGGTGGCAACGTCGAGCAGCACGAGCTTGCCGGTGCGCACCTCGCGGATCTGCGCGTGGCCGAGCTCCGCGAGCGCCTGGCCGATCGCGCGCCCCTGCGCGTCGAGCACGCCCGGCCGGAGCGTGACCAGCACCCGCACCTTCATGCGCCTTCCCCCCCGGTCTTCTGCGCCAGCACGCGCTCGAAGATGCGCCCGACGTTGGCGAGCTGGCGCTCGAGATCGAAGCACTCGGCAAGCTCGTCGGGCTCGAGCTTCTTCGCAATCTGCTCGTCGGCCGCGAGCCGGTCGTGCAGGTGTCCGCCCTGGTCCCACGTCGCCATGGCGTGGCGCTGCACCAGGCGATAGGCGTCGTCGCGCGACAGCCCACGCCGGGTCAGCGCCAGCAGCACCGCACCGGAGAACACCAGCCCGCGCGTCGCGTCGAGGTTCTCGCGCATGCGCTGCGGGTAGACGGCGAGCCCGTCGACGAGACCCGCCAGCCGGTGCAGCATGAAGTGCACGAGCGCGGTCGCGTCGGGGCCGATGATGCGCTCGACCGAGCTGTTCGAGATGTCGCGCTCGTGCCAGAGCGCCTGGTTCTCGAGCGCCGCCTGCGCGTAGCCGCGCACCACGCGTGAGAGCCCCGCGAGCGTCTCGAAGCGCCAGGGATTGCGCTTGTGCGGCATCGCGGAGCTGCCCTTCTGCTCGCGGCCAAAGAACTCGGCGACCTCCGCGACCTCGGTGCGCGCCAGGTGGCGCATCTCGACCGCGATGCGCTCGATCGTGGTCGCGGTCTGCGCCAGCGCCCACATCACCTCGGCGTGGCGGTCGCGCGCGACGATCTGGGTCGAGATCGGCGCGGCCGCGAGGCCGAGCTCGCGCAGCGCCTCCTCCTCCACCTCGGGGTCCAGATGCGCGAACGTTCCAACCGCGCCCGAGAGCTTGCCGACGGCGATCGCGCGGCGCGCGGCGACCAGACGCGCACGGTCGCGCAGGAGCTCGTCCCAGGCGTAGAGCAGCTTCAGGCCGAACGTGGTCGGCTCGGCGGCGATCCCGTGCGTGCGGCCCAGGATCACGGTGTCCTTGTGCTCGAGCGCGCGCCGCTCCAGGGCGTCGAGCGCGCGGTCGCACTCGGCCAGGATCAAGTCGAGCGCCTCGGCGAGCTGGAGCGCGAGCGCCGAGTCGAGCACGTCCGATGACGTGAGCCCGAGGTGCACGTAGCGCGCGGCCGGCCCGATCGACTCGGCCAGCGCGTCGAGGAACGCGTTCACGTCGTGCTGCACGCGCTCCTCGATCTCCGCGACGCGCGCGGGATCGACCTTCGCGCGCTCCTCGATCGCGCGCAAGGCGTCGCGAGGAATCCGGCCGCGCGCGGCGAGGGCGCGGCACACGGCGACTTCGATCCGGACCCAGAGCGCGAGCCGGCGCTCGTCGGTCCAGACCGCGCGCAGCTCGGGGCGCGTATAGCGGTCGATCACGAGGGGGACTCCCGAGGGAAGCGGTGGCCTACGGGGACAGGCGGACCAGATAGTACGCGAGCATCAGGTAGTAGGTCACCGGGATGGCGAGCAGGCTCGAGTCGACGCGGTCGAGCATGCCGCCGACGCCCGGGAGCAGGCTGCCCGCGTCCTTGAGCGCCGCGTCGCGCTTGAGCAGCGACTCGATCAGGTCCCCCACGATCGCTGCGGCCGCGACCACGATGCCGAAGGCGAGAGCGGCACCCCAGGAGAGCTGCGACGACAGCTCACCGGGCACGAGGAAGTCGAAGATGAACTTGGTCACGAGCGCGCCGAACGCGCCGAGTGCGACGCCGCCGATGGCGCCCTCGACCGTCTTGTTCGGGCTGATCGCGGGCGCGAGCTTGCGCCGGCCGTAGGCGCGCCCCACGAAGTAGGCGCCCGTGTCGCACCACACCGCGGCGATGAGGCAGAAGATCATCAGGAAGAAGCCGGTCTGCGGGTCGAGCGTGGCGAGGCCGCCGGTGCGCTGCGCGACGTCGCGGTCGATCATGCGCAGCGAGACGGCGTGCGCGAGCAGCCAGCCCACGTAGAACACGCCGAAGAAGGTGGCCGAGACGCTCGCGATCGCCTCGTGGATCTCGCGGTTGGCGAGCTGAATGATCATCACGGTGAGCAGCACCGCGGTCATGACGGTGGTCGCCCAGAAGGCGTCGCCGATCCAGGCGACCAGCGGCAGCGCCGCGACGCCCACGGTCCCGAGCAGGCGGTGCGGCGTCGCGCCCTTGGCGCTGATGAAGTTGTAGAACTCGTTGACCGCCACCACGCCGATCAGGGCCACGGTTCCGACGAACCAGACCCCACCCGCCCAGCAGACCCAGACGATGGGCGGAACCAGCAGGGCCGCAGTGATCAGCCGCAGCGCCAGGTTCGAGAGCTGGGAGCCCGCCGGAGGCGTCGCTTCCGGGGCGCGTGGTCGGGACGAGATCATCCCCGGCGGCCCGGCATCCGCCCCGTTCGCCTGCGTCCGCCCCCCCGGCGTCGGCTCCATTGAAGGCCACCCTAGCCCGGGGCCTGCCCCGGGGCAAACGCCCGTCACGGAGCCCGGAGCCGGACCCTTCGGATGACAGGCAAGATGTTCTGGTGCACCGTGCGTGTCGATGGCATTCGTGCGCAGCGGGCAGGCGAACGTTTGGTGGGACTCGCAGGGTGAGGGCGCACCGGTCGTCCTCATCAACGGCCTGAGCTCCCCGTCGGCAGTGTGGTTTCGGCTGGTGCCGTTGCTCTCACCGCAGCATCGCGTCATCACTCTCGACAACCTCGGCACCGGCAAGACGGGCACACCGCCAGGGCCCTACTCGATGTCGATGCTGTCGGAGGCAGTGGCCGCGGTCATCGGCGCGGCGGGCGAGCCGGCGGTCCACGTGCTGGGCATCTCGTTGGGCGGCTTGATCGCGCAGGATCTCACGCTCAATCATCCCGAGCTCATCACGAGCCTCACGCTCGTCTCGACCCATGCAGGAATCCCGTACGCGTCCAGCAACCCGGGAGTGATCGAGGCGCTCACCAGCGCAGCGTCGCTCGATGCCGAGGGGCGCTATGAGTTACTAAGTCCCTTCACGTACGCGCCCTCCACCCCAGCAGAGCGTGTCGCCGAGGACCGCGCCGTCCGGGCGCAGCACCCGACGTCTGAAGAGGGCTACAACCATCAGCTCCGGGGCGTGGCGACCTGGGAACGCCTCCGCGAGCTCTGCAAGATCGACAAGCCGACTCTCGTGCTCCACGGAGAGCTCGACCGCATGGTCCTGGTCGAGGGCGCTCATCTGCTTGCGAAGCAAATCCCCGGCGCGCGGCTGACGGTACTACCTGACTGCGGTCATCAGCTCTTCACCGACCAGCCCGAGATGGGCGCGCGGACGGTTCGCGACTTCCTCGACGAGGCCGCTCGCTCCTAACGAGCTCCGAGCCGGAACAGCACGTCGCAAGGCAAACGGTGCACGAGCCGCGCCTCCGGGGAGAGGCCGCCGTCGTCGGCGATCACAGGCTCGGCGGCGAGAGCGCGCGCGATGCCGGCGCTGCAGATCCGAGCCGCCGTCCGCAGGGCGTCGACCGGACGCGGTCGCTCGCTTTCGGTCGTGCCGGCGATCAGCACGTTCGCGAGGTAGCCGAGCTCTGCGACGCGCTCCGCGTAGACCTCCGGCGCACACGTCTGGAGCTCGGCCAGCGCGCGCTCGAGGCTGCCTGTGACCTCGCCGGCGCCGGCCCCGAGCCGAAGGCGGGGCTCGGGCCGAGCCGGCTCCGTCGCGCCAGCCGCCTCGAGCAGGTCCGCGAGCGCAGGCCGGTCGGCCGCACGGGCAGCGTCGCGTTCGGCAGCGGCGGCCGCGGTCGGCGCTAGCTCGGGTGGCGCGAGGTCGCGGAAGTACGCGCGCGTGAGCGGATCGCGCTCGAGCGCCGGCTCCCCGCTGCGCGCCAGAGCGAGGAAAGCGCGCGCATCCGCGGGCGCGACGTACCCCTGCGCGGCGCGGCGATCCTCGCGATCCGCCGCCACGTCGGCCTCGAGCATCTCCTCCGAAGTCAGCGCGGCGTAGAGTCCGCTCTGCTCAACGATCCGGTCCGCGTCGAGCGCCGCGCACTGCTCGAGCACTGCGCGCAAGAGCGCGTGGTGATCCTGGTCGAGCGCGACGAGCGCAGTCCAGAGCACGTCCCAGCTCGCCGGATCGCGCGCGATCAAGCCGAACTCCTCCCACTCCTCGTAGAGCGCCGTCTCCAGGGCCTTCTCGGTCCAGGCGGCGTCGTCGCCGGCAGCCTGGAACTGGTGCGCCCAACCATCCAGGTCGAGCACGAGCACGAGTTGATGCACGGCGAGCACGAGCAGGTCCCGCGGCAGCGCGCACAAGCGCTGCACGAGAAACGCTTCGCCTGCCTCGCCGAGCACGTGCAACCACAGCGCGAAGCGTGCGGCGTGAAAACGTTCGTCGGCGCCCGGTGCAGAGGCCCGCCATAGATCCTGATCGAAGACCTGTGCGAGCTGATCGGTACTGGCGAGCGCGACGAGCTCGCTGGCATCCTCGAGGCCCACGTGGTCGATCAACTGGCCCAGCACGGGGCCGGGCAGCTCGCGCACCGCCGCGACGAGTTCGGGTCGCTCCAGGATGTGCAACACGAGCTGCGTGGACGCTGCGGGTCGGTAGCGTTGCAGCGTGGTCATCGGTTGCTCCTTGGGTCCCTGAAAGCTTCGAGACGCGGAGCACATCCTCGAGATCGCGCTGAACGTTTCCTAGCTATTGCATTTCGGCGCCGCTCATTACCATTATCTGGGTAAGGCTTTGGCTCCGTGCAGCGTCGAGCCCTACCGCCCGGTGTGCCCAAAGCCGCGCGACCCGCGCGAGGTCGGCGGGAGCGAGGGAACCTCCTCGAAGACGGGCGCCGCGACCGGGGCGATCACGAGCTGGGCGATACGGTCGGCCCGAAGGATCGTCACCGGCTCGCTGCCGCCGTTCTGGACGATCACGTGGATCTCGCCGCGGTAGTCGGAGTCGATCGTGCCCGGGGCGTTGGGCAGGTAGAGGCCGTGGCGCAGCGCCAGACCGCTGCGGCCGCGCACCTGGCCCTCGTGGCCTGGCGGAATCGCGACGGCGAAGCCGGTCGGGATCGCGGCGCGCTCGCCGGGCCGGAGCACGAGCTCCTTCTCGAGGGCGGCGACGAGATCGGCGCCCGCGCTGCCTGCGGTCGCGGGCGCGGGGAGCGGCAGATCGGCGTCGCGTTCCGGGCGCACGCGCGCGATGCGCACGCGCAGCGTCACTTCGGGAGCTCCCAGCCTCCGGCCGCGAAGCGAGACGGCGCGACGGGCCCGACGACCGCGAACGCGAGCCGCGCGCCCGCGAGCTGCGCCGCGAGCGCCTCCACCGACGCCAGCGAGACCGACTCGAGCGCCTCGATCACGGCGTCCACGTCGGGAGCGTCGTCGCCGAGCAGCGCCTGCTCCGCGAGGAACGTCATGCGCGCACCGCTGCCTTCCTGACCGAGCCGCACGCCGGTGCAGACCTGCTCCCTGGCAGTCGCGAGCTCGTCCTGCGTGAGCGGCGCGCGCAGCTCGCGCGACACCACCTCGAGCGCTTCGTCCAGGCGCGCAGCGTCGACGGCGAAGATCACGTGCAGGCAGCCGGCGTCGGTGTAGGACTCGAGCGAGCTGCCCACGCTGTAGGCGAGACCGCGCCGGTCGCGCACCTCGCGAAACAGACGCGAGGAGAAGCCGTCGCCGAGAATCGACGACCAGAGCTCCGCGGCCGGGTACAGCGGATCACCGCGCGGCACGCACGGCGCGGTCAGGCAGACGTGCACCTGCTCCAGATCGCGCTCGACCACGTGAGTGGTCGGCATCAGCATCGGCAGTGGCTGACCGCGCGCGGCAACGCCGCGCGGCACGCCGGCGAAGTGCCGCTCGACCAGCGAGACGAGCGTGTCGTGCTCGAGCCGCCCCGCCGCGGCGATCACGAGCTCGCGCGACACCAGATGGTCGGCCACGTGCGCGCGCAGCACCGGGAGCGCCAGCCGCGCAACCGCACGCGCCGATCCGACGACGGGCAGGCCGAGCGGATGCTCGCCGAAGAACGCATGATCGGCGAGGTCGGCCAGCAGATCCTCGGGCGCGTCGTCCACCGCGGCGATCTCGGACAGGATCACCTCGCGTTCGCGCTCGACCTCGGCGTCCACCCCCGGCGGAAGCGCGTGCGCGGACAGATCGCCGAACAGCGCGACCGCGCGCGGCAGGTGCTCACCGAGCACGCGCGTGTGGAAGCACAGGCGCTCCTTCCCGGTGAAGGCGTTGGACGCCCCGCCGAGCCGGTCGATCTCGCGGTTGATCTCGTCGGCGGAGCGCGTCGCCGTGCCCTTGAAGACCAGGTGCTCGACGAAGTGCGAGATGCCGTTGGTCGCGGTCGTCTCGTGGCGCGAGCCGGTCGGAAACCAGACGCCCAAAGCAGCACTGTCGACGCCCGGGAGCGTCTCGGAGACGACCCGGGCGCCCGACACGAGCAGCGTGGTGCGGGCGGCCATCAGGCCTGCGCTGCGGCCCCCTCCGCAAGTGCCTGCTTGCGCGACAGCCGGATGCGACCGCTCGGGTCGATGTCGATGCACTTGACCAGCACGTCGTCACCCTCGACGCAGATGTCGGTGACCTTCTCCACGCGGCGGTCGGCCATCTCGCTGATGTGCAGCAGACCATCGGTGCCCGGGAAGATCTCCACGAACGCGCCGAAGTCGGTGACCTTCTTGACCTTGCCGCGGTAGAAGCGGCCGATCTCGGCCTCCTGTGTCAGCTCCTCGACCATCGCCTTGCACTTGCGCAGCGACTCCAGGTTCGGGCAGAGCAGCGTGACCTTGCCGTTGTCCTCGATGTCGACCTTGGAGTTCGTCGACGACTGGATCGCGCGGATCACGCGGCCACCTGGGCCAATGATGTCGCGGATGCGGTCGGGCTTGATCCAGATCACTTCGAGCCGCGGCGCCGTCGCCGAGAGCTCCTCGCGCGCCTGGAAGTTCGGCAGCGCGTCGCGCGTCTCGGCAGCCATGCGCTCCAGGATGTGGAGCCGGCCGACGCGCGCCTGCTCCAGCGCCTTCTCCAGGATCGCCCAGTCGAGGCCTTCGATCTTGAGGTCCATCTGGATCGCCGTGATGCCGTCGCGCGTGCCGGCGACCTTGAAGTCCATGTCGCCGAGGTGGTCCTCGTCGCCGAGGATGTCGGAGAGCACGGCGTAGCGGCCCTTCTCGCTGACCAGGCCCATCGCGATCCCGGCGACGGGCGCCTGGACCTTGATGCCGGCGTGCATCAGCGCCAGCGCGCTGCCGCACACCGTCGCCATCGACGAGGAGCCGTTGGACTCGAGCACCTCGGAGACGATGCGCACCACGTACGGGCACTCCTCATCGGAGGGCATCACCGCCTGGATCGCGCGGGCGGACAGCGCACCGTGGCCGATGTCGCGCCGGCTCGGCCCGCGCAGCGGCCGCACTTCACCGACCGAGAACGGCGGGAAGTTGTAGTTCAGCATGAAGCGGCGGTAGTGCTTGGGACGCAGCCCGTCGATCATCTGCTCGTCGTCCGCGCCGCCGAGCGTCACGGCGACCAGGGCCTGCGTCTCGCCGCGCGTGAACAGAGCGGAGCCGTGGACCCGTCCGAGCACGTCCACCTGGCAGTTGATCGGGCGAATCTCCGTGGAGCTGCGGCCGTCGTTGCGCGGCTGGCCGGCGAGGATGCGCTGGCGCATCACGTCGGACTTGGTCGCCTCGAGCACGGCCTTGGCGTCGGCTGTGAGCTTGCGCCCGGCCGCCTGCGCGGCCTCGAAGTCGGCGATCGTCGGGAAGTTCATCGGGCGCGCCTTGTGCTCGGCCGTCACCGCCGCGATCACCTCGTGCTCGATCTTGTCGGACGCCTCGTAGCGCGCGTGCTTCTCCGGGATCGCGAGCGCGCGCTCGAACCCTGCGCGCGAGGCGGACTCGACGCGCTGGCGCAGCGCGGCGTCGATCGCGGACGGCGGCACCGGCTTCTTGGCCTTGCCCGAACGCCGCACCAGGTCTTCCTGCGCCGCGATCATCGGCTGAATCGCGTCGAAGCCGAAGCGCAGCGCCGCGAGCACGTCGCGCTCGGGGGCCTGCTTCGCGCCGCCCTCCACCATCACCAGCGCGTCGCGGTTGGCAGCCAGAATCAGGGTCACATCGGAGCGCTCCTGCTCCTCGTAGCTCGGGTTGGCGATGAAGCGCCCGTCCACGCGCCCCACGCGCACCGCGCCGAGAGGGCCCGGGAACGGCGCTTCGGACAGGTTCACCGCGGCCGAGGCCCCGATGAACGCGAGCATGTCCGGATCCTCGTCGTCGTCGACGGACAGCACGGTCGCGATCACCTGCGTGTCGTCGTTGAAGCCGTCGGGGAACAGCGGGCGCAGCGAGCGGTCGATGAAGCGCGAGATCAGGATCTCGCGATCCGACTGGCGCGCCTCGCGCTTCAAGAACCCGCCCGGCAGCTTGCCGGCCGCGTACATCTTCTCGACGTAGTCCACGGTGAGCGGGAAGAAATCGATGCCCTCGCGCGGGCGCGCGATGTTGGCGGTGACGAGCACCGCCGCCTTGCCATACGTGACGAGCGCCGAGCCGCTGGACTGCCGGGCCATGCGGCCCGTCTCGATCACGATCCGCTTGTCGCCTAGCTGAAACTCAACCTTGTCCACTTCTCTCTCCTTGCCTTTCGATGCGGGCCGGCACTGCCGTCCACGCGTCTTGCGGCGGATCGCCAGGAGCGAGATGTGGGGCGGGAAGGGTTTGCGGGATGGGCGATGCGCGCCACTCGGGTGCGCATCGCTCATCCCACATCTCGACCGAAACGAAAAAGGGACCGGGCACCCGCCCGATCCCCCGCCACTTACTTTCTGATTCCCAACTTCTGTACGAGCGCCTGGTAGCGCTCTTGGTCACTTCGCCTCAAGTAATCCAGCAGCGCGCGTCGCCTACCGACCAGGATCAGAAGCCCGCGCCGCGTGTTGTGGTCCTTCGGGTTCTGCTTCATGTGCTCCGTCAGCTCGTCGATCCGAGCCGAGAGCAACGCCGTCTGGACCTCGCAAGAGCCGGTGTCGCCGTCCTTGCGCTGGTTGTCTCGCAGGAGCTCTGCCCTGCGCGCCGTCGTCGTCAATCGCTTCTCCCTGAAAGCGCGCAGGTGTATAGCAGACCGCTGCGCGCGGGCGCAATCGGAACATGGTTCCTAACCGGCCGTCCCTTCGAGGAAAACGCGCAGCGTGCGGAGCTCGGGCAGGCCGGCTTGCGCCTCCAGCAGCGCCACCAGGCGACCCTTGCGCACGAGCTGGAACAGGCCTTCCCGCGGGGCGCCGCGCACCAGGCCGCGCTCGAGCTGCACGCCCTGGCGGACGCGCGTCGCGATGCCGAGATCGGCCTCGTAGCTCGGCAGCCCCGTCGCCAGCACCATCGGGATCAGACGCCCCTCCCCTTCTTCATCGAGGCGCTCCAGCGAGACCACCTGCTCGAGCGAGAAGGGACCGCTGCGCGTGCGGCAGAGCTGCCACAGATGCGCGCCGATGCCGAGCTGTCGGCCCAGATCGTGGGCAATCGAGCGCAGGTAGGTGCCGGCGCTGCACTCGACGATCACCTCCAGCAGCGGCGGCTCGTAGCGCACCAGGTCGAGCGAGAAGACCGTCACCTCGCGCGGCTCGAGGTGGACCTCTTCGCCACGGCGCGCCAGGACGTAGGCCGCCTCGCCGCCGAGCTTCACCGCGGAGTACGGCGGCGGCACCTGCGAGATGCGGCCGCGGAAGGCCTCGAGTGCGCCGTCGAGCGCCTCGCGCGTCGGCCACGGGCCGCTCGACTCGGCGGTGACCTGGCCCTCGCGATCGTAGGTCGTGGTCTCGATTCCGAGCCGGATCTCGCCCCGGTACTCCTTGCGCCCGTGGGTGAGCAGCTGCGACAGCTTGGTGGCTTCCCCGAGCGCGAGCGGCAGCACGCCCGTCGCCAGCGGGTCGAGCGTGCCCAGGTGGCCGACGCGCCGCTGCTTGGCCCAGCGGCGCACGAGCTGCACCACGTCGTGCGACGTCAGCCCCGCGGGCTTGTCGATCACCAGCACGCCGTCCATCACGAGGTCTTCTCCTCGGGCGGAGTCTCGGGCGCACGCGCCTGCCGCTCCGCTTGCAGCTCGGCCAGGATGGTCTCGACGCGCTCGCCGCGCTCGAGCGAGGTGTCGCGCCGGAAGGCGAGCTCCGGCACCCGGCGCAGGCGCATGCGCGCGGCGAGCAGCCGCCGCAGGTACGGCCGCGCGCCGTCGAGGGCGCGCTCGGCCTCATCGGGGCTGCCCACGCAGCGCCAGAACGCCTTGGCGAGCGACATATCGGGCGCGAGCTCCACGTCGACGATCGTGACGAACTCCACGCGCGGGTCGCGCAGCTCGCGCTGGATCAGACCGGCGAGGACCTCGCGCAGCTCCTGTGCGACGCGCGCGCGGCGGTGGTTCACTCTTCCTCCCACTCGGCGGGGAGCGTACCGTCCGGGCCGTCGTCCTCGTCGTCGTCCGGCTGATCTAGCTCGTCGAGACGCGCCACGACCACGTCGTCGGAGACGAGCTCGCCGAGGCCCAGCCGCTCGACGAAGCGCACCACCTTCTCCAGCGCCCCGCGCACGTAGTTCGGGTCGGATCCGACTGTGACGCAGCCGAGGCAGATGCGGTGGCGCTCGTCCTGGTCGTCGATCTCAGCGATCGCCACGTTGAAGTTCCGGCGCACGCGGTCCTTGACCGAGCGCAGCACGCGCCGCTTGTCCTTGAGCGACTCCGCGTCGTGCAACACCAATTCGATGAGAGCCGCCGCGATCAGCATGCGAGCCGCACCTTAGCCCCCCGCACCACCAAGCGCGAAGCGCGCGGGGGCGAGCCGAAGCAGCGAGCGACGAGGCGGTAGCCGGCGACCGCGCTCCTTCGCGTCCCGCGCCCCATGCCCCCGCAAGCGCGCAAAGCGCGCGCGCAGCGAGCGCGTCCGCGCGAGCGAAGGCCGCTCGGCGCTAGCCGTCGCGGCCTAAGACCTAGAGACTTTGCGCGGTCTCTTCGACCGTGATGGCCTCGATCACGTCGCCGACCTTCACGTCCGGGTAGTTCTCGATCCCGATGCCGCACTCGAGCGGAGCGACGACCTCGCGCACGTCGTCCTTGAAGCGGCGCAGCGAGGAGATCTTGCCGGTGTACAGCGGCACGCCGTCGCGCACCAGGCGCACGCGATCGCTGCGCCGGATCGCACCGTCGACCAGCGCGCAGCCCGAGATGGTGCCGATCTTCGGGATCTGGAACAGCGCGCGCACCTCGGCGTGACCGCTGACCTTCTCGACGATGCGCGGCGGCAGCAGCCCGGCCATCGCGGCGCGCATGTCGTCGATCAGCTCGTAGACGATGTCGGACGTGCGCAGGTCGATGTGCTCGCGCTCGGCGACGCGACGCGCGACGGCCTCGGGCCGCACGTGGAAGCCAACCACGACCGCCCTCGACGCGGCCGCGAGCATCACGTCGCTCTCGCCAATCGGGCCGACGCCGGCGTGCAGCACCACGAGCTTGACGCGTTCGGTCGACAGCTCGGTGAGCGCATCGCGAATCGCCTCCATCGTGCCGTGCACATCGGCCTTGAGCACCACGCGCAGCACCTTGCGCTCGGTCTCGTCGAGCGTCGCGAACAGCTCCTCGGCGCCCAGCACGGCCGGCGCCTCGCCAGCCGTCGCCGCGCGCTTCTTCTCGGCCAGGCGATGGTCGACGAGCGCCTTGGCGTCGCGCTCGCTCTTGACCACCACCACGTCCTCGCCCGCGTTCGGCACGGCGGAGAGCCCGACCACGCGCACCGGCGTGCTCGGTCCCGCCGACTTCAGCTCCTCGCCGCGCTCGTTGATGAGCGCGCGCACGCGACCGTATGCCAGCCCCGCGACGATCGGATCGCCGCGCTCGAGCAGGCCCTCGCGCACCAGCACGGTCGCGACCGGGCCGCGCCCGCGGTCGAGCTGGGCCTCGATCACGGTGCCGTGGGCAGGCCCCTCACAGGCGGCGGTGAGCTCGAGCACCTCGGCCTGCAGGCTGATCATCTCGAGCAGCTTGTCGACGCCCGTGCCCTTGGTGGCCGAAACCTCGACGAAGATCGTCTCGCCGCCAAACTCCTCCGCCACGAGCTGGTGCTCGAGGAGCTGCTGCTTGATGCGCTGGGGATTCGCCTCAGCCTTGTCGCACTTATTGAGCGCGACGATGATCGGCACCTCGGCCGCGCGCGCGTGCGACAGCGCTTCGACCGTCTGCGGCATCACGCCGTCGTCAGCCGCGACCACCAGCACCGCGATGTCGGTCACCTGCGCGCCGCGCGCGCGCATCTGGGTGAAGGCCGCGTGACCAGGGGTGTCGAGGAACGTGACGGTCCCACCCGCCGCCTCCACCTGGTAGGCGCCGATGTGCTGGGTGATGCCGCCCGCCTCGCCGGCCGCGACCTTGCTATGGCGGATCGCGTCGAGCAGGGAGGTCTTGCCGTGATCGACGTGCCCCAGCACCGTGACGACGGGGGCGCGCGACGGGAGCTGCGAAGCGTCGTCTCCGGACTCGACGGCGGCGATCAGCTCCGCCTCCACGTCTGTCGCGACGTGCTGAACCTCGAAGCCGAGCTCGGCCGCGATCAGCTCCGCGGTCTCGACCTCGATCAGATCGGCCCGCTCCAGGTCGACGTCGAGCGCCCGCAGCTTGCGAAAGAGCTCCGTGACCTTCACGCCGAGCGCGCCTGAGAGCACCGTGAAGGAGATCGGCCCGGCGAGCTTGAGCGTCTTCTTACGCTCGCGCGCGATCATCGGCCGGCGCGCTCCGCCCGCAGGCACGGCCACGCGTCGGCGCCGCGACTGGATCCGCGACTGCTGCTCGACGAGCTGACGCCGCCGTTCGAGCTGCGTCTGGATGTTGCCGCGCATCTGGCGCGCGAGCGTCTCCTGCTCGCGCAGCGTCGCGGTCTCGATCGCCTGCCGCCGCACCGGCCGGCGCGCCACGCGGGCGGCCTCGGTCTCGGCGGTCCCCGGAGCTCGTACCGAGACCGCGCCGTCGCGGAGCGGCGCGATTCCGCGCGCGCCCGGCGCTGCGCCATCGGTCGCGGGCTGCGCCCCTCGCGCCGCCAGCGGCTGGACTTCGACGGCAGGCTGCTGCTGCGCTGGCGCTTGCGGCACCTCGGGTAGCTCGAGCGGGCGTGCGGATTCGGGCTCCGGCTCCCCTGCGAACGCGGGCTCCGGCTCGGCTGCGAGTGGCGCAGCGACGCTCGGCTCGGCATGCGCCGGCTCGGGCTCGCTCACCTTCTTGCGCCGCCGGATCACGGCGCCGCCCACGCGCTCTTCGACGAGCTGCGCAGCCCCGGCGCCGCCGAGCTTCGCGCGCAGCTCCGCGACCTGCTCGTCCTCGAGGGCGACCATCGCGTTCTTGAGCGCGATGCCGACCTCCGCCGCGCGCTTCAGGAACTCGTCTTTGTCGATCTTGAGCTCTTCGGCGACCTTGTACGCGCGGATCTTCGCTGCTGCCATGCCGTTCCCTAACGCGGTTCGCGGCCTACGAGCCGGACGGAGCCGCGCCCTCCGCGGCGGCCGCCGCCTGCGCCTGCTTCTCCTGCTCGAGCTCGCGCGCGCGCTGCTTGATCTGCTGCGCGGACTCCTCGGAAATACCCGGGAAGGAGGTCAGGAACTCGAGCTCCGCCTCCGCCAGCTCGCGCAGACTCGAGATGCCGTGGTCGAGCATCAGCTTGGCCTCGTAATCGCCGACCCCCGCGACGACGGAGAGCGCCGCGGAAAGCTCCGCCTGGATCTCGCGCATGCGCGCCTCGCTCTTGATGTCGATCCTCCAGCGCGTGAGCTGGACCGCGAGCCGCACGTTCTGGCCCTTCTTGCCGATCGCGAGCGAGAGCTGGTCGTCGGGCACGATCACGTCCATCGAGCGGTTGGCATCGTCGACCATCACGCGCACCACCTGGGCCGGCGAGAGCGCGGCGCAGACGTAGCGCACCGGATCCGGGTTGAAAGCGACGATGTCGACCTTCTCGCCGCGCAGCTCCTGAACCACCGCCTGCACGCGGCTACCGCGCATGCCGACGCAGGCGCCGACGGGATCGACGTCGGAGTCGCGGGACGAAACCGCGATCTTCGAGCGCGCACCTGGCTCGCGCGCGGCGGCCTCGACCTTGACGATCCCTTCGAAGATCTCCGGCACTTCCTGCGCGAACAGCTTGCACAGGAACTCGGTGCAGGCGCGCGACAATAGGATCTGCGGGCCCTTCGACTCCTTGAGCACGTCGAGCATGTAGGCGCGGATGCGCTCGTTCACGCGGAAGATCTCCCGCGGCACCTGCTCCTTGCGCAGCACGATCGCCTCGGCGCGGCCCAAATCGACGATCAGGTTGCCCTTCTCGATCCGGCGCACGATGCCGTTGACGATCTCACCCTTCCGGTCCTTGTACTCGTCGTAGATCATCTGCCGCTCGGCGCCGCGGACTTCCTGGATGATCACCTGCTTGGCGGTCTGCGCGGCGATGCGGCCGAAGCCCGCGGTGTCGAGCTTGAGGCCGATCTGGTCGTCGACCGCGACCTCTGCATCGTGCTGGCGCGCGTCGGCGAGCGCGATCTGCGTGCCGGGATCGGTCACGCTCTCGACGACCGTCTTGAACTCGAACAGCTCGACCTCGCCGGTCTCGCGGTTGAACTTGGCCTCGATCTCGCGGTCCATGCCGAGTTTGCTCTTGGCTGCCTTGAGCAGCGCGCGCTCGAGCGTCTCGATCAGGATCTGCGGCGAGACGTTGCGGTCCTTGCTCACCTGGTCGATCACGCGTTTGAGGTCGACTTCCATGCTCACCTCTTGGTGCTCTGCGCAGGGAACGGGAAGAAGGCATTGGCGCGGGCGATGCGCTCGAAGGGGATCGCGAAGTCGCCGCCCTCCGTGTGCACGCGCACCCGCGCCTGCTCGAATGCGAGCAGCTCGCCCTTGAAACGGCGCCGCCCCTCGAGGGGCTCGCGCGTCTCGACCGCCACGGTCTGGCCGACGGCGCGCTCGAAGTCGATCTCGCGGCACAGCGCGCGGTCCACGCCGGGGGACGTCACCTCGAGCGTGTAGGCGACGCCGATCAGACCGCACGCGTCGAGCGCGTGCCCGACCTCGCGTGACACCGCGGCGCACTGGTCGATGCCGACGCGGCCGTCGCCCACGGGCGTATCGAGCACGAGCTGGAGTCGCGAACGAGCGCCCGCGCGCCGCAAGGCGGCTTCCACGACCTCGAGGCCGTGGTCGCGCGCGATCGGCTCGACCACGCGCAGCAACTCGGGCGGACTGTCGCGGTACATCTGGGCTCGTTCTCTGGGGGAAGTCGGACGCCTCGCCGCAGCCCGAAACGAAAATGGACGCTTGCGGCGCCCATTCGAGACACGGACCAGCGAAGCGCAAGACTGTTATCAGATCGCGCACGCGCGAGCAACCGTAGGTACCCGATTCTCCGAGACTTTCGGCGCGCGGGCTGGCGCCCTCAGCTCGCCCCTTCCAGGCGTCCGACGAGGTCGCGCACGCGCGCCACGCCGTGCCTTTCGCAGTAGTCCTCGATCCCTGCGAGCACCTCGACGCTTGCCCGCGGATCGACATATCCCGCGGTGCCGACCTGCACCGCGCTGGCGCCGCAGAGCAGGAAGGCGATCGCGTCGGCCGCGCTGCTGATTCCCCCGATCCCGCAGACCGGAACCTGGACCGCGCGCGCGGCCTGCCAGACCATCCGCAGCGCGATCGGGTGGATGGCCGGGCCGGACAGTCCGCCGAGCCCGTTCCTGAGTGCGGGCCGCCGGCGCTCGACGTCCACGACCATGCCCTGCACCGCGTTGATCAGGGAGATTCCGTCTGCCCCCTCGCCTTCCGCCGCGCGCGCCATCTCGGCGATCGACGTGACGTTGGGCGAGAGCTTGATCCAGAGCGGTGCCTCGGTCGCGCGGCGGCAGGCTCGCACCAGGCTGGCCAGCACGTCCGCGTTCTGCCCGAACTCGATTCCGCCCGCCTTCACGTGTGGACAGCTCGCGTTGACCTCGACCGCCACCACCTTCGGCGCGCCCTGCAGCCGCTTGCACACCTCGGCGTAGAGCTCGATCTCGGTGCCGAACACGCTCGCCACCACGGCGACCCCGTCCGGAACCCGCGGCAGCTTCTCGCGCAAAAAGGCCTCGACGCCCACGTTCTCCAGGCTGATCGCATTCAGCATGCCCGCGGGCGTCTCGGTGATGCGCGGCGGCAGGTTGCCCTGACGCGGCTCGAGCGTGAGCGACTTGGCGACGAAGCCGCCGAGCTGGCGCAGGTCGAGGAACGGCGCGAGCTCTTCGCCGTAGCCGCAGGTGCCGCTGGCGAGCAGCACGGGATTGCGCAGCCGCACGCGGCCGAGCTCGACCGCGAGATCGACGCTCACGGGATGCTCTCCCAGACCAGGTCTGCAGCGTCGAACACCGGGCCGTGCGTGCAGACGTAGCGGAAGTGAGCCTTCGTCGGAATCGCGCAGCCGAGGCAGACCCCGTAGCCGCACGCCATGTGCGCCTCGAGCGAGGCCGTGCAACGCGCGCCCGCCGCCGCCGCGATCTCGGCGCAGCGCCGCAACATCGGCGTGGGCCCGCAGGCGACGACCGTGTCGCCCGCAGCTGGCCGGAGCAGCTCCGTCACGAGACCACGCGAGCCGAGCGAGCCGTCCTCGGTCGCGACTTCGAGCGCGAGCGGCAGCGCCGCGAAGTCGGCGAGCCCGAGGACGTCGTCGCGTGTGCGGCCGCCGAGCAGCACGCGCAACCCGGCGGGCGCGCTCGCCGCGAGCTC
Source organism: uncultured Myxococcales bacterium (assembly GCA_964454165.1). Lineage (GTDB taxonomy): Bacteria > Myxococcota_A > UBA9160 > SZUA-336 > SZUA-336 > CAYVQJ01. The sequence continues at coordinate 31,180 of CAYVQJ010000120.1, read as the reverse complement.
GTAGAGCGACGCGATACCCGTGCCGCCGCCGACCAGGATCGCGCGCGCGCTCGCCGGCTCGAAGCCGTTGCCGAGCGGACCGACGACGCCGAGCGCTGCGCCCGGCGCAAGCGAGCCGAGCAGGCGCGTGCCGCGGCCGACGGGCTTCCAGCGGAACTCCAGCCGCTCGCCGCGCGCCCGGTACAACGCCATTGGACGCGGCAGCAGCGGGTCGCGCGAGAGCCCGTGCGGGTCGAGCCGCAGCATCGCGAACTGCCCCGGCCGGTGACCCGGCCAGCCGGGAACGTCCACGACGCCGCGGCGCGCGTCGGCTTCCACCACGCGGCCGACGGCTCGGATCAAAGCGCCGCTCCGTAAAGCAGCGCGTCCTCTCCGCCCGGGTAATAGCGCGGGCGCCGGCCCTCGCAGTCGAGCCCGACCGTCCGGTACAGCGCACGCGCCGCGTCGTTCCCTGCGCGCACTTCGAGCGCGATCCGCGCGGCGCCGCGCGCCCGCGCCTCCGCGACGAACGCGTCGAGCAGACGGCGTCCGACGCCGCGGCGGCGAAAGGGCGCCGAGACCACGAGCACGCGCAGCTCGGCGACGTCGACGATCACGCGCCCGAGCGCGAAGCCGGCGACCGCCGCGCCCGCGCGCGCCACCGGCGCCAGCGCGCCCGCGTCGAGCTCGGTCCTGAAGCCGCCGGGGGACCAGCCCTCGGCGAGCGCCTCGCGCGCCACGCGCGCGAGCTCCACGGCGTCGTCGCTGGCGGCGTGCCCGATCTCAAGCACTCGAGCGCTCCCGATCGACGTCGACACCCAGGCTGCGCAGCTTGCGCGACAGGCTCTCGCGCGCGAGCCCGACCGCCTCGGCGGTGCGCGAGATGTTCCAGCCGTACGCGCGCAGCTTCGCCAGCAGGAAGTCGCGCTCGAAGCGCGCTCGCGCCTCGGCGAGCTTCTCGTTCACGTCGACGAGCTGGTGCTTCTCGCTGTCGGCCGCGACGAACTGCGCGGGCAGATCGCCGGAATCGATCGTCGCGGACGGCGTCATCAGCACCAGCCGCTCGATGATGTTCTGCAGCTCGCGCACGTTGCCCGGCCAGGGATGCGCCAGCAGCCGCTCGAGGGCGGCCGGCGCGAGCGCACGGCGCCCGCGTCCGTCGCGCGCGGCGAAGCGCTCCAGGAAGCGCTCGACCAGGAGCGGGATGTCGCCGCGCCGCTCGCGCAGCGGCGGCACGTGGAGCGGGATCACGTTCAGCCGGTAGTACAGATCCTCGCGGAAGCGGCCCTCCGCCATCTCGCGCGACAGATCCTTATTGGTCGCGGCAATCACACGCACGTCGACCTCGATCGACTCCGTGCCGCCCACGCGCTCGAAGCGGTGCTCCTGCAGCACGCGCAGGATCTTGGCCTGCGTCATCAGGCTCATGTCGCCGATTTCGTCGAGGAAGATGGTGCCACCGTTGGCCAGCTCGAAGCGCCCGCGCTTCTGCTGCAGCGCGCCGGTGAAGGCGCCCTTCTCGTGGCCGAACAGCTCGCTCTCGATCAGCTCCTCCGGGATCGCCGCGCAGTTGACGGCGACGAAGGGCTTGTCGTCGCGCTTGGACAAGAGGTGCGTCTGCCGCGCGACCAGCTCCTTGCCCGTGCCGTTCTCGCCGGTGATCAGCACCCAGCCTTCCGTGGGAGCGGCGAGTGCCAACTGGCGCTTCAGGTCGCGCATCGCCTCGGTCTCGCCGATGATCTCGTTCGAGCCGACCAGCTCCTCGCGCAGGCGCCGGTTCTCGCTCGCCAGACGCGCGCGCTCGAGGCCGTGGGCGACGACCAGCAGCAGCTTGTCGACCGAAAGCGGCTTCTCCAGGAAGTCGTAGGCGCCGAGCTTGGTGGCGCGCACTGCGGTCTCGATCGTCGAGTGCCCCGACATCATCACGACCGGCAGATCCGGCTGCACGCGCCGCGCGCGCTCCAGCACGTCGAGGCCGTCGCGGCCGGGCATCGCGACGTCGAGCAGCACCAGGTCGGGCGTTCCGGATTCGATCGCGCGCAGGGCGGCTTCGGCGTCGGCCGCGGGGGCGGTGCGATAGCCCTCGTCCTCGAGCACGTCCGCCACGGAGCGCCGGATGCTCTCCTCGTCGTCGACGATCAGGATGGTGGCGGGCATGGCTCAGGTCCGCAGTGGGAGTTCGACGATGAAGCGCGTCCCGCGCGGGACGTTCTCGCGCACGCGCACGTAGCCGGAGTGATCCGAGACGATGCGGCTCACGATCGCGAGCCCGAGCCCCGAGCCGCCGCGCTTGGACGAGAAGTACGGCTCGAACAGGCGCCGGCGCGCGCGCGGGTCGACGCCGCTGCCGGTGTCGGCCACCTCGAGGTGCACGCTCTGCATCGCGCGATCGTGGCGCGTGACCACGCGCAGCTCGCGAGGCTCGCCGGCGTTGGCGTCGAGCGCGGCGATCGCGTTCTCGACCAGGTTCAGGATCACGCGCTTGATCTGCTCGCGATCGAGCTCGAGCTGCGGCAGCTCGCGTTCCAGGTCGAGCACGCACTGGATGCTCTTGTTCTCGCGATAGGGCGCCAGCGTTTCGGCGACGATCGCGTTCAGGTCGGCGCGCGCGAGCTGCGTCGGCGGCAGCCGCGCGAAGTTCGAGAACTCGGAGACCAGGAGCTTGAGCGCCTCGACCTGGCCGGTGATGGCGTCGGTGCACTGCTCCAGCACGTCGCGCGACTCGGCGTCGGGCAGGCGCTCGGAGAGCTTGCGGCGCAGGCGCTGCGCCGAGAGCTGGATCGGCGTCAGCGGGTTCTTGATCTCGTGCGCGATCCGGCGCGCGACCTCGCGCCAGGCCGCCATGCGCTGCACCTGCAGGATCTGGGTCACGTCGTCGAGCACGATCACGCAGCCCGCGTGCGCGCCGTCCGGGTCACGCAGCCGTGACGCGGTCCCGTTGAGCGTGCGTACCTGTCCGCCGACGGGCAACGGGAGCTGACGGCGCAGCATCTCGTGCGGCCCGGTCGCGAGCTCGCGCAGCAGATCGGAGACCGCCTCGAGCGCGCGGCCGGCGAGCAGCTCCGACACCTTCAGCCCGACTCGCGCCGCACCCTCCACTCCGAGCAGCCGCAGCGCCGACGGGTTGATCGTGGTGACGATGCCGTCGCGATCGAGCGAGAGCACGCCGGCGGCGACGGCGCCGAGGACGATCTCCATCTGCGCCCGGCGCCGCTCCAGGTCCTCGCGGCTCTGTGCGACGTCTCCCGCCATGCGATTGAACGCCGTGACCAGCAGGCCGATCTCATCGTGCGCCGCGTGCTCCACGCGCACGCCCAGGTTGCCGCCCGCGATCTCCGCGGCCGCTCCCGCGAGCTGCTGGATCGGCACGGTGATCTGCTTGGCGAGCCGGAAGCCGATCCACACCGAGAACAGCACGACGGACACCGCGAGCAGCGCGAGCACCAGCACGATCGTGGTGCCGAACGCCCCGCGCTGCGGCTCGAGCGAGCGGTAGCTCGAGAGCCCGGAGCGAATGGCGGCGACCTTGGTCGCGATGCGCCCGGGGATGAACGCGTTGACCGACACCGCCCCGACGACGTCGTCCGCATGAAACGTGGACTGGATCGGCACCACGCAGCGCACCAGCTCCCCGGGACCGGCCTCCTCGATCAGCGTCTCCTCACGGCCCGCGAGCCCGGCGCGCACCAGCTCGGAGTCCGGCGGCTCGAAGCGCACCACCGGGACTTCGGGATTGGACCCGCTCGCGAGCTGCTCGTTGCGCGCGCTCCACACCTCGACCACGCCGAGGCCGTGCTCGAGCTGCTTGCCCGCCACGAACTCCCGCAGCTCAACGAGCGCGTCCTCGCGCAGCAGGCGTCGCTCCGCGACTTCGTGCGCGATGCGCCGAGCCGACGCGAGCGCGTCCTCGCGGCGCGACTGGTAGTAGGCCTCGCTGACGTCGAGCGCGTCCTTCAGGTTCTCGGCCACCTCGATCCGAAACCAGGTGCTGAGCGCGCGATTGACGGCGAGCGCCGACAGGCCGAACAGCGCGCTCGTCGAGATCGCCGCGATCAGCACGAACGCGGCGACGAACTTGGTGTTGAGGCGCGAGCCCAGAATCCCGCGCCGGCGCTCGAGCACGAGCTTGCCGACGTTGCGCGCAACCAGAAACACGAGCACGCCGATCCCGATCAGGTTCAGGTAGATCAGCCCAACGAAGACTGAGTCGGTGCCGATCGGCAGCGCACGCGAGAGCAGCAGGAGCCTGCGGTCGAGCACGACGCCGGCCGCGACCAGCAGAGCGAGAGCCGCCGCGATGCCCCATTCGCGGCGGCGCCGCCGACGTTCGCGCGGCGCCAGCGCGGCGCTCTCCTGAGATGCGCTCGGAAAAACCGGCTTGGCAGGGTCCAACGCGGCTGGACGCTACCGCAGGCCTTCGCCCGCTCGCAACCACACGCCCGCGCGGGGGCGCGACCCAAGTCGCCGAAATCGCTGGCCTTTGAGTCGCGGGGGGTAAAGCCCGGCGCAACTTCGACCGAAGCACCCGGCGTGGACAAGCGTTCGTCCGGCCAAACGCTGACACCGCCGCTTGCGCGCCTGCTGGACGCGTTCGCCGTCGAGCCCACGGACGCCAGGTCCTTCCGGAATCTGGAGCAGACGCTGTTCGAGGTAGGCGCCTGGAGCCAGCTTGCCGGCGTCTACGAGCTGCGGCTGTCGGTGCTGGCGCCGGAAGGCCTCGAACGCACCCAGACGCTGCTGCGGCTGGCCGGGCTGCTGGAGGACCGCCTCGGCGATCGGACCAGCGCGCGGCGCCGCTACGAGGAGGCGCTGCGATCGGAGCCGATGCACGCGCGCGCCCTGGCCGGTCTGCGACGGCTGCACACGCGCGAGGGCTCGCTGACCGCCGCCTTGCAGATTGCCGAGATGGAGGAGTCGCTCGAGCTGCCCGCCGCCGAGCGCGCGCGCATGCTGGGCGAAGTCGCCGACCTCTGGCGGGGCGTCGGCGAGATGGGCGAGGCGGAGCGCCGCTATGAAGATGCCCTGCGTCTCGACCCGACCTGCGAGCCAGCTCTGGCGGGTGCGGCGGCGTCCGCCGAGGCGCGCGGAGACGCGGCCGCCGCCCTGCGCCTGCACGAACGGCGGCTGTTCCAGCTACGCGGGCCGGCCCGGGCCGAGGCACTCGAGCGCGTCGCCGCGCTGCTGCCCGAGGGCAACGAGCGGCGCATGCGCGATCTGCTGCGCGAGTCCTTGCGCGAGGGCTCCGACCGGCGCGGGCCGCTCGAGCGGCTGATCGCGCTCGAGCGGCGCCTGCGCGCATGGAACGGCGTGGACGAGCTGCAGCGCCGCCTGTTCAACGTCGTAGAGCTGCCTGCGGAGCGGGCCGCCATCGCTCTCGACGCCGCGGCGGTCGCGCTCGACGACGCCGACGACGCCGCACGCGCGCTGGCCTGGCTCGAAGCGGCTGCAGGTCTCGACGCCGCGGACGCGCGCGTGTGGAAGCTCCGCGTGCGTGCAGTGCGGCGCTCGGGTGACGCGACCGCCCTGCTGCCGGTGCTGGAGAAGGTGGCGGAGCTCGAAGGCGCGACGCCGGTGCTCGCGCTCGAGCTGGCGGTGCTGTGCGAGCGCGCCAACGACGGGGCGCGCGCGGTGCACTGGCTCGAGCAGGCGCTGCGACAGGATCCTCGCGACGCCGAGGCGCTCGCGGTCCTCGACCGCTGCCTGGCGCGGCTCGGACGCGATGCCGAGCGCGCGGAGGTGCTCGGGCGCCGGATCGAAGTCGCGGATACGCCGGCGGAGCGGAGCTCGCTCGCGCTCGAGCTCGGCGAGCTGTACGCCGGCCCGCTCGACGATCCCGATGCGGCCGAGCTCGCGTATCGCCGCGCGCTGGCCGAGGATCCGCAGGGAGGCGGCGAGCAGCGCCTGTACGAGCTGCTGCGCAAGCTCGGACGGATTTCGGAGCTGGCGCGACTGTTCGAGGAGCGCGCGCTCGCGGCAGGCGACGCTGCCGTCGCCGCGGGCGCCTGGCGCGCTCTCGCCCGCCTGCGCCAGGACGAGCAGTCCGACCCGTCCGGCGCCCGCGATGCGTTTCGCCGCGCGCTCGACGCGGGCCCGGACTCGCCCGACGGCCATCGCGCACTCGCAGAGCTGCACGCGCTGGCCGCCAACACCTCGCGGCTCGATTGGGCGATCGAGGCCAGCGAGCTCGAGCTCTTGCGGGCGCCCTCAGACGAACGGCGCGCGGCGTTGCTGGCGAGCATCGTCGACAGCGCGCGCAAGGCCGGCGATCCCCTGCGCGCGCGTCACGCCGCACAGCAGTGGTGCGCGCTCTGCACCGAGCCGGCGCCGTGGCGAGCGCTGGCGGAGATCACGCGCGAGATCGGCGACGGCGCGACCGAAGCGAGCGCGCTCGAGCGGCTCGAAGCACTGCTCGACGGCGACCCGCCGGCCCGCGCGGAAGTGCTGGCGCGCCGCGCCGAGCTCGCGCTCGAGCAGCCCGACGCCCGCGCGCTCGAGCGCGCGAGCCACTGGTATCGCGCGTCGCTCGCCGCGCACGACTCGATCGACCGGCGCCTGCGGCTCGCCGAGCTGTGCCGCCAGACCGCTGACCTGCCCGGCGTCGTTGCGCAGCTCGAGGCGGTGCTGCGGGCCGAGCCGGAGCGCGCCGAGGCGCGCATCGAGCTGGCACGGGTGCTCGACCAGCTCGGAAGTCTCCAGCGCGCCGCGGAGCTGCTGGCGCCTCTGGTCGAACGCGACCCGCTCGACGCGGCCGCCGCGGAGCTGCTCGACTCGATCCTGGTCCAGGGCGACCGCGGCGAGGAGCGCATCACGCTGCTGCGCCGCCGGCTCGCGTCGGCACGCGACGCCGACGCGCGGCGCGGGCTGGCAACTCAGCTCGGGGAGCTCCTGCTCGGACAGAGCCGCGCGGCCGAGTGTGCGGCCGCGCTGCGCGAGCTGGCGGACCCCGGCGCCGGCGGTCGTCTCGAGGATTTGTTCCAGCGCGCCCTCGAAGCGCAGGGCGCCGACGGACCGCTCGCGGACTGGCTGGCCGCACGCGCTCCGCACCTGCCGGAGAGCGCGCGGCTCGAGCTCTGGCTGCGCTGCGCGGGGCTGCTCGAGCGGCTCGGGCGCGACGCCGAGGCGATCTCGTGCCTCGAGCGCGCCGAGGCTCTCGCTCCCGCCGAGCGCCGTCCCGATTTGCGCGCTGCGCTGTTCGCGATCCTGGCGCGCACGGGCGACGCGAACGCACGGGTCAACGTGCTCGGACGCGCGCTGGCGGACACTGAGAAGCCGGGCGCGCGCGCCTCGCTGCGCGTCGCGCGCGCCGAGCTGCTCGGCGACGTGCTCGGGCGCCCGGACGCGGCGGCCGAGGAGCTGGAGCAGGCGCTCGTGGAGGCGCCCGGTTATCTCGATGCGCTACGGGCGCTGGCGGCGCTCTCGAGTCGTCGCGATCCCGCGCGCCGCGCCGCCCTGCTGGACCTGCTCGCCGCGGCGAGCCCGCAGCACGACGAGCGCATCGCGGCGCTGCTCGAGCGCGCCGACTTGCTCGGGCGCGGGCCCGCGAACCTGCGCGATCCGCTCGCCGCGGAGCGCGCGCTGCTCGGCCTGGTCGAGCTCGACCCGAAGCACCGCGGCGCGTTCGAGCGGCTGTGCGAGCTGTACGAGCAGAGCGAGCGCTTCGACGACCTGGAGCGACTGCTGCGCGACGCGACGGCCGATGACGCCACCTCGCGCGCCGACCGCCGCGCGCTGGCGCTGCGGCTCGCGGAACGCCGCCGCTGGGTCGGCGATCGGGACGGCGCGATCGCGTGGTTGCGCGAAGCGCGGCTTGCCGGCGCTGGCAGCACTGCGCTCGATCGCCTGCTGCTGCGCTGCCTGGAGGAGGCCGGCGACCTCGCGGGCGCGGTCGAGCTGTGCGCCGAACGCGCGCGGGTCGAGACGACAGGCGCCGCGCGCCACGACTGGCTCGCGCGCTGGCTCGCAGCACTGGAGGCCGCCGGCGCGGACTCGAACGAGCGGCGCCGCTCCCTCGCCGCGCTGCGCGCCGAGCTCCCGAACGATCCATGGCTGCTCGAGAAGGAGCTCGAGCTGCTACGCGGACCCGGCCTCGAACGCGAGCGGGCCGACGCGCTCGAGCGCGCGATCGAGAGCGGCGCGCCCGGCGATCGGCGCCGGCGCCTGCGCGTGCGCGAGCTGATCGGCCTGTGCGAGGACGCGCTCGACGAGCCCCAGCGCGCCCTCGGCTGCGCCTTGCGCGAGCTGCGCTGGGATCCGTCGCTGCGGGCGACGGGCGCGCGCCTGGCGGCGCGCCTGGGAGACGTGGAGCACGAGGTCGAGCTGCTGCTGCCGCTGTGCAGCGCGTCGCAGCCGGGCGCCGAGCCCGGAGCGCTGCGCCGCCTTGCGCTCGGCCTGGCAAGGCTGGGCAGGCGGGAGGAAGCGATCCCCTGGCTCGGGCACGCGCTCCGGGCCGAGCCGCGCGAGCCGGAGCTCGGCGAAGCGCTCGTCGCCGCGCTGCGCAGCAGCGACGACGCGGGCGCGCTCTCCCGCGCGCTCGAGGGCTGGCTGCCGCACGCTCCCATCGAGCAGCGCGTGAATCTCGTGCGCGAGGGCTACGAAGCAGCCGAGCGGGCGCGCGAACGCGACGCCGCCGCGCGCTGGCTGCGGCGCTGGCGCCTGCTCGAGCCGCTGCCCGAGCCTCTGGTCCGCCACTGGGCGAGTCTGGAGCGCGAGCTCGGCGATCCGATGCAGCGCATCGCCTCACTGTCGACCTTGCAGAGCGTCTCTACCGACGCGAGCGAGCGCGCGCTGCTGTACGCCGAGCTCGCCGAGCTGCACACGCGGCGCGGTGAGCTCGAGCTCGCCAACCGGGCGTGGGAGGGCGCGCTCGGTGTCGCGCCCTCGACGCCCGCGGCCTGGCTCGCGGCACGCGAAGACGTACTGGCCCGCCTGGGTTTGGTCGGCGAGCGCCTCGCGACGCTGCGCGCGCTCGCGCGCCATCCCGATCGCAGCAGCGCGGAGCGCGCCAGGGCGCAGCAGCGCTGGCTCCAGCTCCTTGCCGCGCAACCGGACCGGCGCGACGAGGCGATTCGCGAGCTGCGCGCGGCCTTCGAGCTCGACCCGGCGGCGGAGCGCGCACAGCAGCTCCTGCGGGGGCGTACGCTGCTCGAGCTGCTCGCCGCCGCGGGCCGTCTCGAAGAGTGGTGCAAGGTGTGCGAGCGCGTGTCGCTGCTGGCCGGCGCCGACGAGCGAGTCCGCCTCGAGCGCAAGCTCGCCGAGTGCCTGTCGGCGCTCGGAGCGCGCGAGCGGGCGCGGCAGGCCTGGCAGTCGGTGCTCGAGCGCGACCGCGACGACGCGCAGGCGCTGGCCGCGCTCGAAGAGCTGGCGCGCGTCCCGGGTGACGAGGCCGAGCGCGCACCGCTGCTCGAGCGGCGGGCCCGCATCGCCCCGCCCGCCGAGCGTGCCGCGCTCTGGCTCGAGGCCGCGCGCGTGCACTGGCGCTCGCTCGGCGACGCCGCCGTCGCGCTGCGCGCCTGCGAAGCGGCGCTCGAGAGCGATTCCGCGAGCGCGCCTGCACTCGAGCTCGCGGTCGAGCTCTGCCGGCATCTCGGACACGCCGAGCGCGAGCTCCTGGCGCTGCGAGCGCTGCTCTCGAGCAAGCCCGAGCCACCCGATCGCGCCGAAGGCTGGCTGCGGCTGGCGGAGCTGTGCATCGGGCGACCGGGCAGCACGGACGAAGCGCTGCGCTCGGCGGAGCGCGCGCTCGAGGCGTCGGCCGCGACACGCAGCGGCGCTCGCGCACTGTTCGAGCGCGCCGGTCGCTTCGAGCGGGCGGCCGAGATCCTGGACCTCGAGCTCGAGGACTGCCCCGCCGCGTGCTCGGGTGAGCTCCTGCGCCACGCTGCGCGCATCGCCTGGGACGAGCTCGAGGACCCGACCCGCTGCTGCCGCGCCCTCGAACGGCTCGAGTGCTGCGACAAGCCGTCGGCGGAGGATCTCGAGCGCTGGTCGTTCGCGCTCGCGGCACTCGGGCGGCTCGACGAGGCGCTCGCCAAGCGGCGCGCTGCCCTGGAGCGCCTCGGCGATCGCGCGCAGCCCGAGCGCTGGATCGAGCTGGCCGAAGCCGCCGCGGAGCGCCTGGGCGATCTCTCGCTCGCGCGCAGCGCATGCGACGCAGCGCTGCGCAAAGACCCCGGCTCGACACGCGCGCTCGCGCTGCGTGCGGATCTCTGCGCGCGGCTGGGCGATGCGCCGGGCGAAGCGCATGACGCCGAACGCCTCGGCGCGCGACTCGAGCGAGGTGCGGAGGCCGCCGCCGCATTCGCGCGCGCGGCGCGCGTGACACTCGAAGCGCTCGGCCAGACTGAGCGCGCCTACGAGCTGTATCGCCGCGCGCTCGAGCGGCACGCAGGCTCGAGCCAGGCGCTACTCGGGGCAGGTCGGATCGCGCTCGAGCGCAAGGAGTGGGCGCGCGCCGAGCGCTGGCTGGGGGACGCATGCGCTGCGCTCGAACCCGTCGAGCGCGGAGCGGAGCTCGCTGCCGCGGCGCGCGGCGCCGCGACAGCCGCGCTCGAGCAGGGTCGGGATGCCGAGGCGCTGCGCTTCCTCGAGCTTGCGCGCCGGTCGGAGCCGGCGCACCCCGAGACACTCGATCGCATCGCAGGAGCCAGCCTGCGACTGCGCGCGTTCGGCGGGGCGCGCGGCGCGCTCGAAGAGCGGCTTGCGCTCGCCGACCTCGACGCGCCGGGACGAGCGGCCCGTCTGTTCGACCTCGCGACGGCGCTGCGCGGCGAGGGCCACGGCGACGACGCGACCCGCACGCTCGAGCAGGTGCTCGCGCTCGTGCCGGGCGAGCCGCGCGCGCTTGCGCTGCTCGTCGAGCTGCACGAGCGAGCCGGCGACCGCGAGGCAACGCTTCGAACGCTCGAGACTTGGATCGCCTGCGCTCCCGACGCGGAGCGGCCGGAGCTACTGCTGCGCGCGGCGAGGATCGAGGCCGCGCTCGAGCGACCGGAGCGCGCGAAGGCGCGGGTCGAGCCGCTCGTCTCCTCGGGCCGGCTCCCGGCACGGGGCTGGCCCGATCTCGTCGAGTGGACCCTTGCGGCGGAAGGCCCGGACGCCGCGCTCGAGCTGGCGACGCTCGCGCGCGGAGGGGTGACGGATCGAGTTGCGCAAGGCGCGGTGGCGTGGATCGAAGCGCGCGCGCACGCGCGGGCGGGTCGCAACGGGGAGGCCGCCCGTCGAGCCTGCGAGGCGCTCGCGCTCGACCCGTCGCACCTGGAGGCCGCGCGTCTGCTCGCGTCCCATCTTGGCCAGGCGGAGAGCTGGGACGCGGCGGTGGCGCAGCTCGAGCGGGTGATCGAGCTGTCGCGGCCGAGCGCTCCCCTCGAGGCCGAGCTGTGGGAGGCGATCGGACGCGCCTACGCCGGCCCGCTCGAGGATCTGGGTCGCGCACAGCAAGCCTATCGCCGCGCGCTCGTGTGCAATCCGCTGCGTTCGAGCGCGCGCGAGGCGCTGGCCGACACGACCGCCTTCGAGCCCGCGACGCACGCCGAATCGCTCGTGCTCCACCGCGAGCTGCTCGAGCGGCACCCCGCACGCGAGGGGTCCTGGCGCGCGATCGCACGCATCGCCGGGCACTACCACCGCGAGTCGATCCAGCGCACGGCGGAAGCCGTGGTGCACGCGCTCCTCGAGCGCGGGGACCGCGAGAGCGACGCGCGCCCACCGCTCGCGCTCGGCACCGACTCACAGTCGCCGCCTGAGCTGGCCACGGCGACCGAGTTCCTGCGAGCGCTGGAGGAGGTCGACGCCCTGCCCGCGACGCTCACGGCGGCCCCCTTCCCGCGCCTGCCGGCGGCGATCCAGAGCGAGGTCTCCTGCATCGTCGGCCGGGCGTGGCTGCTGGGCGACGAGGTGCTGCGGGCACTCTGGTCACAAGCCGGCAAAGCGGCAGACGCGAGCTTCGAGGGCCTGCCGTGGAAGGCGCGCCGGCGCCTGAAGCAAGCGCAGCGCAACGCGGATGCGGAGGCGCTGCGCAGGATCGATCCGGCCGAATGGCGCGCGGATCTAGTGGCACGAGCGGCCGCCGCGGCGCTCGCCAAGCGCAGCATCGGCTTGTCCGAGGCGCTGGTCGGCTTGCTAGCGAGCTGGACCACGACCGCCGAGCTCGAGCCGCGGGTCTCGGGGGAGCTTCAAGCGATGGCGCCGCTCTGCCCTCCCGCCCGGGCCCTCTTGCTGCGACTTGCCGATGCCTGCCTGGCCGGGCTCGCCAGAGCTTGACCGCGCCCCACGAAAGTGGGTCTAATTCACCCGACAAGCGCTTCCGGAGGGAGAACTCACGTCTCCTGAGGAGGTAGAGCTTGTCCCCGATCCACCGCGCCGCTCTTTGGGTTGGAGCGTTGCTCGCGTCGCTTGCGATGGCGTCCCCTGCCGCTGCCATGTCGCTCGCTCCGTGGGATCCCGAGCTCGCCCCCTCGACGACCGAGATTCCGTTGGTGCTCGCCCTCGGAGCTGCTGCCGGCCAAAGCGCGGCGCCGGTCTACCGGCTGGTCGAAGAGCCGCCGCCCTCGGCGGCCCTGGTGCCACGCGACGCCGAGCTGCTCCGCACGAGCTACGAGCGCGAGCGACGCGCTGACGTGCTCTCGGCCTCGCGTGCCGTCCTGGTCGAGTTCGTCGCGCCCTAGGCGCGCCTTTGCCGCGACGGCTGGCGCCGAGCGGCCTTCGCTCGCGCGGAACGCGCTCGCTGCGCGCGCGCTTCGCGCGCTTGCTAGAGGCGTGAAGCGGGCTGCAGGAGCGGGGCGGAGAGCGGGGCTTCCGAGACCTCGGCGTCGGGCGCGTTGACCTCGACCGTCCAGCACGACGGGTTCGCACGGATCTCCGCGACCAGCGCCTGGTGCAGGGTGTGCCCGCTGCGCATGGCCTTGAAGTGGCCACGCACCGGCAGCCCGAGCAGCGCCAGGTCCCCGACGAGGTCGACGATCTTGTGCCGCACGAACTCGTCCCGAAAGCGCAGGCCCTCGCGGTTGAGCACGCGCGTGTCGTCGAGCACGATCGCGTTGGCGAGCGTGCCGCCCTGCGCCAGGCCGAGCGCCTGGAGCTGCTGGTAGTCGCGCAGGAAGCCGAACGTGCGCGCGGGCGCGATCTCGCGCGCAAACACCTCGGGCTCGATCACGAGCGACGCGATGAACTGCTGCCCGATCGCCGGGTGCGCGTAGTCGACGCCGGCCGAGACCTTGAAGTCGCGCGACGGCAGCACACGCACGAAGCGGTTGCCGTCGCGCACCTCGAGCGTTCGCTGGATCACGAGCGAGCGCCGGTTGCGTCGCTGAGCGCGCAATCCCGCCTGCTCGATCAGATACACGAACGGAGCCGCGCTGCCGTCCATGATCGGCACCTCGGGCCCCGAGACCTCGATGGTGCAGTTGTCCACGCCCAGACCGCGCAGCGCCGCGAGCAGGTGCTCGACCGTCGAGAGGCGGTGCTCCTGGTTCCCGAGGGTCGTCGCCAGCCGGGTGTCGACGACCCACTCCGGGCGCGCGGGGAACCGCACGTCGCGCCCCAGGTCGCTGCGCACGAACAGGATGCCGGTGCCCGCCGCCGCGGGATGAAGCTCCAGTCGCACCGGCTTCCCGGTATGGACCCCGATCCCCGTGCAATGAGCGCGGCTCGCGAGCGTGTGCTCCATGTCGGCGAGCGGCTGCGTTCCTCGAATTGTCAAAGGTCCCCCCCGGGCCACATCGGCGCGCAGGTCCAGAGCAACCTGCGTGCCAACTTCTCGTGGCGGAGGTGTCGGCGGTGGCTATAGATTTCCTTTGTGATCTCCAACACTTGTGACGACGATCACAGCTCGCCTGCGACACCTTCGCCGTCCGTTCCCTTGCTCGACCGTGACGCGCGGGTGACGCGGCGATGAAAGCGTGACCGACGCATCACGCTCGAAGCCCCGTCTTCGGGGCTGATCGAGGCCTGAACGGCTCTAAGCCTTGGCGCCGAGCCGATCGACCTCTTCGACGATCTCCCGGGCGCTCGCGTAGCGGCGCTCGGGATCCTTCTCGAGGCAACGCAGAATGATCCTGGAGAGGGCCTCCGGGACGCGCGGGTTGATCTCGCGCGGATCCGGGGGCGGGGTGTGCACGTGGTGGTAGGGCACGTTGCCCTTCCGGAATGGGAGCTGCCCGGTGGCCAGCTCGAACAGCGTGACACCCAGCGAGTAGATGTCGGTGCGGTGGTCGACGTCGCGCCCGAGCGTCTGTTCCGGGGACATGTAGAAGGGCGTGCCCGACACCAGCGTGGTGGCGTTGCGTACCTCTTCCATCAGCTTCGCGAGGCCGAAGTCCATGATCTTCACCTGCTTGGCGGCGGTCCACATCGTGTTCGCCGTCTTCACGTCGCGGTGCACCACCTTGCGGGAGTGCGCGTACGCCAGCGCGTCGGCGAGCTGGCGCAGCACGTAGAGCACGCCGCCGGGCGCGATCGCGCCCTTGCGCTGCAGCACCTCCTTGAGCGTGGTGCCGTCCACGAACTCCATCGCCAGGTAGAAGCCGTGCTCCGACTCGCCCGCATCGTAGACGGTGACGATGTTCGGGTGATTGAGCTGCGCCGCGGCCTTCGCCTCGCGCAGGAACTTGCGCAGCGCGTTGGGGCTCTCGCGCAGGCCCTCCGGCAGCACCTTGTAGGCGACGTCGCGCTCCAGCACGGTGTCGCGCGCGAGATACACCACGCCCATGCCGCCGCGGCCGAGCTCGCGGATCACCTGGTAGCGGCCGCCCACCTTCGGCAGCGAGGGGTCGGTCGCGACCTCGGCGTCTGCAGCGCGCCGCGTCTCCTTGGCGCGCGCCAGCCGCGCCGCGGCGTCGCGGTAGTGGTAGTCGTAGGCGAGGATGCGCTCGTAGAGCTCGACCGCGCGCTCGTGCTCGCCGCGCTGCTCCAGCGCCTGCGCCAGCTCGAAGCTGGCGTCGACGTTCTGCTTCGACACCGGCTCCGGACCGGCCGCCAGCTCGAACTTCGCGATCGACAGGCTCTGCATGCCCTTGCTGCCGAACAGCTTGCCGAGCGCGGCGCACGCGGCGCGGTAGCTCGCGTCGTTCGGCTCCACGCGCTGCAGCAGCCGGATCGCATGATCCTGTTTGCCCTGCTCGACCAGCGACTGCCCGGCCTCGTAGAGCTGACCGCCCTGCTCGAGCAGCGCGGCGTGGCGCTCCAGGTCGCCGGCGAGCGACGCCTGCTCGGCCGCCTTCAACAGCTCGCCGCCCTGCTGAAACGCTTCGGACGCCTGCTCGTGCTGGCCACCGACGCGGTACATCTCCGCCGCGGCCCCCCAATCCTTGAAGTTCTTGTAACACTCCGCGGCGTCGCCGAACTCGCCGAGCTTGCGGAACAGATCGCCCGCTTCCTGCAGGTCACCCGCCTCGCGCAGCGAGCGCGCCGCGCCGGCGTCGTCGCCCAGATCGCGCAGGTGCTGACCCTTCAGCCGCGCGGCCCCGACCTTGTCGCCCGCACGCTCCAGCGCCTGCGCCGCGAGCTCGGGCTTGCCGAGCTTCTGGAACAGCTCCGCCGCGCGGCCGAAGCCGCCGGCGCGCGTCGCGACCTGAGCCGCCTGCGCCAGCGCGCCCGAGCGCACCAGGATGTTCTCGGCCTCCTCGAGCTTGTTGTGCTTGAGGAACAGCTCGGCCGCCTTCTTGGCGATCGCGCGCAGCTCCTTGCCCTTGGGGTCGTTGCCCGAGACGCGATCGCCACCGTCCTCGACGAAGGCCAGAACCAGGCACTGCGCGGCTTCGAGCTCGCGTCCGACCTGCAGGAACGCCTTGGCCGCGTGGCGCTGGAAGCCGATGTCGCGGTAGCAGCGCGCGGCCTCCTCGTGCTTTCCCGCGCGCTCGAACATCTCGCCGGCCACCGAACGCTTGTCGGCCGCCAGGTAGCAGCGCGCGGCGTGATCGAAGCGCTCGAGCTGCGCCCAGATCGAGCCGGCGGACTCGGGCTTGCCGGCCTTCTCGTAGAGCTGCGCCGACTCTTCGAAGCGGTTCTGATCGTGGCGCACCTCGGCGACGCGCTCCCAGAGCTCGGCGCGCTGGAACTCCGCGATCGCCTGGTCGTGGAGCTTGAAGCCGAGCAGGTAGTCGCCGGCGGCCTCGGGCCCAGACCTCACTGCGAGCGCCGCCGCCTGCTTGCTGACCTTGCGCCTTTCCTTGCGGGACAGGGTCGGCGCCTCGTTCGATGGGCGCGCTTTGGTCGCCTTGGCCGGCTTGGCCGCGTGTCCGGGCTTCGCCTCCTCGGGCGCACGCTGCCTGCGCCTTCCCGCTGGCCAGAATGCGTACGCGAGCAGCCCGAGCGCGATCGCACCGGGGGCCGCGGCGCCTCGGCCCGAGGCCAACCTCTGCGCGAGCTCGAGCATGAGGCCGAGTGCGCCCGCGACCCCGGGGTCGCCCTGGAAGCGCGCGAGCAGTCCGCGCACCACCTCGGCGCCCTGCGCGCCGCCCAGCGCCAGCAATGCGCAGACCACCCCGAAGGCGAGGCACGGAAGCGCGAGCAGCACGGCCGCGCAGCGAAGAAGAGCGCGCACGTCCGCCTCATCGACAACTTGCCCCTTACTCTTGGGCCAAGCGCACGCCTTGGCGGCGATGGCTGGCAAGCGCGAAGCGCGCGCAGCGAGGGCGCCGCGCCCGAGCGGAGACCGCTTGGCGCTAGCCATCGCGGCCAAGACGAGAACTCTAGTCGCTACCCGCCGAGCAGCATGCGCAGCGAGAGCGCGACGACACAGACGACCAGGACAGGACGCACGAGTCGCGGACCGACGCGCGCGCCGACGCGCGCCGCCGTATAGCCGCCGGCGGACTGGCCGATGGCGAGCACCAGCGCGTGCGTCCACCAGACCTTCCCGGCCCAGACGAACTGCGCCAGCGCGACCCCCGTCAGCGCCGCCGTGAGCAGCACGCGCGCGCTGATCGCGCGCACCAGCTCGAGGCCGGAGAAGCCCACCAGCGCCAGCAGCAGCGGGATCCCGATCCCGGCCTGGATCGCGCCGCCGTAGACGCCGATCGCGAAGTACACGAGCTGCTCGGCGGGAAGCGCGAGCGGATGCCGCGGTCCCGCCGGCCGCGGCTTCGGGTTGGCGAGGATCACCGGCAAGGCGAGCAGCATCACGACGCCGAAGGCGCGGCCGAACAGCTCGTCGGAGAGCCATGAGGCGATCCACGCGCCGAGCCACGACCCGGCCAGCGTGATCGGCAGGATGCGCAGCGACAGCCGCGGCTCGAAGAAGCCCTCCTGCCGGAAGCCGGCGACGGCGAAGGCGCTCTGGAACAGCACACCGACGCGGCTGGTCGCGTTGGCGATGCCCGCGGGCAGACCCACCAGCACCAGCAGCGGCACCGTCAGGAACGACCCGCCGCCGGCGAGCGTGTTGATCATGCCGGCCACCAGGCCACCCACGAGCAAGAGGGCGATCTGTGCCGGAACCAGCTCGCTCAGAACAGCTCCGGCTGCCCCGCCCGCCGGCGCCGCGCGTCGGGACGCAGGCCGAGGTGCTCGTAGGCGCGCGCCGTCGCCACGCGTCCGCGCGGCGTGCGGTCGAGGAAGCCCGCCTGCAGCAGGAAGGGCTCGTACAGCTCCTCGATCGTGCCGCGATCCTCGCCGGTGGCGGCGGCGAGCGTCTCGACGCCTACCGGTCCACCGCCGTACTTCTCGATGATCGTGCGCAAGAGCTCGCGATCCATCGGATCGAAGCCCGCGGCGTCGACGCCCAGTCGCCCGAGCGCGTGGCGCGCGATCGCGGCGTCGAGCGAGCCGTCTCCGTCCACGTCGGCGAAGTCGCGCACGCGCCGCAGCAGTCGGTTGGCGATGCGCGGCGTGCCGCGCGAACGGCGCGCGATCTCGGAGATGCCCTCGGCATCGGCGCGCACGCCGAGAATGCGCGCGCTCCGCACCAGGATCTGCTCGAGGTCCTCGGGCGGGTAGTACTCGAGCCGCGCCAGGATCCCGAAGCGATCGCGCAGCGGCGCGGAGAGCAGCCCGGCGCGCGTGGTCGCGCCGACCAGCGTGAAGCGCGGCAGGTCGATCTTCACGCTGCGCGCCGCCGGACCTTGCCCGATCACGAGGTCGAGCTGGAAGTCCTCCATCGCCGGGTACAGGATCTCCTCGACCGCGGGGTTCAGGCGGTGGATCTCGTCGATGAACAGCACCTCGCTCGCCTCGAGGCTGGTCAGGATCGCGGCGAGGTCTCCCGCGCGCTCGATCACCGGGCCCGAGGTCGCGCGCAGCGGCCGGCCCATCTCGCGCGCGATCACGTGCGCCAGCGCGGTCTTACCGAGCCCCGGCGGGCCCGAGAACAGCGCGTGATCCAGCGGCTCGCCGCGCTCCCGCGCCGCCTGTACGAAGACTCGCAGGTTGGCGACGACGGCGCGCTGCCCCACGAACTCGTCGAGCGATTGCGGGCGCAGGCTCTCCTCGACGCCGAGATCCTCTTCGGTGCGCTCGCCGCGCAGTGGCTCAGACCGAGGTGCCACGCAATGCCTCCCGGATCAGGTTCTCGAGCGACGGCGCGGCGCCGAGCTTCTCGAGTGCCGTGCGCGTGGCCTTCTCGGCCTGCGCGCGCGGGTAGCCCAGGTTCACGAGCGCCGAGACGCAGGCCTCGTCCGCCTCGTCGCTCGGGGCGGCCGGGGCGACGGCTTCGAGGCGCTCCACACGATCTCGCAGCTCGACGAGGATCCGCTCGGCGGTCTTCGGGCCGACGCCCGGAATGCCGCGCAGGCTCGCGACATCGCCGCGGCGCACCGCCTGTGCGAGTCGAGCGACAGGGAGCCCCGACAGGATCGTGAGCGCGAGACGCGGGCCGACGCCGTTGATCCCGAGCAGTGTCGTGAACGCGACGCGCTCGGCCTCGGACAGGAAGCCGTACAGGTGGAGCACGTCTTCGCGCACGTGCGTGTGCACGCGCAGCCGCACCAGCTTGCCCTCGTCGGGTAGCTCCAGGAACGTCGAGAGCGGCACGCGGACCTCATAGCCCACGCCGCCCACGTCGATGATCACGCGATCCGGCGTTTTCTCGGCGAGCTTGCCCTCGAGGCGCGCGATCACGGCGCCACTCTCGCGCGAAGCGGCTCGCGCGCGACGGCGCGTTGCGTCGCGGCCAGGCTGCGCGCGCTGTGGCCGTGACAGATCGCGACCGCCAGCGCGTCGGCCTCGTCGCTCCGCGGCAGGGCGCCTAGCCCGAGCAGCCGCTGCACCATGCGCGCGACCTGATCCTTCGGGGCGGCGCCGTAGCCGACGACCGCGGCCTTCACCTGCGACGGCGCGTACTCCGCGGTCGCCAGGCCCGCACGTGCACAGGCCAGCAGCGCCACGCCGCGCGCGTGCCCGAGCAGCAGCGCGGAACGCGCGCCACGCGCGCTGAAGATCGACTCGACCGCGGCGGCGTCGGGCGCGGTGCGCGCGATCGCGTCCACCAGGCCGTCGAAGATCGCGGCGAGCCGTTCCGGGAGGGGCTCCGGCACCGGCCGCAGCACGTCGCTCGCGACGCGGCGCAAACGCGATCCGCACAGCTCGACGACGGCCCATCCCGTCGCGCGCGAGCCGGGATCGATCCCGAGAATGCGCACGCCCCCCCCTTCCGGCGCGCGAACGCCGGCGCCTACGACGCCTCGGCCAGCTGCTCCATCTCCTGCTCGGAGATGTCGAAGTTCGCGTAGACCTGCTTCACGTCCTCGTGCTCGTCCAGCACCTCATAGAGCTTCAGCATCGACTGCGCCTGATTGCCGGTGAGCGTGACCTGCGTGGTGGGCGCGAAGGCGAGCTCCGCGCTCGCGGGCCGAAAGCCCTTCGACTCGAGCGCCTTGCGGACCGCCTCGAAGCGCTCCGGCGCGGTCTCGACCTCGATCGAGCCGGCGCCCTCGCGCACGTCGAGCGCGTCGGCCTCCATCGCTGCCTCCATCAACGCATCGCCGTCGATCCCGTCCTGGTCGAAGGACAGGCTGCCACGCTTCTGGAACAGGAAGGCAACCGCGCCGTTCGCGGCCAGATTGCCGCCGTGCTTGCTGAAGGCGTGGCGCAGCTCGCCGACGGTGCGGTTGCGGTTATCGGTGAGCGTCTCGACGAGCACTGCGACGCCGCCGGGGCCATAGCCCTCGTAGGTGATCTCCTCGACGATCACCCCGTCGAGCTCGCCAGCGCCCTTCTTGACCGCGCGCTCGATGTTGTCCCTGGGCATGTTGCTGGCACGCGCCTTGTCCATCGCGAGCCGCAGCCGCGGGTTGCCGTCGGGGTCGCCGCCTCCCAGCCGCGCCGCGGACGTGAGCTCACGGATCAGCTGGGTGAAGAGCTTGCCGCGCTTGGCGTCGACAGCGCCCTTCTTGCGTTTGATCGTCGCCCATTTCGAATGACCGGACATGGGCTGCGCCACCTCCCCGGGCCGAGCGGCCGAATGATACACGGCGCTCCGGCGCCCGACAGCCGCGCTCACTCCCGGGAGCAGCGCAGCCGATGAAAGAGCGGGGAGTAGTGCCCCTTCGGGACGGGAATGAGCACGGAAGTCGCGATCGGGATCGATCTGGGGACCAGCAACTCGTGCGTTGCATTGCTGCAAGGGGGGCGCCCCAGGGTGCTCGCCAACGCCTTCGGCGAACGCACGACCGCCTCCGTGGTCGCGTTCGGCGAGGACGGCAGCATCACGGTCGGCAACCAGGCCAAGGCGCGCGTGATCCTCGACCCGGTGCACACGGTGTCGTCGTCCAAGCGCCTGATCGGCCGTTACTTCTTCAGCGAGGAGGTGCGCAAGGCGCGCGCCATCACGCGCTACGAGATCGTCGAGGGCCCGGGTCACAGCGTGCGCATCAAGGTGCGCAACGAGGTGTTCAGCCTGCCGGAGATCTCGGCCTTCATCTTGAAGGAGATGAAGCAGGTCGCGGAGCACGCGCTCGGCCATCCCGTGAAGAAGGCCGTGATCACCGTGCCGGCGTACTTCAACGACAACCAGCGCCAGGCCACGAAGGACGCGGGCAAGGTCGCCGGCCTCGAGGTGCTGCGCCTGGTCAACGAGCCGACGGCGGCCGCGCTGGCCTACGGCTATGGCAAGGGCACGCGCCAGCGCGTCGCGATCTACGACCTGGGCGGCGGCACCTTCGACGTGTCGATCCTCGAGATCGGGGAAGACGTGTTCGAGGTGCTCGCGACCTGCGGCGACACCTTCCTGGGCGGGGACGACTTCGACGACCGCATCATCGACCTGCTCGCCGAGCGCTTCCAGTCGCAGCACAAGGTCAACGCGCGCAGCGATCCCTTCGCCTTCGAGCGGCTGAAGGCGGCGGCGGAGAAGGCCAAGATCGAGCTGGCCGAGGCGGAGACGGCGCACATCAGCCTGCCGAGCCTGGCGATGGTGGACGGCAACCCGGTCGGGCTCGAGTACGACCTGCGCCTGCCGGACTTCAGCAAGCTGATCAACGACCTGGTGATGCGCACGCTCAAGGTGTGCGACGAGGCGATGCAGCAGGCGCGCATGACCGTGCGCGACCTCGACGGCGTGATCCTGGTCGGCGGCCCGACGCGGCTGTCGCTGATCCGGGACGTGGTGCGGACCTACTTCCAGCGCGAGCCGGACCTCACGATCAACCCCGACGAGGTCGTGGCGCTCGGAGCGGCAATCCACGCGCACTCGCTGGTCGCGGCCAAGGGCGACACGTTCCTGCTCGACGTCACTCCGCTCTCGCTGCGGCTCGGGATCACCGGCGGCATGACCGACGTGATCGTCGACCGCAACACGCCCGTGCCGGTGGACACCACGCGCGTGTTCACCACCGCGAAGGACTTCCAGGAGAGCGTCGCGGTGCGGATCTACCAGGGCGAGCAGCGGGCCGCGGAGAAGAACGCGCTGCTCGGCGAGTTCGAGTTCTCGGGCTTCCGGCCCGGACCGCGCGGGCAGGTGAAGATCGAGGTGGCGTTCGCGATCTCGACCGAGGGCATCGTGAAGGTGTCGGCGCGCGACCCGGAGAGCGGCGTCGAGCGCTCGACCACTGTGAAGATGACGAGCGGCCTCTCGGAGGAGGAGCTCGGCAAGATCGTGGCGCGCGGCCGCACGAGTGATGTGCGTACCGCGGCGCCGGCGCAGCGCGGGCGCGCGCCGATCGCGATCACCGAGAGCGCCGACGACGATCTGGTGCTGGAGCCGCTCCGCGAGGGCCCGATCGCCGGCGCGGGCAACACGGAGCTGACTGACGACGACGAGCTGTTCGGCAACGTCACCAGCGACCTGCGCTCGAAAGACGAGTAGCCGTGGGGATGACCGCCGACGAGATCCGCGCCTTCGCCGGCGGGCTCGACGCGCTCGACTACTACTGCCTGCTCAGTGTCGAGCGCAACGCGGTCGCGGCCGGGGTCCGCGAGGCGTACCACCGCGCGCGGCGCTGCTTCCATCCCGACGCCTTCCTCGACGCCGAGCCGGAAGTGCGCGCCGCGGTCGAGCGCGTCGCCAAGCGCGTGACCGAGGCCTACATGGTGCTGCGCGATCCGGCGCGGCGGACCGCGTACGACCGCAGCCTGGCGGCCGGCGCGCTGCGCTACTCGCCCGAGGCCGAGGGCTGTGTCAAGAAGGAGAGCGCCGAGTCCCTCGGCCGCACGCCGAACGGCAGGCGCTTCTACGGCGCCGCCGAGGAAGCCGCGCGCCGGGGCGAGATGCAGAAGGCCATCGCGCAGCTGCGCATGGCCCTCACCTTCGAGTCCGGCAACGAGCGCTTCAAGGCGCGCCTCGCCGAGCTCCTCGCCAGGACCGGCAAGTCGGCTTCCTGACCGACCCGATCAAACTTGCCCGGGCCGCGCCTCGTCGGGCTATGATCCTGCGCGATTGACGCGGGAATCAGGCTCGTCCCCCCTGGGGTCGGCTCGCGTCGCGAACCCTTACGAGGAGTGCGTCCCGATGGCGGAGCAAGCGGCGGCGGCAAAGAAGCCGCTCCCGGTCGTTCCCTTCCTGCGGATCCCCGAGAGCGGCGATCCGTATCTGGAAGGGCAGAAGTGCAAGAGCTGCAACGCGGTGATCCTGGGCTCGCGCGCGGCGTGTCCGAGCTGCGGCGCGCGGCAGAGCTTCCAACCACTGAAGCTCTCCAACAAAGGCACGCTGCACGTGTTCTCGATCGTGCACCGGTCCTTCCCGGGGATCCCTACCCCGTACGTGTCGGCGGTCGTCGATCTCGACGGCGGCGGCGTCGTGAAGGGGAACCTGGTCAACATCGATCCGACCCCGGAGAAGGTGAAGCTCGGAATGCCCGTCGAGGTGATCTATCAGGTCGCCCCGCGCAAGGATTCCGACGGCAACGAATACCTCACCTATTACTTCCAGCCGCGCGCGTAGGCGCCGGAAAGGAGAAGCGATGAGCGACGCGTACATCCTGGGAGCCGGCATGATCAAGTTCGGCCGGTACCCCGATCGATCGATCCCGGATCTCGGCGCCGAGGCGGCGCTGAAGGCGCTCGACGACGCGGGCCTGGGCATCAAGGACATGCAGGCCCTGTATTGCGGGAACCTGATGCAGGCCAACGGCATGGTCGGCCAGCGCATCCTGCAGCAGATCGGCATGACGGGGATTCCGGTGGTGAACACCGCGAACGCCTGCGCGACCGGCGCCACGGCGTTCCGCGAGGGCTGGATGGCGGTGAAGGCCGGCGTCTACGACCTGGTGCTCATCGTCGGCGTGGAGCAGATGGGCAAGGCCGGGCT
Organism: uncultured Myxococcales bacterium; assembly: GCA_964454165.1. Classification (GTDB taxonomy): domain Bacteria; phylum Myxococcota_A; class UBA9160; order SZUA-336; family SZUA-336; genus CAYVQJ01. Next base: position 7,527 of record CAYVQJ010000120.1, on the reverse strand, counting down.
GCTCGGTGGCGCGGGCGGCGGCCGCGGCGGCATCCCGACCGAAGGTCTGCTCGGCTCCGGCACCATGCCGGCCGTGTTCGCCGAGGCGGGCATGGAGCACACCCGCAAGTACGGCACCACGTTCGCGCAGTTCGCGAAGGTCGCCGTGAAGAACCACCACCACTCGACGATGAACCCGCTCTCGATGTACCAGATCGAGACGCCGCTCGAGCAGGTGATGGGCGCCGAGATGATCGCGTACCCGAACACGAAGCTCATGTGCTCGGTGAACGTGGACGGCGCGGCCGCGGCGATCATCGCGTCGGAGTCGAAGGCGAAGCAGCTCGGCATGCGGCGCGCGGTGCGCGTCCGGGCATCGGCGCTGACCAGCGACCGCTACACCGAGCGCGACCTGGTGATGCCCGACGTGAACACCTGCACGCGCGACGCGGCGAAGTTGGCCTACGAGATGTCCGGGGTCAGCCCGCAGGACATCAACCTGGTCGAGCTGCACGACTGCTTCGCGACGGCGGAGATCCTGCACTACGAGAACCTCGGCCTGTGCAAGGACGGCGAGGCCGGCAAGATGATCGACGAGGGCCAGTCGGCGCTCGGCGGCCGCGTGCCGGTCAACGTGTCGGGCGGGCTGCTGTCGAAGGGCCATCCGCTCGGCGCGACGGGCGTCGCGAACATCTACGAGGTCTCGACGCACCTGCGCGGCGAGGCCGGCAAGCGCCAGGTCCAGGGCGCACGCTTTGGCATGACGCACGTGATCGGCCTCGGCTCGGCGTGCGCGGTGCACATCCTGGAGAAGGTGAGCTAGAGCACCGCTTCCGATCGGACCAGACGGGGCCGGCCTCCGCGCTGCGGGGACCGGCCTCTTCTTCTCCACCGCTCCACCGATCGTTTGCTGCCTCGGCGGGCCGCCGGTAGGTTGCGGGCCGTGGCGGCGAGGCGTGTACGGCTCGAGGGGCAGCAGCTCGAGCTCTACCTCGAACGGATCACGCGCGCGCTGGTGACGGAGCTCGCGCCGGAGCGCATCGTGCTGTTCGGCTCGTTCGCCCGTGGGGATCAGAATCGCGCGAGCGACCTCGATCTGGTCGTGATCGCGGAGTCCGAGCTGCCGTTCGCAGAGCGAATCGGGCGAGCGCTCGCGGCTTGCTGGCGCGCCTCGCAGCGGCTGCCCGTCGAGGCGCTCGTGTACACCCCGGTGGAATGGGAGCGTATGGTCGCCGAGGAGAGCTCGTTCGCGCTCCTCGTCCAACGAGAGGGCCGCGTGCTGTATGAGCGACGACCGCAACCTGGCAGAAGCCCGGCGCTGGCTCAGACAGGCGCGCCACGATCGTGACGCCGCGCGCCTGAACGCCGCCGAGGGCTTTCCGGAAGTCGCGTGCTTCCTGTCGCAACAGAGCGCCGAGAAGGCGCTCAAGGCCTTCCTGTATGCGCGCGGACAGGGGCCGGTGCTCGGGCACTCGACCCTGGCGCTCGCCGGCGAAGCCGCGGAGCTCGAGTCCTCCTTCGGCTCGCTCGCCGATGCGTGTCGCCGCCTCGATCAGCTCTACATCCCCACGCGTTACCCGAACGGCCTCCCGGGCGGAATTCCGCACGACTTCTTCACGCGCGAGCAGGCCGAGTCTGCGCTCCGTGATCTCTCGAGCGTGATCGCGCTCGCCGAGCGCTTCGTGGCGCTCTAGCCCAGCGCCTGTTCCAGCGCCTCCCAGGCGAGCGTGGCGCAGCGGTGGCGCGACGGGTGCGGGGCGAGGCCGGCGAAGGCGCGCAGGCGCGCGTCCGTGGTCTCGGCGATGAGATCGCCGCGCAGGGTGGCTTCGAGCTCGCGGCGCGTAGCGCCGACCTGCGCCGGCGTGCGCGCGCGCACCAGCTCGGTCATCACGCTGGCCGACGCGACGGTGACGCTGCAGCCGAGCGCGCGCGCGGAGATCTCGGCGATCGCGCCCGCCTCGCGGCGGATCTCGACCTGCACGCGGTCGCCGCACACGGGATTGTCGGCCGTGGCGCTCGCATCGGGCGCGGCCAGTGGCTCGCGGTTGCGCGGGCGCCGGTAGTGCTCGACGACGATCGCGCCGTAGAGTTCTGGACTCGTCTCGTCCACGTGCATGCGCAGTGTACGCGCAGTTTGACGCTCCCTACCCCCCTTCCTACCATGCCCGCACGCGATGCCTGCGACGCACGGCGCTGCTCCGGATCGTTCTCGCTCGCGCCGGCGCGCGTGGCTCTGGCTAGCGGCGCTCGTGGTCGCGTCCGGCGCCGCGCTGGGTGCATACGCGCTCGGGCCGCACGCCATGGGCGCAGCCGAGCACGAGCACGAGCGGCGCGTGACACCGCTCCCGCGGTTCGAGGGCCCGAAGCTGGTGGGCGACGGCATCGCCGGCACCGATCTGCTGCGCGGTCGCCGCGGCGTCGTCTACCTGTTCAGCGCGTCCGATTCCAACGCCGAGCCCGTCGCGACGATCGTCAAGAACATCGCCAAGGAGGCGACCGCGGCGAACGTGGTCCTGCTCGGCGTGAACCGCGACTACGACCCCGAGCGCGGCAAGCTCTTCGTGGAGTCGCACGGCTTCGACTTCACGGTGCTGCGCGACCGCGACCTGGTGATCAGCCGGAAGCTTGCGGGGCTGAATCTGCCGCCAGGAACCTCTGCACTCCTCGTCGTCGACTCCGAAGGGAACTTCGCGGGCGGCTTCGCCGACCTCAGCAGCTCGAAGGACCCGGTCGCGACGTGGGAAGCCTACGTGCGAGACCTGCTCCACCTGGAGAGCGGCGCCGCGTCGCTCTCCCCGGATCTCGGCAGGCGGCCGAACGCGCCGGAGTTCCGCGCGAGCGGCGCCGACGGCAAGGCGGTCTCGCTCGCCGACGTGCGCGGCAAGGTCGGCGTGCTGGTGTTCTTCCTGCCGACCTGCCCGCACTGCCACTCGATGCTGAAGTTCCTGCAGGGCCTGCAGGCGAAGCTCGCGCACTCCGACCTGATGCTGATCCCGGTCAGCGTCAGTGACCGCCGCGCGCAGATCGACGAGATGGCGCGCGAGCACGGGCTCTCCCTCGCCTTCTACACCGACCCGGGCGACGCCGCGCAGAAGGCGTACGCGCACTACCTGGGCGTTCCCGACACGATCGTGATCGACCGCGAGGGGCGCATCCTCGGGCGCCATCAGGGAGCGGAGCCGCGCATCGAGGCGCTGGTCACGATGGAGCTGCGCAAGGCGCTCGGCGTGCCCAATCCCCTGCTCCTGCCCAAGGACGGCTTCGCCGGCGCCGACGCCTGCCGCATCTGCCACGACCAGCCGCACGCCACCTGGTCGCTCACGCAGCATGCGTTCGCGTTCGACACGCTGGTCGAGCACGGCGTGGATCGCGATCCCGAGTGCCTGCCCTGCCACACGGTCGGTTGGGGCGAGAAGGGCGGCTTCAAGCTCGACTCGCCGGTGCCGCTGAACCACCTCGAGGGCGTGCAGTGCGAGAGCTGCCACGGGCGCGGCGGTCCGCACCAGAGCCCCGACTTCGCGGCGGGCGGCTTCGAGAAGCTCTGCCTGGGCTGTCACACCGAGAAGCACTCGCTCAACTTCGTGTTCGCCGAGCGGCTGCCGCTCGTCTCGCACGCGGCCAACGCGCAGTTCGCGAACCTGTCGCCGGAGGAGCGCGCGAAGCTGCTGGAGAAGCGCGACAAGCGCGAGCGCACGCTGTTCCAGAAGGGCAAGTTCGTCGGCTCGGCGACGTGCAAGAGCTGCCACGAGCCGCAGCACAAGATCTGGTCCGAATCCCCGCACGCGACGGCTTTCGAGACGCTGCGAAAGCAGCACGTGGAGAAGAACACCGACTGCGTGCGCTGTCACTCGACGGGATTCGGCGAGGAGGGCGGCTATCCCGACGGCGGCGCTGCCATGGCCGGCGTCGGCTGCGAGAGCTGCCACGGTCCGGGCGGCAACCACGTGACCGAGGGCGCGCGGCGCCAGGGCACGATTCTGGCGCTCACCGACAAGTGCGACAGCTGCGTGATCCTGCAGATCTGCGGCTCGTGTCACGACGGCAAGTGGGACCCGGATCTGGAGTGGAACCTCGAGGCCAAGCTCGCGAAGATCCGCCACGGCATGCGCGAGGCTGCGAAGGCCACGCCGTGAGCGGTGATGCGCGCGCGGAGGCGATCGCGGCGGCGCGCGCGTTGCTCCAGGATCTCGCGGAGGAAGGAATCGACTTCCTCGGTCCGGTGCCGCTGCGCAAGGCGCCGGAGAAGCCTGTGCAGCCAACGACCGCGGCCCGACCGCGCGCATCCGCTCCTGCGACCGGCGCCGACACACTCGTGCCGCCGCTCGGTCCCGTGCCGACCGAAGGTCCGCGCGCCGAGCTGCTGGTCCAGATCCGCGCGGACCTCGGCGACTGCACGCGCTGCAGGCTTCACGAGAAGCGCCGCCACATCGTATTCGGCGAGGGCAGCCCGGATGCGCCGGTGGTGTTCGTGGGCGAAGGGCCGGGCGCCGACGAGGACCGCAGCGGCCGCCCGTTCGTCGGCCGCGCCGGCGAGCTGCTCACGCGCATGATCGCGGCCGTGGGCTGGCGCCGCGAGGACGTCTACATCTGCAACATCGTGAAGTGTCGCCCGCCCGAGAACCGCGAGCCCGAGCTCGACGAGATCGCGAGCTGCCGGCCGTTCCTGGAGCGCCAGCTTCTGGGCATCGCGCCGCGCGCGATCGTGTCGCTCGGCAAGCCCGCGAGCTCGACGCTCCTCGGGCGCCCGATCGCGATCACCAAGACGCGCGGCATCTGGCAGGAGTGGAGCGGCATCCCGGTGATGCCGACCTTTCATCCCGCCTACCTGCTGCGCAACTACACGCGCGAGACGCGCCAGGCCGTGTGGGACGATCTGCGGGCGGTCAAGGCGCGTGTGGCTCAAGGCGCGTAGGACGAGCCCGTTGCGCGGGCTCGCGTGCGCGGCGCTGCTCGCGGCGGCGTCGCCCGCGCTCGCCGCTCCCCTGCGCGCGGGCTTCGGCGTGGCGCCGCTGCCCACGCCCGAGGGCGGGCCACTCGGCGGCTACGGCGGCGTGTTCGATCGCACCGCGACGGGCGTGCTCGATCCGCCGCAAGCGCGCGCTCTCGTGCTCGAGCAGGGCGAGCTGCGCGTGGCGATCGTGGTGCTGGATCTGGTAATCGCGCGACCCGTGCTGCGCGAGCGGATCGAGCGCTTCGAGGCTGCGCGCGACGTCGACGCGTTGATCGTGGTCGCGACGCACTCGCACTCCGGGCCGGGCGGCTACCTGGAGGGCTTCCTCGCGGGGCGCGTGACGTCCGGCACGTTCGACCCGGCGGCGCTCGACGGCATCGCGGAGGCAGGCGCCGTGGCGCTGGCGGCGGCGCGCGCAGACGTCTCGCCCGCACGCGCGAGCGCCGCTCTCGGGTCGCTCGATCTCGCGCGCAATCGGCGCGTACCAGCGGGACCGCGCGAGCGCGCGCTCCCGGTGCTGCGTCTCGAACGCTCCCCCGCCCCGCCGATCCTGCTGTTCGCCTACGGCGCGCACCCGACGGTGCTCTCGCCGGCGAGCCGCGCGTACTCCGCGGACTACGTGGGACCCGCGCGCAATTCGATCGAGCACGCGGGCCGGCGCGCGCTGTTCCTGCCGGGCCCGCTCGGCGACCAGGAGCCCGCGCCGGCGAATGGCGAGCTCTGGTCCGACTCGCTCGAGCGACAGCGCGCGCAGGTCGTGGAGATCGGCGAGCGGCTCGGCGCGGCTGCGCTCGCCGTGGAAGCCGCGCTCCCCGAGTCGCAGCAGACGACGCTCGCCTGGCGCGCGTTCGAAGTGGAGCCCCCGGCGCCCGCGCCCCGGCGCTTCTGCGCGCTCTGGTGGTTCGCGCCGGTGGTGTACGGCAGCCTGGACCGCTTCGTCTCCGATCGCGTCGTGTTCCACGCGCTGGCGCTCGGCGACGCGCGTTTCGTCGGAGTTCCCGGCGAGCCCTCGAGCGAGATCGGCGACGCGATCCGCGCTGCAGCGCCTGCGGGGTCCGTGCCCTTCGTGATCGCGCACACCGGCGACTGGCTCGGCTACGTGGTCACGCCCGCGGCCTGGGAGCGCGGCGGCTACGAGCCCTGCTCGTCGTTGCACGGCCCTGACTTCGGCCCCTGGAACGTGGACGCCGCCACGCGCGCGCTACGCTCGCTCGACCCGTGACCGAGATCTGCGGCATCGTCCTTCATCCCGCGGGACACACGCTCTCGCCGGTGATCCACGCCGAGGCGTACCGCGAGCTCGGCCTCGACGCCGTGTACCACGTCTTCGACGTGAAGCCCGCCGAGTTCGCGGCACTCGTCGAGCGAGCGCGCGCGTCGGGCTTCCGACAGCTCTCCGTCTCGCTGCCGCACAAGGAGGCTGCGCTTCGCACGGCCGACCGCGCGAGCGACGCCGCGCGCGCCATTGGCGCGGCGAACACCCTCACGCGCGTGGACGGCGCCCTCGTCGCCGACAACACCGACTGGATCGGCGTCACGCGCACCCTCGAGCCTTACGGCTCCTGGTCCGGCCGCCGCGCCCTCGTCCTCGGCGCCGGCGGCGCGGCGCGCGCCGTCGTCTACGCCCTCCTCCGCTTGGGCCTCGACGTCGCCATCTCCAACCGCACCCGCGCCCGCGCCGAGCAGCTCGTCGCCGCCCTCGGCGGCCGCATCGCGGCCCTCGACGAGCCCTGGGACCTGCTCGTCAACGCCACCTCTGTCGGCATGCACCCAAATGTGTCGGAGACGCCCCGGCCCGCGAACCTGCTCCGAGCCGGCGCGCTGGTCTTCGACAGCGTCTACCGCCCGCTCGAGACACGCCTCCTGCGCGAAGCCCGCGCCGCCGGCTGCCGCACCCAGGACGGCCTCGACCTGCTCGTGCACCAGGCGATCGAGCAGCTGCGCCTCTGGACCGGCCGCGCTCCGACGACCGCGCGGCTGCGCGCAGCAGCGCTGCACGCCCTCCAGGCGCAACCCGCATAGGCCGTGGGGCGAATCTGAGCAGGATGCACGCCGACGAAGTCGAGATCCAAGCGGATCTCGTGCGACGGCTGCTGTCGACGCAGTTTCCCCGCTGGGCGGAGCTACCGCTCGAGCGCGTCAGGTCGTCCGGGACCGACCACGCGATTTACCGCCTCGGCGGCGACATGTCGGTGCGGCTCCCGCGCATCCACTGGGCGGTGGGGCAGGCGGAGAAGGAGTGGACGTGGTTCCCGAAGCTCGCGCCGCAACTGCCGCTGGCGATCCCTACGCCGCTGGCGAAGGGCCAGCCGGGCGAAGGGTATCCGTACCCGTGGCTCGTCTCGCCATGGATCGAGGGCGCTGACGCGACGGCCGAGCATCTGCGCGACTTGCGCGAAGCGGCCGTCGATCTCGCGCACTTCATCCGCGCGCTGCAGCGGATCGACACCACGAACGGTAAGCGCTTCGTGAACCACGTCTGGCCGCGGACTCCGAGCTGGTGCAGGGTGCCCGAGATCAGTGGAGGGCACCGATGGCGAGGCGACCGAGAGAGGCGGGCACCGGACTGACGGGACGGGACGCGTTCTGGCTGAGGC
>CAYVQJ010000119.1:0-5594 GCA_964454165.1 uncultured Myxococcales bacterium | reverse complement strand
GGCGGCGGCGGTGGTGGCGTGAAGTCCACCGTGACGAAGGACGGGAAGAAGTCGACGGGGGCGGGGAAGTCGGTGTCATCGCCATACCCGGTCAGGATTCCGATTCCCGAAGTCGTGAAAGCCGGACCCTCCGGGGCGCCGTCGTCGCGAATCTGGCCGAGCGTCACGGACCAGCGTCCGCTGGGCCCGGGCGTAACCGGTGACTCATCCACGACCGCAATGACCAGGTAGAGGATCGCGCTCAGCTGTGGGTCGATGTCGCCGCCGGCGACGCGCCCGCAAATCAGGATGTTCGTCCCAGGGTCACAGATCGCTGGGTTCGGATTGAACTCGACACCCCGGTAGATCCCGATCTCCCCGCCGGCGGCGCCGCTCTGGTCCGACTCGACGATGAGATCCCAGAGGTCCTCGCCGAGAGGAACCAGGGCGAACTCGGTTCCCGTGGTCTTTCCGGGCGTGAAGTAGGCGCCGGCCGGGGCCGCCACGCCCAGCGCGGTGAGAAGCGTCGCGACGAGAGCTCCGCGACTCATGGCTGCAGCACCACCTTCAGCACGTCCTCGGCGTGGGCGTCGAAGATCTGGTAGCCGCGCACGCCGTCGGCGAGCGGCAGGCGGTGCGTGATGATCTCGGTCGGGTCGAGGCGGCCCTGCTCGATCAGCGGCAGCAGCTTCGGGACCTGGTTCTGCGGATTCACCAGGCCGGAGCGCAACGTCAGGTTGCGCGCCATCAGGCCGCGGATGAACGGGATGGGGACGTCCTCCGCGTCGCTGATGACGCCGATCACCGCGATGCGCCCGCCCGCCCGCACAACGTCGATCGCGGCGCGCACCAGCTCGACGCGCCCGACCGCCTCGATCGCCGCGTCGGCGCCGCGGCCGTCGGTGAGCTCCTTCACCAGCTCCTGCAGGTTCTCGCGCTTCGGATTCAGCGGGATGCAGCCGCGGTTCTGCGCGCGCGCCAGGCGGCCCTCGTCGAGATCGACGGCGACCACGGCCGCCGCGCCACGGATCTGCGCGCAGCGCTGCGCGAAGGTGCCGACCGGCCCGCAGCCGAACACCACGACCACGTCGCCGGGAGCGACCTCCGCCATCTCCGCGCCCATGTAGCCGGTGGGCAGGATGTCGGTCAGGAACAGCGCGTGCTCGTCGTCCACCGACGCGGGCAGCTTGAACAGATTGGTGTCGGCGAACGGCACGCGCGCGGCCTCGGCCTGTCCGCCGGAGAGCGACGGGTGACCGAACCCGAACACGTTCGTCGCCGGACCGAGCGCGCCGAGCACCTGACAGCCCGAGTACTCGCGCTTGCGGCACAGGCCGCACTCTCCGCAGCCCGCGGTGCACGACACCGCGACGCGATCGCCGCGCCGGAAGCGCCGCACGCCCGCGCCCACGTCCTCGATCACACCGACGAACTCGTGCCCGGTGACGAAGCCCTGGAAGGGCGACTGCATCCCGTGCCACAGATGCAGATCCGAGCCGCAGATCGCGGTGCGCGTGATCCGCACCAGCGCGTCCTGCGCGTCCACGAGCTTCGGATCAGGTACGCTCTCCACGCGAAAGTCGCGCGGGCCGTGATACACGATCGCCTTCACGTCGGGTCCTCCGGATCTAAGTTGTCGCGAGTGTTCCGGCGCGCGCCCAATGATCGCGCGACCGCGAGCGCGCCGAGGCCGAGCGCGAGCAATGACCACGCATCCGCTTCGGGCAGGAGCGGGTAGCTGTAGTACGCCGCGCCTTGGAATCCGTCGCTTCCAGCGCCCGCAAGGATGGACAACGGGGAAGTCGTGAATGACGGGCTCGCGCCGACGACCGTGCCGAGGGTGAGCGGGTTTCCGGCCCCGGTGTTCAAGGCGCCCGACGTGACGACGGCGAGAATTAGGTAGAGGTTCCGGGCAGTCGTCGGCTCTCCGAGATCGTCTCCATCGACAGCTCCACAGAGCAGGTTGTTGCCGCCGGGATCGCAGACCGCTGGGTTTGGCTCGAACGCGGTCGCATTCGCGATCGCGATGACCCCACCCTCATCGAGGTTGTCCGTCGACTCGATCGTGAGAGCCCAGAGCTCCGGACCGATCGGATAGAGCGAAAACGTCGTGTATGTCTGTGGACCTGGTGGTGGCGTCGGCAGCGGCGGTGGAGGTGGCGGTGGCGGTGGCGGTGGCGGAGGTGGAGGCGGAGGTGGCGGCAGCGGAGTCGGAGGATCCGGCGGAGACGCAGCGAGGCCAGGGTAGTAGTCCAGCGGCTCGGGAAGGCCCGTCCCGGGTTCGCCGGTCACAATATCGATCCCGTACTCGCTGAAGATCGGGTCGCCACCGACGGCTCCGCCTCGGATCCTTCCCAGCGTGACGTTCCAGCTCCCGAGCGGTCCAGGGTTGACGAGCGGCTCGCCCTCGAAGGGAACGGCGACGATCAGATAGAGGTGGGTCTCCAAGCCGGAGTACCCGAGCAGAGCGCCGTCCACCGCGGCGCAGATCAAGCCCGTCGCGACATCGCAAACGGCTGTATCGGGGAGAAACTCCAGCGCGCCGCGGATGCCGATCGTTGCGCCGGCGCTCGCGCTCTGGTCCGACTCGAGGGTCAGGTCCCAGAGGTCTTCGCCGAGGGGAAGCAGCGCGAGCTCGGTCCCGGTGGTCTTCCCCGGTGTAAGGAACGCGCCCGAGCTTCCGGCCCAGCCCAGGATCGCAGCCGCAAGGATGGCAGGAGCGTTCCGCACGACGCTTCTCCGCGGGAACGGCTCATCCTTTCATGCAACACACCTCGCTGTAAAGCGCGCCGTATGATCGGCGCAGGAGGAGCATCCGATGGCAGCCGCTTCCACTCCGCTCTGGCGCCTCGGCGCCGTCGAGCTGGCTCAGGCGATCCGCGCGAGGAGGACGACGTCCGAGGAGGTCGTGCACGCGCACCTCGAGCGGATCGCGGCGACGAACGCAGCCGTGAACGCCGTCACCGTCGTGCTGCGCGACGAGGCGCTCGCAGCCGCGCGCGAGGCGGATCGCGCGCTCGCGTCTGGCGCGACGGTCGGCCCGCTCCACGGCGTGCCGATCACGGTGAAGGAGAACATCGACCTCCCCGGCTCGGCGACGACCAATGGCCTGCGCGCGCTCGAGTCAGCGAAGCCGGAGCGCGACGCGCCGTTCGTCGCACAGCTTCGGCGCGCGGGCGTGATCTTCCTCGGGCGCACGAACCTGCCCGACCTCGGCTTGCGCTGGCACACTGACAACGAGCTGCGCGGTCCGACGCGCAATCCCTGGCACCGCTCGCGCACGCCGGGCGGATCAAGCGGCGGCGAGGCCGCGGCGCTCGCGGTGGGCATGACACCGCTCGGGCTCGGCAACGACTACGGTGGCTCGCTGCGCTGGCCGTCACAGTGCTGTGGCACCGTCGCGCTCAAGCCGACGACGGGTCGCATCCCGCGTCACGCGTCGCTCGCGCCGCAGGAGAGCGCGATCACGGCGCAGCTCTACGCGGTGGACGGACCCATGGCGCGCCAGGTGCGCGACCTCCGGCTCGCATTCGAGCAGATGAGCGCAGGCGACGCGCGCGATCCGTGGTGGACGCCGGCGCCGCTCGCGGGTCCGCGCCCAGATGGTCCCCTGCGCGTCGCGGTCGTGCGCGATCCCGATGGGCTCGGCGTGCACCCCGACGTCGCGGCCGGCGTCTCGCGCGCAGCCGACGCACTCGCGAACGCCGGCTGGATCGTGGAGGAGGCGGCGCCGCCCTCTACCGAGCGCGGGATGCGGCTCTGGCTCGAGAGCATTTCCCCGGAGCTTCGGCTCGGCCTCCTGCCCGTGATGAAGACGATCGGCGGGCGCGACGCGCTGCGCTTCCTCGAGGACTTTCTGGCGCAGGTTCCCGACGGCGGGCTCGACGGCTACATGCGCGCGCTCGCGGACCGGAACGCCCTCGCGCGCGAGTGGGCGCAGCTCCACGAGCGCTATGCCGTGGTCCTCGGCCCAGTCTGCACCGAGCCGCCCTTCGCGGTCGGCCGCGACCTCGCGGGCCGCGACTCGATCGACTCGCTCGTGCGCTCGATGCGCCTGGTCGTCACGCTCAACCTGCTCGGCCTCCCGGCCGTAGCGCTCCCCGTGGGCGTGGCCAACGGGCTGCCGCAGGGCGTGCAGCTGATCGGCGCCCGCTTCCGCGAAGATCACTGTCTCGCAGCCGGCGAAGCGATCGAGACTCAGCTCGGCCCACTCACCCCGATCGACCCGCGCTAGTGCAGTGTCCCAGAAGTTCCACCCCACCCCTGGGAATGCCTGGCGCGACGGGGACGGCCGATTCTGGCGACGAAAGGGCTTGACAGGTTTTCGCCAACACGAACGTAGCGTTCTCGTTCAGCCCTCGTTTCTCGTCGCTGCGCGTGCGCCGGGGCGGGCTGCGTGAGGTTTACGCGGGCGAACCACACGCAGTCGACTGCTGTCGCGATCGGCGCTCCTGGGCGATCCTCCGACACCGAAAAGCGTCGTGTTACCTTGCCGCATTCCCCTTGCAGCGACCCATCCTCCCTCACCCCGGGAAGGATTCCTCGTGTCGCTCTCTCCGTTCTCGCTCCGCACCACGCCCGATCACGTCCTGCTCGCGGACCTGCGGCGGCTCGCCGCGAGCGACGCCGAGCTGGAAGCCGAGCTCCTCGTCCACCTCGGCGAGGTCGACGCCCGCAAGCTGCATCTCGCCCAGGGCTTCTCGTCGCTCTTCGCGTACTGCATGGAGGTGCTCCACTTCTCCGAGTCCGTCGCCTTCCAGCGCATCGGCGCCGCGCGTGCGGCGCGCGCGTTTCCGCTGGTCCTGGAGCGAGTGCGCAGCGGGGAGCTCCACCTGTCGGGGCTTCGACTGCTCGTGCCGCATCTCACGCAGGCGAACCACCTGGAGCTGCTGGATCGGGCGCGTCGCCGGAGCAAGCGCGCGATCGAGGAGCTGCTCGCGGATCGCGCGCCGAAGCCCGACGCACCTGCGGAGGTGCGACGCGTGATCCAGCCACCGGCCGCGCTCGAGCTCCCGGCGGCGGCGCGCACTCCCGCGCCGGAGACCCACGCCATGCCAATGCCGACTCCGACATCACCGCGACCGGAGGTCGCGAAACCCGTGAGCGAGCCGCTCGGGGACAGCCGCTACAGGATCCAGTTCACGGCCGGCCCCGCGGCCTACGCAAAGCTGTGCCAGGCGCAGCGTCTCCTGCGCCACCAGATCCCCGACGGGGACTACGCGCGGATCTACGAGCGCGCCCTTGACGCCCTCCTGCGCGAGGCGCGGCGCACCAAGTTCGCCGAGACCTCCAGTCCACGTGCGAAGCGCGCGGACGTCGAGAGCTCACCGGGCCCGGCCTCGCGCCACATCCCTGCCGCAATCAAGCGCGCCGTGGTCGCACGCGACGGCGAGCGCTGCACCTTTGTCGCGCACGGCCGTCGCTGCATGGCGCGCGACGCGCTCGAGTTCCACCACGTCGTGCCCTTCGCGCGCTCGAAGCGCCACCGCGCGCAGGAGATTGCGCTGCGCTGCCGAGCGCACAACGGCTTCGCCGCCACCCAGGACTTCGGCGCGGAACACATGGCGCGCTTCCAGCGGCGAGAACGCCCGTCCACTGTTGGTGGCCCCGGGGCC
>CAYVQJ010000118.1:0-3934 GCA_964454165.1 uncultured Myxococcales bacterium | reverse complement strand
CGCGCGGCCAGCATCGACACGCCGCTGCACGCCTTCGTGCCGCACGGGCACGTCGATCACATGCACCCGGACGCGGTGATCGCGCTCGCGGCGGCGAAGGACGGCGAGCGGCTGACGCGCGAGGTCTGGAAGGGCGCGGTCGGGTGGCTCGCGTGGCAGCGGCCGGGGTTCGACCTCGGGTTGAAGCTGGGTGCCCTGTGCCGCGCGCGCCCGGAGCTCACCGGAGTCGTGCTCGGCGGGCACGGGCTCTTCACGTGGGGCGAGAGCTCGCAGGCGTGCTACGAGAACACGCTCGCGACGATCCGCGCGGCGGCCGAGTTCCTGGGCGCGCGCGCGAGCCGCGCGCCGTTCGGCGGCCCGGTGCGCCAGGTGCTCGAGCCCGCGCGGCGCCGCGCGTTCGTGGCCGGCTTCGCGCCGCTCCTGCGCGGCAAGCTCTCGGAGAACGTCCACAAGGTCGCACACTTCGACGATTCGCCCGACGTGCTCGCGTTCGTGAACTCGAAGCGTCTGGAGGAGCTGGCCGAGCTCGGCACCTCCTGCCCCGACCACTTCCTGCGCACCAAGATCCGCCCGCTCGTCCTCGACGACCAAGACGTCCAGGCCCCGGAGGCCCTGGGACCGCCAGGCTCCAGCCTGGCTCTGCTTCCCTCAGGCTCTAGCCAGGCCCAGGGTCCAGCAGGCTCCAGCCCCGCTCCCCCCACCCTCGACCCCGCCCTCGCCTCCTACCGCCGCCGCTACGCCGAGTACCACTCGCGCTGCAAACTCCCCGACTCCCCCGCGATGCGCGACCCCGACCCCGTGGTCGTGCTCGTCCCGCGCGTCGGCATGCTGACCCTCGCGTGCGACAAGTCGACCGCCCGCATCGCGAGCGAGTTCTACCGGAACGCGATCCACGTCATGCGCGGCGCGACCGACGTCAGCCAGTACGTCGGCCTCGACGAGCGCGAGGCGTTCGCGATCGAGTACTGGCCGCTCGAGGAGGCCAAGCTCGCGCGCATGCCCGCGCCGAAGCCTCTCGCCGGCCGCGTCGCGCTCGTCACCGGCGGCGCGGGCGGGATCGGGCGCGCCTGCGCCGAGAAGCTCCTCGGCGAGGGCGCCTGCGTGGTCCTCGCCGACATCGATCTCGCCGCGCTCGAGCCGGTCGCGAACGAGCTCGCGCAGCACCACGGCGCCGACCGCGTGCGCCACGCGCGCGCCGACGTCACCGACGAGGCCTCGGTCGCGGCCGCCTTCGAGCACGCGGTCCTCGAGTACGGCGGCCTCGACGTGCTCGTCTCCTGCGCCGGCATCGCCTCCTCGGCCGCCTTCGACGAGATCACGCTCGCGCACTGGAACCAGAACGTCTCCATCCTCGCCACCGGCTACTTCCTGGTCGCGCGCGCCGCCTTCCAGATCATGAAAGAGCAGGGCACGGGCGGCTCGATCGTCTTCATCGGCTCGAAGAACGCGCTGGCCGCCTCCGAGAAGGCCGCCGCCTACAACACCGCCAAGGCCGCCGAGCTCCACCTCGCGCGCTGCATCGCCCTCGACGGCGCCCCGCACGGCATCCGCGCCAACGTCGTCAACCCCGACGCGGTGCTGCGTGGCTCGCGCATCTGGTCCGGCACCTGGCGCGCGGAACGCGCCGCCGCCTACGGCGTGGAGGCGACCGAGCTCGAGGAGCACTACAGGAAACGCAGCCTGCTCAAGCTCGACGTCCGCCCCGAGGACGTCGCCGAGGCCGTGCTCTTCTTCGCGAGCGAGCGCTCCTCGCGCTCGACCGGCAACATCCTCAACGTCGATGCGGGCAACGTGGCCGCGTTCCCGCGCTAGTCGGCGGGTAGGCGGCATTTCGTTCCAGCTGTCCGGTAGGCCCGCCGTCAGAGCGGCGTACTCCCTGCGCAAGGCGCTCGAGCACGAGTCAAGAGCCGGGGCCGCGCGCACCGAATCCCTCGCCGGGTGTTCGGGAAGCGCGCGATGGGACCGGGAGGGATCGTGGGCATCGTCTCGATGGGGATGGGCGCGGCGCTGTCCCTCGGCCTCGCGGGCTGCGGACTGGGCTCGACGCCCGCGGGCGCGCCGACGGCCGACTTCGTCACCCACGGCAGCGTGGGCGACGCACCGCTCCTCGTGTTCTTCCAGGACCGCTCGACGGGCGGCGTGACGAGCTGGACCTGGGACTTCGGCGACGGCGGAGGCTCGAGCGAGCCGAGCCCTGCGCACACCTACGCGACGCCCGCGACCTACTCGGTCACGCTCGAGGTCGAGGGGCCCGACGGCAGCGACTCGCGGACGCTTCCCAGGGCGGTGCGCGTGTTCGACGGCGACCTGAAGGGAGTCTGGAGCAGCCCGCGCGAGCTGATGGGCCTCTCCATGAGCGGCGCAGCCTGGGCCGGCTTGCTGCAGGAGGCCAATCGCCCGACGGGCGTCCCGAACGTCGCCGATCAGGACGACGATGTCGACGTGCGCGTGCTCGCGAAGGCGATCGTCTTCGTGCGCACGAACGACGAGAGCTACCGCCAGGAGGTGATCGCGGCCTGCATGGCGGCGATCGACACCGAGCTCGGCGGGCGCACGCTCGCGCTCGGGCGCAATCTGATCGGCTACGTCCTGGCCGCAGACCTGGCCGTCCTGCCGCCGCTCGAGGACGCCTACTTCCGTGACTGGCTGGAGCGCTGCCGCACGGAGACGCTCGACGGCAACACGCTGGCGACGACGCACGAGAAGCGCCCCAACAACTGGGGCACGCACGCCGGGGCGAGCCGGGCCGCGGTCGCGGCGTACCTGGGCGACACGGCCGAGCTCGAGCGCTGCGCGCTGATCCTGCGCGGCTGGCTCGGCGATCGCAGCGCGTATGCAGGCTTCGAGTACGGCGCGCTCGACTGGCAGGCCGACCCGGTCCGTCCGGTCGGCATCAATCCGGCGGGCGCCACGCGCGACGGGCACTCGATCGACGGCGTGCTGCCGGACGACCAGCGTCGCTCGGGCGGTTTCGTGTGGCCGCCCCCCAGGGAGAACTACGTCTGGGAGGCGCTGCAGGGCGCCCTGGCCCAGGCCCTGATCCTGACGCGCGCCGGCTATGACACCTTCGGCTGGTCGGACCAGGCGCTCCTGCGCGCGGTCACGTGGTTGCACGAGCAGTGCGACTTCCCGGCCAGCGGCGACGACACCTGGCAGCCGCACCTCGTGAACTACGCTTACGCCGCGAGCTTCCCGGCGCCCGTGCCCACGAGTCCGGGAAAGAACGTGGGCTGGACGGACTGGACGCTGCAGTAGCCCCGGGGAGTCTCGCGCCAGACCGAGCGTCGCTCAGGCGAGCTCGGCTCCGCACTCCGCGAGGAGCTCGCTCAGGACGGACCGATGGCAGCGGGTCTCGTCCTCGCAGTAGCAGCCGACCGCGAGGTTGGTCTGGTGCGACAGCGCCGCGAGGAGCTCGAGCAACCTGCGGCTCTCCGGTCGCGCCATCTCGGAGCGGTACTTGCGCGCGAAGCTCTGCCAGTCACGAGGCGTGGAAGCGCCGAGCCCTTTCTTGACCAGCTCCGCACTCGGCGCGAGGTCAGGAAGCCAGACGTCGTACCAGTCCTCGCTCGCGTAGCGCTGCTTCGGGACTCCGCGCGGCGGCCGGCGCACGGTGCCGATGCGGAGGCCTTCGCGGGGTGCCCGCTCACTGCCTAGACGCACGACGCGGATGCTCACTAGCCCTCAATCGTCAGCCGGAACCCCGTGGTGGCGCTCCACGCCATGGGCATCCTCAGCGGCGCGCCGTCCGTCGGGCGGCGTTCTCCGCGATCCGTGCCTTGACGAGTTTCCGCACGAGCGTGACGGGTAGGGGATCGTCCGGCTGGAAACGGATCGTGCCCTTGGTCGTGTCGTAGCCCTCGAGCTCGCGCGCGTGCGCCTGCACCGTCGTGCCGCTCATCGGGAAGAAGGCGCAGTGCTTCGCGGTCGCGCCGAA
>CAYVQJ010000117.1:0-28528 GCA_964454165.1 uncultured Myxococcales bacterium | reverse complement strand
GAGAAACGTTGGCGCCTTGGCGCCGGCCGGTCGCGCCGCGAGATCGTTACCCATGGGCACGCCCTTGGCGTAGCCGATCTTCACCAGGTCGGCGCTCTTCGCATCCGCGTCAGCGTATTGCCAGCCGCCGAAAAAGCGCACGCGCAGGCGCGGGCCGGTGGTGGCAAAGACTTCTTTGCGCTTCAAGGCATCGTAGAGCGACTCGCGCGTGTTCTCTTCCGCCCACACGCCCGCCAGGCCCGCGGAACCCCACGACTGGACGACGGGGGTCATCTGCGTCCTGTGCACGAGCCGCGCCTCGGGCGTGCCATCCTCGCGGCCGACCTTGCCGAAGACGTTGTTCTCCTCATAGTCGCCGCCGGCGTTGTGGGTGTCGCTCGAGCCGATCTGGCCGAACTTGTAGGGGTTCACGCCGGTCTGCTCTTCGAGCACCAGCCCGGTGCGCAGGGCATCGCGCGCGTAGCTGCCCTTGGGCTTGCCGCGCAGCGTGCCGGTCTGCTCGCCCGCGATGAGGAAGTCCGAGAGCATGAAATCCGCGAACTCGTCGTTCGGGGAGAGCGCGGGGTTCGTCTCGGAGGTGCCCTTGATCTGGGTCATCTCCACCACCGGCTCGTTCGTGATCCGGCGCTCCGCGTAGGCGCGGTCGATGGGCTTGCCGTTGGAGTCCACCGTCTGGAACATGAAGCCGTCGCTGTAGTTGGAGTTATGCGGGATCGCGAGGTTCTCCATGCCCGACTTGCGGGCGCCTTCCATGAACGTCCACAAGTCCTCGGGCTTCGCCGAGTCGAAGTTCGTGAACGGCAGCTCCGGCACCTTGGTGCCGCGGAAGATGACGTTGCGGTGCAGGTTGCGGTTGCTGGGGTTGGACGTCCACTCGTAGCCGATGAAGGTCGTGAACTTCCCCGGCTCGTTGTACTTCGCGGCGTAATCCTGGATCAGCTTCCACTGCTGCTTCATCACGCCCTTGTCGACGAACTCCTTGATCGGTTTCCCGCCCGCGATGCTGCCGACAACGGTCATGAGCGCCTTCTGCTGCTGCGCGGGATCGCCGCTGCTCATCATCTTCGCGATCTCGTGCTTCGAGAGGGGATTGCCGGGGTCGAGCATCTGCGGCAGCACGCCCATGTATTCCGAGTGGTCGGTGACCGAGTAGAAATCGAGCGGTCCGCTCTTGAGCTGCACCTTCTGGCCACTGATGTGGTCGATGGCTCCGCCTCTTGCGAAGCGATACGCGTCTTCGGGACCGACGCGCACGCCGGAGATGAACGCATCGGGCGACCACGACGTGTGCACGTGCAGGTCGCCGAAGTAGGCGTTGCGGAGCGGGTTCGGCGTCGCACTCGGCGCCTGCTCGGCCCAGGCGCCGGGCGCCAAGGTGCAACAGGCGAGCACGAGGATTGTCTGCTTCGTTCGTTTCATAGCGGTTCCCCTCCTCGAGGCGGCTAGAAGCGGTAGGCGGCGCCGATGAGCGGACCGGACATGCGCAGCTCGAGCGGGCCGCGCTCGATCTCGAGGTGGCGCCAACCCAGTCCGAGCTGCCAGCGCTCAGCGACGGCGTAGGTCGCGAACGCATGCAGCGACCAGGTGGGATCCGATGAGCTGCCCCAGCCGAAGCCGCCGTAGTCCCCGCCGATCACCAGCCCGAAGTGCTCGGAGAGAGGGGCGCGGATCCGCGCGCCGGCCAGGGCGTCCACCCAGTCCGTGCTCTCGTCGAAGCTGCGGTGGAACGCCGGCAGCGGGACGCCGGGCCGGAGCGTGACGTCGAGATCCATCCCCGCGTACCAGTACCGGGCTCCGAGGCGCAGATCGAGCGCGACCCGGCGCTCGTCGCCGAAAACCGGCGCGGAGAAGACCTCGTACCCGCTGAAGCCCTCGACGATCAGCGTCTCGGATGTGAAGCCGATGTCGAACGAGCCCGGGGGCGCGACGGGGATCACGGACCCGAACACACCGTCCGCATCGTCCGACACGCGCAGATAGATGGCGTTGCCGACCAGGCTCAGGCGCTCGCGCCGGGCCTCGAACGCGATCAGGAAGCCGGCGTCGAGCGCGTCGACGACGTCGGAGAAGTCCACCTCGATGTCGGCGTCGACGCCGTTCGCGTCGAGCGTGCCGTCGAGAGACGAGCCCCACCCGTAGGGCGCGACCAGGAACTCCCAACGCGGATCGGGGTCCGCGGCAGAGGCTGCGCCCGCCATCAGCGCGACGCCGAGCGTCCAAACTCCCACCCACGCGAAAGGTCTGACGTTCACGGGCGCGCATTCTCGGGGCTCGCTCTCGTCTTGTCCACCGCGATCGACACGTTACGCGCGCCGCGTTACGAATCCGTACGTGAAGATCCGCAGCGCTGCGCTCCTCGCTGTCCTCGTGGCCGTCGCGCTCGCATGCGCGACGCCGGTGGGGGTGAAGCGCGTCGGCGAGCGGCGCGTGCATCGCTCACTCACGGCGAGCGTGCTCTCGGGCGACAAGCCGAGCGCGCCGTCGCTCTGGATGCTGCAGCGGCTGAAGCGGTACGAGCGCTTCCAGCAGGATCCGCCCGCGGTGCTCGCCGAGCTCCACGCCGGGCTCGCGGACGAGGTGGATCTGAAGGAGCGGCTGTATGCGCTCGCGGAGCTTTCGTTTCTGCACGCGGAGAAGAGCGGAGATCGGCGCTACTTCAACGCGGCCGCGGCGTACGCGTACGCGTTCCTGGTCCCGAGCAGGGCCGACCTGGCGCCGACCGCGCTCGACCCGCGCAACCGCGTCGCCGCGGATCTGTACAACCGCGGAATCACGGCGGGCTCGACCACGAACGACGGCTACGTCGTCTTCGAGGAAGCGCTGGAGCTGCCTTTCGGCACGCTCGAGATCGAGATCGACCCGACGGGCTTCCGTTGGGGCGGGTACCAGCTGGAGCGCTTCGTCCCGGTCGCCGAGCTCGAAGTGCGTGGACTGCGCAACCGCTACCGCCAGCCAGGCATCGGCGCGCCGCTGGCCGCGGGGCTCGCTCGCCCGGAGGGCGGCACCAAGTCCCCCGACGCGGAGTGGCTCGGGCCGGCCACCCAGGTGCCCGTCACGGCCTTCCTGCGCTTCGAGCGCCCCATCGAGAGCCTGCGCGACGGCCGCATGCACGCGCGGCTGGAGCTCTACGCGGCCGACGTCGCTTCCAGCGTGGAAATCGGTGCGTTCACCGTGCCACTCGAGACCGAGTTCACCGCCACGCTCGCGTACCGGCTCGCCACCTCGCGGATCTGGGACTTCGAGCTCGCCGGGTTCCGCTCCGCGGACCTGAATCCGCCGCCGATCGCGCTGGGGATGCTCCACCCGTACCGGCCGGGTCGCGTGCCGGTGGTGTTCGTGCACGGCACGGCGTCGAGCGCCGCGCGCTGGGCGGAGATGGTCAACGAGCTCGAGGCTGATCCGCTGCTGCGCGAGCGCTGCCAGTTCTGGTTCTTCAGCTACAACACCGGGAACCCGGTGCTGTACTCCGCGTGGCAGCTTCGCACCGCGCTCGCGAAGGCCGTGGCTGCGATCGACCCGGAAGGCAAGGACCCCGCGCTGCGGCAGCTGGTCGTGATCGGTCACAGCCAGGGTGGCCTGCTCACCAAGCTCACTGCCCTCGACAGCGGTGACCGCTTCTGGCCGAAGGAGCTCGACCAGGCCAGCATGCGCGACGAGACGCGCGTGACGCTCCGCGAGGTCATGTTCGTCGAGCCTCTCCCGTTCGTGCGTCGCCTGATCTTCATCGCGACTCCCCACCGCGGGAGCTACGTCGCTGCCAACCGCTTGGTGGGCTGGCTCGTGACCAAGCTCGTCACGACTCCGCGCAGACTCACTGCGCTCGCGAGCGACGTCGTCACGCGCGATCCTGAGGGGACCGCGCGGCGCCTCCTCGTGGTGCCACGCAGCGTGGACAACATGCGGCCGGAGAGCCGCTTCAGCCGCATCCTGCCCCAGATACCGCTCGCCGACGGCGTGGTCGCGCACTCGATCATCCCCGTGATCGGAGGCAACCCGCTTCCCGACGGCAAGGACGGCGTGGTCGCCTACGCGAGCGCGCACATCGACGGCGTGGAGTCCGAGCTCGTCGTCGACTCGCCTCACTCCACGCAGGACCACCCCGAGACCATCGCCGAGGTCCGGCGAATCCTGCGCGAGCACTTAGAGCTCAACGGCCTGGCCGCGGCGGCAACCCCTCTCGGATCAGCCGCGAGTAGTCGGGAGAGGATCCCGCCTGCAGCGCCCGCTCGTTGATCCGGCTCTTCGCCCGCAGCTCCGCGAACGGAATGCTGTTGTTGACCGAGCCCTTCTCCCAGAGCATCTGGTCGGCGTAGCCGTTGACCAGGATGCGCCAGTCGAAGGTGAAGCCGGGATTGATGTGCTTGACGTGGTTGCGGATCGTGGTCGTGCAGTTCTGCGTGAGCGCGTTGTAGAACTCGGGACGGTCGGCCAGGCTGTCGAAGCGCTTGACGTAGTCGAGCAGGAGCGCCCGGGCACTCTCGACCGGCGCGGCCAGGCGGTACAGGTAGACGTCCTCGCCGCGGTAGTTGGTGCGCAGCCGGATCAGGTCACGCTCGTCGGCGACCACGTAGATCAGATCGTACTGCTTGAAGAAGCCCTCGACCGTGGAGTACTGCTGCGTCTTGTCCTTGCGCGTCTCGATCGAGATCGCGAGCGGCGGGGCGTCTTCGAACTCCCAGCTCATGATCGTGTGCGCGATCGACGGCCCGCTCCAGTACGACATGAACAGGTCGAGCCCACGCAGCTTGGAAAGGTCGTAGCTGCGGTCCTCGTAGCGCGGCTCGAAGTCGGTCTCGCTCTTGTAGTCGAAGTTGCGCAGGTCGCGGATCAGCAGGCGGTCGCCGTCGACCTCGGCGCGCGGCATGCGCGCCACCTCGGGCGCCCAATCCTTCTGAGCCGACGGCGTGACGCTGCCCCACCAGACCGCGAGCAGCGCGAACGCTGCGGCGAAGATCCCGAGCGCCACGCGCCGACGCGGCACCCACAGCACGGTCGCGAGCATCGCCAGCGCGTACGCGGCGGCGAGGCCCGTGCGCAGCGAGCCCGAGCCCGGCCCCGCGAAGTAGAGCGCGAGCGTCCACCAGAGCGTGAACGGCGCGAGCAGGACGATCAGCGCGATACGCAAGATCACGCGGCGCATCCTATACAATCCGCGGACACGGAGGACGGTCATGGGCGACAAGGGCGACGTGGAGAAGCTCGACAAGCCGCACAAGGACTGGAAGGGCGAGCTGCCGCCGGATCGCTACGCGGTGCTGTTCGAAGAGGCGACCGAGCGCGCGTTCTCGAACCCGCTGAACGAGGAGAAGCGCGAGGGCACGTTCGTGTGCGCCGCTTGTCAGCTGCCCCTGTTCGAGTCCGGGGCCAAGTTCGACAGCGGCACCGGCTGGCCGAGCTTCTTCCGCGCGATCCCGGGGCGCCTCGCGACTAAGCGCGACTTCAAGCTGGTCTGGCCGCGCACCGAGTACCACTGCGCGCGCTGCGGCGGGCATCAGGGCCACGTGTTCGACGACGGGCCTGCCCCCACGAGCAAGCGCTTCTGCAACAACGGACTCGCGCTCGTGTTCGTGCCGGAAGGCGAGCCGCTGCCCGAGCCCAGAAAGTAGCTGCCTTGCGTCGCGCGCTCTGGATCGCCGGGACCTTGATCGCCGCGCTCGCGGCAGTCGTGGTGATCGGCGTGCGAGTGCCCGCGGTGCAGGACGCCCTGCTCGCGCGCGTGATCGAGCAGGCGACTCGACCCTCGGCCGCGGAGGCGCTCTTCACCGACGACGCGCTGCGCGTGCTCGTGTGCGGGTCATCGTCGCCGCTCGCGGCGCGTGACCGCGCGCGGCCTTGCGTCGCCGTGATCGCCGGCGGACGCCTTTACGTCGTCGACATCGGCACGGGCTCCTGGAACAACATGGCGCTCTGGCGCGTGCCGGGCGAGCGCATCGGCGGCGTGTTCCTCACGCATTTCCACTCCGATCACATCGGCGAGCTCGGCGAGTGGAACCTGCAGACGTGGATCGCCGGCCGCGGTGAGCCGCTCGCGGTGTACGGGCCCGAGGGCGTGGAGCGCGTGGTCGCGGGGTTCAACGAGGCGTACGCGCTCGATCACGTCTATCGCACCGCCCACCACGGCGCCGACTTCCTGCCTCCCGAGCGCGGAGAGCTGCGCGCGGCGCGGCTCGACGCCGGCGCTTCCATCGACCTCGGCGAGCTGCGCGTGACCGCGATCGAAGTGAATCACGAGCCGATCCGCCCGGCCGTCGGCTACCGCTTCGAGTGGCGCGGGCGCTCCGTGGTCGTGAGCGGCGACACCGCCAGGTCGGAGTCGCTCGCCGCCGGCGCGCTCGGCGCCGACGTGCTGCTGCACGAGGCGCAGGCCAATCACATCCTGGGCGTGCTTCAGTCCGCGGCCGAGGCAGCAGGTCTCGATCGCCGCGCGAAGATCCTGTTCGACATCCGCGACTACCACACGACGCCGGTCGAGGCGGCCGAGGTCGCCAACGCCGCGGGCGTGCGCCTGCTCGTGCTCTACCACCTGATTCCGCCGCCGCCGAACGCCGTCGCCGAGCGCGTGTTCATGCGCGGCGTCGCGGACGTGCGCCCGGGAGTAGTCGTCGCCCACGATGGTCTGGTGCTCGAGCTCCCCGCCGGCTCCGACGCGATCCGCACGCGCAGCCTGGAGTGACGGCGACCGAGTCGCGCGTGGACTGCCCGCACGCGGAGAGCTGCGCGGGGTGTCCGCGGATCGAGCTCGCGTACGGCGAGCAGCTCGCGGCGAAGCGCGGCGTGGTCGCGGACGCGCTGGCTGGATACCCGGAGCTGGCTGCTTTGCAGGTGAGCGAGATCGCTGCCGCGGATCCGATCGTCGGCTATCGCACGCGCGCCAAGCTGGTCGTCGCGCCGGGCGCGCGAATTGGGTTGTTTGCGAAGGGCGGCGGGCACGAGGTCGTGGACATCCCCGGGTGCCGCGTGCTGGCGCCTGCGGTCGCGGAGGTTGCAGCCGTGCTTCGCGCGTGGCTCCGCGGCGCCGATGACGAGGTCACCTCGGCGCTGCAAGGTGTCGACCTTCGCGAAGCTCTGGATGGCGCCGCTACGGGTGTGCTCGTCACCCTGATTTGCGACGCGAGCGCGCGGCCGAGCGAGCGAGCACTGGGCGACGCGGCGCGTGTGCTGGTCTCGGCGTGCCCGCGAATCGCCGGAGTCGCGGCGAGCTTCCGCTCGGGACCGCAGCTTCTCGGGCGCGGCCTGCGCGTGCTCGCCGGCGACGCCATGCGCCGCGATCGCCTCGAGCCCGCGGCGCCGTGGACGCTCGCGGGTCACGGCACGTTCGCGCAGGTGCACCGCGGCGAGGCGGCGCGCATCCACGCACGGATCCTCGGCGCGCTCGGCGACGCCCGCGGACGCAACGTGCTCGAGCTCTTCGCAGGCTCCGGCGCCCTCGGGCTCCGACTCGCGGCGGCGGGCGCGCGCGTCACGCTCGTCGAGTCGTTCGCCACCGCGCTGGACGGCGCGCTGGAGGCGGCGCGCGCGCAAGGCATCGGCGGGATCGAAGCCGAGCACGGCGACGCATCCGAGGTCGCAGCGAAGCTCCTCGCCGCGGGCGCGCGCTTCGACGCGATCGTCGTCAATCCGCCCCGTCGTGGTCTGCCGCCCGAGCTGCGCACGTCGCTCGCCGAGCTCGCGCCGCCGCTGGTCGCCTACGTCTCGTGCGAGCCCACGACTCTCGCGCGCGACCTGGCCCACCTGCGGCGCCTCGGCCTCGCCGCCGACGCCGCCCTGCCCTTCGACATGATCCCGCTCTCCGCCGAGGTCGAGTGTCTCGCGCTGCTGCGCCCCGTCCCCGCGCCGCCGCCGCGCGTGATCTACCAGGACGAAGGTGTGATCGTCGTCGACAAGGACCCGCACGAGCCGACCACCCCGCAAGGCGAGCACCGTGGCTCTCTGCTCGCGCGCGTCCGCCGCCTGCCGGGCGCAGCGAACGCCTCGCCCGTGCACCGACTCGACCTCGGCACGAGCGGCGTCTGCATCTTCGCGCGCGACCCGGCCTCCGCCGCCGCCTGGTCCTCCGCCCTCGCTGCGCCCGACACGGTCAAGGAGTACGTCGCCCTCGCCCGCGGCATCACGCGCGACAAGGGCGCTGTCGCGCGCCCGCTCGTCGAGTCAGGCCGCACGCAGAGCGCGCGCACGCGCTACCGCCGCGAGCGCATCCTCGGCGGTCACTCCCTGCTGCGCGTCCGCCCCGACGAGGGCCGCACCCACCAGATCCGCCGCCACCTCGCCGCCATCGGTCACCCCATCCTCGGCGACGCGCGCCACGGTCATGCGCCGAGCAACCGTCACTTCTTCGAACGCCACAGCCTCGATCGGCCATTCCTTCATTGCGCCCACCTCGCGCTCGTGCACCCACTCCGCGGCGAGCGCGTCGTCCTGGACGCTGAGGTCCCCGCCGACCTCGCCGCCGTGCTCTTCTCCCTGGATCGCGTACGCGCCGCCGAACCCGCTTGAGGAACCGCTCCACAAGGCCGCAGCGTCGCCCAGCGAGCGGTAGCACCTGCTAACCCGCACCAGCGGACGGCGTCCCGTTTGCACCAGCGTATATACACCTGTATTGTCCGGTAGTGCGCTTCGCGTGGGATCTCCGCAAGAGTGCAGAGAACCTACGCGTGCGCGGATTCGACTTCGAGTTCGCAACCCTCGCGTTCGAGGGTCCCACGCTGGAGCGCCAGGACCAACGCCGCGACTACGGAGAGCAGCGACTTGTTGCGATCGGATTGGCTCAGGGGATCGCGCTCACCGTCGTCTATACCGACCGGGCCGAGGCCGGCGCTGTGGTCCGTCGAATCGTCTCGGCCCGCATGAGCAGTCGCCGTGAACGCCAAGCGTACTTTCAAGCCCTCTCGCAAGAGTGAGAAGCCACGCCGAGGTCGAGCGAACCTCGCTCGCCTTCGGAAGACGACGGAGCGGACCATCCGGCGCACTTCCCCGCCGGAGCTCGCGGATCTTCCGACCGATTTCTTCGCGGCCGCCTCCATCGTTCACCCCACGCCGAAGCAGCCGATCTCGCTTCGGGTCGACCAGGACGTCCTGAATTGGTTCAAGGCGCAGGGTCCCCGTTACCAGTCCCGGATCAATGCGGTGTTGCGCGCATACATGGCGGCGGTCCAGAAGGGGGCCGCCTAGCGAGACGCGGTAGCGCCCCGTCCTGCGGCTCGAGCCACACGCGTGATACGGTGGCGCGATGGAGCTCGGACTGAAGGGCAAGTCGGTTCTCGTCACCGGCGGGTCCAAGGGGATCGGACTCGCGTGCGTGCGCGCCTTCGCCGCCGAGGGCGCGAACCTGCACCTCGCGGCGCGCTCGCGAGACCTGATGGAGCAAGCCGCGCGCGAGCTCGCCGCGAAGTACGGCATCGACGCGCAGGCACACCTGGTCGATCTGCGCAGCGCCGGAGCGGCCGAGCGGCTCGCCGCGGACGTCGGGGCGATCGACGTGCTCGTGAACAACGCCGGCGACATCCCGGGCGGCCCGCTCGGCGCGATCGACGAGGAGAAGTGGCGGCACGCCTGGGAGCTCAAAGTCTTCGGCTTCATCAACCTGACGCGCGCGGTGCTCGCCGGCATGCAGGAGCGCGGGCGCGGCGTGATCGTGAACGTGATCGGCATGGGCGGCGTCTTGCACCCGGCCGACTACGCCTGCGGCGCGGCGGGCAACGCGGCGCTGGACGGCTTCACGAAGGCCGTCGGGAAGGGCTCGATTCGCCACGGCGTACGCGTGCTCGGCGTGCACCCGGGTCTGACGCGCACGGAGCGGCTCGTCGATCCGCTGCGCCTGCTGGCAAAGCAGCGACTCGGTGACGACGCGCGCTGGCACGAGCTGCTCCCGCGCGGCCAGCGTCTCCAGGAGCCCGAGCAGGTCGCCGACACCGTCGTGTTTCTCGCCTCCGAGCGCGCCGCTCACCTCTCCGGCGTGATGCTGAACCTGACGCCGGCCTGAGCGCCCGCGTAGCCTCGTCAGGTCAGCCCCGTTGTAGGCTTGTGCCCGAGGAGGGCGAGATGGGCTTGATCGACGCATTGCTCGGCAGCGGGACGGGACTCTCGGCGGGAGCCCGGGCGCCCGAGTTCCGCTTGAACAATCAGAACGGCAAGGCGGTGAGCCTCGCGGACTTTCGGGGCAGGAAGAACGTGGTCGTCTACTTCTACCCGAAGGACGACACACCGGGCTGCACCAAGGAGTCGTGCGCGTTCCGCGACCACTTCGAGGCGTTCGTCGACGCCGGCGCCGAGGTGATCGGCATCAGCTCCGACTCCGAGGCGTCGCACAAGGCGTTCGCGGCGAAGCATCGGCTGCCGTTCTCGCTGCTCTCGGACGCGGGTGGGAAGGTGCGCGGCGCATTCGGCGTGCCCGCCACGCTCGGCCTGCTGCCCGGCCGCGTGACGTACGTGATCGACAGGCAGGGCGTGATCCGTCACGCCTTCAACTCGCAGCTCCAGGCCACGAAACACGTCGACGAGGCCCTCGCCGTCCTGAAGTCGCTCGCCTGAGACCTCGCACCATGACGAGCTCTGAAGCCCGCGATTCTGGTGGCCGGATCGGCATCCTCTGGCGGGGCGATCGCCGAAACAAGTCTGCCGCGGCGAATCGGCTCTACGATCCACTGGCCAAAGCCCTCGGGGAGTTCGGCGTCAACGCCGAGCCCGTCGTCTACGCGGACGATGCGATCTCGGAGGTGCGGGACGAGCTTCGCAATCTCGGCGCCGTCCTCGTCTGGGTCGATCCGATTGCGAACGGACGAGATCGCGCACGGCTCGATGCCCTGCTGCGCGAGGTGTCGGCGAGCGGCGTCTGGGTGAGCGCGCACCCCGACGTGATCCTGAAGATGGGCACCAAGGAGGTGCTCCATCGCACGCGCAGCCTCGGATGGGGAACGGACACGCGCCTCTACGCGAGCCTCGAGGAGCTCCGCGCAGAGTTCCCGCGCGTGCTCGCTTCGGCCGGCCCGCGCGTGCTCAAGCAGAACCGCGGGAACGGAGGGATCGGGGTCTTCCGGGTCGATCTCGTCCGGGCCGAAGGTCACCTGGCGACGCCGAGCGCTCAGGCCCGGGTGCTCGTCCAGCACGCGGAGCGCGGCAGCCCGCGCGAGGAGCTCGAGCTCGGCGAGTTCATGCGCCGTTGCGAGGCGTTCTTCGCGAACTCGGGCCGGATCGTCGACCAGCCCTTCCAGGCGCGGCATGCCGAGGGCATGGTGCGCTGCTACCTGGTCCGGGACCGGGTCGCCGGTTTCGGCCATCAGCTCGTGACCGCGCTCATGGACCCGCGCCCTGGTGAGTCCGCGCCCCCGCCGCCGCCGCAGCGCATCTATTGCGGCGCGTCGAAGCCGGAGTTCCACGCGCTGAAGGTCAGGCTCGAATCTGAGTGGGTCCCCGAGCTGCAGCACGTGCTCGGCATCGACACGGCCTCGCTCCCCGTCCTGTGGGACGCTGACTTCCTGCTCGGGCCGAAGACCGGGTCGGGAGACGACACTTACGTGCTGTGCGAGATCAACGCGAGCGCGGTCTTCCCGTTCCCCGAGCAGGCGCTCGAGCCGCTCGCGCGCGCCGCGGCGATCCGCATGCGCGAGACGGCGCAGGCCCGTCGTGCCCTCGCAGTGGTACGCTGAGCACGGTGTTCGAGCCATGAGCGATCCCGTACGCGCCTTGATCCTCGACCTGCTCGAGTGGGTCGCGCCGAGTCCGAGGCCATACTCGGAGGTCATCGACGTCTGGCGCACCTCGTGTCCCAGACTTCCGGTTTGGGAGGAAGCCACCGATCGTGAATTCGTCGAGCTCCGAAGGCACGAGAGCGGCGCACTGCTCGTTTGCCTGACGTTGCTCGGTCGCGAGTTCCTGGACCGACATCGCGGAGTTCAGCGACGCGACACGACCGCTGGCTGAAGCCTGGTGCGGTAGGCTGAACGCCGTGGATGCCCTCCTCGTAGTCGACATGCAGGAAGGCCTTCTCCGCGGCGACCCGAAGTACGAGCTCGCTGCCGTCGTTGAACGCATCAATCGTCTGGCTGCGCGCGTCCGGCAGCGCGGTGGCTGCGTTCTCTTCGTCCAACACGAAGGCCCGCCGGGCGACGACTTCGAGCCCCTTGCACCTGGGTGGTCGCTCCTCAGCGCGATCAAGCGCGAGCCGGGCGATCGGGTCGTCCGCAAGACCCTGAACGACGCCTTCTTCGGCACCACGCTGAAGTCGGACCTGGCTGAGCTGGGAGCAGAGCGCGTCTTCGTGTCGGGCTGGGCGACCGATCTCTGCGTCGATGCCACCGTGCGATCCGCGGCCGCGCTGGGCTTCGAGGTGGTCGTCGTCGCGGACGGCCACACCGTGAGCAACCGCCCCCACCTGACCGCAGCGCAGGTCATCACCCACCACCACTGGGTCTGGCGCAACTTGCTGGCTTCCCACCCCGTAGCCATCACCCGGGAAGCGGACGTCTAGCCACCTCCTGAGGCGGCGAGAAGGAGCTGGAATTTGCGAACCTCGAGCGCCATGGCTGCGGCGACTGCCTCGCTGATCCTCTTCGCGCTCGCGGCATCTGCGTCCCCGGCGGACGAGCGGCGGCTGCGGGATCTCGTTCGCGTCGCGGACGGGAAGCTCCTCTACGACGACCTCGCGCTGTGTGAGCTGCGGCTGCCGGGAGCGACGCCGCCGAAGTTTCAGATTCGAAGCCACGCGGAGGCGCCGAGCCAGGGGGTCGTCAGCCGGGACAGCTTCGTCTCGCTGATCACGCAGCACGAGATCATCTTCGGGCTCGGCATTGCGCAGGTTCATCCGGGCATCTCGGCGATGGATGCCGTGCGAGCGCTCCACTGCACGCCCCTCGACGCCCCGATCGGGACCCCGGATCTCGAGCTGCGGCTCAGCCTGACCGCCGAGGGCATGCAGGTAGAGGTCACCGACACCGCCGCCGGCAAGACGACGCGCTCGGTGCACACCTGGAAAGAGCTCTCCGAGTGAAGAGCCAAAGCGCGTGGAGAGCCGACTTCCGTTGCCGCGAGCGCCGGGTGTAGGCTTGGCTGCAGGGCCCCATCACCTCGGAGGAACCATGGCCGCACCGCTTCCGCCCAACACCCAGCGCGTGATTCCCTATCTCTTTTACAAGAACGGCCGGTCGGCGGTCGATTTCATCGCCAAGGCGTTCGGCTTCGAGGTTCGTAACGTGATGGGCGGGCCGGGCGACAGCGTGATGCACGCGGAGCTCGGCTTCCGCGACTCGGTCGTCTACCTCGGCACGCCGCCGGGGCAGAAGGCTGCAGGCAAGCTGCCGCAGCGGAACGCCTCGGTCCTGGTCTACGTCGACGACGTCGACGCGCACTGCGCGCGGGCGCGGCAGGCGGGCGCGGTGATCGCGATCGAGCCCGCCGACCAGTTCTACGGCGACCGCACCTACACCGCGCAGGACCCCGAGGGGCAGCAGTGGTACTTCCACACGCACGTGCGCGACGTGTCGGAGGCGGAGATGCAGGCGGCCATGGCGAACATGCCGGCGCCGCAGCCCGCCCCGAAGGCCGCGCGCAAGCGCAAGCCGCCGAAGCCGCGCATCGTCAAGGCGCGCGCGAAGGCGAGGAAGCCCGCCAAGCGCAAGCCGGCGAAGTCCAGGCGCCGCTAGGCTCGACCCGCACGCAGCGAAAGGAGCTCAGCCATGCACGTCGGAATGGGTGTGATCTTTCAGGGCCAGGGCGAGGGCCGCACCGATCGCAACGTCTACCGCAACGAGCTGCGCCTCGGCGACCTGGCCGAGCCGCTCGGCTTCGAGTCGCTCTGGGGCGTCGAGCACCACTTCACCGAGTACACGATGTGCCCCGATGTGCTGCAGTACCTGACGTACTTCGCGGGTCGCACGCAGAACATCCAGCTCGGCTCGATGGTCGTGGTGCTGCCGTGGCACGACCCGCTGCGTGTCGCCGAGCAGGTCGTGGTGCTCGATCACATGTCGAACGGGCGGGTGATCCTCGGTCTCGGCCGCGGACTCGGACGCGTGGAGTTCGAGGGCTTCGGCAAGAACCAGGAAGACAGCCGCGCATTCTTCGTCGAGGCCGCGCAGATGCTGATCCACGGCCTCGAGCACGGCTTCTGCGAGTTCGACGGCAAGCTCGTCAAGCAGGTCCGTCGCGAGCTGCGGCCGCGCCCGTTCAAGTCGTTCCGCGGCCGCACCTACGCCGCTGCGGTGTCGCCGGAGTCGTCGCAGATCATGGCGAAGCTCGGCGTTGGCCTCTTGATCATCCCGCAGAAGCCATGGCCGCTCGTGGTGGCCGAGCTGAACGACTACCGCACTGTGTACCGCGACGTGAACGGAGCCGAGGCGCCGCCTCCGATCGTCGGCGGCTGGACCTACTGCGATCCGAACAAGGACCGCGCCGAGGAGTACGCGCGCAAGTACATCGGCGAATACTGGCGCTCGGTCGTGCGCCACTACGAGCTGGTCGGCGATCATCTGACCAAGATGAAGGGCTACGAGTCGTACGCGGAGATGCAGCGCAAGGCGAGCATGCCCGGCGGCGCCGATGCGATGACGGAGTTCTTCATGACGCTCCAGCCGTGGGGCACGCCGGAGCAGGTCTTCGAGAGGATCGTGGACGTGCAGAAGCGCACCGGCGGCGAGGCGTTCAACGGCGTGTTCAGCTACGGCGGCATGCCCTACGACATCGCCGACGCCAGCCTGCGCTGCTTCGCCAGCGAGGTGATGCCCGAGCTGAAGAAGCAGGTGCCCCTCGAAGATCAGCTCATCGCCCGCGCCGGCGTGGGCGCGAGCGCCGACGCGGGAGCTTTCCGCCTTCCGATCTGACGCTCCAAGCACCGAGCCATCGAGGGGCAGATGCGCAGCGAGGCCGAGGAAGACCGGCTCTTAGAAAAGTTGGGGAAGATCGAAGCTCTGTTCGCGCGCGCCGGGACCGCCGGAGAACGCGCCGCGGCTGCGAACGCCCGAGACCGGATCCGCGAGCGCCTCGTGCAGCTCGAGAAGTCCGAGCGTGCGGTCGAGCACCGCTTCTCGCTCCCCGACGCCTGGTCGAAGTCCCTGTTCATCGCCCTACTGCGCCGCTACGGCATCACGCCGTATCGATACTCGGGACAGCGGCGCACGACGGTCATGGCTCGCGTCACCCGCACATTCGCCAACGAGGTGTTGTGGCCGGAGTATCAGCAGCTCGACGCCACGCTTCGCGAGCATCTCGAGTCGGTCACGCAGCGGATCATCGCGCAGGCGATCCACGGAGATGGGGCAGACGCGGAGGAGCGGCGCGGCCGCGAGCCGAACGGGACCGACCCGCTCGGTCTTCCAGGCGGGGAGCCCGAGGGCCAGCGCCGCGCTTGAGGCTCCCTCGCCGGCGTGATCACCCTTCGGGCGCGTCCCAGTCGAACATGCGGCGCCGGCGCTGCTCGCGGAAGTTCGTGATCTCGAGCCGCATGCCGTCGGGGTCCGAGAAGAACGTCGCGTAGTAGTCGGGCGCGTACTCCTGGTAGTAGCGCGGGTCGGTCGCGTCCACGCCGCGCGTGCGGAGCTCCGCCGTCGCGCGATCGACCGCGGCCTCGTCGAGCACGCGGAAGCAGAAGTGGTGCAGACCCGGCGCGTAGGGGTCGTGCTCCGGTGTGTTCGGGCGCGCGGGCCGCAGCGAGAAGCCGAACTGGCGGTTGTAGAAGTGCACGTGCGGATCGCCGCCGACCGTCGAGCGCACGGTGCGATAGCCGAGCACCTCCATCACACCGCGGTAGAACGCCTCTGAGCGCTGGAGGTCGCGCACCGCGACGTAAACGTGGTCGATTCCGATCACCTCGACGGGCATCCAGGCACCTCCGCGCGCGATCTTAACGCACCCTGCGTGTTACTCTCGCGCCGCATGGCGAACCACTGGCCGGCGGAGGGCGTCGCGCGGGTTCCGTTCTGGGTCTACTCGGATCCCGACCTGTACACGCGCGAGCAGGAGCGGATCTTTCGCGGGCCGGCGTGGAGCTACGTTGCGCTCGCCGTCGAGCTGCCCGACCCCGGCGACTTCTTGCGCACCGCGATCGGCGACCGCCCGGTGATCGTCGTGCGCGACGCGCAGGGCGAGCTGTCGGTGCTCGAGAACCGCTGCGCGCACCGCGGGCTGCAGCTCTGCACCCGGCCGCGCGGCAACGCGTCCGAGCTGGTCTGCCCGTATCACCAGTGGACCTACGACCTGCGCGGCACGCTGGTCGGTGTGCCCTTCCTGCGCGGCGTCCGCGGACAGGGCGGCATGCCTCCCGATTTCAAACGAGAGGAGCACGGGCTCCGTCGCCTCTGCGTGCACGAGCGACACGGTGTCGTGTTCGCGTCGTTCGACCCGAAGGTGGCGCCGTTCGAGGCATTCCTGGGCCCCGAGATGCTGCGCTGGTTCGATCGCGTGTTCGACGGCCGCGAGCTCGTCGTGCTCGGCTACATGCGCCAGCGCATCCAGAGCAACTGGAAGCTCATGTTCGAGAACATCAAGGACCCCTACCACGCAAGTCTGCTGCACGTCTTTCTCGTCACGTTCGGGCTGTTCCGCGCGGACCAGCCGTCGGCCGTGGTGCTCGACGAGACGGGCCGCCACGCGTGCCTGATCTCGCAGCGCGCGGAGCAGGCGCCCGGCGAAGGCACGGCCGAGATGCGCTCGCTGAAGAGCGACCTGCGGCTGCACGATCCCCGACTGCTCGATCCCGTGCGCGAGTTTCCCGGCGACGCCACGGTGGTGATGCAGACGCTCTGGCCGAACCTGATCGTGCAGCAGCAGTCCAACACGCTGGCGACACGGCAGCTCGTCACGCGCGGTCCCGACGCCTTCGAGCTGCACTGGACGTTCTTCGGCTACGCCGACGACACGCCCGCAATGACCGAGCGTCGCCTGCGCCAGGCCAACCTGATGGGCCCGGCCGGACTCGTCTCCGTGGACGACAGCGAGATGATGGAGCTGTCGCAGCGGGGCGTCGCGCCGAATCCCGACGGCGCGGGCGTGGTCGAGCTCGGAGGGCGCGACTGCGCGAGCGCGAATCACATGGTCACCGAGTCGGCAGTGCGCGGCTTCTACCGGCACTACCGCGAGGTCATGGGCCTCTAGTGACCCTCCGCGAAGAGGTCGAGGCGCTCTACACCGACTACGTCGAGTGCCTGGACAATGACGCGCTCGAACGCTGGCCCGATTTCTTCACGGAGGACTGCCGCTACGAGATCGTGCCGAAGGAGAACCACGACCTCGGCCTGCCGCTCGCGGTGATGCGCTGCGAGAGCCGCGCGATGCTCGTCGATCGCGTGGAGGCGCTGCGCCGGAGCGCAGTGTTCGAGCCGCGCCAGCTCCGTCACCTGTGGAGCGGCCTGCGCGTCGAGCCGCCCGACGCCGACGGCGCGATCTCCGCGCGCGCGAGCTTCGCGGTGCTGCAGACCGTGGCCGGCGACCTGACTCGCGTCTTCCTCGCCGGGCGCTGGCTCGACCGCCTGGTGCGCGAGGCAGGCCGCCTGCGCTTCCGCGAACGCCTCTGCGTTTTCGACTCGAACCTGGTCCCGGGATCGCTCGTCCATCCCGTCTGAAGGAGCCACGATGAAGCTCGCGACCGTCGCCGCCCTGCTCGTCCTCGCGCTCGGCGCCGTGGACGAGAAGACCGCTTCGTCCGGCCTGCGCGAGGCGCTGCGCGTGGGCGCCGAGCGCGCCGTGAAGCTCACCTCCAAGCCGGACGGCTTCCTCGGCAACCCGCAGATCCGCATTCCCCTGCCGGGACAGGTCGAGAAGGCCGCCGCCCTGCTGCGGCCAATGGGGATGGGCGCGCAGGTGGACGAGCTCGAGGTCTCGATGAATCGCGCCGCCGAGCGCGCCTCGAAGGAAGCGCTGCCCGTCTTCACCGACGCGATCAAGAAGATGACGATCCAGGACGCGCGCGGGATCCTCGGCGGTGACGACACCGCCGCGACCGCGTACCTCCGCCGCACCACGGGCGAGAGCCTGCGCGCGCGCTTCCGCCCGATCGTGGACAACGCGATGAACCAGGTCGGCACCGTGAAGACCTACGACCAGCTCGTCGCCTCGATCTCGAGCGTGCCGTTCGCTGGCAAGCCGAACCTGGACGTGCGCAGCTACGTCACGCAGAAGGCGCTGGACGGCCTGTTCTTCATGGTCGGCGAAGAGGAGAAGCGCATCCGCACGGACCCCGCCGCCCGCGCCACCGACCTGCTCAAGAGCGTGTTCCGCTAGAGCAGACCGGCGCGGCGGAGCACGCCGTCGAGGCGGGCTTCGAGCTCGGGGGTCGCGGGGACCATCGGCAGGCGGTGCTCGTTGGCTTCGAGCAGGCCCATGCGGCGCAGCATGGCTTTGAGCGGGATCGGGTTGGTGTCGAAGAAGATCGCCTGAAAAAGCTCGAAGAGCTCGAAGTGGAGCGCGCGCGCTTCGGCGAGGCGGCCGGCGAAGACGTGCTCGCAGAGCGCGGCGACGCGGCCCGGCGCGAGATTGCCCGCGGCGTTCATCAGGCCCTGCGCGCCGAGTGCGAGCATCGGGAACGACAGCTCCTCGAGCCCGACGAAGATCCGGAACTCGGGGCCGAGGCGCGCGAGCAGTCTGGTCACCAGCGTCAGGTCGGCGCTCGCGTGCTTGATCCCGACGAGGCGCGGCACCCGTTCGGCGATCTCGAACAGCGTCTCGGGCGCCAGCTCGACCGCCGCGCGGCCGGGGATGTGATAGATCAAGAAGGGCAGCGCGGTGCGCGCCGCCACATCGACGAAGTACTCGACGAGCCCGCGCTGCGGTGGCCGCAGGTAGTACGGCGTGACGACGAGCAGCGCGTCCGCTCCGTCGCGCTCCGCGAGCCGGCACAGCTCGACGGTCTCGGCGTGTGACTGCGAGCCCGTCGCGGCGACCACGGGAACGCGCCCCGCCGTGGTCTTCACCGCGACGCGCACGAGCTCCACGCGTTCCTCGAGAGTAAGTGTGCTCGGCTCCGCAGTGGTTCCGCAGGCGAGGATGCCGTGCGAGCCCTCGAGCACCTGCCGCTCGACCAGCGCCGCGTAGCGCGCGTAGTCCACCTGACCGTCGCGAAACGGTGTCACGAGCGGCGGGTACGAGCCGCGCAGGAAGCCGGGCGCGAGCGCGATCACGACTCGTCCCCTTCGACCTGCCCGCGGTTGGTCTCGAAGCCGACCGACGAGCCGAGCACGCGCATCGGACCCGCGAGGTCCTCGTGCCAGAGCAGCGACTCCATCGCGATGTGGAGCGGGCTGTCCTGCACCGTCAGCTCGTAGACGGGCTCGTTGTACGAGGCGTGGTTGTGGATCGCCCAGCCGGGCGCCGACAGCATCAGGTCGCCGGCCTTCCACTCGTACACGCGGCCCTCGACCTGACTGCGCCCGCGCCCCGAGAAGTAGTAATTGATCGCCGCCGCCACGTGCCGGTGGGGCCGATCGACGATCCCCGGCGGGCGCAGACACATCGTCGCGAAGAAGCTCATGGTGATGCCGTTGGTTCTGCCGGTCGCGGGGTTGTAGAGCAGGTACAGCCGCCGGCCGCGGTAGCGCTCGCCGAGCGCCTCGAGCTTGTCCAGGTGCTCCTTGACCGCGCGCCACGGGAAGTGGAGCGCCTTCGACTCGACGGGCACCGGCGCGATCAGCGTCTCGTACGGCATCAGGTGCGCGCCCTCGGGCGTGAGCTGGAAGGTGCCGGGAGGGAGGGCGGCGGCGCGCGCGCGAGGGATCGGCGGCGGCGGCGTGTCGAGCTCCACAGGGGGACGCGGGTCGACCACGTGCACCTCGAGCTTCTCGAGCAGCGGCGCGTTGGAGTAGACGAGGCGCGCCTGAAGCTCGCGCCCGTCATTCCGATGTCGATACACCGCGAGCGAAGGCACGTTCCACACGTCGTACGGCTCGAAGCCGAGCTCGCGGCCCTGTACGCGCACGACTCCCGAGCCGCGGATGCAGAACCCGATCAGCGTCGAGTTGTGGCGCACGGGCGCGGTCTCCTCGCCGGGGAGCAGCACCTCGAGCGACACGCGGATCCCCGGCGCGAGCCCGGGCGTCGCGGGATCGGCGTTCGGGTGCGCGATCCACGCCACGCGGCGACCGTCGGCGGGGCGCGGCAGCGAAGCCAGCCGCTCGATCTCGCCGTCGATCGCCTCCTTCGGGATCACGAGCGCGGGCCACGGCTCGCGTGGCGGCGCCAGATTCGCACCGGTGCGGTCGATGAAGCGCGCGTCGCCCATGCCGATCCCCCTTCCGCTAGCGCTTCGCGCCGAGACGCGGCGCGATCCGCTCGGGTCGCTCGATCGCGCGACCGAGACCCGCAGCTCGCGCGCGCTCGAGCACGGTGGTGCCGAGCGCCAGATCCGAGATCCCCATGCCCATCGCCTTGAACAGCGTCAGGTCTCCGCGCTCGGATTCGGGGACGATCCCCGCAACGACCGACGCGAGCGGCGCGACGCGTCTCCACGCCGAGTCGTCGTCGCCGAGCCAGAGCCGAAACTCGCGCGAGAGCGCCCGCACTTGCGCCGGCGCGTCCGCGACCGCGGTGCGCACGCGCGGGAAGACGTCCTGCGCCAGCTCCGCCCGCTCGAGCGAGATCGCGCCGATCGCGTTCACGTGCGCGCCCGGCGCGAGCAGCGCGGACGCGACGAACGGCTCCTTCGCGCGCGTGACGACCGTGACGATCGGCGCGCCCTCGGTCGCGGCGGCCACACTCGACGCGGCCACAACCTCGAGGCCGAGCTCCTTGCGCGCGCGCTCGGCGAACGCCGCGCGGCGCCCGGGCGACGGGCTCCAGACGCGCACGCGCCGGAGCTCGCGCACGAGCGCGACGGCCGCGAGCTGCGCCAGCGCCTGCTTCCCGGAGCCGAGCAACGCGAGCTCGCAGGCGTCGCGCGCCGCCAGCGCCCCGGTGGCGACGCCCGACACTGCCGCGGTTCGGAGCTGCCCGAGCGCGAACGCTTCGACCACGGCCAGCAAGGCGCCGTCCTTCGCGTCGAACAGCACCAGCAGCGGCGTCGCGCCGCCTTCCGTGTGCGCCCAGGTCTTGGTCCCGCACACACCCTCGCTCGCGAACACCGCCCCGAGCGCGTGCAGCGTGTCGCTCTTGCCGAAGCCGAGAACCGTCTTGTCGAGGTTGTGCGCATAGCCGCGCGCCTGCAGCAGCAGCGCGCGCTCGAGCGCACGGATCGAGTCCTCGAGGTCGAGCAGCTCGACCACCTCGCGCTCGCGGATCCAGAGCGGTGCGCCGTCAGCCACGAGAGCCTCCGCCGGGATTGTCCGCCCTGGGCGCGCCGCGGGGCAACACTAGAAGCCCGACCCGAGACTGAGCGCGGACCGCAAGCGCGCGAAGCGCGCGCGCAGCGAGCCGCAGGCGAGCGAAGGCGTAGGCGCGGCTTCGCCGCGCCGTACACGCACGGACTAGCCGGGGACGTCGACCAGCACGTCGTCGCCCTCGACGCGCACCGGGAAGGTCGCCACGTCTTCCGTCACCGGGATGCACAGCGCGCGGCCGGTCGGCACGTGGAAGCGGCCCTGGTGCAGCGGGCACTCGATCTCCTCGCCTTCCAGGAAGCCATCCGACAGGCTGGCCTCGGCGTGCGTGCACAGGTCGTCGGTCGCGTAGAAGCGTCCGGCCAGGTTGTACAAGGCGATCTGCCGGGTTCCGACCCGGACTTGCCGCACGGAACCGGGCCCAAGCTCACTCCTGGTCGCAACCCGCCGCCAGCCCACGCGCGGCAGTGTACCCTCGTGACAGGCAGGACCCGCATGGACGAGCGAGCGCCGCGAGAAGCTCCCGACGAGGAGCGCTGGTCGCACTGGATGGCGGCCGCCCAGCAGGGCGACCGCGTCGCGTACGAGCGCCTGCTGCGCGAGGTCCTGCCGGCGGTGCGCGCGTTCGTGGGCGTGCGCATGCGCTGGATGCCCGGCGCCGAAGACGTGGTGCAGAACGTGCTGCTCTCGATCCACCGCGCGCGCCACACCTATCGGCCGGAGCAGCCGTTCGGGCCGTGGCTGCGCGCGATCGCGCGCAACGCAATCACGGATTCGCTGCGTGCGTCGCTGCGCATCGAGGGGCGCTCGGTGCCGATCGAGCACGTCGAGGGGAGCCTGCGCGGGCCGCCTCCCCCTCCCGACGGCGAGCTGTCGCAGGAGCTGTCCGACGCGCTCTCCGCGCTGCCTCCGCTGCACCGCGAGGCGGTCGAGCTGATCCACCTGCGCGATCTGACCGTAGCCGAGGCCGCGGCGCGGGTCGGCATTTCCCCGGGCGCGCTCAAGGTTCGCGCGCACCGCGGCTACAAGGCGCTGCGCGCACGGCTGCGCCGGCCCGTCGCCGAGGAGGCCGAGACATGACGCGACCGACCGAGGTTCTGATCCACGAGCTGGCGACCGAGCTGGCGCCGGTGCGACGCGTGCCCCGCCTGCGCAGCGTGGTCGCGCTCGCGCTGGCGATCGGTGGCGCGAGCGGGGCCGCCTGGCTCGGCTTCGCCGGCCCGCAGTTCGCGGCGCACCCGCCCGAGCGCATGCCCTACCTGATCGCGCTGCTGGCGACGACGGTGGTCGCGGCGCTCGGCGGTGTGTGCGCGGCGGGAGCTAGCTACGTGCCGGGGCGCGAGCGCGTCGAGCGCGTCGGCATGCTCCTGCTCTGCGGCGGCCCGATCGCGGCGCTGGCGATCGCGCTCTGGTCGGTGGCCGGCGGCATCGCGTTCGGACCGGTCGGGTCCGAGTGGCTCAGCTGGGGCGCCACCTGCGCCGCGGGCACCGCTTTGCTGGCGATCCCGTGCGCCGCCGCGCTGGTCCACTTCGCGCGCCGCGGCGCGCCGGAGCGCCCCGCCCTCTCCCTGGCGCTGGGCGGCGCGGCGGCGGCGACACTCGCCGGTGTCGCCGTGCAGCTCGCCTGCTCCTCCTGCGACCTCGCGCACGCCGCCATCTTCCACGTCGCTCTGCCCGTGGCGCTGGGCGCCCTCGGCGCCTCCGCGCTGCTCGTCACGACGGCCCCGCAACGCCGCGAGGCGAAGCGCTCCTAGTCGGCGCCCGGAAGGAAGTTCTCGGCGACCCTGGCGACGGCCAGGCGCTCCCGATCGTCGGAGGGGACCAGGAAGCTCGCTCCGAACTTCTCCGCGAAGTCGTCGCGGATCTCGATGGACGTCGGGCCGTCGCGTCTGGCGCCGACGTGAGCCACGTAGTGGCAGAGGGTCAGCTCCTCGCCGTGATCCCCGATCAGCGCGGACGCCCAGCGCTCGATCGCAGCCCGAGCCTCGGGAAAGCGCTGCTCGTACGCCCGCAGGTAGAGCTCGAACGGGATCTGCCGCGCCTGCGAAGGCGTCAGCTCGACCGAGCGCCCGATCAATCTCTTCGCCATGCGATCGGCGACCAGCGGTCGCCCGCCGGCAACGAGCTGGAACAGGTAGATCAGGGCTTCGCCACCGGGCTCGAGCAGCGCGTCCAAACGCGCGAGCAGGATCTCGACGAGGCGATTGCCTTCTGGCCCGCCGTTGGAGGTGAGCGTCCCCGGCATGCCGTCCGGAGTCGGCACGAACGGCGGATTGGCGACGAGCAGGTCGTACTTCGCTCCAGGCACGAACGTCGCGATGTCGCCCTCGAGGAACGCGACGCGATCGGGCCCGATCTGGTTCAGCCCCGCGTTGTAGCGCTGGAGCTCCGGAGCACGTGGATTGAGATCGAGGAAGTCGACGTGGCGCGCGCCGAGCGCAAGCGCCATGAACCCCAGCGGCCCCGAGCCCGCGAAGGGCTCGAACACCCGCTTGCCGCGGACCAAGTCGGGGAAGTTCGCCATGTGGTTCATCAGCGCGCCCTGCGGATTCCCGAGCGGGAGGATCCGCAGCGGGTCGTTCTTCGCCAGGATCTCGGCCTTGAGCCGGAGCCCGTTTCCGAAGCGATAGAAGATCTCGTCCCCGCGCACTTCGGCCGTTCGCCGCAGCAGATCGGCGAGCGAGGTGCCGCTCACCTCCGGAGCCAGGCGAGCGCGGTCTCGAGCCGGTCGTTGCCCCAGAAGAGCTCCTCCCCCACGACGAAGCTCGGAGCGCCGAAGATCCCGAGCGCCTGCGCGCGCTCGGTGTGCGCGCGAAGCGCTGTCTTGGCCTCGGGTGACCCGGCGGCGTCGAGCAGGCTCGCCGGTTGTCCCAGCGACGCGAGGATCGATCCGATCACCGCCGGGTCGGAGATCTCGCGGTCCTCGGCGAAGTTCGCGAGGTACACGCGTCGCACGAACTCGGGCAGCCAGCTCGCCGACTGCGCGGCGCACACCACGCGCGCGGCAAGCAGGCCGTTGCGCGGGAACTGCGAAGGCCTGCGCAGGGGAGTCCCGAGCTCGGCGCAGATCCTCTCGAGGTCGCGCCACATGTAGCGCCCCTTACCCGGAAAAATGTTGAACGGCGAGTCGTTCCAGCCCTGCGCCGCGAAGATCGGGCCGAGCAGGAACGGCCGCCACGCCACGTCCACCCCGGCGTCGCGCGCGACCCGCTCGACCCGCATCGCCGCCGGGTACGAGTAGGTGCTCGCGAACTCGAACCAGAACTCGAGCGCGCTCATGCCGCCGCTGCGTCTCCGAGCAGCCGGTCGGCGACGATCCGCAGCACGCGCGGCGAGAACAGCATGCCGATGTGTCCCAGGTCGGGGATCCGCACCTCGTCGCCGTGCGCGCACAGCACGCGCGGCACCACGAGGTTGTCGGAGCCCGCGATCACGGAGAGAAAGCGGACGCGCTCCGCCGCCGCGCGCGACGCCTCGAGCCGCGACAGCAGCGCTGAGTCGGGCCGCAGCTCGCGCCCGACGCGCGACGTGAGCCAGTAGGAGTTGTAGGTCCCGCGATGCGGCGTCCCGAGCG
The DNA here is from genome assembly GCA_964454165.1 of uncultured Myxococcales bacterium. Taxonomy (GTDB): domain Bacteria; phylum Myxococcota_A; class UBA9160; order SZUA-336; family SZUA-336; genus CAYVQJ01. The sequence continues at coordinate 3,724 of CAYVQJ010000117.1, read as the reverse complement.
TGATGCACTGATCCACGCGCCGCGCACCGCCGAGCTCCTGCAGGTAAGTGCGCGCCACCAGACCGCCCAGGCTGTGGCAGACGAGGTCGATCCGCCCGCCGCGCACGTGCCTGCGCAGATAGTCGCGCAGCGCGATCGCCCCGCGCTCCACGCCTTCGGTGGACGCGTAGTTGAAGCAGAGCACCTGCGGGATCCCGCGCCAGCGCAGGTAGCCGGTGAGCGGCAGCAGGATGGAGCGGTTCGAGAGATAGCCATGGATCAGCACGACGGTGCGCTGCTCGCGCAGTCGCGGCGTCGCGCGCTGCGAGGAGCGCATGCCGATCGGCAGGAGCACGCCCATGGCGCCGAACGCCAGCAGCTCCTGCGCGACGAGGCGCCAGGCCGGCTGCTCGGACGCGGGATAGTCCTGGATCACCATGCAGCCCCGAGGGTACGCGTGGCCCGATCCTTGGCCAGTGGCCTACTGCGTGCGCGGCCGGAGCTTCGGGAAGTCGGGGTGATGCAGCGGGTCGCCGGGCGCGAGCGTCTCGGGGAGCTTGGCGAAGACGGAGCGCGGATCGTCGCCGGTGGCCTCGCGCGTGCGGCGCGCCGCGGACTCGGCGCCGGTCGGACGCGGGCGGTAGACGACGTCGTCGCCGAAGAAGCGCAGCGAGAGCGTGCGCCGCCGCGTGCCCGGATGCGTGGGCGCGCCGCCGTGCAGCATGGACGGGTGGAACACGATCACGTCGCCCGGCTCGACCGCGAACGAGACGATGTCCCAGCGCGCGCGGTCGGCTTCGATGTCGGGCAGGCGCGGCAGCGCGCTGCCCGGGTAGAGGGGGGCGGTGTCGTCGTCGGCGTCGAAGCGCGAGCCGTTGTAGAGCGTGCCGCGATGAGAGCCGCGCACGAGCTCGAGCGAGTCGCGCGCGCGGACGGGATCGAACGAGATCCACATCACCGCGAGTTGCTCGCCTTCGATAGGCAGGTACGGCGTGTCCTGGTGCCACGGGGTGCGCCGGCTCTCGCCGCCTTCCTTCAGGAATACCTGCTCGTACATGAACCAGACGTCCGGCGCGCTCCAGAGCGCAGCGACCACGTCAGCCGCCGGCGACTCCTCGAGCAGCCGCCGGTACGCGGGGAGCGCGCGCGGGTTCGCGAGGTCCTGGTAGAAGGTCGCGGACGACGCCCGGTGCGGGAACTTCGCGGCGGCGACACTCGGGTGCGCCAGGCTCCAGGCGTACGCCTGCTCGGCCAGCGCGAGCGCCCCGGCGTCGAGCGCGCGCGGCACGTGCACCACGCCATCCTCGCGAAAGCGCTTGCGCTGCTCGTCGGTCGTCACGCGAGCTGCTCCGCCATGCGGCGGAACTGCGGATCGCGCTTCCTCCGCATGATCTGCGCGGCCGTCACTCCCTTCTTGTCGGGGATGTCGCCGCGCGCGCCGTGCGCGAAGAGCAGCTCGAAGTGCTTCTTGTCGCTCGACTTCTTCAGCATGTAGTGGAGCGCCGTCATGCCGCTCTCGTCGCGGTGATTCGGATCGGCGCCGAGCAGCGGAGACTCATCCACGGATGGGTCGTTCACGTTCGCACCGTGCTTCACGAGCAGCCGGATCGCCTCCACGTCTCGGTTGAAGGCCGCGGCCCACAGGCAGTAGTCGGGAGTCGAGCCCCGCGCGAGCAGGAAGCGGGCGAGCGGCAGATTGCGGCCTCGCCCGACCGCGTACCAGAGCGGCGTCGCCTTCCAGGCGCCTTCGCGGAACGCTTCCTGGTTCACGTCGAGCCCGCGGTCGAGCAGCATCTCCGCGGTCCTGATCGCGCGCCTAGGATCAAGCCCTCGGTCCTTGGGGTTGGTGCCGCAGCAGACGTGGAGCCAATTGCGCCCGCGCTCGTCGCACCAGTCGAGGAGAGCGGGGCTCTCGTGCAGCGCGGCGTGCACGCCGCGCGCGTCGAACGCCCGAACCAGCTCCAGCATCTGCGTCTTGGACGTCACGCCGCGCCTCACTTTGCGGGATCGAGGACGTCCTTGAAGCCGTAGCGGGGGTAGGGGCCGATGCAGATCTGCTCCAGCACGCCGACGCCTTCTTCGCCGTCGCAGCGCGCGCGCATCACCTGCTGGATGTGCAGGTTCTCGGGAGCCATCTCGTTCAGGTCCGCCAGCTTCCACGACTCGCCGGCGACGGCCAGCTCGCCCTTCCACTTGCCGTGCCCCCACACGGGGTGCGAGTAGCCGATCCCCTTCATGCGGAAGCAGAGCAGCGGATCGAGCTGGATCTCGTGGCGCTTCCCGCCGCGCTCGACCAAGGTGATCTCCGCGGAGCGCGCGCGCCGGGTGCCGGGCTGGTACACCAGCCGGTGTTCGACGCTCGAGACCGGGCGCGTGGCCGGATCCTCGACGCCCGGGATCTTGTCGGGGTCGTCGTAGGCCGGGACGATCATGCCGTCGAAGTGCCAGGGCTCGCCGTGCTCGTTCTCGAAGATGCCCATGTGGGTGCAGCGGTCGCGCCAGTGCAGGGGCGCCCACAGGAAGAAGATCTGCGGGCGCACCAGCGACGGCGCTCCGCCGGGATCGGGATCGCCGACGGGCCGCACGCCCCACGAGCGGTCCTTGGTGCCGTACACGCGCTTCGGATCGATGCGCAGCGTCTGACCCGCGTAGCGGATCTCGCCCTTCCAGAAGCCCCACTGGTTGAAACGCGTAGCGTCCATCAGCATGCGCCCGGTCTTTCGCGTCTGGCGCCCTTCCTCGACGTTTGCGGTGCGCGGGATCCAGAGCAGGTCGGCGGAGATGCCGGTCTCGTTGGCGTCGATCACCACGCGCAGCGACTTCATCGGCTCCACGATCTCGATGCGGAAGGGACCGATGCGCAGATCGCTCGGCTCGCGCGGCGCCCGTCGAGACGCGTGGAACGCGTGCTGCTCGCCGCCGCGCGCGATCGAGAAGCCGCAGTCCATGAGCCCGAGGTTCGGGTAGATCGCGGCGCCGATGCCGAAGTAGAACTCGCCGTCGGCGGTGTAGCCGTTCCACCAGTAGCGGTCGTAGGCGTTGCGGTCGGACGTCGCCGGGCGCGCGATCGGCTCAGGCGTCTGGTGGATCGGATAGTCGTCGAACTTCGACAGCATGGGGGCTCCTCAGCGCGATGTGTCGGGACGGGTGTACCACCAGGCCCAGACGATGAACAGCGCCTGGAACGGCAGCCGCACATAGTTCGCCGCGCCGGCGCCCGTACCCGGTCCACCGATCCCGACGTTCTCGCGCGCGACGTACAGGTTCGCGGGGAAGATCGCGATGAGCAGCGCGATGATCCCCCACGCCGCGACCACGCGCGTACGCGGCTCGAGCAGGAATATGCCGAGCACGAGCTCCGCGATCCCCGCGACGAGGTGCAGCCACTCGGGCGCGGGCAGGTTCGGCGGCATGATCGCCACGTAGAACTCGGGGTTCATCACGTGGTTGAAGCCCGCGAACACGAAGAAGGCGGAAAGCAGCCAGAGCAAAGGGGTGCGAAAGCGACTCAAGTGCGGTTCTCCTCTCGGGGCGGACGCGGTGAAGCGGTGGCGCCGATGCTATTCATCGCTCGGTGCAAGCGTCAACGCGCCGGCGGCAACTCTCGATCGCGTTGCTTGCGGTCGTGGCCGCCGGGTGCGATCGGCGCACGGCGCCCTGGGTCGCACCCGCGGACGAGCCGCCGCGCCTCGAGCGTCCCCTGCGCATCCCGGGACTCGAGACACCCCAGCCACAGGCGGCAGCG
>CAYVQJ010000116.1:0-55246 GCA_964454165.1 uncultured Myxococcales bacterium | reverse complement strand
CAAAGCGCGCGCGCAGCGAGGCGCAGCCGAGCGTAGGCCGCTCGGCGAGAGCCGTCGCGGCACAGACTGGCGCAAAGCGCGCGCGCAGCGAGGCGCAGCCGAGCGTAGCGGGTGGGTGAAGGGCCCCACCCGTAGGACGTCAGACCCGGATGTCGATGTGCGGGGTGGTGGGGTCGTCGTCGGCGTCGGACGGCTCGCTCTCGGGCTCGTCCTTCGGGTCGCGGCGCTTGCGCTCGCCGGGGTCGCGGCGCTTCGGATTGGAATTCTGGCGCGAGATCGGTGGCACCACCTGGTCCACGTTGCGGACGCCGTCGGTGGGCGCCGCGGCGATCATCCGAAGACTCCGCGTTCCTTGCCGTAGCGGTTGCGCAGCTCGGCGCTCATCTCTTCGAGATCGCCGAGGCCGACGCCGAGGACCCTGGCGCCCTCGCAGTCGAGCGGATCGGTGTTGGGGTCGGGCTTGCGCCGGCCGTAGCCCTCGCGCAGGCACATGCGGTCGGCCACCTGCAGCAGGGCCGCGAGCGGCTTCGATCCCTCGGCCCGCACCAGCGACAGATCGTGATGCGCGCCGACCGCGCTCGACAGGCGCTCGGCCAGCTTCCACTTGGCGAGCACCAGCGCGCCGACCTCGGCGTGGTCGAAGCCGAACACCTCGCGCTCGGCGCTGATCGAATCCTTCTCGTCCGCATACACCGCGGAGAGCACCCGCTGGTACTGCTGCTCGGCCTGCGAGTACATCACCAGCTTGCCGACGTCGTGGACCAGGCCTCCGACGAACGCCTCGTCGCGCGAGATCCCGGCCACGTTCTCGGCCAGCACGCCACAGGCGACGCCCGCCGCGGTGGCGTGCTCCCACAGCAGCCGCTCGGCGAGCCCGAAGCGCGCGAACACGTCCTTCATCGAGGCCGCCACTACGACGGAACGCAGCGTGGAGTAGCCGAGCAGCACGATCGCCTGCGCAATGGTCTCGACCTCGCGCGGCATCGAGTAGAACGACGAGTTGGCGATCTTGAGCACGCGCACGGCCAGCGAAGCGTCGCGCGCGATCAGCTGCGCCAGGCTGCCCAGATCCGTGTCTGGATTCTCGGCCTTCTTGATCACCTCGGCAGCGACCGGAGGCATCACCGGCAGCTCGCGCGCCTGTTTGACGAAGCCATCTGCGGTCTGAGCCAGCCCGCTAGCCATGCAGCACCTTGCGCAGGATGCCCGCGAGATCCAACGACTCGAGGTGATCCGGCACCGCTTGCCCCGTGGTGACGCACGCCAGCGGGCGCTGCGCGCGCACCACGCAGTTGTACAGCTCGCCGTGAATGCGCGTCTCGTCGAGCTTGGTCATCACCAGTCGTGAGATCGGCAGCTGGCTGTAGATCTCCAACATCTCGCGCGAATCTACCGCGCGCGTGGTGGCCGAGAGCACCAGCATGTGCTCGGCGTCGCCGGTCGCAGCGACCAGCGCGCGCAGGTCCCGCAGCGCGCCCGGGTCGCGGTGGGAGCGACCGCCGGTGTCCACGAACACGCGCTCGCGATCGCTCGCCCTGGCGAGCGCGCGCGTCAGGTCGTCGGGCGAGAGGGCAACCTCCACGGGTACGCCCAGAATCTCGCCGAAGCGCGCCATCTGCTCGACCGCCGCCACGCGATGCACGTCGGTGGTGATCACGAGCACGCCGTCGGGGGCGGCGCGCACCGCGCGCGCAGCGAGCTTGGCGATGGTCGTGGTCTTGCCGACGCCGCTCGGCCCCAGGAACACCTGAACGCGTCCCGGCAGCGCTCCGCGCTCGGCGCGCGCGAGATCGGCGCGCATCTCCGCGGCCAGGTTCAGCTTCAGCCGATCGACTTCGCCGAGCGCGCCCGGATCCACGCGCGCCACCACGCGCTGAACCAGCGAGCGCGCCAGCGGGTCGTCGATCCCGCGCCCCAGCAGGAAGTAGTAGAGCCGCTGGGCAGCGGCGCCCTGGGCATCCGGCGCGACCTGGCCCGAGCCGACGAGCGACGCGAGCAGCGTGCGGATCTGCGACAGATCGGCGCGGATGTCCGCGGGATCACCTCCGAAGCGCTCTTCGAGCCCGGCGACGCTGTCTTTGATGTGACGCATCTCGTCGAGCACCGGGTCCACCGCCTGCTTGACGGCCCACAGGTCGTGATAGGCGCCGGTGCCGCCGCGGCGGGGGGCCGGCAGCTCGGAGACGGTGCTGCCCTTGAGCGCCGGCGGCGCCTCCGCCCGCGGATCGGAGACGGCCGCGGTCACCTCGAGCACCTTGCGTCCGAGCAGACCGAACAGCCCGCCATCCTTGCGCACCGAGCGGCTGGAGACGATCACGGCGTTCGGCCCGAGCTCGTCGCGCACCAGCCGCAACGCCTGCTTCATGTCGACCGCTTCGAATGTCTTGACCCGCATCTGGCGCACTCGCTCAGTTCAACGTGGCCGTTCCCAGCGATTCGATCTGCACGTCGGGGGAGAGCTCGTTGGCGGAGAGGACGGAATGGCGGGGGAGGACGCGCTCGATCATGCGGCGCAGGTGCGGTCGCACCTCGGGCGACGCGAGCAGCGTGGCGTCGGGGTACAGCGCGGCGACGCGCTCCACGCCCTTGCGCACCGCGCCCACCACTCTGGCGATCGAGCTTGCATCCAGGGAGAGGAAGGTACCGTGGTCGGTGCGCTGGATCGAGTCCGCGACGGTCTTCTCGAGTTCGGGTGCGAGCACGATCACGGGCAGCTTCCCCTGGGGTGCGAGCTCCGCGGAGATCTGCGGCGCGAGCTTCTCCCGGACGAGTTCGGTCAAAAGCTCGGTGTCTTTAGTCTTCGGCGCGTAGTCCGCCAGCGCTTCGAGGATCGTGGGCATGTCGCGCACTCCGACGCCCTCGCGCAGCAGGTTCTGCAGCACTTTCTGGACGCCGCCGAGCGTGAGCGCCTCGGGCACCACCTCGGCCACGAGCTTGGGCTGAGTGGCGGCGACGGCGTCGAGCATCTCCTGCACCTGCTGGCGCCCGACGAGATCTGGAGCCTGTCGCCGGAGCACTTCGGTCAGGTGCGTCATGATCACGCTCGCCGGATCGACGACCGTGTAGTTTGCCGCCTGCGCCTGCTCGCGCGCGGCGCCCTTTACCCAGAGCGCCGGCAGGCCGAAGGTCGGATCGCGCGTCTCGATCCCTGAGATCGCCGGGCCGCCGCCGGGCGGCGCGATCGCCAGGTCGTGATCCACGAACACCGTGCCCTTGCCGACGCGCACGCCGCGCACCAGGATCGCGTACTCCTCGCTCGCCAGGCGCAGGTTGTCGCGCACGTGCACCAGCGGCACGGGGAAGCCCATGTGTAGCGTGAACTCGCGGCGCAGCGTGCGGATGCGGTCGAGCAGCTCGCCCTTCTTGCTCGGGTCCACCAGCTCGATCAGTCCGAAGCCGACCTGCAGCTCGAGTGGGTCGGGCGCGCGCAGCAGATCGATGGGCCGCTCCGCCGCCGCCGGCACGGCGACCTCCTTCACCGGCGCCGCCGCGCGGCGGCGCTCGAGCGCGCGCAGGCGCGTCGCGCCGGCGGCGAGCAAGACGGCGAGCAGCCCGAAGGCCAGGTGCGGCAGCCCTGGAATCAGCGCGAGACCGCCGAGCACGCCCGCCGCGATCGCCAGCGGGCGCGCCGAGCTGCCGAGCTGGCGCCCGAGCAGCGCGCCGAAGTCGCCGCGGTCGTTGGCGCGCGTGACGATCAGGCCCGCCGCCACCGAGACGAGCAGCGACGGGATCGCCGCCACGAGCCCGTCGCCCACCGTGAGCAGCGTGTAGGTCGAGGCCGCGTCGACCAGCGTCTGGCCCTTCTGCAGCGTGCCGATGATCAGCCCGCCGACGATGTTCACGATGGTGATCAGCACGCCGGCGACGGCGTCGCCGCGCACGAACTTGCTGGCGCCGTCCATCGCGCCGTAGAAGTCCGCCTCGTCCTGGATCTTCTGCCGGCGCGCCAGCGCCTCCTTGTCGTTGATGATGCCGGCGTTCAGGTCGGCGTCGATCGCCATCTGCTTGCCGGGCATCGCGTCCAGGGTGAAGCGCGCCGCCACTTCGGCGATGCGCCCCGAGCCCTTCGTGATCACCACGAAGTTGATGATCACGAACAGCAGGAATACGACCGAGCCGACCAGGTAGTTGCCGCCGACCACGAAGTCGCCGAAGGACTCGATCACGTGGCCGGCCGCGGCGGTGCCGCGCTCACCGTTCAACAGGATCAGGCGCGTGGACGCGACGTTGAGCGAGAGCCGGAACAGCGTGGTGACGAGCAGGATCGCGGGAAACGCCGAGATCTCGAGCGGGTGCTGCACGTAGAGCGAAACCAGCAGGATCACCAGCGACAGCGCCAGGTTCAGCGTGATCGCGATGTCGAGCACGAAGGGCGGCATCGCGACCAGCATGAGCAGCAGGATCGAGATCACGCCGAGCCCGACCGCGAGCTGGCTCACGGCCGTCCCCTGCGGCTGCGTCGCGGTGCCGGCTACCACGCGCGGGCCCTCGCGCGGTCGAGGCGCCAGACGTAGGCGAGCACCTGCGCCACCGCCTGGTACAGCTTCTCGGGCACGGTGTGCCCGACCCGGACAGCGCGGAACAGCGCGCGCGCGAGCGGCGGGTTCTCCACGATCGGCACGCCCGCAGCGCGCGCGACCTCGCGCACGCGCAGCGCGATCCAGCCGCGGCCCTTCGCCAGCACTCTGGGCGCGTGCATCTCGCCGCGCACGTACGCGAGCGCGACGGCGTAGTGGTCGGGATTGGTCACCACCACGTCGGCCTTCGGCACGTCGGCCATCATTCGGCGGCGCGAGCGCTCCAGCGCGAGCGAGCGCATGCGCGCGCGCACCAGCGGATCGCCCTGCGTCTGGCGCGCCTCGTCCTTGATCTCGGACTTGGTCATCTTGAGCGCCTGCTCGGTGCGCCACCAGATCCAGGCGTAGTCCGCCGCCGCCACGACGACGAGCGCCAGCGCCGCGGCGATGTACATCTCGATCACCGTGCCGAGCTGGAAGCCGACGATCGTCTGCAGCGGCAGCCGCGAGAGGCCGAAGTACGACTCCAGCCGGCCCCCGATTGCGAACCACATGGCGCCGGCGACGATCGGCAGTTTGAGCAGGGACTTGGCGAGCTCGATCGGCGCCGTCTCCTTGAACACGCGGCGCAGGTTGCCGAGCGGAGACAGCCGCGAGAAGTTCGGCGTGAGCCGGCCGGGGGAGAGCACGCCTCGCGTCTGGAGCAGCCCGGCGCCGAGGGCGGCGGCGAGCGCCACTCCGAGCACCGGGCCAAGCGTCTCGGCCGTGGCCGCGAGCACGTGGCGCGCCAGCGTGGTCGCACCGGCGACGTCGAGCACGTCACGCGGCGCCCAGAGCGTGCGGAACAGCCCGGCGAGGCGTGGCAGGTAGGCCGCGTGCCACCAGGAGAGCGCGAGCGAGACCGCGAGCAGGTTCGCGACCACGTACACTTCCTGCGAGATCGCGATCTGGCCCTTGCGCTGCGCCTCGGCGCGGCGCCGCGGCGTGGGCTGTTCGGTGCGCTCGACGTCGTCCGCCATGCCACTAGCTCCCGAACAAGCTGGCGAGCCGGTCCTCGAGGCCGGCGAACGCCAGCTGGAACAGCGCGACCAGCTCGGGGATCTCGAGCATCAGGCCGACGAGCCCGCCGATGACCGTCGCCGCGAAGCCGATGTTGAAGATCGAGAGCTGCGGCATCACGCGATTCAGGAAGCCGATCGCGGCGTTGAGCAAGAGCAGCATGCCGGTGAGCGGCGCGGCGATGCGCGCGCCCGACTCGAACACGTCGGCGCCGGCGGCCATCACCGACTCGGCGAGCAAGCCGCTCTGCAGCGGTGCGCCGAGCGGGAAGCTCTCGAGGCTCGCGGCCAGGCTGCGGATCAAGAGATGGTGCCCGTCGAGCGCGAGCAAGAGCAGCGTGGCGAGCGTCAGGTGCAGCGTCGCGATCACGGTGCCGTTGGCGCCGGTATCCACGTCGAAGATCTGCGCCGCGGCGAAGCCCGACTGGAACGCCACCAGCTCGCCGGCGAACTGGAAGCCCGACAGCACAAGGCGCGCCAGCAGGCCGATCGCGTAGCCCAGCGCGAGCTCGGCGCTGAATGCGCCGGCGAGCCCGACCGGGTCTTCCGGGAGCACCGCGCCCGCCGCCGCGGGCAGCAGCGCGCCCGCGAGCGACGCGGCGATGAGCAGCCGGAAGCGCAGGGGCAGCTCGCTGCGCCCGAACACCGGCGCCGCGGCGAACAGGCCGAGCACGCGGGCCAGCACCAGCGCGAACGCGGTCAGCACTAGAACCCCACGCTGAGCGCCGGGGCCTGCGTCAGTATCGTGGTCAGGAATCCCATCAGATGCCGCAGAAACCAGGGGATGCCGATGCCGAGCGCGAGCGCGATCGCCGCCGCCTTCGGCACGAAGTTGATGGTCTGATCGTTCAGGCTGGTGACGGTCTGGAGCAGCGAGATCACGAGCCCGACAGCCATCGCCACGCCGAGGATCGGCGCCGCGACGAGCGCCGCCGTGCGCAGCGTCTCGCGGTAGATCTCGATCACCAGCTCGACGCTCACAGGATTCCCCGCACGATCGCCCCGACCACCAGCGTCCAGCCGTCGACCAGCACGAAGATCATCAGCTTGATCGGAAGCGAGATCACCACCGGCGGCACCACGATCATGCCCATCGCCAGCAGCGTGGACGCGACCACCATGTCGATCACCAGGAAGGGCAGGAACAGCAGGAAGCCGATGGTGAACGCGGTGCGCAGCTCCGAAAGCATGTAGGCCGGCACCAGCACCGACAGCTCGAGCTGGTCGGGCTGCATCGGCAGCGGCTTGCGCGCGATCTCCTCGAACAGGAACAGGTCGGCGTCGCGGGTCTGGCGCAGCATGTAGTCGCGAAACGGCGCGACCGAGGCGCCGAACGCCTTGGCGTCGTCGAGCTCGCCGCGCAGGTACGGGCCGACGCCCGCGGTGTAGGCGGTCTCGAAGGTCGGCTGCATCGCGAACAAGGTCAGGAACAGCGCGAGCGCGACCAGCACCTGGTTCGGCGGGATCTGCGGCACGCCGATCGCCTGGCGCAAGAGCGACAGCACCACGACCACGCGCACGAAGCAGGTGAGCATCATCACCAGAGCCGGCGCGAGCGAGAGCACCGTCATCAGGATCGCGATGCGGAAGGCGGGCGTCAGCTTCTCGGGGCTCTGGGTCAGCCCGTCCAGGTCGCGCAGCGCGCTCGACACGAGGCCGCCGTCGGGCGCGACCGCGGCCAGCGCGGGCGTCGCGACGGCGACGAGCAGCGGCGCTGCGGCGGCGACGAGCCACGGTGCCGCGACGGCTAGCGCCGAGCGGCCTTCGCTCGCGCGGGGGCGCGCTCGCCCGCCTTTGCCGCGACGGCTGTCGCCGAGCGGCCTTCGCTCGGCTGCGCCTCGCTGCGCGCGCGCTTCGCGCGCTTGGCTACGCATCCAGTCCCTCGAAGCGCCCGACGCTCGCGACGAGATCCGCGTCGTGCGCGGGCCCGCCCGGCGCAAGACCCGCGGCCGCGCCGGCGAGCGCGGTCTCGAACGCGGGCTCCTCGCCGAAGTCGGCGAGCGTGGCGATCGCGTCGCCGCCCATGCCGACGAGCAGCCGCTTCCCCGCGACCTCGATCAGCGCCACCTGGTGGCGCGGCCCGAGGCTCTTGCGTGCGAGCACTTCGATGCGCTCGCTCTGCGGTCCGCGCGGGCCGACACGGCGCCGCGCCCACCACGCGATACTGCCGCCAGCCACGCCGACCAGCGCCACCGCGAGCGCAAGCTTCGCGAACGGCTCCCGCGCCGGCGTCGGAAACGCCGCCACGTCGGCTGTCACCGGCTCCGCCGCGAACGCGACGCCCGCTCCGAAAAGCAGCGCCACTCCGACTCCGAACGCAAGCGCGCAAGGCGCGCGCGCAGCGAGGCGCAGCCGAGCGAAGGCCGCTCGGCGACAGCCGTCGCGGCACAGGCGAGGCGTTGCCCTCACGACAAGGCCTCGACGCGCTCGGCGGGATTGCGCACCGAGACCACGCGCACCGCGAAGCGCTCGTTGACCACCACGATCTCGCCCTGCGCCACCTGCTTGCCGTTCACCAGGATGTCGACCGCGTCGCCGGCCAGCCGGTCCAGCTCGACGATCGCGCCCTGTCCCAGCTCCAGCAGCTCCTGGATGCGCAAGCGCGTGCGGCCGAGCTCGACCGACACGCGCAGCGGCACGTCGAGCAGAAGCTCGAAGCCTTCCTCTCCCTGCGGCTCTTCCTTCTCCGAAGCCATCGTCTACCTCCGCTACCTCAGCACTGCCTGTTCGAGCACGCGCCGCTCGCACCAGCCGCGCGCGGCGATCGATTCGAACAGCGAGCGCCGATTCAGGAGCTCGTCGACCTGCGCGACCGCGAGCTGCTCTCGCGAGATCAGCCCCTTGCGCACCAGCACCTGGCCCGCAGTGCGGTCGACAAGCTGCACCTCGATCCGGCGTCGGCTGCCGATGCGCACGCCGTAGCGGTCTCGGCTGCGGCCGAAGCGACCGCGGAAGATCTCCTGGCCCTCCACCTCGATCGCGACGTCCTCGTCGACGCGCACGGGGAACTCGATCACGTCGCCCGGCCGCAGCGCGCGCAGCTTCGTTGCCGGCAGCGAAGCGTCGCCGAGCACGGCGCGCACGTCGACCGAGGTCTCGCGCACGTTCTGGTCGAGGTTCTGGCGCCAGTTCGGGTCGATCTCCTCGCCCGCGCGTGCCGAGATCGCCTCGTGCAGCGGCTCGAGCGACGCGTACGGCAGCACGACGTAGAGCGGGAGCTGCGGCAGCACGTCGCCCGTCACCAGCATCTTGCCCACGTGGCAGATCTCGGAGTCGGGCAGCGAGCTCATGAAGCCGGACGGCCGGTCGGTTCGCAGCGCCTCCACGCGCAGCGGGAACCACGGGCGCCAGGCGTTCTCCAGGTCGCGCATCACGTCGTTGTGCGCGCGCATCAGGAGGCCGATCTCGATGTCCGACATCTCGCGCCCGCGCGGCATCTCGGCCACGCCCAGTCCGCCGAGCAGGGCGTCGATCAGCGCGTAGGCGATGTAGGGGTCGAACACGAACAGCGAGGTCGAGCGCAGCGGGTCGAGCCGCATCACCACGAAGACCGCGGGAAGCTCGGCGAACGTGGTCTTGAAGTCGCCGAACTTGCGTAGCTCGACGCCGCCGTTCTCGACCCGCACCGGGAAGCGCAGGCTCTTGGTCAGCGTGATCTGCAGCGCGGGCGCGAGCCGGTCGAACACCAGGTCGAGCACCGGCAAGCGCCGGCGCACGATCCGATCCTGGCCCCAGCTCGGGTCGCGCAGGTCGATCTTGCGCACGTCGCGCAGCGGCACCAGCGAGCGCGGCCCGGCCGACACCCGGCCGCTGCGAACCGCCTGGACGAGCTGGTCGACTTCCGCCTGTTCGAGGATCGCGTCGCTCACTGGACCACGAACTCCGTGAAGTAGACCGCCGTGACGGTCCCCTCCCGCAGCAGCGCGTTCACGCGCAGGAGCAGCTCCTCGCGCAGGAAGTTCTTGCCCTCGATCGAGCGCACCTCCTCGAACGACTTGCTGGCGAGCAGGGAGATGATCACGTCGCGCACCTGCGGCAGGCGCTGCTGGATCTGGTCGCTCACGCCCGGGCCCGACACCTGGAGCTCGGCCTTGACCTGCAGGTAGCGGTCGCGGTCGCGGTCCTTGATGTTCACGACGAACGCCTCGAGCGGCAGCGTGTCGGTGCCGCCCGCTGCGGCGCTCGCGGCTGCGTCGCCGTGCGGCTCGGAGACCGAGGTGTCGTCGGCGGCGGCGGGCTGGGCGTGCGCGGGCTCGTGCTCGGCGCCGGCGGCCGCCTCGGCATGCGGCTGCGCGCTGGCGGCCGGCGCCTCCGGCTGCGGGGTGCGCAGCAAGAGGAAGCCCGTTCCGGCCACGGCGAGCGCGACCACGCAGCCACCCAGCGCGCCGAACAGCAAGAGCTTCCCGCCTCCCGCGGCGGCCGCCGCTTCGGGCTTCTCCTCCTCCACGTCCTTGGCTTTGGATTTTGGTTTGTCGGCCATGCCTGTCTCCCCGTGTGCGCGCTACGCGCCGAGCACGACCAGGTTCGCGAGCAGCTCGTTGGTCGTGGTGATCGTGCGCGTGTTCGCCTGGAACGCGCGCTGCGAGATGATCAGCTTCACGAACTCCTCGGCGAGGTCCGTGTTGGAGAGCTCGAGAAAGCCGGAGCGGATCGCGCCGATTCCCGACTGGTTGGGCGAGCCGATGATCGGCTGGCCGGAGTCGTTGGTCTCGATCCAGTTGTTGTCGCCGATGCGCGACAGGCCGTTAACGTTGGGAAAGGTCGCCAGCGCGACCTGCGCGAGCTGGACCGACTGCCCGTTGGAGAAGGCGCCGGTGACGAAGCCGTTCTCGTCGATCGAGAGCGCCTGCAGCGAGCCCGCCGAGTAGCCGTTCTGGTTCATGAAGCGCACGAAGCTGTTGACGCCGCTGGCCGACGAGCCGCCGTACTGCGTGGTCGCGTCCGTGCCGGTGCCACCGCTGGCGATCGGCGTGCCGAAGTCGAACGCGAGAGCCGCCGTGGCCGCCGCCCCGTTGTTCCACGGCCAGCTCTGGGGCGTCGCGGTGGCGGCGCCGTCGAGCGCCCCGTCGCCGTTGGTGTCGTACTGGAGCGAGATGGCGGTGGTCGCAGCCGTCTGCAGCGCGCCGCTGGTGTTGAAGGTCAGCGTCCCGCTCTGGAGCGGGAAGAACTGGCCGGGTGCGGTTCCGGTGAACCCGTTGAAGGGAGCGCCGGCGCTCGCCAGGTTGAGCTCCGCGCGCGCCACGCCCGCGTAGTAGAACCAGCTGTTCGGCGCGGCGCTGTCCTTGCGGAAGTAGATCAGGATGTTGCGCGGGTTGCCGAGCGAGTCGTAGATCCGCACGCCGGTCTGGAAGTTCGAGGTGCCGACCGGATCGACCGCCGAGAAGCCTCCGGCGCCGCCGGCGATCGCGGGATCGTTCGGATCGAGGTTCACGTTGACATCGACCTCGTCGGTGGCCAGAGGCGTCGACGAAACGCTGGACAGGTCGATGTTGCCGAGCGCGCCGTTGGGCACGCCGCTCGAGGTGATGCCGAAGCCCTGCACCGCCTGTCCGGCGGCGTTCACCAGGAGCTGGTTCGCATCCAGCTGGAACTGGCCGTTGCGCGAGTAGAACACGCCGTCGGGGTCCTGCACGATGAAGAAGCCGCCGCCGTCGATCGCCAGGTCGGTGGTCACGCTCGTGCTCTCGAGCGAGCCCTGAGTGAAGTTCTGCACGACCCCTTCGAGCCGCGAGCCCGCGCCGATCTGGCCGCCGCCGCCGACACCGCCGAGGTTCCCGGACAGCACGTCGACGAACTGCGCGCGCGACGCCTTGTACCCGATCGTGTTGGTGTTCGCGATGTTGTCGCCGATGATCGAGATCGACGAACCGCTTGAATTCAGACCCGAAACGCCAGCAAACAAACTCGACAGAAGTCCCATGGCAGCTTCCTCCTCCTAATGGACTCGGATCACGCTCGAGAGCGCGATCTCTTGTTGATTCACCGAAAGCAGCGGATCGGAGCCGAGCTCCCGCACCGCGCGCACCACGCCACTCGTGGTGGTGCGCACCGCCAGCTCCTCGCCTGCGATCGAGAGCGCGGCGCCGCTCGCGCGATGCGCTCCCGGCGCCAGCACGAACGGCACGGGTGAGCCTGTGCCGTCGATGGCGGGCACCCACTTGCCGCTCGAGTCGCGCGCGAGCGCCAGCAGCGGCATCGAGTACTCGGCGCCGCCGGGCGCGCGCAGCCGCGTTCCCTGGGAGTCCGCGACCAGCTCCCACTCACCGGCGCCGAGCACTGCCGGCGCGTCGCCGCGACCCGCCCGCAGCTCTCCAACCGCGAGCGCGTTACCTTCCCGGTCGGCGAGCGTGAGCACGATCTGCTGCGCGCTGCCGGGAACCTCGACGCGCAGCCCCGCTGCTTCGCCGCTCGCGGAGACTTCGAGCGCATCGCCCTCGATCTCGACCGTGCGGCCGAGCAGCGCGAGCGCCTCGGCGCCGCGGCTGGCGCCGCTCCCGGCCCTGGAGGCGAGCTCTGCGATCGCCTTGCGGATGCCGACGAGCTCCTCGGTCATCTGCAACGACTGCTCGAGCTGCGAGAACTGCGCGAGCTGCGCCGACATCTCGGTAGCGTCCTGCGGCGCCAGCGGATCCTGCTGCTGGAGCTGCACCAGGAAGATTTTCAGGAACGCGTCGCGTCCCAGGCTCGTGTCGCCCGCGGTGGCCCGCGCCGGCTCCGTCGGTGTGCGCGACGCAACTTCGGAGATCGCCACTTCGTTCCCCCTTCAGGCCCAGGCGTCGATTGCGCCGAGCGATGCGGCCAGGCGCGCGCCCGCGCGCCGGCCGAGTGCCTGCCCGTTCGGCTCCTGCGCAGCTGCGTCGCGGCCGTCGTTGCGCCGCGCCTCCGCCTCGCGCTGCTGCGCCTGCGCGTTGGCGGAGCGCTGCTCGTCAGCGGGCGCCTGGAAGCTCACCTCGACCTTGTCGAGCGCGAGCCCCGAGGCTTCGAGCGCGGCGCGCAGCTCGGGCAGGTGTCGCGACAGCAGGTCGGCGACCAGCGCCTGATCCGCGCGCAGCACGAGCTGCACCGTCTCGGCCGTGACCACCAGGCGCACCTCGAGCTCGCCGAGCTGCGGGGGCACCAGCTCGATGCGCGCCTCGCCGCCGCCCTGTCGGTGCAGAAGCTGGGCGCTGCGCAGGATCTCGACCTCGTTGCTCGCGGGCAGCTCGGGCAGCAGCCGGTGCGCGTGCGCAGGCAGCGGAGGCCCCGCGCGCTCCGGATGTCCCGCGGGCGTCGCCGCTGCGCTGGCTGCGCCGGCGCTGGCGGCTTCGTCCGCGCGCGCGGCGCGCGCGGCGTCGACGACCGGGGTCGAGCGCGGCACGGCGTCCGCGGGCGTCGCCGCTTCCGCAGCGGGCGACGCCGGTGCGGCGTCTTCGACCGACTCGGGCCCGGCTGCATCCTTCGACACCTCCCGGTGTCGGAGCGGGGCGACAGAGGGCGCCGGCCGGCGTTCGGCCGCCGCGCCCGTCTGCTGCTCGCGCTCGTGCGAGGCGCGCTCCAGCCGCGGGAGCGACTCGGCGCCGGGCGCTTCGAGCGCGCTCTCGCGCGCGAGCACGCGTGCGGCAGGTACTGCTGCCACACTCTCCGCCACGGGCGGCAGGACCGGAGCGCCCCCCTCCGCGGGGATCTCCGCCGCGGCCACGACCTCTTCCTCGCAGGCGGCGCTGGCTTCGCAGCTCTCGTGCTCGCCGCCAGCGCACGCCGGCTCGGTGGCGGCGGCTTCGGCCTGCGCCGGCGCGGTCACGTACGCGAGCAGGAGCTCGACGAACTTCGGCAGCGCGCCCGCGACAGGCACGGCTGCGCAGGCGCTCGGCGCAGCGGGCGAGGCAGGCGTAGCGCTGATCGCCAGGTTCTCGGTCATCGTCGGCTCCCCAGCACGCGCAGCGACAGATTGCGCGCGCGTTCAGCTCCCATGGCGTTCAGAATCTTTCCGGCCTGGCGTGGCGCCATCGCCGCGAGCACGTCGCCGGCCTGCTTCTCCGGCAGCTCCTCGAGCAGGCGCGCGGCGTTCACGGGCTTCATCGCAGCGTAGAAGCCGACCAGTTTTTTGAGATCGCGCCGCTCGCGCTCGGTGGCGGGCGTGATGGCCGCGACAGCTTCCTGGCGCAGTCGCACCAGCTCGTCGATCTTGCGCGTGAGGTCCTGCTCGAGCACGCGCAGAGCGGTCTCGCGCGCCTCGAGCTCGAGGCGCCGAGCGGCCAGCTCGTCGCTCGCGGCGGTCGGCGTGACGGCGCTCCCGGGATCGGCGAGCGTGGGCTCCGCTCTGGTGGGCGTCGACTCGGCGGGAGTCTCCGCGCCGATCTGCGCGCAGGCGATCGCGACCAGCAAGACGCGCTCAAGCCGTCGCATCGCGGTCCTCCGCGGGTAGCCCGCGCGCGGCCTCGTCGAGGCGGCGCTGCTCGCGTCGCAGCGCGAGCTGCTTCGCACGCTGCTCCCGGCGCAACACCGCGCGCTGCAGCGCGCGCAGCCGCAGTCGCGCACGCGCGACGGCGTCACGCGCCACTTCCTCTCTGCGCTCGGTCAGCGCGCGGTCGCGCGCGCCGACCCCGCGGCGCAGCCCGAGCGCGTGCGCGTGCGCGAAGTTGGCCCGGAGCTCGGCGACAGCCAGGGCGGCGCCCGGCGCCGGAACACGCCGCGCCATGGCGAGCGCCAGGTCGCGTTCCAGCGCCTCGAGCGTCCGCCGCGCGTCGTCCGCCGCGCTGCGGGCCAGCGCCAGACCGCGCAGCCGCTCGCGCTGCTCGACTTCGGCGAGCCGGACCACGACTCCGAGCCGCGAGCGCCGCGTCATGCCACGTCTCCGACGGCGCGTCGCAGCCCCGCGATCGAGTCGGCCAGAGTCGTCACCTCGGCGGTGTCCTGGCGCAGGAACGTTTCGAGCGCGCTGCGGCGCGCGATCGCTTCGTCGACGCCCGGATCGCTCCCCGGCTTGTACGCGCCGACCTGGATCAGGTCCTCGCTGTCGCGATAGGCGGCGAGCAGGCGGCGCAGCTTCAACGCCGAGTCGCGGTGGGCGCGCTCGCTCACCGCCGGCATCGCGCGCGAGACGCTCGCCAGCACGTCGATCGCCGGGTAGTGGCCGCGCTCCGCGAGGTCGCGCGAGAGCACGATGTGCCCGTCCAGGATCGCGATCAGCGCGTCGGCGACCGGATCCGTCAGGTCGTTGCCCTCGACCAGCACCGAGTAGATCC
Organism: uncultured Myxococcales bacterium; assembly: GCA_964454165.1. Lineage (GTDB taxonomy): Bacteria > Myxococcota_A > UBA9160 > SZUA-336 > SZUA-336 > CAYVQJ01. The sequence continues at coordinate 40,447 of CAYVQJ010000116.1, read as the reverse complement.
CGGTGATGCTGCCGTGCTCCAGCCGGCCCGCGCGCTCGAGGAGCTGCGGCAGCTCCACGAACACGCTCGGCGTGTAGCCCTTCGTCGTCGCCGGCTCGCCGCGCGCCAGCCCGATCTCGCGCGCGGCCATCGCGAAGCGCGTGAGCGAGTCCATCACCAGCAGCACGTCCTGGCCCTGGTCGCGAAACCACTCGGCGATCGCGGTGGCGGCCCAGGCGCCGCGTGTGCGCAAGAGCGGAGGCGAGTCGGACGGGACCGCGACGACCACGCTGCGGCTGCGCGCCGGGCCGAGCTCGCGCTCGACGAACTCGCGTACCTCGCGGCCGCGCTCGCCGATCAGTCCGATCACGCGCACGTCGGCGCTGGTGCCGCGCACCAGCATGCCGAGCAGGGTGCTCTTGCCGACTCCGGCGCCCGCGAACAGGCCGATGCGCTGGCCGCGAGCGAGCGTCGCAGCGGCGTTCAGCGCGCGCACCCCGGTGTCGAGCGGCTGCGACAGCACGGGTCTGTCGAGGGGCTGGACCGGCGCGCGGTAGAGCGGCGCGGGCGACCCCTGCGGCAGCGGGGCGCCGCCATCGGTCGCGCGCCCCAGCGGATCGACCACGCGGCCGAGCAGGAAGTCGCCGCACGGGATCGCGGCCACGTCCGCGAGCGGCCAGACGCGGCAGCCGGGCGCGATCCCGCGCATCGGCGCCAGCGGCATCAGCTGCAGGCGGCCGTCGCGGAAGCCGACGACCTCGGCGGGCCGCATGCCACTCGCGGTCTCGAGCTCGACGAGTGCGCCGATCGGCAGCGCGAGCGCGTCGGCCTCGGCGAGCAGGCCGCGCACGGCGGTCACGTAGCCGCCCGCGAGCGGTGCGGCGGGACCGAGCGCCTCGAGCAGCGCGGGAGCGCTCACAGGCGCGTCTCCGGGCGGCTGCGCGCGCGCGCGGCGGCGAGCACGCGCTCGGGGCGCGCGTCGAAGCAGCGGCGCGCGGTCTCGAGCACGACGTTCCCGGGCGCGAGCGACGCGTCGGGCGCCAGCTGCACACCGCCGTCGGCGAGGTCGAGCTCGAGCTCGGTCGCGTGCGCGCGCAGCAGGTCCACGTCGCCGGGCGCGCAGTGCAGCACCAGGCGCTCTTCGTCGGTCGCCGCTTCGATCAGCGCGCGCGCGAGCTGCGCGACGGCCGGTCCGCCCAGCGCGAGCTCGGCGTGCAGCACACGCCGCGCCAGCTCGCAGCCGAGATCCGTGAGCTCGCCCTCGAGCTCGGCCAGGCGCTGCGAGCGCAGCGTGCCGAGCGAGCGCGCGATCTCGCGCAGCTCGCCGATCACCGGCACGAGCTCTTTGACCGCCTCGTCGCGCCCGCGGCGCTCGCCCTCCGCGAGACCCTGCGCGTGCGCCTCGTCCGGCGTGCGCCGGGCGGCGCGCGTCGTGACGGCCTCGAAGTTGCCGGGCTCGAACGCCGTCCCCGCGGCGGCGGGGGCGCGCAGCTCGCCGTGCAGGTCGGGCAGCGTGACGGCCGTGGCCTCAGATGAGGACATCGTCGCCCCTTCCCTGGACCTCGATCTCGCCGCGCTCGGAGAGCTGGCGCGCCTCGTTGGCGATCTGCTGCTGCGCACCCTCGACCTCGGACAGCCGCACCGGGCCCATCGACTCCAGGTCCTCGACCAGCGCCTCGGCGACGCGCTTGGAGACGTTGCGCAGGAACAGCTGCTTGATCTCCTCGTTCGCGCCCTTGAGCGCGAGCACGAGCGTCTTGTTCTCGACGTTGCGCAGCAAGAGCTGGACGCCCTTGTCGGTCACGCTGAGCAGGTCCTCGAACGTGAACATCTGCTCGCGGATCTGGTCCGCGACCTCGGCGTCGCGCTCGGCGATGCCCTCGAGCAGCGCCTGCTCCGCGGCGCGGTCCATGTTCATGAACAGCTGCACCGCCAGCTCGACACCGACCATCTCCTGCGATTGCGCCGCGCCCTCGAAGCCGGACAGCTCGCGCTGCAGCGAGCGGTTCAGCTCGGCGATCATGTCCTCCGAGATCTTCTCCAGCCGCGCCACGCGCATCATCACCTCGATGCGCAGCTCGTCCGGCAGCGCGAGCAGCACCTCGGCCGCCTCTTTGGGCGCGAGCTGGGACAGCACCAACGCCGCGGTCTGCGGGTACTCGCGCGTCAGAATGCGGCCGATCACGCGCGGGTCGATCTCGGCGAGCGTGTCCGAGATGCGGCCGATCTCGACGTCGTTGCGCCCGAAGATCGAGGCCAGCCGCTGCTCGTCGAAGGCGTCGCGCACCATGCTCTCGATGCGGCGATCCTGGATCACCGAGATGCCCCCGCCACCGCTGCCGGTGAGCCGATCACGGAAGTCGTTCGCGACCTCCTTGAGCACGTCGACGGTCGGCTTGCCCACGTCCGAATCCGCGCGATGGATGCGCGCGATGTCGCGGTCCGAGAGGTGCTTCATGATCTCGAGCGCCACGTCCGGATCCAGCATGCGGAGCAGGATCGCGACCTTGTGCGCGCCGGTGAGGCGCTTCTGCTTGCCTACTCGCGCAGCCATTGTTTCATCGCGTCAGCGACGTTCTTCGCCTGATCCTTGGGGATCTGGATCGAGATCTCCGCTGCGTCGCGCTGCGCCACGCTGAGCGAGCCCGGGGTTGCGCCGGGCGCACCCGGCGCGCCTCCGCCTGCGCCTGCGATCACCATGCCCTGCGCGCTGGCGAGCACGCGCAGCGTCGGCCGGATCACCAGGAACACCAGCAGCGCCAGCCCGGCGACCAGCACCAGGCCGCGCGCGAGCGACGGCAGCAACAGCAGCAGGTCCGGGTTCTGCCAGAACGGCGGCTCTTCCAGACGCAGCCCCTCGAGCGGCGAGCGGAAGGGCAGGTTCTGGATCTCGATGGCGTCGCCGCGCTTCTCGTCGAAGCCGACCGCCTTCTTGACGATCTCCGCAAGCCGCACGAGCTCCTCGGGCGCGCGTTCCTTGTACACCGGGGGCGGCGGCTCTTCGCCCTCCGCCGCGGGCGGCTGCGCCTGGTAGGTGCCGTCCACCAGCACCGCGACCGACAACCGCTGCAGCGCGCCGAGCGGGATCTGCGTCGTGCTCTCGGTGCGCGAGACCTCGAAGTTGTTGGTCTCGCGCGTGACGCTCTCGCTCGAGCGCGGCTGCGAGGGCGCGCCCTCTGCGAGGCCCGGCGGCACCGCGGACGGCGTGCCTGGAATGCCCTCGGCTTGTGGCTGTGCCTGGCTCCGCGTCTCTTCCGAGCGCTGCTCCGAGACCAGCACCGACTCCTCGGGATTCACGCGCTGCGACTTCTCCTCGACGCGGCGCGTATCGATCGTGGCGGACACGGTGACGACGGAGCCACCGGCGCCGAGCGCCGCGTCGAGCAGCGACTGCGCGCGCGCCGCGAGCTCGCGCTCGAGGCCGCGCCGCACTTCGAGCGCCTCTGCGGCGAGCGCGTCGCCCTCGTCGCCGTGCGGCCGCACCAGCACGCGCCCCTGCGCGTCGAGGATGGTGATCTGGCGCGGCTCGAGGCCTTCCACCGCGCCCGCGACGAGCTGTGCGATGCCGGAGGCCTCGCCCGCGTCGAGCGAGCGGCCCGAGCGGAGCTTCACCACGACCGCGGCGCTCGCTTCCTTCTGGTCGCGGCGGAACACGCTCTTGTCGGGCAGGTTCACGTGTACGCGCGCCCAGTCGATCGGGCCCAGCCGCGCGATCGTGCGCCCGAGCTCGCCCTCGAGGGCGCGCCGCAGCCGGATGCGCTGCTGGAACGGCGTCATGCCGAGCCCTTCGTCCTCGAACACCTCGAGTCCGACGGGGCCGGAAGACGGCAGGCCCTTGGACGCGAGCTCGAGCCGCAGGTCGTAGACGCGCTCGACGGGGACCTGGATCGCGCTGCCCGCCTGCGCGAGCTGGTAGGGCACCTGTGCGCTGGACAGCTCGTCCGCGATCTTGCTCGCGTCTTCCGGCGCGAGATTGGCGTAGAGCGTGGCCCACTCGGGCTGCTGCGCGAAGCTCACCACGAGCGTCGTCGCGGCGGCGGCGAGCAGCAGCACCGACACGAACGCCGTGCGCTGCGCGCCCGTGAGGCGCTGCCAGAACGCCGCCAGCTGTGCGGGAAGCTGCTCGAGTCCGGGCATCTCAGACCTGCGCCTGGAGCAGGCGGTTCAGCCCGTCCACCAGCCGGTTGCGCATCTCCATCAGCAGCCGAAATGAGCCCTCGGCGCGCGACATTGCGAGCATCGCATCGTGGATCGAGCCCTTGCCCGTGACGAGCAGGTCCTCGGCCTTCTGCGCCGCGTCGAGCTGGTCGTGGTTGACGTCGCGGAGCATCCTGGTGAGCGCGTCGGCGAAGCGGTCGCCGCCGGCTTCGGGCAGCTGCCCGGACGTGGGGAGCAGTCCCCGTGCGCCAACCGGATCGATCGCCACTAGCTCTTCCCGATCCGCAGCGCGCGCAGAGCCATGTCGCGCCCCGCGTTGATCGCCGCGATGTTCGCCTCGTAGGAGCGCGCCGCGTTCTGCAGGTTGGCCAGCTCCTCGACCAGCGAGACGTTGGGCAGGCGCACGATGCCGTCGCCGTCTGCGTCGGGATGCGACGGGTCGAACACCTCGCGCGGGGGCCGCGCGTCGATGACGACCTTCTGCACCGAGACGCCGCGCAGCGCGCGCTCGAGCTCGGAGCCGAAGCCCGTGTCGAGCGCCGTGGCGCGGAACACCGGATCGCGGCGCCGGTAGGGTCCGCCCTCCGGCGTGCGCGTGGACTCGGCGTTGGCCAGGTTCGAGCTGGCCAGATCGATGCGCAGGCGCTCGGCCGCGAGAGCGGAGCCGGAGACCTTGAGCGCGTCGAGAAAGCTCATCGCACGTCCCTCGCCAGGCCGCGCAGCGACTGCCAGCGGTCGTACAGCTCCAGTGCGGTCTGATACATCACGCGGTTCTCCGTGAGCCGAACCAGCTCGGCGTCGACTTCCACGTTGTTGCCGTCGAGGCGCGGCGCGCTATCGGAGCGCTCGACGCGCGCGCCCGCCGCGGTGAGCCCGGCGTCGGGCGCCAGATGGCGCGGGTTGCTCGTGTAGAGCGCGAGCGGCGAGGCCTCGCCCTTCGCCTCGTCGAGCACCAGGTCGAACGCCGTGTAGTGCGGCGTATTCGCGTTCGCGAGGTTGGCCGAGATCGCGGTGTGACGCGCGTTCTGGTAGGCCAGCACGCGCGCGACGAGCTCCGCGGTCGCGTCGGGAATTAGGCTCACCGTGCATTCCTCCGGAGGGATGGCGGCTTCGTGCGCCGCGTTGCGGAGCAAACGACGTGCCGCGCCTGCCGTGCGACGGCGTCGGACGGCGACGCCCCGCGGCGCACGACTGCGCCATGCGCGTGGGCAGCTCCTGCCGGGTGCCTCACGGGAGCTCCCGCTGATGGGCGCCCGGCGCCGGCGCGCGCGGCAGGCCGCTGCGTGGGAGCGTGTCGGGCTCGACGATCGCGTGCTCGTGGATCTTGTTGCGCAGCGTGCGCAGGCTGATGCCGAGCTCGCGAGCGGCGCGCGTGCGGTTGCCCTCGAGTCGCGCCAGCGTCTCGACGATCATGCGGCGTTCCATCTCGTGCAGCGTGCGCACCGGTGCGGCGGCGGACGCGGCCGAAAGACCGAGCGCGAGAGCGGGCGAGGGGGGCGGAGCCGGGAGCTGTCCCGCGGTGAGCCCGAGCTCGGCCTGCCCGACCACGCGCCGCGGATGGGTGAGCACGAGGCGCTCGATCAGATTGGCGAGCTCGCGCACGTTCCCGGGCCAGGCGCATGCGGCCAGCGCGTCCAGAGCCTCGGGCGTGAGCTCCGGCACGGCGCGACCGCGGCGCGCGTGCTCGCGCAGGAAGTGCTGCGCCAGCAGGCGCACGTCGCCGCGCCGCGCGCGCAGCGGCGGCAGGCGAAGCGGCAGGACGTTCAGCCGGTAGTAGAGATCCTCGCGGAAGCGCCCGGCGCGCACCTCCGCTTCGAGCTCGCGGTTGGTGGTGGCGATCAGGCGGAAGTCGATCGCCACCGGGCGCGGCGCGCCGACGCGCTGGACCTGCTTCTCCTGCAGGACGCGCAGGAGCTTCGCCTGCAGCCCGAGCTCGAGCTCACCGATCTCGTCGAGCAGGATGGTACCGCCGTGCGCCAGCTCGAACTTGCCGAGTGCTCTCGCGAACGCGCCGGTGAAGGCGCCGCGCTCGTGACCGAACAGCTCGCTCTCGAGCAGGCCGGCGGGCAGGGCCGCGCAGTTGACGCTGACCAGCTCGCGCGCGCGCCGTGGCGAGGCGCGGTGCACCAGGCGCGCGATGAGCTCCTTGCCCGTTCCGCTCTCGCCGAGCACGAGCAGCGTGGCGTCGCTCGCGGCGACGCTGCCCGCGAGCTCGAGCAGGGCGCTCGTCTCGGGATCGCCCGTGACGAAACGCTCGCCGGCGGGCTGTCCGGGCTCGAGCGCAACCGCGCCGTCGCCGAGTCGCTCGACCGCGGCGAGCAGGCTCGCGTATTCGAACGGCGCAGCCAGATAGTCCGCGGCGCCGGAGCGCAGCGCGAGCACGGCCGTGGCGGCGCTGCGATCGCGCGCGACGACCAGCGCGGGCACCCCGACGGCGCGCGCCGCGCCGAGCAGCTCGCGGGCCTCCGGCCCGAGCGCGTCGAGCTCGAGCACCAGCGTGCGCACCGCCCGCGCGGCGAGACAGCGCCGGGCGTTGGCGGCCGAGAGCAGGTCGAGCAGCGGCAGCGCTCCCGGCTCGAGCGCCGCTCGCACCAGTCCGGAGCCGCCGAGGTCGAGTACGCCGATCACGGCGCGCCCTCCCCGGCATCGGCATCGGCGAGCGAGGCCTGTGCGCGTGCGGTGGCGCGCGCGACCTCGGCGCCGGTCTGCTCGGCTCGCGCGAGCTCGCGCGATCCGCGCGCGAACACGCCGTCGCCCTCGGGCGGCGGCGTCGCGCCCACGCGCTGGCCGAGGTAGCGGTACGCCTGCAGCCACCAGTCCCCTGCGCGCGGCACCTCTCGTGCGAGCGCCAGCCGCAGCGCGTCGGAGCGGCCCGACGGCGCCGTCGCGCGCGCGAGCGCCACGATCGCCACCATGCGGATCGGCTCGGCGGGGTCGCGCGCATCGAGCAGCGCGAGCCCGCGCGAGAGATGGGGCAGCGCGAGCGCGCCGTGTCCCTCCTGCACCAAGAGCTCACCGAGGCGGATCAGCGCCGGAGCCAGCACGCGCGGCTCCGCGAGCGACTCGACCGCGCGCTCGTAGACCGAGATCGCAGCAGGGCGCTCGCCCCGCGCGGCCAGCGCCTCGGCGGCGAGAGCTGCGATCGCCAGCGAGAACGGCCCCGCGTCGCCAGCGTCGGCGATCGCGATCAGGCGCTGTGGGTCTCGCCCCGCGGCGCCGACCTGGGGCTCGCAGCCCACCACGCGCCACGCCGCGATCCCGCGCTGGATCGGCCGCACCTCGCGCTGGCCGAGCTCGGCCGCCCAGTGCCTGCAGGTGTCGGCGTCGCCGCGGCGCCAGAAGGCCTCGAGGCCGAGCAAGAGCACGTCCGCGTCGAGCTGGTGCGGGCGCACGGCGCGCCGGAGCACTTCGAGCGTCGAGTCGTCGGGCGCCCGGCCCGCGAGCAGCTCGGGGCCGAGCGACACCGCAATGCGTTGCCCGAGCTCCTCGCGCGCCAGGGTGCGCACCGGTCCGTTCGGCAGGCGCAGGACCGCCCTGCCGACGCGCTCGCGGCCCGCGGGCTCGAGCGGCTGATCGACGTCGCCGCGCTCGAGCAGATACGAGAGCAGGGCGTGCTCTTCGGAGGCGGTCGGGTCGCTCTGCCCGGCCGCGCTCGGCGGCAGCCCGGACTTCTTGTCGGCGCGGCGCCCGGTCTCGAGCAGCTCCGCGGCGGCCAGCGCCGCGGCGCGCGTTCCCGGCACGCGCTCGAAGAGCTCCTGCGCGCTGCTCCGCGCCTGCTCCCACTCCTTCTCGCGCCGCAGCGCGCGCACGAGCAAGAGCCGCGCGAGGTTCTCGATCGCGCCGCCCGGCGAGCGCTCGAAGAGCTTCTCCAGCGCCGCGCGCGCGACGCTCGTCGGACCGTCTTCGAGGGCGGCCAGGGCAGTGCGCAGCAGCACCAGCGGCTCGGCGTGCGCACCCTCGGGCAGCAGCGTCTGCCAGGTCTCGTAGGCGGCGCTGGCTTGAACGAAGCGGCCGAGCCGCAGCAGTGCGTCGCCGCGCCTGCGCGCCTGCCAGAGCCGCGCCTCGGTGTCGAGCGCCTCGAGCGGAGTCTCGGCGAGCGCGTCGAGCGTGGCCTGGTACTGCCGATCGCGATAGGTGGCCTCGACCAGCGAGAGCCGCGCGGCCAGTGCGAGCTCCGAGCCCGGCCAGCGCGAGAGAAACGAATCCAGCGCGGACACCGACTCGCGCTGGAAGCGGATCTCCAGGTAGATCTGGCCGATGCGCAGGCGCGCGTGCTCGGCGATCGCGCCCTCGGGCAGCACGCCGAGCGCGTGGCGGTAGCGCGCGATTGCCTCGAGCCGGTCCGCGGCGGGCGCGTCGCGCTCCGACTCGTCGAGGAGCTCGGCACGCAGGTGCAGTGCTGCGGTGTCGCCCGTGCTGGCGGCCTCGTGCAGCAGGCGCAGCGCCTCGTCGTGCTCGCCACCGGCCCACAGGCGCGCTGCAGCGAGCGCGGGGCCCGTGACGTCGCGCGCGACCAGCGGGGCGTGGGCCTGCGCCGGCAGCGGCAGCTCGTCGGAGAGGCGCAGCACGTGGCCGCGCACCAGCTCGTCGATCACCTGGAAGGCGCGCCCGGGATCGGGCTGCGTCACCGCGGTGCTCGCCTCGCGCAGCGGACCGGCCACGAGCTTGCGCTCGATCCAGACGCTGAAGCGCTCCTGCCACGCGCTGTCCGCTACGGGGGACGACACGGGCTGTTCGGGCGGCGGCGCGGAGACGGCCGGCTCCTGCGCGGACGCGAGCTGCGCGAACGCGAGCGAGCCCGTGCACGCGGCGACGGCGACCCCCCGGCAAAGCATGCCGGGCGGCAGTGCAACGCCCGTGCCCCGCGCGCGTGGGAACGTCTTGCCCCGTCGCGTGCGCGACGTGCGCGACTCGAGCGCCGCCCGGCGACGCCTGCGTCCGGACCGTCAGCGCCGCCGCCGGGAATCCGGCGCGCCGAACCCGGCAAGCGCCGGGATCCCGGCAACGATTGACGCGCGGCCGCTGCGCATGCCAGCGTCGGCTCGTGAACGAGCACTACACGTACCGGAGGTTCCGCCTGCGCCCGCAGAGCTGGCCGAAGCTCCTCGAGCACGTGCGCGCGCGCGAGCCGGGTCTGTTCGGGCTCTACTCGGGACAGATCGGACTCGGCGCCAACGAGGGCGTGCTGATCGGTGTCGGGCCGAGCACGGGTGCGGCGCTCGACACCTGCGACGCCGTGGTGGAGTCGACGAGCGAAGCGCTGGTCGCGACCGTGCGCCCGCTCGAGCCCCTACCGCCGACCCTTCCGGGTATCTACGCGCACCGCTGGTTCGAGCTCGCCGAGGCCGACTGGCCGGAGTTCCTGGATCTCTCCCTTGGCGCCTGGCCGGCCTTCGAGTCGGAGTACGACGCCCAGGTTCAGGGCTTCTGGCGGAGTCTGGACGTGGCGCCGCCACGCGCGCGCGTGCTCCTGCTCACGCGCTACGCGAGCCTGGCCGAGTGGGAGCGCTCGCGCACTCCGATCAGCGACGCCACTCACGAGGCCGGTCGCCGCTTCCGCCGCCGCCACGAGCTCACGCTCGACACGGTCGTCGTCACCACCGAGCGCCGCCTGCCCTGAGCCTGTCTCAGTCGGGGATCTGGCAGGCGAAGCCGTCGGTGTACTCGGACGCGAGCACGCCCCCGCTCTCGCAGCAGTTGCCGCCGAGCGGGTAGGTTCCCGTGGGTCCCGGGTTGACCACGTCGAAGAAGCCGAAGCTGCTCAGGTTGTCCGCCACGCCGCTGTTCGGGCCGCCGGTGGGGTCGTCGACCACGTTGGGACGGCCCGCGGCGGGGAAGAACACGTTGCGGACTACCGAGTTCGCCTGGCCGATGAACAGCGTGGCGTTCGAGAGCGCGCCCATGCTGTAGACCACGTTCTCGCGCAGCGACGAATACAGGCCGACCCGAATGCCCCTGGAGCGCGCCTGCGCCACGACGTTGCGGCCCACCGTCAGGCTGACACCCACCGAACTGATGCCATCCAGGACGTCGGTCACCACGTTCTCCAGCACGACAGTGTAGTTCTGCAAGGCGATCCCGGCCCCGGCTGAGCTCGCCACGGTGTTCCCCGTCACGACTGCGCCGTTGCCGAGGAGCTGAATCGCTGCGGTGGTGTAGGTGACCACGTTGCCCGTGACGGTCGACCGCTGATCCGCGCGGATGCCGCCGAGGCTCTCGGAAACCTGACAGCCGGACACGTGACCGTACGCGCCGACCCGTACGCTCCAGCCCTGGTTGTCGAACGCGACCACGCGCTCGACCCGCGCGCGCTCGCCGAGCGTGATGCCGTCCTGGCCCATGCCGCGCACGAAGCCGTTGCGCACGCTGACGCCCGTGGCGAGGGGCCCGTTGACCCCGTAGCTGCCATCGCCCGAGGCGCAGCTGAGCGAGTCCGTCGTGGTGTTGTAGGTGCAGTCGTTGGCTCCGACGATCGAGAAGCCGTTCAAGTCGATCTCCACGCCGTCGAGGCCATCCGCGATGATGATCGCGCTGGTATCGATGCCGACGGTCAGGTTACTCACCAGCCGGTAGCTGCCCGCTGTGGCGATCGTGTAGGGAACGGCGGCGGCCCCGATCTGGATCACGCCCTCCGACGCTCTCGCCGCGCCCGGGACCAACCACGCCGGCGCCAGCACGACGGCGATCGAGATCGCGAGTCTCATGGACATGTCGCGTTCCCCTGGCAAAGGTTGGCGGCTTGCTGGTCCACGTCGCTGCCGCTGACCTGTGCGCCGCCCGCGTTGTTGTTCTGCAGCGTGTTGTGCCCGTAGCAGGTGCCCGCGCCGCCCGCGAGCCCCACGCCGGTATTTCCGCCGATCATGTTCTCGACGAGGAGCACGCGATCGATGACCGATACGCCCGACGACGTGTTCGCGCGCACGGTGTTACCGGCAACCAGACCGCCGCTTCCCAGACTGAATCCCACGCCCGAGCCATCGAGCCCGTTGCCCTGGGCGGTGTTCTCGAGCACCGCGAAGCTGTCGATCACGACGCCGATTCCGGCGTCCCACGACGCGTTGACCGAGTTGCCCACGATCAGGGCCCCGGGTCCCCAGATCACCAGCCCGTCGTCGCCGGCGGAGAGCACCGTGTTGCCGCGCGCGATCCCGCTGCGCAGAAAGATGCCATCGAGCTCCGTCTCGGTAACGGTCGAGCCGTCGACGATGCAGGCGTGATCGCAGCGGATGCCGTCGTCGTCGCTCCGCCGGACCGTCGAGTCGCTGATCAGCCCGGTATTCATCAGGTTGACGTCGCCCTCCAGTCGGATGCCGGCGCCGCCGGTGTCGCGCACGACGACTCCCTCCACGCTCCCGAGCGGCCCGAGCGAGATCCCGGCCGCACCCGTGCCCGAGACCGTGCCATTGCGCACGCGCACGCCGCGCCGCGTCGTGGCGCCGATGCCGAGACCAGTCCCCGAGGCGCTGCAGGTCACCGCGCCGCTGGCGTAGCTGCAGCTGTTCGGGCCACGGATCGCGAAGCCGTTCAGGTCGATCGTGACGTAGTCCGCGCTGACCGTGATCGCCGTCTGGTTCGCGGTCACGCTGAGGTCGCGCGTGAGCACGTAGCTTCCCGACTGGGTGATCGTGTACGGCGCGCTGCTGATCTGGACGCGCCCCTCGAACGCAAGGGCCGGCGTTGCCGACAGCAGCGCCAGCGCCAGCGCGAGCGGCGGGCCGCGCCTCGAGCGTTTCTCCCGCATGACTTTCGTCTCCTTCACTGCGCCGCCGCCGGCGCCGTCGAGCGCACCGCCGCCGCGCACACGGGCTGCAGGTTGGGAAGCCGCCCGCCGAGCCGGCGGTACAGCACCGCCCAGTCGCGGACGTCGCACTCGGGACCGTCGACCACACTGCAGCGCAGGTCTGCGCCGGGCGGGATCTGCTTCCCCGCGATTCCGTCCTGCACCAGGTTCTCGTCTACCAGGAAGATCGCCCCGTCCGCCGACTGCTCGCCGCACTCGCAGACGTTGCCGATCTTGTTGGGAAGCGTCGTCTGGACCGCGCCGTCGTCCTCCTGGAACGCGTTCGCCATGAAGGGGCAGTTGTCGACCTCCTCCTGCACCAGGTCGGCGTCGTAGTCCTCGGGCGGCTGGTAGCCCCCGAGGAGCTCCACGTCCGCGGCGAGGATCAGGCCGCCGGTCACCGTCTCGAACACCCCTGTGACCGAGAGCGGCGGAGCGGAGACACCTTCGAAGGTCAGACCGGGCTGCACCGGAGAGCTGAGGCCCGTGCTCAGAAAGATCTCACCCAGGCGAGTCGGTTCGCCCGGCAGGTTGAGCGCCGGAGAGCTCGGGGGCGTCGAGGGCAGCTTGCCGAGCAGGTCTAGATACAAGGTGTCGGGCCTCGGCAGCGCCGTCGGCGCAGGCCCCAGGCTGTAGGAGAGCGCGCGATCGACCGTCTCGCCCGTCGCGATCGAGGTTGGATTGGCGCCGCAGTTCCTGCGGTTGTACGGGTTTGCCGGAACCACGGAGGTGCAGTCGCCGAAGCGGAGCTGGCTCGTCGTCACACCGCTGACCCCGACGATGCCGATCACCGCGCGGCGCAGCGGCTGGCTCGCGCGCAGAATCAGATCCCAACGCGTGCCGCCTCCCGGGTTCGGCGCCGGGGTGACCTGTAGCAGGACAGCAGGAGCGGCGTTGCCTTCGATCAGCGCGATGTCCTCGATCTCGACTGCGCCCATCGGGTCGGTCGCGATCGAGAAGCCGAGCTCGAGCAGGCCCTCTGCCGTGAAGACGGGGAGCGGGACCGGCTCCGGAGCGCTCGTGAGCGTGACCGTGCCCGCCGTGACCGACGTATTCGGGCCGCACAGCGATCCCGGGCTCGCGGGAGTCAAGCTCACGTACAACGCGTCGGGACGCTGCGGGGGCGGCAGGCCGGGGCCGCGAACGTCGGCGACGATCCCCGGCGCGGGCGCGAACGAAGCCCCCGCAGCCTGCGGCAAGATGAAACCCATCGCCGCCTGCAGGATGCTGAACTGACCGCACAGCAGCGTGAGTGTGAAGTCCGCGCTCGCGGTGCCGGCCGCGGCAGCGATGCTGGCGAGCGCCAGGGCGGCGAACGGGCTCCCGCCCGCGGGTCGCAGCACGAAGGCGAACGGCTCGCAGACGTCGCCGATTCCGTCGGCGTCCGCGTCCGCCTGGCCGGGATTCGCGATGCTCGGACAGTTGTCGCAGTAGTTGCCGACAGCGTCCATGTCGAGATCGCCGAGCGGTCCCGGCGGGTCGAAAACGTCGTCGCACAGGTCGCAGGCATCGCCGCGCCCGTCGAAGTCGATGTCGAGCTGGTCCGGGTTGGGGAAGGACGCGCAGTTGTCGCAGGCGTTGCCCAGCCCATCCACGTCGTCGTCGAGATTGGGCGCGGCCAGCTTCGGGCACAGGTCCGCGCCGTCGAGCGCGCCGTCACCGTCGCTGTCGGAGTCGAGCGGATCCAGGCCGGCGTTCACCTCGGCGCCGTCGCCCAGTCCGTCGTCGTCGCTGTCGGCATCGAACGGATTCGTGCCGCGCGGCGTCTCCTGGGAGTCGAGCAGGCCGTCGTTGTCGTCGTCCACGTCGCAGGCGTCCCCCAGGCCGTCCATGTCGAAGTTCGCCTGGCCGGCGTTCGCGACGGTCGGGCAGTTGTCGCAGGGGTCGCCGAGACCGTCCATGTCGGTGTCGAGCTGATCCGGGTTCGGCGCGCCCGGGCAGTTGTCGCCCTGCGAGACCGCGCGCGCGTGCAGCGCGTCGAGGTTGGCCGGAGTCCACGCGGCGTTCGCCGCGCTGCGATCGAGCGCGAGCTCCCAGAGGCCGCCGACCGGGTTGTACTCGAAGACGTCTTCGTCCTGCCCCGAGACACCGCCGATCGTCGCAGCGGCGTCGAACGAGAGCAGCAGGCGCCCCGTGGGAAGCACGTGGACCGCGTCGAGATCGACGCCGGCGGGCACGCCCGCCACAGAGCCGTCGAAGTGCAAGGTCGCCGTGCTGCCGTTCCAGCGGATCAGATCCTCGGGAAGCGCCGTGACCAGACCGAGAGTCACGACCCCGTCGAAGGACAGCAGCAGCTCTCCCGACGCGCGGCCGATCGCGTCGACCGCTGCGCTCGCGGGAACACCGACCGCGGAGCCGTCGAAGATCAGCGTGTAGGTCACGCCGTTCCAGCGCACCACGTCGCGCGGCTCCGTCGCGAGACCAGGAAGCGCCGCGGGAATGTCGAGCGAGAAGAGCCGATCTCCGTTCGTCTCGAGCTGGAAGCCCGTCACGTTTGCTTCCGCCGGGAGCGCGCCGAGATCCTCGACGGTCGGCGTCGCGGGGGCGTCTTCCTCGACGACGTCCTGGTCGGTGACTGGAATTCCGAGCTGGATCGTCACGTCGGGTGAGGTGCTGATGTCGTCGAGCGGCGTCACCGCCGCTGCCTGCTGCGCGAGAGCGAGCGCCCCGATCAAGCGCGCGAGAAGCTGAATTCCGCCGACTCGCTCAGCCACGTCCGCAATCCTCAGCAACCGCCGCGAGCACTCTACCACGCGGCTCGTCCGCCCGGCTCGAGGGCGGCGCCGAGACCTCGACGCCGTGTGGGCCGACCACGAGCTGCGCGCGCCGCCCGGGAAGGTCGAGATACGGACAGCGCTCCACGACCGGACGCTCGGCACCCGGCTCCCACCATGCGAGCTTGCCCCGCTCGATCCACGGAGCGAGCTCGAAGTCCCAGCTGTCCGATGCTTCTCGGGAGCCGGTTTCGCCGAAGGCGTCGGTGTATGCAAAGCGCGCATCCGGCCAATCCGCAGTGAGCTCCTCCGCGGGCGGGCGACGCAGGGCGAAGTAGCCGATCGTGTACACGGCGACGGCGGACTCGAGGGCGAGCCGCGTGATCACAGCGAGCATCCCTGGCTGCTCGAGCAGGCGCGGAATCACGTAGGGGACTTCGGGCCCGGTGTGGATGCCGCCCTCGGGGCCTTGGGGCGCCCGGGCGCCGAAGTGAACCGCGCCGCGGAGCACGCAGAAGTGAGGACACTGAGGCGCGACGACGCGGGGCGCCTCGGAGAGCCACCAGGGACCATTCAGTCCGAACGGGTCGTACGAGCGCAGCAAGGGTTGCTGGCAAATCGGGCAGCACGACAGCGGCACGATCGGGAGCCGCCGCAAGTACTCGTCGAGCGTCTGCTCGAGCAGCGCAGCGATCGCGCGGGCGCGAGAGAGATCCTGCGTCGCTTCGAGCTGCGCCTCGAGGCTCGCGATGCGGCCCACGAGCGCGTGGCGTCCCGGCGCGGTGAGAGCCGGCCAGATCACTCGAGTCCATCCAGCACGATGATCCACTCCGCGGGATCCGAGTCGAACACAGGATGCGGCTCCGCGTTCTTACCCTTGCGAGGGGTGATCGGGCGCAGCCGCACCGGGTTCACCAGCATCTCGTACGGCCCGAAGAGCCTTCCCCAGGCCACGTCTTCCTTGACCAGGAAGCCCCTGATCGCGCTCTTGGTGGAGAGCCACTTCTCGTCCACTTCCCCACCCTTCGCGCTCATGAACGTGACTCCCTCCTCTCCCGCGCGCACACCGGGAGCCGGTCCCGCGTTGACTCCCGCGACCTGGCGCACGTTCAGGAATCCCCAGTGCACGTGCGCGCCGTGGACCACCACGCGGAGGCCGAGATACTCGTTGATCTCGTTCCAGAGGGCTTCGCTGTCGCCGTCGAGAAGCTTGCCGTCGGCCCAGATCCCGTACAGGTCGAGGTCGCCGTGATAGCGGATGATCACGCCGTCCTCGAGGCGCTCGACCACGTAGCCCTCGTCGTCCCTCACGTGGTAGCCCTTCGACTCGAGCTCGTGCTTGCGGAATTCGGCGTACAGCTGCTGGAACTCGGCGTTTCGCCTGGCGAGTGGCTTGGCCGCGTCATCCGGCCAGCCCAATCGCTTCATCGCGGCCTCGTCACCTTTCGCGAGCAGCTCGTAGGTGCGCTTGTGACCCGGATGGAAGCAGACGACGCCGTTGTAATCGCAGCCGTCGGCCTTTCCCGACTTGGCCTTCAGAGCCTCTGGCTTGGGCTCGTAGCGCACCGTTCTCTTGACACCGTCGATCACGCGGACTTCGGTCTTTCCGATCCAGCGCAGCGAGGCTTCACTCAGGTCGCGGACCCCCAGCACGATCCGCTTGCCCAGCTCCTTCGACTTCGCTTCGACCCAATCGGCGAGGCCGCGCCGGATCTGGCGTCCGACACCCCGCGGATCCACGTTGGCGTCGATGGGATCCCGCAGCGCCGGAGCGACGCGCGCAGCCGGGCGTTTGCGAGGATGCTCGGTGACCGCATTCGCCTCGCCGTCCTCCGCGGCGGCCCGGACCTCGGCCTCATCCGGAACGTCGACGTGCTTGCCCTTGACGTGAGCGTCCGGGTAGCGGCGCCGAAACGCGATCTCCTGCGCGCCGCTCGCGAGATTGAATACCGAGAAGCCGAGCTCCGCGGCGGCCAGAGGGATCAGCTTCCAGAGCTCGTCGACGCGCTCGTCTGGAGCTAGCGAGGGGTCGTCCAGCACGCCCCGGATCTTCTCCGCGTGCTCGGCCACCACGAAGATCCCCTGAATCCCGTCCGTCCCGAAGTTGGCGTACAGCGTGGTGGTGAAGAGCGCCTTTCCTCCCTTCGTGGTGTGGGCGAAGTTTGCGCCTTGCAGCCACAGCTTCTTCAGACCGAGCAGCGAGCCCACGATCGTGAGCACGTCGACGAGCTTGCCGCCCGGGCCGTCACTATCCGCGGCGGTCGCGATCCGGATGGTCGCGGAGCCGGCGCTCGCGAGGCTGGAGGCCGTGGCGGTGAACAGGACACGCCGTGTGAAGGCCTTGATCCTGTCGTTCGCCGCCTTCTTCACGGCCCCCTTCAGCAGGGCCTTCATGCCGGTGCGCAGATAGAAGGTGCCTCCCAGTGACAGCAGGCCCAGGGCGAGTGATGCCCAGTCGAGGAACTTCGCGGCCTCCGCCCAGAACGAGACCTTCCCGGGCGCGGGCGTGTCGAAGCCTCCGCGCGGTGCGGCTTCGTGCCGGGGAGGTTTCGCCAGCGGGGAGCTGTCGAACACGATGCCGTCGATCACCCGCGGGCCGTAGCTCTCGGGAATCCGGTACATGATCTGCCCGCGCGGATACGGGCTGCCTTCCTGCCAGCGCTCGATCGCCGCTCTGATCGCGGCTTCACGGCTCGTCTCGCTCTGCCCGTGGAAGACGAAGCTCTTCTCCACGGGATTGGAGAAGTCGACCAGGTCGACAGCGAACGGCCCCTCGCTCTGCGCGGCGGCTCCGGCGGCCCAGCGCAGACACACGCGCAGATCCGTCTGGCCGCCTTCGCCGGACCACGCTGCGTAGAACGGCTCGAGCGCGTACCTGCCGGCGGAGTGGACCGCTCCCTGGCGCCGGAAGCCGAAGAGCTTCGCGAGCGCGTCGCGGTAGTCCTCGAGCTGCGACTTCCTGCTGAAGTAGGTCAGCGTCTTCGCGGGAGGGACGGGCTTGCGCCGCTCGTCCGCTTCCATCAGGTCGAGGCGGCGGCAGAGGCCGGCCCACTCGTAGAACGGATGGACGGGGCCGCCTCGCCTCGCCTGCTCCCCGACGCTTTTCCACGCGATGCCCGTGGCCGTGCCCACCTGGAATACCAACGGCAGCCCCAGGTGGCGCCGTGCGTCACCGTCTTGCTCGAAGCAGGTGACGGCGTAGCTGCCGACGTATCCGGGGCGATAAGAGAGCTGTGCTCTGCCGCGGGCCTCGGGCTGAGCCGCAAACAGACGGTTGTGGAGCGCCTGTGGCGTGATCACCGACCAGCGCACCGGAGACGCGAAGCGCTCGAGGGGCTCCAGGTCACGGATCTTGCGCACCTGGCGCTTGCCTTCCGGCGTGACCCCCTGGAGGACGAACCGGACCTCTGTGCCGGCGGCGATCTCGGCGGTGTCGGGCTTCATCGCGAGGCGGAAGTTCATGGGGTTGGTCACGCTGCCAGCTCCTCTTCAGCTGCATCCGCGCTGGGGACTCCGCCACGCTGCCCTGCGAGCCCGAGCAGAATGTCCACCTGCGCGGCGGCGCCGGGATCGCTGACGTCCATCTCGATGTCGTGCAGCAGGCCCTCGCCGCGGTAGTCGTCGAAGTAGCGCGCGTACGCCGCGATGGTGCGCTCGAGGGTCTCGCGCGGCTCCTTCAGGATCTCGAGAATCAGCGCGTGGTCGTGGTCCGCGAGCGCCCGCCGCAGCGTCGCCGCAAAGGACTTGGCCTCGATGTCCTCCGCGTCGCGGAAGCGCACGGAGACCGTCCCGGGCGGGACGTCCTCGAGGCGATGAGCGCCGTTGCGACCGAGTCTGCGCGTGATGCGGGAGCCGTCTGCGAGCTCCGCCTCGAACTCCACCTCGGGCAGCGGGAGCCCGCGCTCGGTCGCGAGGGTCACCAGGAACTCGCGCACGCGTCGGACGCGAAGCGTGTAGCAGCGGTTGGTGGCGAGACCCTGCTCGAGCCAGGGTCTGGGGATCCACACGATGCCGGGGACATCGCTCTCGTCGAAGGAGTAGTTCACCCCGTCGCGGCGGCGCGTGCAGCCGACGCGCTCGTGGAGCGCCCGGTTGATCTCGTCGGGGATCGACGTCCCCCAGTTCCAGAACGCGAGCTGCTGCCAGGTGAGTCCCGCGGCGCCGGCGAGCTGGAGCAGTGTCTCGCCCGGGCGCACCTTGTGCGGCTCGATCCGGGCCAGGCAATAGCTGCGGGAGGAGCGCGGGCGCACGCGCGCGATCGGCACCGGCTCGTCACCGCGCTCGATTTTCACGACCTCGAGAGTCTCGGTGCGGCGGCGCCCCTCGAACGAGCTGCTTGCCTCGCAATCGCCCGTGCGAAGCTCGCGCAGGGTGATGCCGCCGTTGGCGTCCGTAACGCCGCGGCTCTGCGAGCCGCGCGGCGGCGTCACGTCGAGGATTGCGTTCGCGATCGGCTCTCCGCTCTGGTCATCCACCACACGGAAGCTCACCCACGCCAGGGCGGGAGCGGGCTCTTCCGTCGGCGGCTCCGGAGCGGCCATCGCGTGCATCCGCGGCGCAGGCAGGAAGCCCGGGATGCGCCGTGCCGACAGCCCGCTGACGGAATCCCTTCCGAGGTAGCGCGGGAAGATCGCGTCGGATTCGTCCATGCCCTGCATCGAGCGCAGGGTCGCTCGCGACGCGCGGACAGGCTGTGAAGGAAATCTCATGGCGCGGCGCTAGTAGCTGAGCTCGACGCCTCCGTAGACCTCGGACTCGGGAGCGGGCTCGTAGTAGCGGCCGGCGGCGGCGTTCGGGCGGATCACGCCCTCGTAGCGGTCGCCGGTCCAGTTGCGCGCGCCGGCGAAGGGCGCGACGCGCAGGGAGCCGACGGCGAAGGAGCGGCCGACGCGCACGTCGCTCGTGAAGGCGCGCCCGCTCTTGCCACGGTTGTCGTCGTTGACCTCGAGCTTGCTCCAGCCGCGCATGGCCAGCGCGCCGAACCAGCCGCTCGTATGGTCAGCGCGCAGCTCGGCGCCGAAGGCGTGTACGGGCAGGTTCGGCTCGCGGTTGCCGTCGAGCTCGGTCACGCCGCCGCCGGCGTCCAGCCGGTCGTAGTCGAGGTACTTCGCGTCGAGCGCGGTGTAGCTCGCGCGCAGCGTGAGCCAGTCGAGGATCACGAGCGACAGGCCTGCTTCGGCGCCGCGCCGGCGCACCTCGCCGGCGTTCGTGAACAGCGCGCGGCCACCGGGATCCTGGTACGGGATCAGCGCGTCGCGCACCAGGATCTGGAAGAGGGCCACGTCGTAGAAGACGCGATCGGCGACGAGCCCCTTAGCGCCCAGCTCGAAGCCGCGTGCGCGCTCCGGCTCGAGCGAGTCGTCGAAGCCGCCGAGCAGGTCGCGCGGCGAGAGCTCGACCGTGGTCGGCACCCGGAACGACGTCGACCAATTCGCGTACACACGCAGCGCGTCGGAGCGGCCGAAGTACGCGCCGAGCCGCGGCGACAGCTCGCGCATGCGCAGCCGATCGCTGCGGTCCTGCGTGCTGACGAAACGGTCGCCCACGACGAACTCGGTCCAGTCGTAGCGCGTGCCCCCGACCAGCCCGAAGCCACCGCCCAGTGCTATGTCGGCTTCGCCGAAGCCACCGAGCGCGCGCACGACCTCGGACTGGCGCACGCGCAGCGCGCCCCAGGCGCCGTTGGCGTTGTCGTTGCGCCGGCGCTGGTCGTCCTGCACGTCGAGGTCCACGCCGCCGAGCCAGCGCACGCGGCCGCGCTGCCCGCTCGCGACGGCGGAGCCGCCGACCACGTCGCGCTCGAACGCCGTGCGCCCCGTGTTCAGAAACGGCAGCGCGTTCTTGAAGTCGCGCGCGAGCCAGTAGCCGGTGAGCGCGAGCTGGTTGCCTTCCCCGAGCGGCTGCGTGGCGCGCAGCGAGAGTTGCTGTTGATCGAGCCGCTCGCCGGCGTCGAAAGTGCGCGCCGACGCGGCGGCATCGCTGCGGCAGCAGTGCGCCTCCGCCTCCGTGAGCCCGCCGGGATCCTGCGCTTCGGGCGCCCAGACGTCGCTGAAGGAAGCCTCGAGCGTGGCGCCGCCCTCGAGCTCGCGCACGAGCTTGCCGAGGAAGGTCGCCTGGCGGCCGCGCGCGTGGTCGCGGTAGCCGGACCAGCGGGTGTAGCCGAGACCCGCCACGTAGCCGGTGCCCGCCAGGCTGCCGGTCGCGAGCGCCTCCTGCCGGAACAGGTGATCGCTGCCGAACAGCGTGCGCATGCGCAGCCTGGGCTCCGCAGTCGGCGCGGCAGTCGTCACCGACACGATCCCGCCGCCGCCGCCGCCGTAGAGCGACGAGATCGGGCCGCGCACCACGTCGATGCGCTCGGCGAAGCCGAGGTCGATCGAGTCGATCTCGCTCTGGCCGTCGGGCAGGCTGCTCGGCACGCCGTCGACGATCACCTTCACGCCGCGCACGCCGAACGGCGCGTTGGCGCCGAAGCCGCGGATCGACACGCGTGCGTCCTGCGCGAAGTTCCGCGTGGACTCGACGAACACGCCGGGCACCAGGTCGAGCGCTTCCTCCAGCCCGAGCGCCGGGCGGCCGCGCCGGAACTCGTCGCTGGACACCACGCTCACCGAGAGCGGTGTGCCGAGCAAGTCGCGCACGGAGCGACCCGCTCCGGTGTCGTCGAGCAGGAGCGGACGCGCGTGCGCCGGTGTCGGCGTCGGCGTCGGCGTCGGCTCCGGATCTGCTGCGAGCGCCGCGCGCGCCAGTGTGAGCGCAACGAGCGCGAACGTGGCGGCGGAAGAACGCCCGCGCACGCGCCTAACGCTGGGCCGGGAGCTGCTCGCCGACGACGATGCGGTAGGTGAGCAGGCCATGCGCGACGAGGCGGCCGGACTCGACCCCGACCACGTCGACCTTGTTCGCGAAGCTGTCGGCGTGCTTGCGCACGTTGCTGGCCAGCGCCGCGATGCGCTCGCCGCGCGAGGGCGCGACGAAACCCACCTGGATCCCCGGCGTCATCGCCTTGTGATTGCCGGGCGGCACCAGCGACCACGACGCCATCGCTCCGGCCGTGTCGATCAGCGCGGAGATTGCCCCAGGATGGTGAGAGCCGCCCGCGTCCAGCAGCTCGGGACGCCGCTCCATCACCAGGCGCGCACGGCCGCTCTGCATGTGCTCGATCGCGAGCGTCGAGCCGATGAACGGCGCGCGTGAGATGGCGCGCCCCATGGGGCCGGGATCCAGCGGGCCTGCGACGAAGCGCGCCACGTCGATGCAGGCGGGCTCGGGGTCGCTCCGCGCGGCGCGCTCGGCGGCGGCTCGCTCCACCGCGCGGTAGGTCACGAGCCCCTGAGCGAGCGGGCGGCCCTCGCGGTTGGTCACGCTCGCCTCGCAGAACACCAGATCGCGACCCCGGCGCAGCACGCGACCCTCCGCGGCCACGTCCTCGCCGATCGCCGCGGCCAGATACTGGACCGACAGATCGAGCGGACCCGCTTCGAGGTCGGCCCCGGGGTCCAGGCCGCTCTCCGCGGCGAGACTTCCCGCGAAGCACAGGAGCGAGGCATGGATCCCGCCGTGGAGCGCGCGCCCGGGGTTCGAGTTCAGCTCCAGGTAGGGCAGCGCCAGCCGCACGCGATCCGCTTCCAGCGCGTCGATCTGCGCGCCGAGGCGCCGCACGTAAGGAGTCTCCTCGAAGCGCTTGCGCCAGGCGTCGAGCGCTGCGGTCATGCGCGCGACCCTATCACAGCGCGTCGTTCGGCCTGCGCGATGCTGCGACGCCGGGACTCTGGCGATAGGCTACGGGCGGTGGGGGAGCCCTTTGCCGTGGCGCAGATCGTCGACTCGCTCTCAACGGGCGGCGGCGAGCGCGTCGCGGTCGAGCTTGCGAACGGGCTGGCGCGCCGCGGGTTGCGCTCGCATCTCGTCGCGACGCGGTTCGAGGGCCCGCTCTCGGCGCGCATCGCCCCGGGCGTCGAGCTCTTCTGCGCGAAGCGGCGCGCGCGCTTCGACGCGGCCGCCGCGCTGCGGCTCGCGCGCTGGCTGCGGGCGCGGCGCATCCGACTCGTGCACACACACAACGACGGCTCGGCCTACCTGATCGAGATCCTGCGTGCGCTGCGGCTCTGCTCGGCAAGCCACGTGTTTCACGACCATCGCGGCCAGGTGCTCGGGGACGCAGCCGCCGCGCGCCGCGACCGCTGGCTGCTGCGGCAGGTCGACGCCTACGTCGCGGTGAGCGAGCCGCTGCGCGAGCGCGCGGCGCGCTTGCTCGGACTCCCGGCCGAGCGCTGCCTGTACCTGCGCAACGGCGTGGAGCCGCCGGCCGAGCCGGCGGCATGGCGTGGACGCCCGACGGTGATCCAGGTGGCGAACGTGCACGTGCACAAGGACCACGCCACCGCGCTGCGAGCGGCAGCGCGGCTGCGGCGGCGGGTTCCCGAGCTGCGCTGGCGCTGCGCCGGAAGCCTGGAGGTTCCGCCCCGAAGCTACGTCGACAGCGTGCACGCGCTGCACGCGGAGCTCGGACTCGACGGCTGCGTCGAGTGGCTGGGCGCGGTGCGCGACGTCTCGCCGCTCTTGCTCGAGGCGCACGTCGGCGCGCTCTCCTCCGCCGTCGAGGGGCTGCCGCTCGCGCTGCTCGAGTGCCTGGCGCACGGCCTGCCGGTGGTCGTCACCGACACCGGACAGTGTCGATCGGTCGTCGACGGCGCTCGCGCCGGTGCCGTGGTCCCTGCGCGCGACGCGGAGGCGCTGGCGGACGCGCTGGCCGGGCTGCTCGCCGACCCCGACGGCGCGCGCGCCGCCGGCCGCCGCGGCCGCGAGTTCGTCGCAGCGCACTTCGGGATCGAGGCGATGCTCGACCGCGTCGCCGCGCTGTACGCCGCTTGCCTGGCTCGCTGAGTCACTCTGCTAGAGTGCGTCCATGATCATCGTGATGAAGGCCGACGTGCTGCCCGAGTCCGAGGACGTGCAGCGCGTCGTGCGCCTGGCGGAGCGCTTCCCCGGCATCTCCTGCGAGGTGCGCGGCATTCAGGGCGTGACCCGCGCGCTCACCGAGATCTACCTGCTCGGCCCCACCACGCAGGTGCCGCAGGAGCCCTTCGAGGAGTTCCCCGCCGTCGAGAAGGTGATCCGGATCCGCGAGCGCTACCGCGCGATCGGCCGGCACGAGGGGCAGGCCGAAGCGATCGGCTTCGAGTACAACGGCCTGCACTTCTCGCAGGACAGCTTCCACGTTTTCGCGGGCGTGTGCGCCGTGGACACGCCCGCGCACCTGCGCGCGACCTTCCGCGCGCTGCAGCAGGTCGGGATCGAGACCTCGCGCGCCGGGGCCTACAAGCCGCGCACGAGCCCGTACGACTTCCAGGGTCACGGCGCCAGCTGCCTGCCGTGGGTGTTCGAGAGCGCGGGCGAGTTCGGCATCAAGGTGATCGCGATGGAGGTCGGGCACGAGTCGCACGTCGAGGAGATCGACACCGCGCTCGAGCGCGCCGGCCGCCCCACCGGGGTGATGCTCCAGATCGGCACGCGCAACGCGCAGAACTTCGAGCTGCTCAAGTACGTGGGCTTGCAGCACACCTACCCGGTGTTGTTCAAGCGCGGTATGGGCATTCCGCTCGACGAATCGCTCAACGCCTGCGAGTACCTCGCCGCGGCCGGCAATCACAGGATCGTATTCGGGCTGCGCGGGATGAAGACCAACCTCGGCGACCCGCACCGCCACTTCGTCGACTTCGCGCACGTGCCGGTGGTCCACCGGCTCACCCGACTCCCGGTGTGCATCGATCCGTCTCACTCGGTCGGCAAGAAGATCGAGGCGCCCGACGGCCTGCTCGACATCCACCACGTGACCGCGCAGGGTGTGATCGCCGGCGCGAACATGGTGCTCGTCGACTTCCACCCCAGGCCGGAGGAAGCGCTGTGCGACGGCCCGCAGGCGCTCACGCTGGGCGAGCTCGAGCACTTCGTGCGGGACGTCGAGCTGGTGCGCCAGGCATATCTCGAGCGCCGCAAGCTGCGCGAGCGCCTGCGCTAGGACCCGGCCACGACCACCCGGCGGCGAGGCGCCTCGGGCTCGTCGCCGCAGGACGTCGCGGAGAGGAACTCGCGCTCCGCGAGCGCCACCTGTAGCTCCACTCCGCCCTCCGGCGTCTTCACGCGCGCCGTGCGGGTGGTGGCCTCCGCCTCCGCGAGTCGCACCTCGAGCGCCTGCGGGAAACGCGCGTAGGCGAACGCCTCCGCGACCTGATCCGCTTCGGAGAGCCCGAAGCGGCCGCGGTAGCGCGGCACGTAGGGAGCCCCGCGCGCGAGAGCCGCGATCAGCGCAGGCGCGTCGTCGGGGCGCAGGCGGCCGTGCATCCAGCCGTTGGGCAACGCCAGGCAGGTCGCTGCGAAGCGGTGGCCGCCGAGATGGCTGGACTCTGCGAGCTCGAGTGCCGTGCCCTGCCGCGCGATCGCGCGCGCGATCGCTTCGTACATGGCGCGGCCGTGCTCGGCGCAGCAGCGGTCGTGGCGGCCGTCGGTGCAGACCAGCAGGAGTGGAGGCAGCGGCTCGGCCGCGACCTCGCCGGCGAGCGCGCGCGCCGCGAATGCCAGCGCCTCCGCGACGGGGACGTCGCTCGCGCGCACGGCCGCCCGCTCGCGCGGGCGCCACGCGATCACCTCCACGCGATCCGTCGCGGGCCGGCTCGCGCGCTGAAACGCCCGCACCGCCACCTTGCCGAGGCGGGCGCGTAGGCGCGCGGCGTCGGCGCGCACGCTGTCCGGAATCCCCTCGGAGAGCAGCGCGTCGTCGTGGTGCCAGAGGGGCTTGGGCCACTCGATCGCGACGAGGGCAGGCGCGCCACCCGCGCTTCCGGCGAGCGGCTCCCCCTCCAGACGACAGCCTACGCTGCACTGCTCGCTCACGGCCGCGCAGTGTAGAGGCCGCGCGAGAAGCGCGCGCGCCGCACGCGGTATGCTGCGGTCATGTTCCAGACCTACCGCCCGCCCGCGCTCGCCGACCTGGCGCCCTTCCGCTTCGCGCCGATCGACACTGAGCGCCGCTACCGCGAGCTCAGTGCGGCACAGGCGCTCGCGTGGAACGAGCAGGGCTACTTCGTGGCCGAGGATCTGCTGTCTCCCGCGGAGGTGACGGAGCTCCGGCTCGAGCTCGATCGCTTCGTCGAGAAGGCGCAGGCGTACGTGCGGCGCGCGGGAGGCAAGCTCTTCATCTCCGAGGCCGACGGCATCATGTTCGCGCCGCACCTCGTCGCGAAGTCGGCGATCGCGCGCCGGGCGGCGAGTCACCCGCGCATCGTGGCGCTGGCGATCGATCTGCTCGGACCCGAGGTGCGGCTCTACTGGGATCAGGCCGTCTACAAGTACGCGTCGTTCCCCAAGGACTTCCCGTGGCACCAGGACAACGGGTATACGTTCGTCCTGCCGGAGCTGTACCTGACGGTGTGGCTCGCGCTCTCGGACGCGACGCCCGAGAACGGCTGCGTCGAGGTGGTGCCTGCGAGTCACCGGCTCGGCACGCTCGAGCATCGGCTGTCGGACACCGGCTTCTACTGTCACGAGGGAAACGATGGCGCCTGCGCGCCGATCCGCGCGGGCTCGGCGCTGGTGTTCTCGTCGCTGACCGTTCACCGCACGGGGCCGAACCGCAGCGCGGACGACGTGCGCAAGACCTACATCCTGCAGTACGCGCCGGACGGCGCCGTGCGCTACCCACGCGAGGGCGCGCCCGAGCGCTGCGACGCCCCCGACCGCCAGTTCGAGGTGGTGCGCGCCGGCGAGCCCGTCTCGGCCTAGGCAAGCGCGCGAAGCGCGCGCGCAGCGAGCGCGTCCGCGCGCGAGCGAAGGCCGCTCGGCGACAGCCGTTGCGGCAAAGGACTCTCTTAGCCTTCCTCGCTCGTCGCGTCGGGGCCGCTGTAGCGGTTCCAGAACAGGGACTCGTCCACCGGGCGGCGCGGCGGGCGGCCGTAGCGCCCGAGCGGCCAGCCGATCGGGAGCAGTGCGCATGTCGGACAGCCCTCGGGCAGCCCGAGCTTGCGGTCGAGCTCCGCGCCAAACGCCAGGTGCACCGTGGTGAGTGACGCGGCGAGCCCGACTGCGCGGCAGGCGAGCAGCAGGTTCTGGATCGCGGGGAACAGCGCCTGCGTCTGCGGCTGTCCGCGCCGCGTCCAGCCCGCGACGAACAGGTGGACCGGCACCTCGGCCAGATGGTCCGCGAGCCACAGCGCCGAGCGCTGCATCCGGCGCTTCTCCTCCGGGAAGCTCGGATCCTGCGCAGCCCTCAGCGCGGGCTGGAAGTAAGCCGTGAAGGCCCGGCGGTAGCGCTCGGCGATCCACGCGCGCAGGTCCGGGTCGGTGACCGCAACGAACTTCCACGGCTGGCGGTTTCCGCCGCTCGGCGCGAAGGTGCCCGCCTCGCACACCTTGCGGATCAGCGCAGGCGGGACTCGGTCGGGTCGCACCCGGCGAATCGCGCGCGTGGTGCGGATCCCCTCGAGGAGCGGCACGTCCTCGCCGAGCTTCTCGACATCGGTCTCGTCCGTAGGTGGCATTCGCCGGGAGGATACACGCCGTCCTTGCCAAGACGGCTATCGCCGAGCGGCCTTCGCTCGGCTATGCCTCGCTGCGCGCGCGCTTCGCGCGCTTGCCGTGTTACCTTCCACGCCCCGCAGGGAGGGTGCGTGGACAGGGTTCCGGTCTGGGCAGCGCCGCTCTTGCTGCTGCTCGCGCTCTCGCTCGCGGTGTCCGTGCTCGTCGCGCTCGCGACCGGCGGTCACGAGATCGGCAACGATGCTCCGCACCTGCTGATCCTCACGCGGCAGCCGCTGCTCCTGTTCGGGGATTTCGTGCAGCGCGGCTTCGCGCGCAACTTCGGCTCCTTCCCGCCGCTGCTGCCGCTCGGCTTCGGGCTGCTCGTCGCGCCGTGGAACGCGTTCGTGTCGGAGTTCTGGGCGATCCGGCTCGGCGTGCTGGGGTGGTGCGTGGCTCTGCTGTTCGCGCTCTGCGCGGTGCTGCGGCGGGTCGACCGCGCCGGGCCGCGCGACGTTCGCGTCGCGCTGCTCGCGTTCGCCGTGCTGCCGATGGTGTGGGCGACCGCGTCGCTGCTCCCCCAGGAAGAGGCCTACGTGGCGCTGTTTCCGCTCGCGCTGTATGCGGCGGCAGCCACCGGGAGCCGTGCGCTGGTGGCACCGCTCCTGGTGCTGACCGCGGTCGGCGCCAAGTACTTCCTGCTGATCCTCCTGCTTCCGCTGGCGTTCTGCGGCCCGCGCGCCTGGCGCGACGCGTTCGCCTGGGGCGCCCTCGTCGGCGCGGTGCTCATCGCTTACGTCGGGTACCACGAGGTCCGGCACGCACTGCTGCCGATCCTCTCGCACAGCGTCGCGCCGACCATGTCCGTCACGCTCTGGGGCCTGCTCTGGCACCTGGGCGTGCAGCCTCCGGTGTGGGTGGCGGGGCTCGGCGGCGTTGCGCTCGCAGGCGTCGCGTCGCTCGCGTTCGCGGTCGCAGCGCGGCGTGTCCGGTTGCCGCTGCCGCATGCGATGGCCGCCACGCTCTGGCTCGCGCTGCTCGCGATCGCGACTACCGCGCCCGGCTATGCGATCTGGCCGCTCGGGGTCACGCTAGTGTGCCTGGCGCGCGCTCGCGCGCCGTGGCGCGGCGCGCTGCTCGTTCTGCTCAGTACCTGGACCGCGGGTGAGTGGGCCGCCAACCTGGCGCGCGGCGTCTCGCTTTCGCTGCGTGAGGAGCGCGGGGCCACCAGCGCGCTGGCGCGCAAGATCGAGGCTCTGCTCGGTGCCGGCTTCCCGTTCGACGCGGTGCATCTCGCCTCGATGTTGCTCGTGACTGCGAGCGGCGTCGCTCTCGTCGCGATCCTCTGGCGCGCCGGGCGCGCGGAGAGCGCGTAGGGTCAACCCTTCAGGACCGCGAGGCGGTGGCGGACCTCGCCGCGCAGGGCCGCGAGCTCCGTCGCGGTGAGACCGAGCTCGTTCGCGATCAGCGAGACGTGCACGTTCTCGGCGTCGGAGATCGAGTCGTCCGCGCCGGCGATGGCGAACGCGCAGCGCAGCAGGGCGATGCGCTGCTCGCGCGTGGACAGCTCGCGGAACTGGCGCGTGACCACGTAGTCCTCGGTGCCGCCGAAGCCGATCGCGCGCGTCCGGGCGATCTGCACCACGAGGGCGGCCTGCGGCTCCGAAAGCTCGCCCTGCTCGCGCACGATCCGCTCGATCTCGCCGACCTCGCGCTCCGAGACTCCACCCTCGGTGTTCGCGACGCGCGCCAGCACGTAGGCGAACGCGGCGAGCCGCCGCGCATCGTCCTGTGGCAGCCGGTCCAGCTCGCCTGCGATCCTGCGCACGGTCTCCGTGTCGCGGGACTCCTCCGGAGCCGGCAGACCGAGCAGGCGAGCGAGATTGCGCATCTCGCAAGCAGAACCCGGATGCTGGCAGGCGCGCAAGTGCTCTCGACACTTTCGGGGTCGGCTGGCAGCATACGCGCGCTCCGCTCGCCGGAGCCCCGAAGGAGGTCCCCCTGATGGCCGATCTGGAGTCCTTCCGCGCCGAGACACGCAACTGGCTGGAAGCCAGCTATCCGCCTTCGCTCCGCAGCCTGGACGCGGGCGGCGAGGACGACTCGACCTGGGGCGGTCGTCGCGCGAAGTACGGCAATCCCGACCAGAAGCTCTGGCTCGAGCGCATGGGCGCCAGGGGCTGGACGGTGCCGACCTGGCCGAAGGAGTACGGCGGGGGAGGGCTCTCGCAAGAGGAGGCGCGCGTGCTCGCCGAGGAGCTCTCGCGCGCGGGCTGCCGCCCGGCGCTGGCGAGCTTCGGGATCTGGATGCTCGGTCCCGTGCTGCTCGAGTACGCGAACGAGGAGCAGAAGTGCCTGCACCTGCCGAAGATCGTCCGCGGCGAGATCCGCTGGTGCCAGGGCTACAGCGAGCCGGGCGCCGGCAGCGACCTGGCCAGCCTGCAGACCCGCGCGGTGCGCGACGGCGATCACTTCGTGGTGAACGGCCAGAAGATCTGGACGAGCTACGCCAACTATTCCGACTGGATCTTCTGCCTGGTGCGCACGAAGGCCGACGGCCCGAAGCACGACGGCATCAGCTTCCTGCTGATCGACATGGAGACACCGGGGGTGTCCACCTCGCCGATCAAGCTGATCTCCGGCAATTCTCCGTTCTGCCAGACGTTCTTCTCCGACGTCCGCGTGCCCGCGCGCAATCTGGTCGGCAAGGAGAACGGCGGCTGGACCATCGCCAAGCGCCTGCTCGAGCACGAGCGCTCGATGATCTCGGGCATGGGCGGTGGGTCGGTGGGCGGGCCGAGCGGGACGCTGCAGGAGATCGCGCGCACATACGTCGGCGAAGAGAACGGTCGCATCGCGGACGCCGTGCTGCGGGACCGGGTGACGCAGCTCAACCTGGATCGCGCGTGCTTCGGCCTCACGCTGCGCCGCTCCGCCGAGGCCGCGAAGGCAGGCAAGGGGCCCGGGGCCGAGAGCTCGATGTTCAAGCTCTACGGCACCGAGCTGAACAAGCGCCGCGCGGAGCTTGCGGTGGAGCTCGCGGGCGTCGCGGCTCTGGGCTGGGAGGGACCCGGCTTCTCCGAAGACGAGATCGCCCTGACGCGCGGTTGGCTGCGCTCCAAGGGCAACTCGATCGAGGGCGGCACCTCCGAAGTGCAGCTCAACGTGATCGCCAAGCGCGTGCTGGCACTACCGGACTGAGGAGAGACTCGAGATGGCCCTGATCCTGACTGAAGAGCAGGAGCTCCTGCAGCAGACTGCGCGCGAGTTCCTCGCGGAGCACGCGCCCGTCGCGGCGTTCCGGAAGCTGCGGGACTCGAACGATCCCGCGGGCTTCTCGCGCGACCTCTGGAAGCAGCTGGTCGAGCTCGGCTGGCCGGGCATCATCCTCTCCGAAGACGTCGGTGGCGCGGGACTCGGCTACGCGGAGCTCGGCGTGGTGCTCGAGGAAGCCGGGCGCACGCTGGCGGCGAGCCCGCTCTACGCGACGCTGCTGCTCGGCGGCAATGCGATCCTGCTCGGCGGCAACGACACGCAGCGCAAGGAGATCCTGGGCGCGGTCGCGCGCGGCGAGCGCCTGCTGGCGCTCGCTTACCAGGAGACGCCGCGCCACGACGCGTTCGCCGTGCGCACCCAGGCCGTGGCCACGCGCGACGGCTTCCGCATCACAGGCGAGAAGCGCTTCGTGCTCGACGGCCACATCGCGGACCAGATCGTGGTGCTCGCGCGCACGTCGGGTGGGCCGCGCGATCGCGACGGGCTCGCGCTGCTGCTCGTCGACGGCAACGCCGCCGGTGTCACGCGCACGCGAACCGCGATGGTCGACAGCCGCAACGCGGCCAACCTGCGCTTCGACGGCGTCGAGGTCGACCGCTCGCGGCTGGTCGGCGAAGTTGGCCGCGCGGCGGACGTGGTCGAGCGCGTGTTCGACCGCGCCGCGATCGCGCTCTCGGCCGAGATGCTGGGCGGCGCGCTGGAGGTGTTCGAGCGCACCGTCCGCTACCTCCGGGAGCGCAAGCAGTTCGGGGTGCCGATCGGCTCGTTCCAGGGGCTGAAGCACCGCGCGGCGCAGCTCTTCTGCGAGGTCGAGCTGTCGCGCTCGGTCGTGCTGGAAGCCCTGCGCGCGGTCGACGCGGGCTCGCTCGACGTGCCGAAGCTCGCCAGCGCCTGCAAGGCGCGCCTCTCCGACACCTATGTGCAGGTCGCCAACGAGGGCGTGCAGATGCACGGCGGGATCGGCATGACCGACGAGGTCGATGTCGGCCTGTTCCTGAAGCGCGCCAAGGCAGCCGCGCTCGCGCTCGGCGACGCGACCTACCACCGCGACCGCTACGCGCGGCTCGAGGGGTACTAGGGACACCGCGCCGGTCATGGTGCTCGCCGTGCGCGGCCCGCTTGTGCTGCGACGCGCGCTGCTGCGTGCGTGGCGGTGGCTGCGCGTGGTGCTGCCCACCGGTCATCGCGCGTGGCGACTGCCCTGGGGCACGGTGTACCTCGACGTGCGCGAGTCACCGATGATGTGGGCGCGCGCTCTCGGCCTGTACGAAGAGCCGAAGGCGGCGGCCATGCGCTCCCTGCTGCGTCCCGGCGCGACGTTCGTGGACGTGGGCGCGAACAAGGGTGACTTCGCGCTGCTCGCCGCTTCGCTGGTCGGGGACGGCGGTCGCGTGCTCGCGTTCGAGCCCGCCCCCGACAACTGCCGCTGGATCGAGCGCTCGCTCGAGAGCAACCCGCGCCACCCGGTGCGGCTCTTCGAGCTGGCGCTCGGCGATGCCGACGGAGAGGTCGTGCTGCACCTGAACGCGCAGAGTGGCGCACATACTCTGGTTGCGGGGCGCGCCGGCACGCAGCGCGAAGTGCGCGTGCGCCTGCGCCCGCTCGACGCAGTGCTCGCCGAGCTCGGTGCGCCCCGCGTGGATGCTCTCAAGCTCGACGTCGAAGGCGCGGAGGTGGGTGTGCTGCGCGGTGCGGAGCGCACGCTCGCCGCGAACCCCGACCTCGTTCTGCTCCTAGACCTGCATCCGCAGCTCGGCGTGGACGTTCCCGCTCTCGGCGCGTGGCTCTCGGCGCGCGGCTTCGGGCTGTACCGGATGGAGCCGCCGTGGAACGTGCCGCTCGGCGCGGCGCCAGACCTCTACGAAGCGCTGGCGCGCCGGGTTCCCCGCTAAGGGACGCGCGCGCGCAGTCCGATCGGAGTCGCGATGCCGCAGAAGCTCAGAATCGCAGTCGTAGGGACCGGGCAGATCGCGGACTCGCACGTCTCCGCGGCGCTCGCGCTGCCCGACGTCGAGATCGCATGCCTCGTCGACCCGGCGCTCGACCGCGCCCGGGCGCTGGCCGCGCGCTACGGCCTGGCGGCTCGTGTCGCAGCGCGCCTGTCGGAAGTGCTCGGCGACGTGGACGCCGCCGTCATCGCCACGCCCAACGACTCGCATGCGTCGCTCGCGCTCGAGTGCGTGAGCGCCGGCGTCGCCGCGCTGGTCGAGAAGCCGCTCGCGACGACCGCCGCCGATTGCGAGCGCGTCGTGGCGGCAGTCGAAGCCCGGCACGCGACCCTCGCGGTCGGCTACTCGACGCGCTTCCTCTGGAACGTGCGCTTCATGCAGGAGCTGCTCGCGGCCGGCGAGCTCGGGCAGCCGCGCCGCTTCGCGTACCAGTACGGCTTCCCGGGCGGCTGGTCGTCCTACTCGGGCTACCACCTGGATCGACGAGCCGTGGGCGGCGGCGTACTGGTTACGACGGGTACGCACTTCCTGGACCGCCTGCTCGACTGGTTTGGCTTCCCCGACAGCGTCGAGTGCGAAGACGACTCGCGCGGCGGGCCGGAAGCGAACGCGCGCGCGGGCTTCGTCTGGACGGCGAGACTGGCCGGCTCCGCGCGCTTCTCGCGCACCGTGCAGCTCCCGGGCGGCATCGCGGTGGAGTCCGAGCGCGGGATCGCGCTCCTCGCCGAGAGCCCGACGGCACCGGTCCGCTTCCGACCCCACGGGAGCGCGTACGAGTCGGAGCTTCGCCCGCGCGCGGGCGTCGACGAAGCGGTCGCGAAGGGGATCTTCCGGCTGCAGCTCGAGGACTTCGTCGCAGCGGTCCGCGAGCGCCGGTCGCCGCGAGTCGATGCGCGGGCCGGGCTCGAGTGTGCGCGCCTGGTCGAGGCGCTCTACGCCATGCGCCGTCCGCTCGCGAGCGATCCGTACCACGGGGACGGTCTCGCTCCATGAGCCGGGTGGCAGTCTTCGGCGCCTCGGGCTTCGTGGGCGCGACCTTCGTCGAGCGGCTGCTGGCGCGGCGCACGCACGAGCCCAAGGCCCTGATTCACACCACGGGCTCCGCCTGGCGGCTCTCGCGACACGCGATCCCGCTCCACGTGGTGGACGTGCTCGACGCCGAGGCCGTGCGCAGGGAGCTCGCCGATTGCAGCCACGTCGTGAACTGCTCGCGCGGTCCCGACGACGTGATGTTGCGCGGCCTGCGCAACCTGCTCGCAGCAAGCGCCGCGGCCGGCGTCCGACGCTTCGTGCACGTTTCGAGCATCGCGCTCTACGGCCAGCAGTCCGTGGGGGCTCTGCTGGACGACGACGCCCGGCCCAACTCCGTGCGCGGCCAGTACGGCTGGCTCAAGCTGCGCCAGGACCGCATGGTCGCCGCCGCCGCGCGCCGCGGAATGCAGTGCGTCGTGGTGTGCCCGGCGCACGTGTTCGGCGCCTACTCGCAGTTCCTGACCAGCTGCGTGAACGCTCTGCGCGCGGGTCGTCTGGCGCTGGTCGAGGGCGGCTCCCTGCCCGCGAGCTACGTGGACGTCTCGAATCTGTGTCAGGCGCTCGAGCAGGCGCTCAGCTGTGCGGAGGCAGACGGGCGCCGCATCGTGCTGGAGGACGGCCAGAAGCTGACGTGGCTCGACGTCGTGACGGCACTCGCTCCGCTCGCGGAGCGCGAGCCGCCGTTCCCGATGATCGATCTCGAGAGCGCACGGCGCATCGCCGAGGCGAGCGTCCCGCGGCCGTCGCTCGCGGGCAGCGCGCGCCGCCTGGCCGCGCACCTGACGTCACCCGCGTTCCGCGAGCTCGTGAAGGGCGATCCCTTGCTCGGAGGCGCGGCCGCGAAGGCGCTTCGGGCGCTGCGCGTCCACGCGCCGCGGCTTGCGGCGCGCCTCGTCGGCAGCGCGCCAACCGCTGCGGCGGAGCCCGCGCCCGCCTGGGACGCGTGGAGCGCGCGCGCGCAGTCGCTCTCCGTGCGCTTCAGCGGCGAGCGCGCGCGGCGCGTGCTCGGCTTCGCGCCCGAGCGCTCCTTCGCGCAGAGCATGGCCGCGTTCGGCGCCTGGTACCGCGCAACGCACGGCTTCGGCAGCGCCGACTGGCCGCTCTTGCGTGAGCTCTGGACGTAGCGCCGCGCGGTCGCCCGCGCGCGGACAGCGCTCAGTACGGCGGGAGGCGCGTGGCGGCCGAGCAAACCTGGCGCACGCCGCCGGACCGCCCCGCGAGCGAGCGCGCCAGCGCGGCGGCGTTGCGCACGTCGCACTCCTCGTTCCCGATCACGCTGCAGCGCTCGAGCGCGATCGGCGTGGTGGGGTCGGCCAGGTAACCGCGCAGCAGCGAGAGGTCCGCGTCCGTCACCTGTCCGTCGGGGGTCAGGGCGCCGCACTGGCAGCCGTCGCCGATGCCATCGGCACCCGCGCCCGTTGGATTGCCCGGCGAGGCCACGCGCCCAGCGTCGGTCTGCGCCATGCTCTGGTACGGGCAGCTGTCGGACGGGTCCGGGAGCCCGTCCGCGTCGGCGTCGAGCTCCGCGTTGC
The DNA here is from genome assembly GCA_964454165.1 of uncultured Myxococcales bacterium. GTDB lineage: Bacteria > Myxococcota_A > UBA9160 > SZUA-336 > SZUA-336 > CAYVQJ01. The sequence continues at coordinate 5,514 of CAYVQJ010000116.1, read as the reverse complement.
AGGCGGGGAGCGCGCCCACGCAGAACACCTGCACGCGGTCGTTGATGTGGTCGAGCACGTACATGAGGTTCCCGCTCGGGCTCCACGCGCTGTCTATCGGCCGGTTGAACTGTCCGTTCCCGAAGCCGAAGGAGCCGAGCGAGGCGACGAAGCCGCCCTGCGGCGTGAACTGCTGCAGCCGGTGGTTGAGCGAGTCGGCCACGATCACGTCGCCCCACGGCGCCACCGAGAGCTGACTCGACTCCTCGAAGCGGAACTCGCCGCTCGCGGTTCCGGCCGACCCCCACTGCGTGTCGAAGCTGCCCGCCAGGGTGTATCTGCGAATGCGGCTCTGTCCGTTCTCGAGCACGTAGACGAAGCCGCCTCCCAGGGCGATGCCCGAGGGTTGAGAAATCCCCGGGATGGAGAAGTTGAGCACGCCTGCGCTGCTGTAGTTGTGGACGCGGCTGAATGCACCGTCCGCGAGCCAGACGTCGCGCGTGGCCGGGTCGATCGCCACAGCGCGGATGCGCTCCGAGTACTGGACGCCGTTCTTGTCCAGGCGAAGCCACGCGCTCGTCGCGTTCAGGCGCTCGTCGTAGCGGTTTACGAAAAGACTCGGGGGCTCGAGGAAGTAGTGCAGCGTCGTGCGTCCGGTCCAAACGTTCCCGTCAGGGTCCACATCGATCCCGCTCTCGATCGCGAACCCGAGCAAGCCGAGCCCGGCCGGGTCGATGCGCTCGGAGCCGCCGACCTGGAGCTTGAAGCTCCCACCCGGCGTGAAGCTCTTGATCAGGAAGTTCCCGGAGTCGACCACGTAGACGTCGCCGCTCACGGGCGAGACCGCGATTCCCCGCGGGTCCTCGAGATGGATGCCGTCGGACGTGCGATTGCCAAACGAGAACAGGAACTGGTCGTTCGCGTCGAACTTGTCGACGCGAAACGCGTAGGCCGCGTTGGCGTACTTCTCGCCCGTGGTGCGGTTGATCGCGATGCAGCGCGGATGGAACGGTCCCGTGGCGCGGCCGTGCGCGCCCTGGAAGGTGTACTGCGCCACGCCGAGCGGAGAGAACACGTGGATGCGCTCGTTGTCGGTGTCGGCCACGAAGACGTCGCCGTTCGGGGCGACCTCGACGGCGCGCGGCCAGCGCAGCTGGCCGAGGCCCGTGCCGAACACGCCGAAGCGGAGCAAGAAGTTCCCGTCTGCGTCGAACTTCGAGACGGAGGTCGTGAACGGGTCCGTTCCGTACAGGACCTGCGCCACGGGATCGAAGGCGAGCCCGGCGGGCGCGCTCACCGGCGTGAACTGCGCCAGCGTCCCGAACTGGCGGATGAACGTCCCCGTGCCGGTGAACTGCTGGATCACCCCGTTGACGGTGTCGTGCACGTATACGTCGCCGTTCACGGGGTTGACCGCGATCCCCCAGGGTGTCTGGAAAGTCCCGTTCCCGGGCCCCGTGCCTCCCCAGGTGAGCTCGGGGACACTTTCCATGCGCTTGTACCTGGCTACCCGGTTGTCGCTGTAGCGGGTCACGTAGACGTCGCCGGTCGCGCTGTTGACGTCGATCCCGCCGCAACTGTCGCACTGCCACTGGCGCAGGTAGACGCCGTTCGCGTCGAACACCTGCACGCGGTAGGACTCGAGGACGTAGACCTCGCCGGTCGTGGAGTCGACGGCGTTCTCCAGGGTCGAATCGAAGCTGCCGCCCGGGCTGGGCACCGAGACCCCGAACTGGGTCACGAACTGGGCGGAGGCGATCGACTGCGCATCCGCGCCCTGCGGCAGGACCATGGCCAGCAACGCGAGCGAGCCCGCGAGCACGGGCCTTCGGATCTGCAACTCGAACCCCCTCGAGGCCGCGGACGCGGACCTCGCTCTCTAGGTGGAGCCTTCACCGGGCGAGGTGACGGCGCTTGTCGCCTGTGCAGCTAGCGTGCGCTTGCCCCGCGGATTCGCAGCAGAAGTCCGGCAAGTCGGCGTCGGTACGGGTCGACGTCTCCGGCCTGCGGGAGCAGCTCCGTGGGCCGGGCGCCGGTGGCGCGGAAGAAGGCCGCGGCGATCAGCGCGCCTTCCGCGCTCTGCGAGGTCAGCTTCGCCACCGCCGCGCCGGCGATCCCGAGCGGGCCGAGCAACACGAGGTTCAGCGCCACGTTCAGCGCGAGGGCGGCCGTGCGCACCGCGATCAGGAGCCCCTGGCGATCGCTCACCAGGAAGTAGCGGCCGAGCAGGCGACTCGAGGTGAGCCCTGCGATCCCCGGCAGCAGCAGCAGGAACGGCAGCACGGAAGCCGAGTAGTCCGCGCCATAGAGCAGGGGGAGCAGGAGCGGCGCCGCCGGCGCCAGCAGCGCCGCGACCGCGAGCGTCAGGTAGAGCGCGTGCCGCGTGACGAAGAGCGAGAAGCGCGCGGCTTCGGCATCACTCGCGGACGCGAGCTTCGGGAACAGCGCGATCGCGAGCGAGGTCGGCACCAGCGCCAGTCGCGCGAACGTGCCGGATGCGATCGCGAAGAAGGCGACGTCGGCTGAGCCGGGCAGGAGCCAGGCGATCAGGAACAGGTCGAGCTGATCGTGCAGCCGCGTCGAGATCGTGTTCAGGTACGCCTGGAAGCCGAAGCGCAGGCTCTCGCGGGCCTCGGTGGCGTCGGGTCGGAGCTCGGCGCCGGTCGAGCGGAGCATGAGGACGAGCAGCCAGAGCCCGAGCCCGGCCTGCACCAGAAGCTGCGCTTCGAGCGCTTCGAGCAGCGCGCCGCCTGCGCCGACGAGCAGCACCAGAAGGGCCGCGAGCAAGAGCGCCCCCTGCAGGAAGCTGTACCAGTTGAACAGGTCGAAGCGGTCGAGCGCGCGCGCGATGCCCCGCGCGAACTCGCCGATCAAGAGGAAGGGCACGGAGCAGAGGGTCAGCCAGAAGAAGGGTGCGGCTGCGCCGTCGAGGAAACGCTGCGTGAGCGGCTCGCGCAGCGCAGCGCACAGACCGAGCACGAGCGCGCCGGCGACTAGCGTGCCGGCGAGGCCGGTCGTTGCGGCGCGCGCCGGGGCTACGCCCATGCGGCGAACGCGGTAGACGATCGACGTGGACCAGCCGAGCTCCGACAACAGGAATGCGACGGCCGCGAAGCCGGTGAGCAGCGCGTAGAGGCCGCGGTCCTCGAGCGAGAGCCAGCGCGCCAGGACGATGTTCGTGACGAGCCCGACCGGGATGCCGATCGCGGCCGTGGCGACCACGCTGCCGGCGTCGCGGACAAAGCTCATGCGTCGAGCACTCGCCGTGCGGCCGCGATTCCCGAGGCAGCCGCGGATGCGAAGGCGACGCCATCGTAGCCGCAGCCCGCCAGAATCGGGCCGCCGAGCGCGTCGAGGCGGCGCCGCACCGCGGCGAGCCGCGCGGGATGGCCGGGGTCGTAGAGCGGGATCCCGTGCGGGTGACGTGCGACGTCCACCAGCGCGGGGGCGCGCGTCGCGCCGAGCAGGCGCGCCAGCACGGGCGTGACCTCGCGCGAGATCTCGGCGTCGGTCGCGTCGCGCAGCGCCGGCGCGACGAAGCCCGACAGGAGCAGTGTGCCCGCGGGCGCGCGGTCGGGGAACAGCGAGCTCGCGAACAGCGCGCCGAGCAGCGGCAGGCGCTCGCGCCGCGGCGCCAGGAATCCGAACGCGCTCCAGCGCGCGGCGCACTCGGCGTCGTCGAGCGCGAAGATCGCGACAGTCTGCGGCACAGCGCGCGCGCCGTCGAGCGCGAGCGCTGCCTCGTCGTCCGCGAGCAGCGTGCGCGCACGCCGCGCCGGCGTCGCGAGCACGACCGCATCCGTCGCCACCGCGCCGTGACGCGTCTGCAACAGGTAGCCGCCGCCGGGTCGCCGCTCGAGCGAGAGCGCACCGCACTCGAGCTGCAGCCGCGCCCCGAGCTTGCGGGCGAGCGCGGCGGGCAGGGCCTCCAGACCGCTGGGCGTAGACACGATCGGAGCGCGCGGGACGCGCGCCGCCCTGCGCGCGAGCACACTCGAGAGTGCCATGCGCGTGAACGAGCCGTGGCGCGCCAGGCCGTCCGCGAGCGCCGGGAACGCGGCCTCGAAGCCCACCTGGTCCGCGGGACTACCCCAGATGCCGAACGTGAACGCGTCGGCCAGGCGCTCGGCGATCTCGGGGCCGAGACGCGCGCGTACGACCTGCTCGACGGTGTGCTCGCCCGCCGTGTAGCGCGGCCGCAGCGGCTCGAGCGCGAGCTGTGCCAGAGCCCCGAGCGGAAGCAGACGACCCCGCAGCACGTCGCGCACACGCGGCGGCAGCGGCACGATGCGACCGTCGACGACGAGGCACGGCGCTCCCCGCCGCGCCGGCACCAGCGTGACGCCCGCCTCCAAGGCCAGCCGTTCCAGCTCCGGCGTGGAGCGCACGGTGCTCGCGCCGCGCTCCCACACCAGTCCGCCGCCGCGCGCCGTCTCTGCGGCGCCGCCCGCGCGTGCTGCCGCCTCGAGCACGATCACGTCGCGCCCGCCGGCGACGAGCTCCGTCGCACACGCGAGCCCGGCGATCCCCGCGCCGACCACCGCAACCTCCGCCTGCATCAGCGTGTGGACGCCTGCACCGCTTCCACGAAGGCGGCGACGCCCTCGATGGGTGTGTGCTGGCTCACGCCGTGCCCGAGGTTGGCGACGTGGCCACGCGCCTTGCGGCCCGCGTCGACCAGGCGCAGCGCCTCGGCCCGGATGCGCTCGGGCGGCGCGAACAGCGCGGCGGGATCGAGATTGCCCTGCAGCGACACGCGACCGCCGACGCGGTCTGCCGCAAGGGCCAGGTCCGTGCGCCAGTCGAGCGACACCACGTCGACGCCGAGCGCCGCGAGCTCCTCGAGCAGGTGCGCCGCGCCGCGCGCGTAGACGATCAGCGGCGGTCTGTGCGCGGGCAGCAGCGCGAGCGTTCGCACGAGCGCCTTGCCGGCGAACGTGCGCCAGCGCTCCACGGAGAGCACGCCCGCCCAGGTGTCGAAGAGCTGCAGCACGTCGGCGCCGGCTTCGATCTGCACGGCGAGCGTCTCCGCGGACACCTCCGCCATGCGCGCCAGCAGGCGCTCGGCGAGGGCGGGCTCGCGCCACGTCATCCCGCACAGCGCGTCGAGGTCGCGCGACAGGCGCGTCTCCGTGGCGTAGGCGGCGAGCGTCCACGGCGCGCCGGCGAAGCCGATCACCGGCACGTCGGGGCCGAGAGCGGCGCGCGCGCGCCGGATCGCCTCGCCCGTCGGCGCCATCGCCGCCGCGGCGGATCCGTCGAGCCGCCCGAGCTCCGACTCGGCGCGAACGGGATTGGCGACGACGGGCCCGGGCTGGAAGTCGAGCTCGATGCCGAGCCCGCTGAGCGGCAGCAGGATGTCGGAGAAGATCACGACGGCATCCACGCCGAAGCGCTGCCACGGCTGCAGCGAGATCTCCGCCGCGAGATCTGGATCGCGGCAGCTCTCGAGGAAGGACGCGCGCTGGCGCAGCGCGCGGTATTCCGGCAGGTAACGCCCCGCCTGCCGCATCAGCCACACGGGCGGGCGATCCA
>CAYVQJ010000115.1:0-62004 GCA_964454165.1 uncultured Myxococcales bacterium | reverse complement strand
CCTGTGCGAGGTCTTCCTGCGCGGAAGCGCGTGGGACCCGACGGTTCCGGGGCTCTTCTACGAGCGGGTCCGCGCGAGCTACCCGAAGCGCGGCCAGCAGCATCGACTCGGCGTCGAGCTTGCGGTGGGCGCCGAGGCTTCGGCCCGGGTCAGCCCTGATGAGCCCCAGGCCCGGTTCGTGCGTGACGACGGCTCGCGCATGATCCAGCTCGCGCGGAACCTTCTGGTGGTCAACCAGCTCCAGCCGTATCCCCGCTTCGAGGACTGGAGGCCGGAGATCCTCTCCGCGCTCGACGTGTACCGAGAGGTCGCGACGCCGACCGCGATCGACCGCATCGGCCTGCAGTCCGTGTCGAGGCGTTCGAGCGGACGGCCGGCTCGTTGCTGGAGCGGGCCCTCGCATGTCGTCGCGAATCCCGCACCCTCATCGCCCTGCGACACGCTGCTGCCCAAGCTCATCTCCGACGAGCTGCGGGTGAAGGACGCGGAGAAGTCCACCGGGGAGGCCGTTTGATGGCGGATGCCCCCGGCGGCGAGGTCGTTGTCTATGAGGCCCCGGGCGGTGAGGTCCGGGTGGACGTGCGGCTGGAGCGGGAGACGGTCTGGCTGACCCAGGCGCAGATCGCCGAGCTGTTCGGTCGGGAGCGCTCGGTCATCACCAAGCACATCCGCAACGTCTTCAAGGAGGGCGAGCTCGACGCAGGGTCAGTATGTGCAAAATTTGCACGTACTGCCGAGGACGGGAAGACCTACCAGGTCGACCACTTCAACCTCGACGCCATCCTCTCGGTCGGGTACCGCGTGAACTCCAAGCGCGGCACCCAGTTCCGCATCTGGGCCACCAGAACGCTGCGCGAGCACCTGCTACGCGGCTACACGCTGCACGAGCGTCGCCTGCGGGAGCGCGGGCTCGGGGAGGTAGAGCAGGCGGTCGGGCTGCTGGCCCGGACCCTGACGACCCATGCGCTGGTCACCGACGAGGGTCGCGCCGTGCTGGACGTGGTGCAGCGCTACACCGCCAGGCACGCGCAGCGCACCTCTTGTACTTCGTCATCAAGGACCATCCCTTCGGCGACGGCAACAAGCGCATCGGCACGTTGCTGTTCCTCGAATACCTGCACCGCAACGGTCTGTTGACCCGAGCCGACGGAACGCAGCGCCTGGCGGACAACGCGATGGTCGCCCTGGCACTGCTCGTCGCCGAGAGTGAGCCGGCGCAGAAGGATTTGATGATCCGGCTGGTCCTCAATCTGCTGGAGGACGACCGCGCATGAGGTGGAGGCCGGAGCTTCTCTCCGCGCTCGACGTATCGAGAGGTCGCGACCCCGACGTGCGGGTAAACTAGCGAACAGCCGACGCGAAAATTGGCGTTCAGCCGACCCGGAAAATTGGCTTCAGCCGTCCGGCGTCACGCTGCGTCGCTGTCGCTCTCCGGATTCGGGGCGTAGAGTCGTCGCAATGGAAGCGAAGCAGCGGGTCCGCGATCTGCTCGACAAGCTGCCCGACGACTGTTCCCTCGACGACGTCCTCTACCACGTGTACGTGCTCCGGCGCCTCGCGCAGGGACTGTCGGAGGCCGACGCCGGTAAGCTCATCCCGCACGATCAGGTCGAGCGGGAGCTTCGGCAGCGGTGGCTTCTCGGCGACGCGTAGCCTGGACGCCGGAAGCGCGTCGCACGCTGGACGAGGTCCTCGAGTTCCTTGCGCTCGCGACCATCACCGGCGCGTGGTCGAGGCGCTCGGCGTGCTCGCGATCAGCCGACCGCCGACCTCGAGACCCTTGGTGCGCGAGATCACAAAGTAGACCGCTAAAGTCCCGTAGAGAATGTTCGGGACGGCGCCGTGAGCGCCGGAAGGAGATCCCAATGCGACGACCTTGGATCCTGGCGGCCATCGCCGCCTCCGTGATCGCGACGGCGGGGTGCGCTTCTACCGGGAACAACGACACCGCGCAGGCCTATGCGCAGGAAACGCGGCGCCTGGCGATGGAGGCCAACGAGAAGGCGACCGCGGCGCAAGCCGATGCCGCGGCCGCGCGGACGGCCGCCGAGGCTGCGGCGAAGGACGCGCAGGAGGCGAACGCGAAGGCGGACCGGATCTTTCAACGGTCACTCAAGAAGTAGTCGCCCGGCCGCCGCAGCCGATCCCGACACGCCCGCGACCGCGCTGTCCGGCTCGGACGGCAAGGCGGACTGGGTGCTGGTGCTGAAGGGGGCCCGCCGCTTGCTGCTCCTGCGCGGCGACCGCGTGCTGCGCGACTACGAGATCGCACTCGGCGGGAATCCGACGGGGCGGAAGCGCCATGCAGGCGACCGGCGCACGCCCGAGGGCCGCTACTGGATCGACTCGCGCGTCGCGGACAGCTCCTTCTACCGTGCGCTCCACATCTCGTACCCGAACCAGGAGGACCGGGACTTCGCGCTCCGCGCCGGCATCGCGCCCGGCGGCGGCGTGATGATCCACGGGCTGCCGGATGGCTCGCGCTGGGTGGGCGAAGTCCACCGCGAATTCGACTGGACGAAGGGCTGCATCGCGGTGACGGACGACGAGATGAGGGAAATCTGGGAGCTCGTCGATGACGGCACGCCGATCGAGATTCGGCCGTAGCGCGGCGCTCTCGCTGCTCGTCGCCGCGGCGTGCGCGAGCCACCCGCGCTACGCGCTCGAGAGACCGCCGCCCTCTCCCGACCTGGTCGGCCGTCTTGCCTTCCACGAGGCGCGCGCGAAAGACACCCTCGTGGATCTCGCGCCCGAGCTGGGCGTCGGTTACGTCGAGCTCGTGGCCGCGAATCTGGGCGTCGATCCGTGGCTGCCGAAGGACGGCACGCGCCTGGTAGTGCCGAGCGTGCGGCTCCTGCCGAGCGGACCGCGCGAGGGCATCGTGGTCAATCTCGGCGATCTGCGGCTGTACTTTTTCGAGCCGGGCAAGCCGCCGCGCTCGTTCCCGATCGGCATCGCGAAGGATGGCTACGCGACGCCTCTCGGTGTCACCACGGTGACGTCGAAACGCGAGAAGCCGACCTGGATCCCCGGCCCCAGCGCGCGCCGCGACGGCTACCCCGAGAGGGTCGAGCCGGGACCCGACAATCCTCTCGGCGATCACGCGCTCTACCTCGGCTGGACCGGCTATCTGATCCACGGCACCAACGACGCGCGCGGGGTCGGACGTCACTCGAGTCGGGGCTGCATCCGACTCTATCCGAAGGACATGGAGTGGCTCTACGCCCGCGTGGAGCCCGGCGCGAAGGTGCGCGTCGTGAACGAGCCGGTGAAGCTCGGCTGGATCGGGCGCGATCTCTACCTGGAAGTGAATCCCGACGCCGAGCAGTCCCTCGAGCTCGACGAGACCGCGAAGTGCTCGTGCACGCGTGCGCCGAAGGGCCTGCGCCCGATGGTCACACGCGCCGCGGGCAAGCAGGCGGCGCGCCTCGACTGGCCGCGCATCGAGCGCGCCGCGTTGCGCCGCTCGGGTGTGCCGACGCTCATCCTGCTCCCGCCCGCGCCCCGCGGCTCATCCGGAAACCCCGCCTAGCACGGCGTCGACGCGAACGGCCCGACGCTTGCACCGGCAGGGTGCGCCCCGCCTCTCGGGCTCGACCAGGAGGAAGCCGATACCTTGGGCAGCGCCACCGGACGGATCGCCATGGCCCACCGCGACCGAAAGCAGCCGGACACCAAGCTCCACAAGATCCTGTTCCTCGCGCGCGCGATCGCCGAGCGCGAGCACGATCTCAGCGCAGCTTGAGAAGAATGGTGCGGCACCGCTATCCCAACCCGCCGGTCGTGGAAGCCCTGTGCGAGGTCTTCCTGCGCGGAAGCGCGTGGGACCCAACGGTTCCGGGGCTCTTCTACGAACGGGTCCGTGCGAACTACCCGAAGCGCGGCCAGCAGGACATCCCGGATGAGCCTCAGGCCCGGTTCGTGCGTGACGACGGCTCGCGCATGATCCAGCTCGCGCGGAACCTCCTGGTGGTCAACCAGCTCCAGCCGTATCCCCGCTTCGAGGACTGGAGGCCGGAGGTTCTCTCCGCGCTCGACGTGTATCGAGAAGTCGCGACTCCGACCGGGATCGACCGCATCGGCCTCCGCTACATCAACCGCGTCTCGATCCCCGCGAAGGCCGCCGACATGAAGGAGTACTTCCGGCTCTACCCGGAGATCCCGGACGAGTTCGGTGCCGGGCAGGGAGCATTCATGGTCCGCGTGGAGGTCGAAGCGAAGCCGGCGAACCACTCGCTCGTCGTTACCCTCGGGAGCGCGCCGCCTAACCCGGAAGGCGGCAGTGCGTTCATGCTCGACCTGTACGAAACGGTCGTACCGCGAAACGGCGCGGACTTCGATTCCGCGGCGTCGCTGATCGACGAGGCACACGCCAACATCGAGCGCGTCTTCGAGAACCTGATCACGGACGCAGCACGCGCGCTCTTCGGAGGTTGACCGATGTCCGCGGCACTGATGCTCGAGCCAACGTACCGGCACGTCGAGTCGCGCGAAGTCGTGCGGGACGTCCTGCGGCTCCTCCGGATCGATGCCCCTGACGCGCGCGCTGGTTCCCTCGTGTTGAGCGGCGAAGGAGGCGTGCGCGGGAATCTCATGAGCTTGAAGGGGCTGGGCAAGGAAATCTGGGCAGGCGTCGACGCGCAGGAGTACGTGAACGAGTTGCGGCGAGAAAGGTCGCGATGATCGCGGCGCTGGCGCAGGCGCGCGCGGTCTTCTTCGACACCGCCCCGCTGATCTACTTCGTCGAGGAGAATCGCGCCTTCCTGCAGCTTCTCGAGCCGCTGATGGAGTCGATCGATCGGGGCGAAAAGCGCGGCATCTCGTCCTTCGTCACCTTCGCCGAGGTGCTCGTGAAGCCGCTCGAGCTGGGTCGAGTCGACCTCGCTCGCGCCTACCGCACCCAGCTCCTGGATCACCCACACTTCAGCCTGATCGCCGTCGAACGCGCCGTCGCCGAGCGGGCGGCGGAGATCCGCGCGCACCACAGCTTCGAGCTCGCCGACGCGATCGGCCTCGCTGCCGCCGTCGAGGAGGGCGCCGACGTCTTCGTCACGAACGACGCCGAGCTGCGCAGTTTTCAGGGCCTGCCGATCGTCGTCCTCCGCGACCACACCGGACGGACGTCGTGAGGCCTGAGTGGGCCCTCCTGGGCTCGAACCAGGAGTACGTGAACTCCTCCTGGAGGAGCACGCGACCTTCCTCGAGGTCGTCCGGGGCAAACTAGCGAACAGCCGACGCGAAGATTGGCGTTCAGCCGACGAGCCTTGCGATCAGCCGCTCTCTAGCCTTTCGATCAGCCGTACCTAAACCTTTCAATTGGACGAGGCGAAAGGTTACGCTTGGCCGATGCCCGACCCCGCCCTCTACCCGCGCTGCGCCGAGCCCCGCCTGACCGAGGCGCTGGCCGATTCGCCCGTGGTGCTGATCCGCGGACCGCGCCAGTGCGGCAAGACCACGCTCGCGCAGATGGTGGGCGAACCCAGGGGCTACGCCTACGTCAGCTTCGACGATGCCGTCGCGGCCGGCGCTGCCCAGGCGGACCCGGCCGGCTTCGTGGCCGATCTGCCCGCACGCGCCATCCTGGACGAAGTGCAGCGCGTGCCGGCGCTCTTCGCAGCGCTGAAGACGGCGGTGGATCGCGAGCGCACCGCCGGCCGCTTCCTGCTGACCGGCTCGGCCAACGTGCTCCTGGTACCGAAGCTCGCGGACTCGCTCGCCGGCCGCATGCAGATCCTGCGGCTGCATCCGCTGGCGCAGAGCGAGCTCGAACGGCGACAACCCCGCTTTCTCGATGCCCTGTTCGAAGGCGGGTTCAAGACACGGCGGACCGAACGCCTCGGCCGCGAGCTCGCCGATCGCATCGCTGCGGGTGGGTATCCCGCGGCGCTCGCACGCCCGGCCGGGCGGCGGCGCGCCGCCTGGTACCGCGATTACCTCGAGGCTCTCGTGCAGCGCGACGTGCGCGATCTCGCCCGCATCAGCTCACTTGGCGTGCTGCCGCGGCTGCTCGCCCTCGCGGCGGCGCAAACGGCGCGGCTCCTGAACGTGACCGACCTCGGCGCGCCGTTCCAGCAGAGCCGACCGACGATCCGCGACTACGTCACGCTGCTCGAGCGGCTGTTCCTGCTGGAGCATCTGCCGCCATGGCACAGCAACCGCCTGAGCCGCCTCGTCAAGACACCGAAGCTCCACCTCGGCGACACGGGTCTTGCCTGCGCGCTGCTCGGAGTCGATGCCGCAGCACTCGCGGCCGATCGGCCGCTGCTCGGACACCTCCTCGAGACGTTCGTGTTCCAGGAGTTGCGGCGACAAGCGAGCGGCCACGAAGAGTCGCTGGCCTTCTTCCACTACAGAGACAAGGACGGCGCGGAGGTGGACATCGTGATCGAGCGCGGCGCGCAGCGACTCGCGGGCGTGGAGGTCAAGGCCGCGGCCACGGTGACCGCGGCGGACTTTCGCGGCCTGCGCAAGCTCAGGGACGCCGCGGGCAAGCGCTTTGCCGCCGGCGTGGTGCTCTACGACGGCGAGACGAGCGCAAGCTTCGGCGACGGGCTGTTCGCCGTACCCGTGCGTGCTCTCTGGGAAGCACGCTGAGCTTCTTACGCGGAGCCCTGCTGCACCAGCTCCTCGATCGGGTCGCCGTTCTCGTAGCGCAGGGCGAGCTTCTCGGGGTCGAAGACCACGCCGATCGGGTTCCGGGCGAACGCGTCGGACTCCATGAAGCCGCGCAGCTCCTTCGGCGTCTTGAAGTTCTCTACCTGGAACTCGACGCGGCACGCGTTCGGATCCTGGTAGTAGAGCGACGTGGTCAGCCCGTGGTTGATCGGCCAGACGGGCAGGATCCCCTTCGCCTTGAGCCGCTTGTACGTCGCCAGCAGATCGCCGAGCGTGTTCAGCGTGTAGGCCACGTGATCGAGGCCGGGCGCGCCGGGCGGCGCGTCGGCCGCCACTGGAGTCTCCGCGAGCGCCAGGCGGTGGTGCTCGTCGTCGTAGGTCAGGAACGCGATCTTCGCGGCGCGGTGCACGATCTCCATGCTGAGCACCGTCTGATACCAGGCGATGGACTCGTCCAGGTTCCGCACGCGCAGCACGAAGTGCGCGAACTTCGCGGGCTTGATCAGAGTCGCTGCATCGAGGCTGCGTTTCATGGCTTCCTCCTGGGGCGACGCTAGTCCTTGGGGATCAAGTGCTCCAGGCCGAACTCCTCGATGCGGCGGCGCAGCGTGGTGCGGGCGAGGTCGAGGCGGCGCGTCGCGCGGCTCACGTTGCCGCCCACTTCGACGAGTACATCCGCGATGCGCCGCGCCTCCGCCTGGTCCTCGGGACGCAGAAGCTCCAGATCCAAGGGGAGAGCCGCGCTGCCTGGCGGACCGGAGCGGTGGCCCAGCACGCCGTCGAGATCCACTTCCTCGAGCAGCGTGACCGGTCGCTCTACGAGCAGACGCTCCAGCGCGTTGTGAAGCTCGCGCACGTTGCCGGGCCAGTCGTGCTCGGAGAGGCGGCGGTAGAACCCGTCGGACACGCGCGGTAGAGCAAGACCCATCCGGTCCGAGAGCTGCTCGAGGGCGGCCCGCACCAGCAGCGGAATGTCGGCCTTGCGCTCGCGCAGCGGCGGAGCGGCGATCTCGAACAGACTCAGCCGGAAGTACAGGTCGCGGCGGAAGGCGCCGCGTCGCACGGCGTTGGCGAGGTCGGCGGTCGTGGTCGCGATCACGCGCGCCTCCGCTTCGAGCACGTCCGTCCCGCCGACCCGCTGGTACTCGCGGCTCTGCAGCACGCGCAGGATCTTCGCCTGCTCGCGCAGCTCGAGCTCGCCGATCTCGTCGAGCAGGAGCGTGCCGCGGCCGGCGAGCTCCACGAACCCGCGTCGCGCGTCGTGCGCACCCGGCACGCCGCCGCGCTCACAGCCGAACAGCTCGACTTCCGCGAGCCCGCTCGAGAGGGCGGCGCAGTCGACGTGCACGAACGCCCGGCCCTTGCGCGCCGACAGCTCGTGGACCGTGCGCGCGACGAGCTCCTTGCCGCTGCCGCTCTCGCCGACGACCAGGATCGGGACCGCGGCCTTCGCGACCTGCTCGATGCGCTGGCGCAGCTCCGCCATCGCCGGCGACGCGCCGAGCAGCGCGTGGCCGCCGGCCCCGTCCGCTTCGCGCCTGCACGTGCGCAGCGCCTGCGCGACCACGTCCTCGGTCGGGTTCGGCAGGTCGATCACGTCGGCGACGCCGAGACGGATGAGCTGCGCCCCGAGCTGCGCGCCCAGATCGCGCGCCAGCACGACCAGCGGCGCAGAGCCGATCAGCTTCGCCAGCGAGCGCACCTCGCCGAGCGCGCGAATCTCCGACCCGCTGAGCTCGATCACGACCAGCGCAAGCCGCCGCTCCTCGGCGAGCGGCGCAATCTCGCTCGCCCGCGTGATCAGGTGCAATCCGCTGCGCTCCGCACTGCGCGCGAAGCCGCTCACGAGAGCCGCCGACACTCCGACCAGCGCGACCGTGTCAGCAGCCATACCCGAATCAAACACGCCCCGCGCGCGCGGAGTCAACAACTCTCTCCGCCCTGGCCGGAAACCTCTCCGCCCTGGCCAGAATCGGCCGAGCCACTCCTGGCGCTCGGGCCATACGATCGAAGGCTCGAGATGAGCAGCTTCTCCACTCCGAGTGCAGCGATGACCACGCCCCGGGGGCTCGCGGTCGACCTCCGCAGCGTGACGATGACCTTCGGAGAGGGCGAGTCCGCGGTCCACGCCCTGCGCGGAGTCGACCTGCACGTCCCGCCCGGCCAGTTCCTCGTCGTGCGCGGCCGCAGCGGGTCGGGCAAGACCACGCTCTTCCACCTGATCGCGGGCCTGCGCCACCCGACCTCGGGATCGATCAAGCTCGACAGCCACGAGATCAGCTCGATGTCGGAAGCCGCCTCGGCCCGCTTCCGCCGGCGCAACCTCGGCCTCGTCTACCAGTTCTTCAACCTCGTCCCGATCCTCGACGTCTCCGAAAACGTGGCCGTTTCGCTCTTGCTGGAGGGCAGGCGCCTGCGCGACGTCCAGCCCGAAGTCGACACGTTGCTCGAACGGCTGGACGTGATCCACCGCAAGAAGCATCCGGTCGCGAAGCTCTCGGGCGGCGAGATGCAGCGCGTGGCGATCGCGCGGGCGCTGATCGCGCGTCCGGGACTGCTGCTCGCAGACGAGCCAACCGGCAATCTGGACGAGATCAACGCCGCGCGGGTCCTCGAGCTGATCTCCGCTCTCTGCCGTGAGCGCGGAACGACGGTCTTGCTCATGACCCATGATCCAGGTGCCAGCGAGCGCGCTGATCGCGTGATCCACGTGCGCGACGGTCAGATCGAGCGCGACACGGCAACCGGCTGACGCGCGATGAGCATTCCCTTCGGCCTCTTGCTGTCGTGGCGCCGGTTGACCGGTCCAGATCGTGTGCTGTCCATCCTCACCATCCTGGCGATCGCCGCCAGCGTGACCCTCGCCACGGGCCTCGAGATGGCCTCGCGCAGCGCGCAGGTGCAGATCGCCCGCACCGCGGACGCCATGATCGGCAGCGCGAAGATCGAAGTCATCGCCGGAACGGTGGGGATTCCCGAGAGTCTGCTCGAGACGGTGCGCGCCGTGCCCGGCGTGCTCGCCGCCTCGCCTATGCTCACGGCGACACTCCGCCTTCCGGGTCGCGACTTCGCGCTCGAGATCGTGGGCGTCGACTTCCTGGCGCAGGAGCAGGTGCGCCCCGCGACCATCCGCGCGCGCGGGGTTCAGGTCCGCGATCCGCTGCGTCTGCTGGCGCTCCCAAACGCCGTGATCGTCACACGCAAGCTCCTCGACCGGCTCGGCCTGCCCTCCGACTCGGCCGAGTCCGCGGCGCCCACGATCGCCGCTCGCTTCGCCGGCCGCGAGCTCGTGCTGTCGGTGCGCGGGGTCCTCGAGCCCGGCGGACTCGCGGAGGCCTACGGGGGACAGGTCGCCGCAATGGACGTGTACGCGCTGCAGGAGCTCGTCGGCCGCCGCGGGTGGTTCGACCGAGTCGACGTCGTGCCGGAGCCGGGGCAGACGGTGGACGGGCTGATCGCCCAGATCGCCGAACGGGTCCGCGGAATCGCCCAGGCGCGCCGCTCCGCCTTCCAGACGCGGGACACCGAGGACATGCTCGCGGCGATTCGGATCGTCGTGCTCCTGTTCACCGGCATGGTCACGATCGTCGCGAGCCTCATCACCTACGGTGCGATGACGCTCTTCGCCGACGTGCAGCGCCGCCAACTGTTCGTGCTGCGAGCTGCTGGTTTGGAGGCGGAGCGAGCCCGTCGCGGGCTGCTGCTGGACGTCAGCGTCCTGGGTTTGCTGGGTACGATTGCAGGTTGGGTCGGCGGTCTGGTGGTCTCCGAACCACTGCTTCGGACGCTCTCGATCTTCCTGACGGAGAACGTCTCTGCTGAAGAGGTCCAAACCCTGTCGATCGGGACGACCACGATCGTGGTGGCCCTTGCGTCGGGATGGCTGGCCGCCGGCGCCGGGGGCCTTGCAGCGGCGCGACGAGTCGGCCGCCGGTTCTTGCTCGACACGCTCGATCGCGCAACCACGGAGCCCGTCCCAGGCGGGGGCTTGCGCGCAACGCGCCTCGTCTGGCTTCTGGCCGCTGCCGCGGTTGCCCTCCCCCTCGCGATGCCACCCGTCGTCCGGGTCGTCGTTGTCTTCGCCGCGGGGCTGTGCGCGATTCTCGCACTCTCTCACGCCTACCCCGGTCTCGCCCGCTTGCTGGTGGCGCCACTTCGCGCTGTCGTTCCGAGCACCGCCCACTTAGTGGGACGCTCGTTCGCCGCGGCGCCGTGGAGCTTCGCGATGGTCCTGACGGCGATCGCAACGTCGACAGGCTCCCTCACAGGTCTGTTCCTCGTCACAGAGAGCGCTGCGGAGACCCTTGTCGAGTGGGCGGCTTCCCTTTCGTCCGGCTCCACGTCGATCCGAGCGGGCTCCGCGCTAAGCGTCGCGCGGAGGGAGCTCCTCTCACCGCGTGTCTTGGATCTGATTCGCACGACTCCCGGCGTGCTGGCCGTCAACGAGACGTACCGCGCTGACTCGCTCCTATTCCGGGGCGAGGAGGTATCGCTCTCCGCGTCGAGCATGGACGCCGTCGCAAGATACGGACGGCTCGCCGCCGTGGATCGACCCTATCGAGCGCTTGCTGCGGAGCTCGCGCAGGGCGCGATCGCGGTCTCGACCGGGTTCGCGCGACGCTTCGGAGTCGCCACCGGCGACTCGATTTCGCTGGACACCGCGAAGGGGGCAACCGACTTTGGGATTGCGGGACAGATCCGCGACTTCGGCCTCCCCGCCGGAACCGTGCTCATGGACGTCCAGACGTTCGACAAGCACTGGCATCGCTCCGGGGCTTGGTCCGCGTCGATCTGGACCTCGGAACCGCGAGCCGAGATCCTCGCTGCGATCGAGGCGCGGACCTCGGGCCTCCAGGATCTGTTCTTCGTCGATGCGTCGACGCTCGTTGCCAGGCAAAGGCGTTTCGCCGACCAGTTCCTCGGCCCGCTCAACGTCGCGGGAGCGTTCGTCGCAGTGCTCGCCGCAGTGGGCGTCGCGTTCCTGCTGTTCGCGACCGTCGCACGACGCCGTCGCGAGCTCGCCATTCTGCGCGCCGCCGGTGCCGAGCCGCGCCAGGTCGTCGGGCTGATCCTCATCGACGGTCTGGCGGTGACTATCCTAGGAGCTCTGCTCGGGCTCTCACTCGGCTATGCCTCTGCGCCGGCAATGACTGACGTGCTGCGCGCCACATCGGGCTGGGACATTGCGCAGAGCTGGTTCGCGCCCGCGGTGCCGATCATCTTCTTCGGCGGATTCGGCGTCGCGCTCGTTGCTAGCGTGCTTCCAGCCCGAGTCGCCTTCCGCACACTTCCCAGCGAGGTATTCGCTCCGGAGTAAGGGCGGAGTGCAACGCTCCGCTCACTCCTGATCGCTGATCTTGCCACCACAGGCCGCGGCGAGCAGCAGGAACGCGCACTGCATCCCCCACCCGAGCAGGACCAGAGTGCGCCGAGGTGGACTTGCCCGGACGAGACGCCTCGCTGATCCCGGGAGCACGAGTAGGGGTCCGGCCCAAAGCGTCGACAAGGCGAGAGACGCGACCGCGAGGAACTGGCCCATGCGCCCGACAGTATGACCGATCGGGCGACCGCGTCGCTGGAGGCCCCTACGCCGGCGCCGTGCCGCAGGCGAGCCAGACGATGGCGAGGAGGACGAGCACGAGCCGAGGACCAAGCTGGAAGAGCCAAGCCGACATGATCTGGCGTCGTACCAGACGGCTCCTCGGCCTGTGGTCGGCTCGGGCCGGCGTGAGCGACTGGGGCGTCTGGAGCGGCCTCGGTTGGCCGCCCCGCCTGCGATTCCCGCGCATCCTCGGCAGATGCCGGCAGATCGCGACAACCGACGATCCGAACTCAAGCGACCCAATGGACCGGCACGTTCGGAACCGCGACCGTCCGTCCGAAGGCAAGTTGCATCCAGGTTGCACGCGCTGGCATTTCAGGGCCTGCTGTCGTGGAGGCGCCTGACGGGACCTGATCGCGCGATCGCTCTCTTGACGGTCCTCGCGATCGGCTCCAGCGTGGCGCTCGCGACCGCGCTCGAGATGAGCTCGCGTAGCGCTCGGGTCCAGATCGCGCGCACGGCGGACGCCATGGTTGGCGCGGCCACCCTCGAGGTCGCCGCCGGCACCCTGGGCCTTCCGGAGAGCGTGCTCGAAACGGTTCGCGGCACGCGGGGAGTCGCCACCGCCGGGCCTCTGATTTCTGCGACGCTCCATCTGCCCGACCACGCCTTCCCGCTCGATGTGGTCGGCATCGACTTTCTCGCCGAGCAGAACCTGCGCTCCATCTCCGTCAGTCGGCAGGGTGTCAGGGTGGCTGACCCGCTCCGCCTTCTGGCCAGTGCCCACGCGGCGATCGTCAGCCCGCGCCTGCTGGAACGACTCGGCATGCCCCTTCAGTGGACCGGGAGCCCGTCGGCCATTCGAGTTCGAATCGGCGAACGCGAGGAGACGCTGACCGTGCAGGGAACGCTCGAGCCCGGCGGCATCGCTGCGGCGTTCGGCGGTCAGGTCGTTCTGATGGACGTGTACGCACTGCAGGCGCTCGTTGGCCGTCAGGGCTGGATCGACCGCGTCGACATCGTGGTGGACCAGGACCACGAGCTCGAGGCTGTCGCGAGCGAGCTCCGGGCGCGCCTGCATGGCGTTGCAACGGTCCGCAGGTCGTCGATCCGCACCCGCGAGATCGACGACATCTTGAGCACGCTGCAGATCGCCGTCTCGATGTTCAGTGCGATCGCCGTAGTCGTTTCATCGCTACTCACCTATGCCGCGATGAGCACGTTCACCGAGCGGCAGCGCCGAACGCTCGCGGTGCTCCGCTCGACAGGAATGGGCTCGCGCTGGGCTACCGGCGCCGTTGTGCTCGACACGCTGGCCCTGTCGTTCGCAGGGACGCTGCTCGGCTCCATCGCCGGCTTCTTGTTGTCGGCGCCGATGCTCGGCTTCTTCTCGACCTTCACCACGGGATTCCGCGCCGAGGAGATCAGGCAGGTCTCTCTGGAGTGGTCCACACTGGGGATCGCCGCGATCGTCGGCGTGGTCGCCGCTCTCGCGGGAAGCGCGGGGCCTGCGCGCCGCGCAGCGCGCAGATTCGTCCTCGACGCGCTTGCGAGCGACCTCGCGACTCCCACGCGCAGCGCCCGCCGATGGCTCGCGGTGAGCCCGGTCCTCGCAGTGGTCGTGCTCGTGGGCGTCGCACAGCCCTTGGGCTCGACTGTGCAGCCGACGGTTCGCCTCGCGCTGATCTTCGGAGGAGCGCTCGGCTTGGTCCTGTCCCTCGCGCCCGGCTACGCGCGTGCTCTCCGGTGGATGACGCTTCCCCTCGTGCGCGCAGTGCCCTCAGTGGGACACATGGCTTGCGCCGGCTTCAGGGCGCGGCCGTGGAGTCTCGCGATCACGCTCTCCGTCCTGGGGGGGATCGTCGGCGCTTTGACGGGGATCTTCCTCGTCGTCGAGAGCCTCGCACTCACGTTCGGGAACTACGCAACGACCCGCTATCCCGATGGCGTTTTGGTCTCTGCAGGGTCCCTCGTGGACCAGGCACGCCGGGATCTGCTCACTCCGCAGACCATCGAGCTGATCCGCACGACCCCGGGCGTCGAGGCGCTCGCGGAGCAGTACTGGTATCGGCCGACCCTTCTGTTCCGCGGCCAGGAGGTCGCAGTCTGGGCCGTATCCATGGACGTCGTCGCCACGCATGGGTTCCTCCCGGCGATCGATCGACCCGGGAACGAGGTGGCGCTCGACGTCTCGAGGGGTGCCGTCGCCGTGTCGATGGCCTTCGCCAGACGCTTCGACGTCCACGCCGGCGACGAGATCGAAATCGACACGCCGCAGGGGGCGCGCGCCTTCGCAGTGGCTGGGACCGTGCGCGACTACATGGGCGCCAGGGGATCGATCACCTTCGACCTGAAGACGTTCGATGCATACTGGCACCGAGCTGGCGCGTATCAGGCCGTTCTCTGGACGAAGGGCGAGAAGGAGGAGGTACTCCAAGAGGTCCGCCGGCGGACCGCAGGGGTGCAGGATCTCTTCCTCGCCTATGGCGACGAGCTTCGGGAGATCCACCGCAAACGGGTCCTCCGGTTCACGGGTTTGCTCGATGTCATCGCCGCTCTGGTGGCTGCCCTTGGTGGGCTGGCGGTGACCATCTTGCTGATCGGCAGCGTCACGCAGAGGAGGCAAGAGCTCAGTCTGCTGCGGGCCGCCGGCGCCGAGCCCGCGCAGGTGATCACGCTCGTCATCGTGGACGCGATGTGCGTCGCACTGATCGGGTGCGTGCTCGGGCTCGCGCTGGGCTATGCATCCACTCCGGCCCTCGTTGGCGTGCTCGAGGTGGCCTACGGATCGCCGATCGACCGCAGTTGGTTCGCGCCGCAGCTCCCGTTCGTCGCGCTGTCCACGTTCCTGGTGTCGCTCCTCGGCGCAACCTTGCCGGCGCGAATCGCGTACCAGACCTTACCGAGCGAGGCGCTCGCGCCCGAGTGAGCGGGTCCCCGGCCCGGAAATCGGTGCGCGGCCGATCGTCGACCGGACGTCGGCGCCCGCGGCCGGGCCGAGCGGCGGTGGGCCCTCCTGGGCTCGAACCAGGGACTGACCGGTTATGAGCCGGCTGCTCTAACCACTGAGCTAAGGGCCCGGAGGACGGGGCGCCGCGGCCTCGTACGGCGCGAGGCGCGCGCGGATCTGGTCGGCGAAGCGCTTGTAGTCACCGGAGCGGAAGAAGGCGTTGCCCATCACGAAGGCGTTGGCGCCGTGGATGGCGACGTCTTCGATCGTGTCGAGGCCGATGCCGCCGTCGACGACCAGGTCGAGCTCGGCGTCGGCGCGACCCGCCCGGCGCGCCAGGCGGCGCAGCTCCACCAGTTTGGGCAGCACGGAGCGGATGAACGTCTGGCCGCCGAAGCCGGGGTTCACGGTCATGGCCAGCACCTGGTCCACCAGGCCGAGCACGGGCTCGACCGCCGCCGCCGGCGTGGCGGGGTTCAGCACCACGCACGCGCGCGCGCCGAGCTCGCGGATCCGCGTCACCAGTCGGTGTAGATGCACGGTGGCCTCGACGTGCACGCCCACCGCGCTGGCGCCGGCCTCGACGAACGGCCCGAGCCAGCGCTCGGGCTCCGACACCATCAGGTGTACGTCGAGCGGGAGCGCGGTCACGCGCCGGATCGCCGCGCACACGTCGGGCCCGATCGTCAGATTGGGCACGAAGTGGCCGTCCATCACGTCGACGTGGATCCAGTCGGCGCCGGCGGCCTCGGCCGCGCGCACCTCCTCGGCCAGCCGCCCGAAGTCGGCCGACAGGATCGAGGGCGCGAGCTTGAAGCGTCCGACCCGGCTCATGGCAGCGTCCCCAACATCGCGTGAGAACTATAGGAAACGCCGTCGGCAGCTTGCACTTTCGCTCTATGTTCGTGTACGATTTGCGGGCCGATGACGTGCACTGACTTCGACGCCGAGCGACAGGTGGCCGCGCGCGCCCGCGCCTCGGGATCGCTGCGCGCGGCCCTCGCTCGCGTGGCCCGAGGGCTGGTCGCGCGCCACGCGTGGGAGCGGCTGGGCTACGCGCGCCTCTCCGACTACGCGTGCGAACGCCTCGGCCAGTCGGCGCGCACGGTTCAGGACTGGGCGCACGTCGGCCACGCGCTCGAGTACTTCACGCCGCTCGCCAAAGCACTCGAGTCGGGCGCGCTCCCGTGGACGAAGGTCCGCCTGCTCACCCGCCTGCGCCACCTGTCAGACGTGGAAGCCTGGCTCCCGCGCGCGCGCTGCATGACCGCGAGCGACCTCGCCCGCGAGGTCCGGCGCTGCGACCAGCGCTCGACGGAGGCGGGCTGGACCGAGGTCGGCCCGTACGAAGGGCCGATCCGTGGCGTACAGATCCGCTGCACGCCCCTGGTGCGCCGCCGGTGGAGCTACGTGCTCCGGCTCGCGTACCGCGTCGTCGGGAATCGCATCCGGGAGTGCGACGTCGCCGAGATGGTCGCCGCGGAGGTGCTCTCGGCCCTGCCGCTCGAGGACGTGGCGCGCATCCCAGAGCCGGGCGAGCCCGACCTAGAGCCCGCCGACGCCGCGCCGACGCTGGACGACGACGTCGAGCCCGACGCACCGGCGTCCGGTCAGCTCGACCCGCTCCGCATCGCCGCGCTCGTCGACGGCGTCGCCGACGCGGAGGCGCCCGACCTGGACCGCCGCCTGCGCGCTCTCCTCGCACTCGAGCGACGCCACGAGGCGACCCTCGGCCCGTTACTCATGGCGGTCGTTCGCCGCGGCATCCCGCGCGCGCTCGGCTTCGCCACGCTCGACGTCTGGGCCCACGACCGGCTCGGCATGGACGGCGCCAAGCTCCGCGCCCTACTTCGGATCGAGCGCGCAGCCGCCGGTTGGAGCGGGCTCGAGCGAGCCTACCGCTCCGGCGCGATCTCGTGGGTCGCCGCGCAGGCGCTGGTCCCGTTGGCACTGACCGACTCCGTTGACCGCTTCTCCCACCAATGGGCCGCCCACGCCGCCCACGTGACGGTGCGCCGACTGCGGGATGACATCGAGCGCGCGCTGGACCTGTCCCAGTCGGACTCCGAGACGTTCGCGCGCACGGGAGGCCTCCCAGCGGAAGGCGAAGCGACCGCCTCCCCCTCCCCCTCCCCCTCCCCGGAAATCGGTGCGCCGCTGATCGGTCCGCAGACCACCGCCGCGACAGAGCCGGAGACCGAGCAAGTCATCGTCGGCGGCCCCGTCGCGCAGATCCGCCTGTTCGAAGCCGTCCTGAACAGCGTCCGCCGCCGTCTACCACCCCGAGACGGCCGCCAGGCGACGGCGGGAGAAGCCCTCGACGCGATGATCGACCACGTGATCGACGCCTGGGACCAGAAGCCGTCGCGCCGCCGCGCGATCTTCGAACGCGACGGCTGGCGCTGCGCGGTCCCCGGCTGCACGTCCCAGCGCAACCTGCACGAGCATCATGTGGCGTTTCGCTCGCACGGCGGCGGGGACGAGCCCGAGAACCGCGTGACCCTGTGCGCGTGGCATCACCTGCGGGGAGTGCACGCCGGGGTGTTGCGCATCCGCGGGACCGCACCCGACGGTCTGCGCTTCGACCTGCCCCTCGAGAGCTACCTGCCCGGCGAGCGGCGCACGAACCGCGTGGCGTAGAACCCGTCGCAGCCGTCGCGGTGCGGCAGGGTGCGCAGCTCGCCGTCCTGCGTCCACTCGTCGTGCGCCTCGAGGAAGCGCCGCGCGACGCCGTCCGTCTCCTCCGGCGTGAACGTGCACACGCTGTAGACGAGCGTGCCGCCGCGGTCGACGTAGCGCGCCGCCGACGAGACGAGCTCGCGTTGGCGGTCGGCCAGCCGGCTGACGTCGTCGGGCCCGATGCGCCAGCGCGCGTCGGGATTGCGCCGCAGCACCCCGAGCCCGGAACACGGTGCGTCGACGAGCACGCGCGGGAAGGACTGCGGACCCCTCAGGTCGAAGCCCTTCGCCACGTCGCGCACCAGCGGCCGCACGTTGCGCAGCCGTAGCCGTTCGGCGCCCTTGTACACGAACGACAGGCGCGACTCGTTGGAGTCGAGTGCGATCACCTCGCCGCCCGGCCCCACAGCCTCGGCGAGCTGAAACGTCTTGGTCCCCGGGGCTGCGCAGCAATCGACGACCGTCATCCCCGGCTGCGCGTCGACCATCACGCCAACGAGCTGCGACGCCTCGTCCTGAACCGTCCACTCGCCGCGCTCGAAGCCCGGCTCGGCGACGGGATCGGTCGCGCAGCCCGTCACGCCGCGCGGCGCCCGCGCGCAGCGGCGGCCACGCAGGCGCGTGGCGACGTCGTCGACGTCGCTCGTCGCAGACACACGCACCGTCCGCGGCGGCGGCCGCAGGCTCGCTTCCGCCAGCTCGATCGCCTCGTCGACGCCGAACTGCCGCACCCACGCCGCCGCGATCCACTCGGGGAGCGATCCCCACTCCGTGAGATAGGCGACCGGCTGCTCGTCGGGATCCGGGAAGCGCAGCGCGCGGTCCTGCACGAGGGCCGACAGCGCGCGCAGGACGGCGTTGGTGAAGCCCACGGCCCGCTCGCGACCGACCGAGCGCACCAGGTCGACGGTGGCCGACACCGCCACCTTGGGCTCGATCCGGTCCATGAACAGGAGCTGATAGGCGCCGAGCCGGAGCGCGTTGCGCACCGCCGGCTCGACCTCGGTCACCGGCCGGTCGAGGGCCTGGGCCAGCGCAGCGTCGAGGCGACCGCGCAGGCGCAGGCTGCCGTACGTGAGCTCCGTCGCCAGAGCGCGATCGGCCCGGGGCAGCCCGGACTCGCGCAGCGCGGCGTGCAGCGCGAGATCGGCCCACGCGCTGTCGCGCTCGACGCGCTCGAGCACGTGCCACGCGATCGCGCGCGGGGTCTGGGGTCTAAAGATGCGGCATCCCGGTCAGGGCCTGCAGCCGCGCGATACGCTCCTCGATCGGCGGGTGCGTGCTGAACATCTTGGCGATGCCACCGCCGCTGAGTGGGCTCACGATGAACATGTGAGCCGTCGCCTGATTGGCGTGCATCGGAATCCGCTGGGCGCCGAGCTCGAGCTTACGCAGTGCGGAGATCATCGGCGTCGGATCGCCGAGCAGCCGCGCAGCGCCGGCGTCGGCCTCGTACTCGCGCGAGCGCGAGATGGCCATCTGCACCAGCATCGCAGCCAGCCCGGCGAACATCGCCACGAAGATCATCGTCAGCGGGTTCGAGCCGCCGCGGTCGTCATTGCCGCGCATCCCGCCGAAGATCGCGCCCCAGCGCGCCATGTTGGCGAGCATGCTGATCGCGCCCGCCAGCGTGGCGGCGACGGTGCCGATCAGGATGTCGCGGTGCTTCACGTGCGAGAGCTCGTGCGCGAGCACGGCCGTGATCTCGGCGCGGCTCAAGTGCCGCCGGAGGCCCTCCGTGACCGCAACCGCGGCGTGGGCCGGATTGCGCCCCGTCGCGAACGCGTTCAGCGCTTCGTTCGGGATCACGTACACCTTGGGCATCGGGAGCTGAGCGCGCTGGGCGAGATCGGCGACGACGGACCAGAGCTCGGGCGCCTCGGCCTCCGTAACCGGCTTGGCCTTGTACATGCGCAGCACCAGCTTGTCGCTGAACCAGTACGCCCCGACGTTCATCACGGCCGCGAAGCCGAACGCGATGATCGCCCCCTGGCGCCCGCCGAACAGCGACCCGAACCAGACGAGAGCCAGCGTCAGGACCGTGAGCAGGAGCCCCGTCTTCAGGTTGTTCATTCCGTCACGACCTCCTCGTCGGCCGCCAGCCTCGCCCCGCGCAGGAACTCGTCCGCGCGTACGGGCCGGCGTCCGTGCACCTGCAGTCTACGAACGGAGATCCATCCGTCCAACGCAGCGACGAGCAGGCGATTGCGCTCCGCCCGCACCGCGCGCGGCCGCCCGGGCGCCGGCTGCTCGCCCGCCAGCTCCGCCTCCAGGATCCGGAACACGGCCCGCGAGCGGCGCAAACGCACGTCGGCGCCAGGGCGCGGCGTCGCCGCCCGGACCCGCCGCAAGACCGACGCCGCCGGCTCGCTCCAGTCCAGCACGCCCAGCTCGCGTCCTACCTTCGGCGCCAGCGTCACACCCTCGGCGGGCTGCGGCTGGAAGCGCGCCGTTCCCGCCGCGATCGCGCCCACCGCCTCGACCAGCGCCTCGGCCGCGAGCACGGACAGCCGCTCGGCCAGCGCCCCGGCGGTCTCGTCAGGCCCGATCGCCGTCTCGCGCCGCAGGCACCACTCTCCCGCGTCCATCTGCTGCGCCACCCGAATGATCGTGACGCCGCTCTGTGTATCCCCGGAAAGCAGTGCGTGCTCGATCGGCGCCGCTCCCCGCCAGCGCGGCAGGAGCGACGCGTGCGCGTTGATCATCCCGAGCCGCGGCAGCTCGCGCAGCCGCCGCGGAATGAACTGCCCGAACGCCACGACCACACCGAGCTCCGGCTCGAGCCCGCGCAGCCACTCGACCGCCGCCGGCTCCCCGACCTTCTCCGGTTGCAGCACCGGGATCCCGAGTCGCTCCGCCGCCGCGCGCACCGGCGTCGCCTCGAGCTTCAGCCCGCGCCCGCGCGGCCGGTCCGGCTGCGAGATCGCGCCGACCACCGGGTGTGGCCCCTGCGCCAGCGCTTCCAGCGACGGAACCGCGAACTCGGGCGTGCCGAGGAAGACGATCCGCAAGGCTACAGCGGCGGGCGCGACGGCGGGCCGCCCTCTTCCTGGTCGCGCCGTACCTGCTTCTTGCGCCGCCGCACGTACAGGTCGCGCTTCAGCTTGCTGATGCGGTCGATGTAGAGGATGCCGTCGAGGTGATCGATCTCGTGCTGGAAGCAGATCGCCTCGAGCCCGCCCACGTCGAACGACAGCTCCTCCCAGTCGAGCGAACGCGCCCGCACCACCACGTGCTCGGCCCGCTCGACGTCGGCCTCGAAGTCGGGCACCGACAGACACGCCTCGTCCTGGGACACGGTCTCCCCGGACGACGACACGATCTCGGGATTGAGCAGCACGCGCAGGCTGCGCTCGCCGTCCGACCAGCTCGTGTCCATCACCACCAGCCGCTTGTGTACGCCCACCTGGGGCGCGGCGAGTCCGATCCCGGGCTCTTCGTACATGGTCTCGGCCATGTCGGCGGCGAGCTTGCGCATCGAGTCGTCCACGTCCTCGCGCAAGAGCGGCTCGGATTTCTGCCGCAGGCGCGGATCGGGAAACTGGAGCACGCGCAGCAGCATCGCGCCCATCTCATAGCATTTGCAGCGGAGCCGTATCCACCCGCAGCGCCACGCCCGGAAAGCGCCCGTGTGACCCGCGCAAGAGCTCGCGCGCAACGTCGCGCACGTCCTCGCGCACGCCGAGCAAGAGAAGCTGCCAGCGCCAGTGGTCGCGCAACCTGGCGATCGGCAGCGGCGCCGGACCCATCACCTGGAACCCGCGCGCCGCCCCGTCTCCCCGCGGCACACTCGTCGCCAGCACCGCCAGCTCGCGCGCGGCGTGCTCCACACGCGCCGCGTCCTTGCCGGTCGCGGTGAGCTGCGCCATCGCGCGGAAGGGCGGCCAGCCGTGCGGCTGCCGCCGCCGCAGCTCCTCGCGCAGGAACGCCGGGAAATCGTGCGTGCGCGCCAGCGCGATCGCGTAGTGATCCGGGAGGAAGGTTTGGATCACCACGCGCCCGGGCTCGTCGCCGCGCCCCGCCCGGCCCGCTACCTGCGTCAGGAGCTGGAAGGTGCGCTCCGCAGCGCGGAAGTCGGGGAAGTGCAGCCCGAGGTCGGCGTGGATGACACCGACGAGCGTCACCCCGGGCACGTCGTGCCCCTTCGCCACCATCTGCGTGCCGACCAGGACGTCGATGTCGCCCCGATGAAACTCCGCCAGGATCCGCCGCTGCTCGCCCTTGCGCGCGGTGGTGTCGCGGTCGAAGCGCGCAACCCGTGCGTGCGAGAACATCGCGCGCACCTCCTCGAACACCCGCTCCGTGCCAAACCCGAGCAGCCCGCCCTCCCCACTCCCGCACTGCGCGCAGCGCGATGCCGGCGCCTCGGCGTGGCCGCACCAGTGGCAGCGCAGCTCGCCCTGTTCCGGGTCGAGCCGCCGCCGCGGCCCGCCGGTCGCGTGGTAGACGAGCGACACATCGCAGTGTTTGCAGCGCAGCGCGTGGCCGCACGCGTAGCAGTAGACTAGCGTCGCGAAGCCGCGCCGGTTCAGGAACAGGATCGCCTGCTGCCCGCGCGCAAGGGTCTCGGCCAGCGCATGGCGCAGCGGGCGGGAGAGCAGCATGCGCTTGCCGCCGCGGCGCCGCTCCTCGGCGCTCATGTCCACGATCTCGACCACCGGCAGCGGCCGGGACGCCACGCGCTGCGGCAGGATCAGGCGCTCGATCTCGCCGCGCTCGGCCCGCAACGCGGTCTCGACGTCGGGCGTCGCCGAGCCGAGCACGAGTGGGCAGCGTGCGGCGCGCGCGCGCAGCTCGGCCACGTCGCGCGCGTGGAAGCGGAAGCCCTCCTCGCTCTTGTAGGCGGGATCGTGCTCCTCGTCGATCGCGATCAGGCCCGGCTCCTCGATCGGCGCGAAGATCGCGGAGCGTGCCCCGATCGCGATCGGCGCCGTGCCGTCGCGCACGCGCCGCCACTGGTCGAAGCGCTCGCCCCCGGAGAGGCCGCTGTGCAGCACCGCGACCCGCTCCCCGAAACGCGCGCGGAAGCGATCGACCACCTGATGCGTGAGGCCGATCTCCGGCACCAGGATGATCGCCCCGCGTCCACGCGCGAGCGCGACCTCGGTAGCGCGCAAGTACACCTCGGTCTTGCCGCTGCCGGTGATCCCGTAGAGCAGGAACAGCTCGTCGCGCCGCTCGTCGATCGCCTCCGCGATGCGCGCAACCGCCGCGCGCTGATGCGGCGTGGGCTCGGGGATCGGCTCGTCCGCCCGGAGCGGCACCGCCGGCGCGAGTCGATCCACCTCGCGCGACTCCGGGACGACGAGCCCCGCCTCCACCAGCACCCGCAGCGCGTCGCTCTGCGGCAGGTGCTGCGGGCCCTCCTCGAGCAACGCGACCAGGTCGCGCCGCCGCTTCGCGCGCGCGAGCACGGGATGCTCCGGGTCGACGAGCTGCGCCAGCCGGTACACCGTCTCGTGCTTCACGCGCACGCGCGGCGGATCGTTGGCGACCTCGCGCCGGATCCAGCCGATGCGCTCGAGCCGATCGAGCGCGGGCACCGCCGCCGGGAAGCGCTCGCGCAGCGTGGTCTCCGAGAGCGGCCGCTTGCCGAGCGCCCACAGCACGCGCCCGAGCGTACCGGGAGCCTCGCCGCGCTCGAGCGCGCGCCGCCCGGCGGGAAGCAGCTCGACGCGCCGCCCCGCGCGCGGGGCCGTCCCCGGCGGCAGCGCCGCGGCGAGCGCGACCCCGGGTGGGCACAGCGTGTCGCGCGCCGCGCGCAGCACCACGTCGAGCAGCGCGGGCGCGATCACCGGCTCTTCCTCGACCACGCTCGACACGAAGCGGATCGGCCCCGCCGCGCGCTCCGACACCGACTCGCGCGCCGCGACCACGACCGCAGCCACGTCCTTGCCGCGCCACGGCACCATCACGCGCGCGCCGGGTGCAATCTCGACGCCCTCGGGCACCGCGTACTCGAACGTCTCGTCGACGGGAACCGGAACCGCGACCTCGACGAAGCGCGCGCTCACCGCCCCTAGGTACCACGCGCCAGAGCGCGCTGCTTGCTGGCGCGCGTGGTCTGTGGTTCGCTTCGCGCGATGCGCGACATCGTCGTGGTCGGCAGTCTGAACGTGGACGTGTCGCTCGTCGCCGAGCGCATCCCAAAGCCCGGCGAGACGCAGCGCGCCGACGGCCTGGCACTCGGCCCCGGCGGCAAGGGCGGCAATCAGGCGATCGCGGCCGCGCGGCTCGGCGGGCGCGTGCACATGATCGGGCGCGTCGGAGCCGACGCCTTCGCCGAGATCTCGCTCGCGGCGTTGCGCGAGGCGGGAGTGGACACCGCGTTCGTGCACGCCGAGCCGGGCGCGCACACCGGCACCGCGACGATCGTCGTCGACCGCCGCAGCGGCGAGAACGCGATCGCCGTCGCCGCGGGCGCGAACGCCAGCCTGCGGCCCGAGCACGTGCGCGACGCGATCGCCGCGTTCCGCAGCTCCGCGGTGCTGCTGGTGCAGCTCGAGGCTCCGCTCGACACCGTCGACTGCGCACTCACCCTCGCGCGCGAGAACCGCGTGAAGAGCGTGCTCGACCCCGCGCCCGTGCTCCCGCTCTCCGACGAGCTGTTGCGCAAGGTCGACGTGCTCACGCCCAACGAATCCGAAGCCGCGGCGCTCTCGGGCGTGCAGATCGACGACGTGGAGTCAGCAGCCCGCGCGGGCGCCCGACTTCGGGACCGCACGCTCGGCGAGGTGATCGTGAAGCTCGGAGCGCGCGGCTGCGTCTGGGTCTCGTCGAGCGGCTTCCAGTACGTGCCCGCGCCGAGCGTCCGCCCCGTGGACACGACCGGCGCCGGCGACGCCTTCAACGGGGGCCTGGCCGTGGCGCTCGCGCGCGGCGAGCCGCTCTCGCGCGCGCTCGTCGCCGCTGTGCGCGCGGGCAGCGCCGCCACGCTGCGGCGCGGCGCCGCGGCCGCGATGCCGACGCCCGACGACCTGGCGCGCCTCCCGGCGTAGAGGCCCTAGTCTTTCTCCCGCAGCGTGATCAGGTAGCCGTCGGGATCGCGCAGCTGCGCGGGCTCCTTCTCGAACACGATCCCCTCGCCGCGCAGCGCGACGTAGCGCGCGTGCACGTCGTCGACCTGCAGCGTGAGCGCACAGTACGGGTATCTCGCCCGACGCGGATCCGTGACCAGCACGATCCTCGTACCTTCTTCGTCGCGCAGGGCCACGCTGCCGCTGTCTTCGGACGCCACCTGGAAGCCGAAGCAGCGCACGTAGAAGTCGCGCGAGCGCTGTGCGTCGGCGACCGGAAGCGTGAAGTGATCGAGCTTCACCACGGCTAGTCGTGCTCCGCCAGGAAGCGGCCGACGATCCGGTTGAAGCGCGGCGCGGCCTCGGCCGGCGCCAGGTGGCCGACGCCCGGCATCAGCACCAGCCGCGCGTCGGGGATCGCGTTGGCGAGCTGGCGCGCCATGCGCGGCGGCGTGAGCTGATCCTCCTCGCCCGTGAGCACGAGCGTCGGCACGCGCAGCGAGCCCAGCCGCTCCAGCGCGTCGTGCGCCAGACACGCGTCGAGCTGCCGCGCCAGCAGCTGCTCGCTCAGCGGCTGCGCGTCGCGCACAAAGAAGCGCGTCATGGCGTCGATCAGGTCGCTCTGCTCGAGCGTGTCGTCGTGCAAGCTCCAGAGCAGCCGGCCGCGCACCCGCAAGAGAGGCGACACGTCGCAGTCGCAGAGCTCGCGCCAGATCTCGAGCAGCATGCGCCGCTTGGCGTCGAGCCGCGCGTAGCCGCCGGCGAGCACGAGGCTCCGCACGCGCCCGGGGGCAGCGAGTGCCAACTCCTGCGCCGCGAGCGCGCCCAGGAACCCGCCGATCACGTGCACCTGTGCGAGTCGCAGGTGGTCGCAGAGCGCCAGCGCGTCGTCGGCGAGATCGCGTGTGGTGAACGCGCCGCCCGGGTCCTTCGAGCGCCCCGCGCCGCGCAGATCGAACAGCAGACACGACCGCGCCGTGCCAAGCTCGGGTACCTGCAGCACGGTCCAACCCTGACAGCTTCCGCCGAGGCCGGAGAAGAACAAGAGCGGAAGCCCCGAACCACCGCCGTGCTGCTCGTACCAGAGGTCGAACCCGCGCGCCTCGAAGCTCGGCATTGCGCGGAGGTTACACCCTAGCGGGTGCCCTTCTTCAGGTCGGCCAGCACCAGCTTGGCCAGCGCCTTGAGTGTCTCGAACACGCCTTTGCCCGTCGCGGCTGACGCCTCGAACTCCGTCGCGGTGCCGCTGGGATTCAGCGCCTCGCGCAGCTTCTCGAGCGCCACCGCGTTGGGCAGATCCCGCTTGTTGTACTGGATCACCCACGGGACCTTGGCGATGTCGTAGCCCTGCTCTTTCAGATTCTGCTTCAGGTTCTCGACCGACTCCAGGTTCGCCTCGAAGCGCTCTTCCTGGCTGTCGGCCACGAACACCACGCCGTCCACGCCCTTCAGGATCAGCTTGCGGCTGGCGTCGTAGAACACCTGACCCGGAACGGTGTAGAGGTGGAAGCGCGTCTTGAAGCCGCGGATCTCGCCGAGCGCCAGCGGCAGGAAGTCGAAGAACAGCGTGCGCTCGGTCTCCGTCGCCAGCGAGATCATCTTGCCCTTGGCGGTGGGGGCGGTCTTCTCGTAGATGTACCGGAGGTTGGTGGTCTTGCCGCACAGCCCCGGTCCGTAATAGACCAGCTTGCAGTTGATCTCGCGCGCGGAGTAGTTGATGAACGCCATGTCGACTAGTCCGAAAACAGGTTGTCGATGTCTTCGTCGGTGATCTCGGAGAACGGCGAGGAGTCGTCGCCGTCGAACTCGGCCTTGGAGCGCTTGAACAGCGCCTCGAACAGCTGACCGAGCCGCACGCCCGTCTTCTTGACGCGCAGCCGCACCAGGCCGAGCGACGAACGCTCGTCGAAGATCACGACCAGGATGATCCGCTGCGCGACCACCGTGATGTGCAGGTTGTCGCGCTCGCCCTGGTGGAAGTGGGTCGGGAACTCGTCCTCGCCGATGATCTTGGCCAGCCCGCCCGTGGCGGCGATGTTCCCTGCCACCAGCGACGCCAGCGACGTGGTGTCGATCCCCTTGAGCTCGCCCGCCTCGGCCACGAGCTGGCCGTTGCGATCGACGAGGAAGACCGCCTTGGCGTTGGCGTCGCGCACGAGCTGCTCGGCGACCGCCACGATCTGCTTGTGGTCGTCCTCGTACAGAACCAGCTGTGGCGTCAGCGACATGCGGCGACTTTATCCCTAACCGACCGAGATTCCTAGGGAATCCCCCACCCGCGGCGATCCTAGCAGAGCCGCGACCGAGCTCACAAGCAGTTCCCTGCCGAGCCATCGGCTACGACAGGCGGTCCCTGTAGTCCTCGTAACTGAAGCGGCGCACGACACGGAGGTCGTCGGTCGACGGGTCGTAGGTGGCGATCGACGGGTGGGGGACGCCGTTGAACATGCTGGTCTTGACCATCGTGTAGTGCGCCATGTCCTCGAACACGAGCTTGTCGCCGACGCGTAGCTCGCGCTCGAAGGACCAGTCGCCGATCACGTCGCCGGCGAGGCAGGTCCGGCCGCCGAGGCGATAGGTGTGCGGCTTTTCGCCGGGGTCGCCGGCGCCGCGGATCAGCGGGCGGTAGGGCATCTCGAGCACGTCGGGCATGTGCGCGGTGGCGCTGGTGTCGAGGATCGCGACGCGGACGTCGCCGCTCCGGATCACGTCGAGCACGCTCGCGACCAGCACGCCCGCGCCGATCGCGATCGCCTCGCCTGGCTCCAGGTACACCTCGACGTGCCAGCGCGCGCGGAAGTCGCGCACCAGACGCACGAGCTCGTCCACGTGGTACGACGCGTGCGTGACGTGGTGGCCGCCGCCCATGTTCACCCAGCACAGACGCGGCAGGAACTCGCCGAAGCTCTTCTCGAACACGGACAGCGTGCGCCCGAGCGCGTCGGCGCCGAGCTCACACAGCGTGTGGAAGTGCAGCCCCTCGAGACCGTCGAGAAGGTCCGGCCGGAATTCGGTGCGCGTCACACCGAGCCGCGAGCCAGGAGCGCAGGGGTCGTAGAGCGGAGTTTTGACCTCGCTGTGTTCGGGGTTCACGCGCAGCCCGCAGGACACGCCACCCGCGAAGCCGCGCAGGCGCTCCCACTGCGAGAAGCTGTTGAACGTGACGTGGTCCGCGAGCGCCGCGACCTGCCGCAGCTCCTCGTCGCCGAACGCCGGCGAGTACACGTGGACCTCGCCGCCGAACTTCTCGCGCCCGAGCCGCGCCTCGTACAAGCCGCTCGCGGCCGTCCCCGCGAGGTAGCGTGACACGAGCGGCGCGACCGACCACATCGCGAAGCCCTTCAGCGCGAGCAGCACGCGGCAGCCTGCACGCGACTGCACGTCAGCGAGGACTTGCAGATTGCGCTCCAGCCGGCCGAGGTCGACGACGAAGCTCGGCGTCTCGACGCGCGCGAGGTCGAGCGCGCTCAACGCTCTTGCACGTGCCAGGGCAATCCCATCGGCCCCAGCCGCTCCAGGAAGGGATCGGGGTCGAGCTGCTCCACGTTCCACACTCCCGGCGCCTTCCATTTCCCGTCGAGCAGCAGCGAAGCGCCCGTGACGGCGGGAACGCCCGTCGTGTAGCTCACCGCCTGCGCGCGCACCTCGCGGTAGGTTTCGGCGTGGTCACACACGTTGTAGACGAACACGCGCCGGCGCCGGCCGTCCTTCGTGCCCTCGACCAGACAGCCGATCGACGTCTTGCCGGTGTAGCCCGCCGCCAGGCTCGCGGGATCCGGAAGCAGCGCTTTCAAGAACTGGATGGGCACGATGTCGCTGCCCTGGAAGCGGACCGGGTCGATCCGCAGCATGCCGACGTTGCCGAGCACCTCGAGGTGCTTCAGGTAGGCGTCGCCGAACGTCATCCAGAAGCGCGCGCGGCGAAGCTCCGGGAACCAGCGCA
This sequence comes from uncultured Myxococcales bacterium, assembly GCA_964454165.1. Lineage (GTDB taxonomy): Bacteria > Myxococcota_A > UBA9160 > SZUA-336 > SZUA-336 > CAYVQJ01. The sequence goes on along the minus strand of CAYVQJ010000115.1, from coordinate 33,259 downwards.
CGAGAGACTCGAGCTCCTCGTGATACAAGAGGTAGCTCTTGCGCGGCCCCACCTCGGGATAGTCGAAGTCCATCGACACCGAGAGCGGCTCGGTCTCGACCCAGCGCCCGTCCTCGAAGTAGCGCCCCTTCGCGCTGACCTCGCGCAGGTTGATCTCGGGATTGAAGTTGGTGGCGAACGCCTTGCCGTGGCTGCCCGCGTTGCAGTCGTAGATGTCGAGCGTCTCGATCCGGTCGAGCAGGTGCTTGCGCGCGTAGGCGGTAAAGGCGTTGGTCACGCCGGGATCGAAGCCGCAGCCGAGCAGCGCCATCACACCGGCGTCGCGGTAGCGGTCCTGGTACGCCCACTGCCAGCGGTACTCGAACTTCGCGACTTCGCGCGGCTCGTAGTTGGCGGTGTCCAGGTAGTCGGTGCGCGTCTCGAGGCAGGCGTCCATGATCGAGAGGTCCTGGTACGGCAGGGCCATGTTCAGCAGGAGCGCCGGGCGGAACTCGCGGACCAGCGCCGCCACCTGCGCGGGATCGTCCGCGTCGACCTGCCGCGTCTGGATCTTGCGCGGGAGCTGAGCCGCGATCGCCTCGGCCCGCGCGACCGTACGCGTGGCCAGCATGATCTCCGAAAAGGTCTCCGGGAGCAGAGCGCACTTGTGCGCCACCACCCCGCCGACGCCGCCGGCACCGACGATCAGAACCCGACTCATCTAGCTCCGAAACTGGCGCCGGCCCTCGAGCGAGCGGCGCACCGTCACCGAGTCGACGTACTCGAGGTCGCCGCCGAGCGGCATGCCATAGCCGATGCGGGACACGCGCGTGGCGTACGGCGCGAGCTGTTCGGCGACGTAGAGCGCGGTGGCCTCGCCTTCGGGGTTCGGATTCGTGGCGAGGATGACCTCTTCGACGCCCCCGTCGCGCACCCGCGCGACCAGCGGCGCGACGCGCAGCGCGTCGGGGCCGATCCCGTCGAGCGGCGCGAGCGTGCCGCCGAGCACGTGGTAGCGCCCGCGGAAGGCCCCCGTCTTCTCGATCGCGACCAGGTCCGCCGGCTCCTCGACCACGCAGATCTGCGAGCGCGTACGCGCGTCGTCGGCGCAGATCGAGCACGGTGACTTCTCGGCGAGGTTGAAGCACTCCTCGCACAGCACGACCTCGGAGCGCAGCCGCAGGATCGCCTCACCGAGGTCCCCCGAGACCTGCTCGGGCGCCGCGAGCAGGAAGTAGGCGAGGCGCGTCGCCGTCTTCTCGCCGATCCCGGGCAGGCGGCGCAGCGCGCTCACCAGGCGCTGGATCGGCGAGAGCCGCTCGCTCACGCGCCGGTTCCGGGCAGGATCCCGCCGAGCGGCAGGCCGGTCGCGCGCCCGAGCTCCTCGCGCGCCAGCGCCTGCGCGCGTCGTAGCGCCTCGTTCACGGCCGCGACCACCAGACTCTGGAGCATCTCGACGTCGCGTGGATCGACCGCGAAGGGCTCGATGCGCAGCTCCACCAGCTCGAGCGCGCCGTTGGCGGTCGCCGTCACGCTGCCGCCGCCCACCGTCGCCGACACGGTCCGGTGTCGCAGCTCCTCGCGCACGCGCTCGAGCTTCTCGCCGACCTGCTGCGCCTGCCGCACGATCTCGGCGAAGTCGAGCTTGGGCTCGCTCACGCGCCGTCCTCGGGCAGCCGGATCTCCTTGAGCTCCGCGTCGAGCACCTCGATCGCGCTCTGCACCGCGGGATGCGCCTTGACCTGCTGGCGCAGCTGCGCCTGGCGCTCGACCGGACCGGTCGCGCGCGGCGGCGTCCAGCGCGGGTTGGAACCCCCGCCGCCGCCACCGCTCGAGGGTGCGGGACCGCCGCGCTCCAGCGCGTCGATCCGCTCGAGCAGCGCCGCCACCGACTCCGCTGCGGGCAGGGTCGCCAGCCGCACCACCGCGAGCTCCACCGACTGGGCAGGCCGAGGCGTCCACTGAAGCTCCTGGCTGCGCGCCACCAGCACGCGGAACAGGCGCTGCAGCGTCTCGGCGTCGCTCTTCTTCGCGCGCGCCGACAGCTCCGCGAGCTGCTCCGGCGCGGCGTCGACGAGATTGCTCGGATCGTCGACCAGCGCGGCGACCACGAGATTGCGCAGCTCCTCGAGCAGCTCGCCGAGCAGCCGCGCCGGCTCGATCCCGAGCGCCTGGGCCGCGCGCACCGCGTCGAGAGCGGCGGCGGCATCGCGCGCGAGCACGGCGTCGAGGATGCGCCAGAGCACGCGGCGATCGACCCAATCGAGGATCTCGGCGGCCTCGCGCTCGCCGATCTTCGTGCCGAGGCCGGAGATCAGCCGATCGAGCAGCGTGAGCGCGTCGCGCATGCAGCCCTCGCTCTCACGCACCAGTGCGCGCAGGACCGACTCGTCGACCTCGAGGCCCTCGCCGAGCGCGATCTCGCGCAGCCGAGCCAGCGCCACGGCCGCCGGCAGCCGCCGCAGCTCGAAGCGCTGGACCCGCGAGAGCACGGTGGCCGGAATGCGCTGCGGGTCCGTCGTCGCGAACACGAACAGGCTGTTCGGGGGAGGCTCCTCCAGCGTCTTGAGCAGCGCGTTGAACGCGGGCGTGGAAAGCATGTGCACCTCGTCGATCACGAAGATGCGCCACTTGCCCGGCGCCGCCGCGAAGCGGATCGACTCGCGGATCTCGCGCACGCTGTCCACGCCGGTGTTGCTGGCGGCGTCGATCTCCTGCACATCGAGCGAGGTGCCGGCCGCGATGTCCTTGCACGACGCGCACACGCCGCAGGGGCTCGGCGTCGGCCCCTTCTCGCAGTTGAGCGCGCGCGCCAGGATGCGCGCGATCGTGGTCTTGCCCACGCCGCGGGGGCCGGAGAGCAGGATCGCATGCGGCAGCTTCCCGCTCGCGAGCGCGTTCGAGAGCGTGCGCGTGACGTGCGTCTGCGCGCAAACGTCGTCGAACGTCTGCGGTCGCCACTTGCGCGCGAGAACTTCGTACGACAAAGCCCGCCTCCGCCGGAGATCGCTGGGCCGTTCCGGCCACCTGAAGCGCTCCGCTACCGCTGCTTCCTTCCGGACCTGACGGGGTTCACGAAGACCCCACCGACCGGGGACCCAGCGATCACCGCCGGAGACCGACCCGTCTCACCGTTGCGTCGGTGACTGTACCGTCGGCTGCGCGACGCTGGCAAGGCGACGCAGCAGGATCGCCGCGAGGGCCGCGCGCTCGGGCAGGCTCGCCAGCTCGACGTGCTCGCGCTCCGTGTGCGCGCCGCCGCCTACCACGCCGAGCGAGTCGAGCGTCGTCAGTCCGACGCCCGACATCAGCGAGCCGTCGGTGCCGCCGCCGGAATGCGCGGCCGCCGGAACCGCCAGCTCGAGGTCGCGCGACACCGCCGCGTGCGCGTCGAGCAGCCGCCTCGTGGCGTCAGTCTCCGGCTTCGCCGGCCGATGCAGGCCGCCCGTGAGCGTGGCGCTGGTGCCTTCGACGACCGTCTCCGCCGCGATGCGCTCGAGCTCGGCGCGCAGCGCCTCTCCATCCTCGGCGCGGTCGAAGCGCACGTCGATGCCGGCCTCGGCGAATTCGGGCACGGCGTTGCGCTTGGTGCCGCCGCGTACGGTGCCGACGTTCACGGTCAGGCCGCGCTCGTAGCTGGTGAGCGCCTCGAGCTTCAGGATCTTGTCGGCGAGCGCGCGCACCGCGCTCCTGCCCGCCGCGTGCGCGTTGCCCGCGTGGGCGGAGAGGCCGCGCACCCGCAGCGCGAACTCCCCGACGCCGCGGCGCGACGCGACCATCGCCCCGCCGTCGTGCGCGGACTCGAACACGAAGCCGAGCTCCGCGCGACGCGCTTCGCGCTCGATCACCTCGCGCGAGCCGGGCGAGCCGAGCTCCTCGTCGGCGTTGAGCAAGAGCGTCCAGTCGGCGCGGTCGAGCGCGCCGCTCTCCGCCAGCGCGCGCAGCGCGTACAAGAGCACCACCAGCCCGCCCTTCATGTCGCTGGTTCCCGGGCCGGTCGCGCGCGCGCCGTCGGGCGTGGCCTCGAAGCGCTGGAACGGGGAGTCGGGCTCGAACACCGTGTCGTAGTGCCCGACCAGCAGGAAGCGGCGCGCGCCCGGCGCGCCAGCGGGCCGGCGTGCGATCACGAGCGGTCCGAGCGCGCGCTCCTGACCGGGCTCGCGCTCGATCCGCCCGCCCTCGCGCGTCTCGACCGCGAACCCGAGCGGCGTCAGCTCCGCCGGAAGCAGCGCCGCGAAGCGCTGCAGCCCGGCCAGGTTCTCGCTTCCGGTATTCAGCTCGACCCACGCGCGCAGGCGCTCGACCATCTCGGCGCCCCAGCCCGAAGTCGCCACCCGCAGCTCGATCTCCTCGGCTGCGAGCGAGGCGCGCGCCGCTGGAGCGACGAGCACCAGCGCCGCGACGCACCCCCCCAGGAGCCACCTCGCGATCCCGCAACGTCCCCGCATCCGATCCGGCAGCTTAGAGCACGGGGCGGTAATGTGAACGCATGGGACGGCCGCGCCCGGCACGCCAGATCACGCTCACCGCCCTGCTCGTCGCGATCACGATCGCGCTCACGGTCGGCTGGGAGATCCTGGTGGTGCGCGAGTTCCGGGCGCTCGTGGAAGGCTTCACCATCGTCCACTGGCTGCTGCTCATCCTGGGCTCGCTGTTCTTCGTCTCGATCATCACCGCGACGATCCTGCAGACGGTGTGGCTGGTGCGCGAGATCCGCACCAACCAGCGCCAGAGCGACTTCATCGACGCGGTCACGCACGAGCTGCACACCCCGCTGGCGAGCCTGCGCCTGTACGTCGACACGCTGGCCAAGCCCGACCTCGACGAGGCGCATCGCTTCGAGTTCGCCTCGATCATGAGCGACGACCTCGACCGCCTGCAGCGCACGATCGACCGCGTGCTCGACGCCGCGCGCAGCGAAGCGCGCCGCCCGGCCCCCGAGCGCGTGGACCTGGTGCGTGTGCTCGACGAGTGCGTGCGGGAGGCGCGCACGCGCCACGGCCTCGCGCCGGAGCGCGTGCGGCTGCTGGCGCCGTTCCGCGCCGCCGTGCGCGGCGACGCCGAGCAGCTCCGGCTGGCGTTCCGAAACCTGATCGAGAACGCGATCCGCTACGCCGGGGAGCGCGTCGACGTCGACGTGCGCGTGCGCGCCGCACCGGGCCGCCGCGTCGAAGTCGAGGTCGCGGATCAGGGTGTGGGCATCCCGCCGTCGGCCCTGGCGCGCATCTTCCAGCGCTTCCAGCGTCTGCCGGCCTCCGCGGCACGCGGCCCGCGCGGGCTCGGGCTCGGGCTCTACATCGTGCGCAACGTGGTCCGTGCGCACGGCGGGCGCGTGCACGCGGAGAGCGAAGGCCCCGGCACCGGCAGCCGCTTCGTGGTTCGTCTGCCGGGGACGCTCGAGGAGCATGCGCATCCTGCTGGTTGAAGACGAGGCGCACCTGGCCCGCGGGCTGCGCTTCAACTTCGAGGCCGAGGGCTACGAGGTCGAGACCTTCGAGCGCGCCGAGGAAGCGCTGGAGCGCCTGGCGCAGCCGTCACCGCCCGTCGACGTCGTCGTGCTCGACGTGATGCTGCCGGGCATCTCCGGCCTCGACGCGCTGCGTGGGCTGCGAGCGGGCGGCAACCGCGTGCCCGTGCTCCTGCTCACGGCTCGCGACGCCGACGCCGACGTCGTCCTCGGCCTCGATTCCGGCGCCGACGACTACCTGGCCAAGCCCTTCGCGCTGCCGGTGCTGCTGGCGCGCGTGCGCACGCTGATGCGCCGGGCCGGCCGGCGCGAGGGCGACGGCGGCGCGGCGACACCCTTTCGTGTCGGAGAGGCGACCGTCTACCCGGACCGCTTCGAGCTGGAGCGCGGCGGCGAGCGCGTGGCCATCACCGCCAAGGAGCTCGGCCTGCTCTCCCTGCTCTGGGAGCGCCGCGGCAGCGCCGTCTCGCGCGGCGAGATCCTGCAGGAGGTCTGGGAGCTCCACCCCGAGACGCGCACGCGAGTGGTCGACACCTTCGTCGCGCGGCTGCGCAAGCTCGTCGAGCCCGACCCCGGACGCCCGCGTTTTCTGCTGTCCGTTCGCTCCTTTGGCTACCGGCTGGCGGACGAGACGAGCTGACGCGGGGACCTTTTGCACAACTTTCACAGTGCCGGCGTCAGGTCCTAGCTAGGTTCTGCCGCCATGACGACCATGGACGTTTCGAGCCGGCTCGCGCATCCGACCGTTCCGACGCTCGAGGTGCCCGCGCTCGAGAGATTCCCCGCGGAGCGCCTCGACCTCGGCGATTGGCTGACGTCGCTGCCGTTCATCGTCGCGCACACCGGGGCGTTCGTCGGGGCCGTGCTCTACCCGCCGACCTGGCCGCTGATAGCACTCTGCCTCGGCGTGTTCTACCTGCGCATCCTCGGGATCTCGCTCGGCTTTCACCGCTACTTCGCGCACCGGACCTTCAAAACCGGGCGCGCGCTCCAGCTCGTGCTGGCGGTGTGGTCGATGACCTCGGCGCAGCGCGGAGTGCTCTGGTGGGCTGCCCACCACCGCGATCACCACAAGTACTCCGACGCCGCCGGCGATCCGCACTCTCCCGCGCGCGCCGGCTTCTTCTGGAGCCACATGGGCTGGATCATGTCGCGCAAGAGCGGCCGCACCAAGCTCGAGGGGATCCGCGACATGGCGCGCTTCCCGGAGCTCGCCTGGCTCGATCGCCACGAGTATCTGCCCGCGGTCGCGCTCGGCGCTCTCTTGTTCGCACTCGGCGGCACGCCCGCGCTCGTCTGGGGCATGCTGCTGTCGACCGTCGTGCTGTGGCACTCGACGTTCGCGATCAACTCGCTCGCACACGTCTGGGGCCGGCGGCGCTATCCGACCACGGACACCTCGCGCAACAACCCCTGGCTCGCGCTGCTCACCGCCGGCGAGGGCTGGCACAACAACCACCACTACTTCTGCTCGAGCGCGCGGCTCGGCTTCCGCTGGTGGCAATACGATCCGGTCTGGTGGCTCATCCTCGGGCTCGAGCGGGTCGGCCTGGTCTGGGACGTCTGCCGCCCACCCGCGCACGTCGTCACGCCCGACTGACGCGCACCGCGGAGCCGAGCGGTCGCCAGACCTCGGGATCGGTCGCGACGAAGAGCGCCTCGGTCGGTACGCCGAGCGCCGCCGCCAGGTGCGTCGGACCCGAGTCGTTGCCGACGAACGCGGCCGCCTCGCGCGCCAGGCGTGCGGCCAGGTCCACGAGCGGCGGCTCGCACCAGAGCTCCGCGTCGAGCTCGCGCGCGGCCGCGCGGACCGCCGGCTCGAGCGCGCGATCGGCCTCGCCGAGCAGGAACACGCGCGGTCCGCTCCACGCGCGGGCGCGCCCGGCGAAGGCGTCGAGCGGCGCGTTCTTGCGGGCGCTGCCGCTGCCCGGATGGAGCCAGAGGGCGCGCGCGGCGGACACCGGCGCGCGCGCGAGGTGCGACGTCTCGAGCAGCGCCGGATCCGGGCGCAGTCCCGCGTCGCGCAGCGCCCGCAGCGCGAAGTGCGGCGGCCCCACCGGGCGCGCCTCCAGAGCGATCACGCGCCGGGCGCCGGCTCGCGCCGCGCCGCGCGCGATCGCGCCATCGGCATCGGGCTGGAACGTGTAGACCAGCGCCCCGGCGAGTGCTCCGCGCAGCGCGTCGCTCGGCTCGTGAAACAGCGAGGCGAAGGCGGCGCCATCCACGTCGACGAAAGCGCGGGCGACCCCGCGCGCCCGGAGCAGCGCGGCGTAGCTCGCGCGCGTGACCAGCGTGAGCGGATGACCTTCGCGTTCCAGCGCGCGCAGGAGCGGAAGCGCGAGCAGGAAGTCGCCGAGCCCGCCGGAGCGGATCACCACCGCGCGTTGATTCATGGCGTTGAATCGCGAGGTTACCCCGATAGACTCGCCGGCGATGGCCCGCTGGCGGCAGCTTCGTCTCGCTCGCTTCGCCGCCCTGTTCGCGGTGCTGCTCGTCGACGCTGCGAGCGCGCAGGAGGCCGCGCTGCCTCCACCCGACCCGCCGCCAGCGCCAGCGCCGGCGCCCACGCCCGCGGTCGAGGCGATTCCGATTCCCGAGGTCGCAGAGCGCTCCGAGGAAGCGCGCTCCGCCCTGCGCGCGATCGAGCAGCGCAGCGCGCTGGATGCCGAGGCGAGCGCGATCGCGACCGAGCTCGCCGAGGGCCGCGCGCGGCTGCGAGCGCGCATCGCCGATGGTCGCCGCGTGCTCGAGCGCGGCACGACGCTTGCGGCGCTCTCCGAGCTGGCGCTGGACTGGCGCGCCACCGCGTCCGATCTCGGACGCAAGCGCGCCGTGCTGACACGCCACGCCCAGACGGTCGAAGCGCAGCTCGACGCCGTGGTCGCCCTGCGCGAACGCTGGGAAGAGACGCGCCGCAAGGCCCTCGAGCAGGGCGCGCCCGCTGCGGTGACGCAGGCGATCGACGGCCTGCTCTCGGCCATCAAGGAGACGCGGCGCGCAGTGCGCGACGAGCGCAGCGCCGCGCTCACCCTGCAAAACGAGATCGCGCAGGCGGAGCTCGAGGTCGCGGAGCTGCTCGACCCGATCGATCGCGAGACCGAGCGCCAGCGCCAGACGCTGTTCGAGCCCGACGCACCTCCGCTCTGGGCGCTGGAGGTACCGGCAGAGCCGCTCGGCGAGCGCATCCGGGCGACGCTGACGCGCAGGTGGGCGACGCTCCAGGAGTGGACGCTGCGCGAACGCCCGCGCTTCGTCGCACAGGCCGGCATCATCGCCGCCGTACTGGTGCTGCTGCTGGCGCTGCGCCGAGGAGACCTCGCGCGCCAGGCGGAGGCCTCTTCCGCCACGGCCCTGATCTTCGCGCGACCGATCTCCGCCGCTGCGGTGGTCGGGCTGTGCGCGACGCTCTGGCTGCACCCGAGCATGCCGGCCGCCGCGCGCTCCCTGATCGGCCTGATCACGATCCCCGTCCTCTGGCGCCTGCTCCCTGGACTGCTCGGCGTCGAGCTTCGGCCCGTCCTCCTGGGACTCGCCGCGTTGTTCGTGCTCGGGCAGCTGCGCGCGCTCGCGGAGGCGCTGCCCGTGATCGAGCGCGCCTTCTTCTCGCTGCAGACGATCGGGGCGATCGCCTTCGCTGGCTGGGCGCTCCGCGTGGTGCGCGCGGGTCTGGCGCGGGTGCGGCCGGCCTGGCGCCGCCCGATCGAGCAGGCACTGCGCCTGGCGCTCGCGCTGCTCTCTGCCTCGGTCGTCGCCAACACGTTCGGCTACGTGGACCTCGCGAGTCTGCTCACCAGCGGCGTGCTGATTCCGGCGTACCTCGGCGTCGCGCTGTTCGCGGCGGTGCGTATCGCGGACGAGGTCGTCGCCGCGGTGCTGCGCGCGGCGGCCGCCGGGTCTCTGCGCATGGCGATGACCCACGCGGAGGTCTTGCGAAACCGCGGGCGCGTGCTCTTGCGAGTCGCAGCGGTCGGAGTCTGGGTCTGGGCCACGCTCGACGCCTTCGCGTTGCGGGAGGCTGTGCTCGGCGCGCTCGGCACCGCCCTGTCCACGAAGCTCGAAGTCGGCACCGTCCAGCTTTCACTCGGCGACCTGGTGGCGTTCGGCGTCACCGTGGCCGCCGCGTTGGGGCTGTCGGGGCTGCTGCGCTTCGTGCTCGAGGAGGACGTGTACCCGCGGCTGCCACTCGCGCGCGGCGTGCCCAACGCAGTCTCGACCTTCCTGCACTACGGGCTGCTCTTCTTTGGCTTCACGCTGGCGCTCGCCGCCGCGGGTCTCGACCTCGGTCGCTTCTCGCTGCTCGCAGGCGCGTTTGGCGTGGGTGTCGGCTTCGGCCTGCAAAACGTGGTGAACAACTTCGTGTCGGGCCTGATCCTCCTGTTCGAGCGCCCGGTGAACGTGGGCGACACCGTGCAGCTCGGACCGCTCTTCGGCGAGGTGCACCGGATCGGCGCGCGCTCGTCGACGGTGCGCACCTGGGAGGGCGCCGACGTGATCGTGCCCAACGCCAACCTGATCTCCGATCAGGTGATCAACTGGACGCTCTCCGACCGGCGACGCCGCGTGGATCTAAGGGTGGGCGTGGCGTATGGCGCCGATCCCGAGCAGGTGCTCGCCCTGCTGGTGGACGTCGCGCGCAAGCAGCGGGACGTGCTCGCCGCCCCGCCCCCGGTTGCGCTGTTCAAGGGCTTCGGCGAGAGCTCGCTCGACTTCGAGCTACGCGCGTGGGTCGAGCGCTTCGAGCAGCACGTCGAGGCGCACAGCCAGCTCGGCGTGGCGGTGTACGCCGCGCTGCGCGAGGCCGGGATCGCGATCCCCTTCCCGCAGCGCGACGTGACGCTGCGCGTCGCTGCGCCGGGACCCGGCGTGAAGTCCTAGCCGCGGACCGTGTCCAGCCAGCGCGTAGCGGCGCGCAGGTGGGCGTCGGGTCCCTTGAGTCCAGCGTTCATGGTCGCGATCGACATGTGCGTGGCGCCGAGCTCGCGCCAGGCGTCGCTGTGCTTGCGCCAGCGCTCCGGCTCGCCGCCGCGCACCTGCGCCTGCGGCTCGATCGGGAACGCCGCGGGATCGCGACCCACCGCTTTCAGGCAGGCGCGCAGCTTGGTCACGGCCTCGCGCGCCGCCTCGTTGGCGGCCATCAGCGGGAACCAGCCGTCGCCGATGCGCGCCGCGCGCTCGATCAAGGCGTCGGCGCTGCCGCCGAACCAGATCGGGATCGGTCGCGTCGGCCGCGGGTTGATCCCGGCGAGTGTCACGCGGTGGTACTTGCCCTGGAAGTCCACGCTGTCCTTCGACCAGAGCGTACGCAGGAGCTCGACCTGCTCCTCCTGGCGCCGTCCGCGGTTCTTGAAGTTCTCGTTGAGCGCCTCGTACTCGATCGCGTTCCAGCCGGTGCCGATGCCGAGCCGCATGCGTCCGCCGGAGAGCACGTCGACCTCCGCCGCCTGCTTGGCGACGAGCGCGGTCTGGCGCTGCGGCAGGATCAAGACGGTGGTGCACAGCTCGAGCCGCCGCGTCACGGCGGCCAGGTAGCCGAACAGCACGAAGGGCTCGTGGAACGGCGTGTTCATGTCGTAGGGCCCGCGCCAGCCGCCGGGCCGGCCGGGATCCGCGCCGAGCACGTGGTCGTAAACGAGCAGGTGCGAGAAACCGAGGCCCTCGGCGCCCTGCGCGAAGTCGCGGATCGCCAACGGGTCGTTCCCGATCTCGCTCTGCGGAAACACGATGCCGAGCTGCATGGGCTCTCCTCCGCTCTGGGACTACAGCACGTAGCCGACGACGAGCGTACACCAGGCGGCGGCGAGCAGCGCCGCCAGCAGGTCGAGCGATACGCCGATCCGCGCCATCACCGGGACGCGCACGTAGCCGCTCGCGAACACGATCGCGTTGGGCGGCGTGCCGACGGGCAGCGCGAAGTCGCAGGACGCCGCGATCGTCGCGGCGAACAGCGCGGTCGGCACGTACGCGGGGCTGATGCTGTCGTACAGCACGTTCAGCATCACGGCAGTCGTCGCGACGTTCGAGGCGATCGCAGAGAGCGTGACCGTGGCGAGCGTTGACGCCAGGACCTGGGCGAACGGCGGCGCGCTGCGCACCGCAGCGAGCTGCTCGCCGAGCCAGCGCGACAGCCCGCTCGCCTCGACCCCCGCGGCCATCGACAGGCTGCCTCCGAGGAGCAGCAGCGTGGTCCATGGAATGGTGCGCAGCCCCCGCAGCGCGAGCGCGCGCGTCGCGCCGACGGGCCACGCGACGAGCGCGAGCGCAGCCAGCATCGAGACCCCGCCTTCGACGTGGGCGGAGCCAAGCTTCCACGGCGCATGCGGCGCGAGCGCGTCCGTGAGCGGCCTGGCGCCGATCCAGAGTGCGACGGCGACGAGGAAGACGCCGAGCACGACGCGCTCGCCGTGCGCGAGCGGCCCGAGCGCCGCGAGCTCCTCGCGCACCACCGAGGCCGCGCCAGCAGGCGGCGCGTCGCGGCGCCCCTCGCGCCAGAGCGCGAGCCACACCACGGGCAGGAACAGCGCGACGAACGGCAGGCCGACCGCCATGTACCCGACGAAGTCGAGCTCCATGCCGTGCAGCGTGAGGAAGCTCGAGAACAGCGCGTTGGGCGCGGTGCCGATCTTCGTGCCGATCCCGCCCACGTTCGCGCCGTAGGCGATCGCGAGCATGATCGCGGCGCCGTAGTGCGCGAGTCGGCGGCCGGCGCGTGCCTCGCACTGAGCCAGCAGGGCGCCGCCGATCGGGAACATCATCGCGGCCGTCGCGGTGTTGGAGATCCAGAGCGACACGAACGCGGTCGAGGCGAGGAAGCCGAACAGAAGGCGTGCGGGCGCGGTGCCGATCGCGGTCATGATCGAGAGTGCTACGCGCCGGTGCAGGTTCCACTGCTGCATCGCGGCGCCGATCCCCATGCCGCCGAGGAACAGGAAGATGTACGGATCGATGTACGGCAGCGCGGCGCCGAGCAGGCGCCGCCACGCGTCGTCGCCGAACACGGCGGTCCACGGGAACAGCACGAGCGGGACCAGCGCGGTCCAGTGCATGGGCAGTGCGTCGCTGAGCCACCAGATCGCCATCAAGCCGGTGACGCCGGCGGCGAGTGCGGGCCGCGCGCCGAACTCGCCGTAGCGCTGGAGCGGCGAGTCGATCGCGACGACGAGCACGAGCACCAGCAGACCCGCGACGAGCCCGCCGAGCTTGAAGGGCGTCAGCGGCAAGTGGCCCCTGGCGGAGAGGGGGGGATTCGAACCCCCGGTCCCCTTACGGAGACAACGGTTTTCGAGACCGCCCCGTTCAACCGCTCTGGCACCTCTCCGGCGCCGACGTTAGCAAAGTCGGCGGATGTGGCCGGCGAGAACGGCGAGCGCCGCCACGCCGCCGCGGTCGTCGGCCTCGATGTCCTGGATCGTCTGCTCGACGCGGCGCAGCTCGAGCGCGTGCGCGGAGCAGAACGCGTCCACGTCCTCCGCACCGACGCCGTTGCCGGCGAGCATGCGCTCGCACAGGCGCCGATCCACCTCGACGGCGTCGAGCCAGAGCGACTCCGCGGCGACGCGATCCCAGCCGTCGCGCGCGGGTGCGGATGCGAGGCGCTCGAGCAGCCATGCGATGCCACAGCGCCGCGCGACCTGCGCGTGCACCGCCGCGGCGCGCGGCAGCGATGCGCCCGAGCCGAGCACCACCGGGACGATCCCGAGCAGCCGCACCAGCGCGGGCAGCCGCCCCAGCTCGAACGCCACTGCCGGCGCGATCCCCTGCGTCACGAACAGCTCAGCCGCGCGTCCCACGCGCTCGCGCGTGGTCGGGTCGAGGCAGTCGTGCAGGATCTCGCGCAGCGAGCGCACCAGCCCGATCCAGTTGGCGATCTCGTCGGGCTCGAGCAGCACGCGGCGTTCCAGCGCGAGGCGGGCGCGCGCGGCGTCGCGCAGCGCGTCCTCGAGCCACACCGCGGCTCGCAGCCGCGTCGCCTCGGACAGCTTCTGCTCGGCGAGCGCCCAGCGCAGGTGCTCGGTCTCGAGCACGCGATCGACGACGTACCACGCCGCGATCACCTCCGGCGCGCCGGCGCCTGTGGCCTGCGCCAGCGCGGGCACCAGCGTGATGCCGGCGTGGTCGATCACGCGGTTCACGAGTGCGGTCGCGGTGAGCTCGCGGCGCAGCGGGTGCGCCTCGATCGCGTCGGCGAAGCGCTCGCGCAAGAGTTCCGGGAAGTAGGAGTCGCGCACCGGCACGAGCGACGGATGCCCGATCAGGTCGCTCGCCGCGAGCGTGCGCTTGGCGTAGAGCTTGGTCCAGCCGAGCAGCACCGCGAGCTCGGGCCGGGTGTAGCCGGCCTGCTCGGGGCGCGCGGCGCGCTCGCGCAGCTCGTCGCGCTCGGGCAGCTCCTCGAGGCGCCAATTCAGACCGGCGTGACGGGCCAGATGGGCCGCGGCCTGGAGCATGCGGTCCGGGTCGAGCTGCGCGCGCACCAGGTCGAGCGACAGGCAGCGGCTCTGGGCGGTGTTGTGCGCGAGGACCGCCGCGCAGGCGGGCTCGACGCACGAGCGCAACAGCGCGTTGCGCTCGTCCTGCGAGATGCGCCCGGACGCGAGCGGCGCGGCCAGCAGGATCTTGAAGTTGACCTCGTGGTCGGAGAGATCGACGCCGCCGGAGTTGTCGATCGCGTCCGTGTTGATGCGTCCGCCGCGCAGCGCGAACTCGACGCGCGCGCGCTGCGTGAAGCCGTTGTTGCCGCCCTCGGCGACGATGCGCGCGCGAAGCTCGCGCGCGTCGATGCGCACGCCCGCGTTGGCGCGATCTCCGAGCTGTGCGTTCGACTCGTCCGACGCCTTGACGTAGCTGCCGATGCCGCCGTTCCACAGCAGATCAACTCTGAGCGCGAGAATCGCGCGCACCACCTGCTCGCCGCTTGGCCGCAGCGACTCGATCCCGAGCAGCGCGTGCGCTTCCGGCGACAGCTCGAGCGCGCGCGCGCCGCGCTCGAAGACGCCGCCGCCGTGCGAGAGCAGCGCCGGGTCGTAGTCCTTCCAGCTCGAGCTCGAGCGCTCGAACAGCCGCTTGCGCTCGTGCCAGGCGACCTCGGGATCTGGATTCGGATCGAGAAACACGTGGCGGTGGTCGAACGCGGCCAGCAGGCGCGCGCGCCGCGCCAGGAGCAGCCCGTTGCCGAAGACGTCGCCCGACATGTCGCCGATTCCGACCGCGGTGAACGCTGCGCCGTCGAGGTCGAGCCCGAGCTCGAGCGCGTGCCGGCGCACGCAGGCCCAGGCCCCGCGCGCGGTGATGCCTTCCCGCTTGTGGTCGTAGCCGTTGCTGCCACCGCTGGCGAAGGCGTCGCCGAGCCAGAAGCCCTCCTCGGCGGCGACCGCGTTGGCGGTGTCCGAGAGGTGCGCGGTGCCCTTGTCGGCGGCGACGACCAGGTACGGATCGTCGCCGTCGTGGCGCACCAGCCGGCGCGGGGCGACGACGCGCCCATCCACGACGTTGTCGGAGAGGCGCACCAGCGCACGCACGAAGCGCGCGTACTGGCGATCCGCAGCTGCGCGTGCCGCGGCCGGATCCTCGGGGCGGCGCCGCAGTGCGAAGCCGCCCTTGGCCCCGAGCGGCACGATCAGGCCGTTCTTGAGCATCTGGGTCTTCATCAGGCCGTGCACCTCGACGCGCACGTCCTGCAGCCGGTCACTCCAGCGGATGCCGCCGCGCGCGACGGGCCCGCGGCGCAGATGCACGCCG
Organism: uncultured Myxococcales bacterium; assembly: GCA_964454165.1. Classification (GTDB taxonomy): domain Bacteria; phylum Myxococcota_A; class UBA9160; order SZUA-336; family SZUA-336; genus CAYVQJ01. The sequence continues at coordinate 18,081 of CAYVQJ010000115.1, read as the reverse complement.
ACCAGATCGAGCGAGTGCACGAAGCTCTCGAACTGTGGCCGCGGCTCGGCTGCGCCCTCGAGCCGGCTCGAGTCGAGCTTCAGGGCGATCTCGTGCGGCCCAGGGGCGCGCACCCCGAAGAAGCTGGTGCGAACCGTGGCGCCGATCAGGCCCTCGAGCAGCCCGAGCACGCGATCCTCGTCCACCGTCGCGATGCGCTCGCGCGCGCTCGCCAGCGCTTCCGCGGCCGCGCGTTCGGCACTGCCGCGCTCGGTCTCGCGCTCGCCACGCGGATCGGGCGCGAAGCGCGCCCGGAACAACGCGAGCAGCGCGCGAGCGGCCACGGGGTGGCGCAGCAGCGTCTGCGCCGCGAAGCGCCGCTCCGGCGCAGTGCCGAGCTGCTGCGCCAGCGCCAGGTAGGCGCGCAGCACGTCGATCTGCCGCCACTCCAGGTGCGCGCCGAGGATCAGGCGATTGAGCGCGTCGTGCTCGACCTGCCCGTCGAGCACGGCGCGCAGGCCATCGAGCAGGCCGAGCTCGAGCCCGCAGCGCGCGGGGTCGGGATCCTCGATGCGCAGTCGCACGATCCAGAGCGGCTCGCTGCCCGCGGGGCGCACCTCGAAGAGCGCGGCGTCGAGCGCGCGCAGTCCGAAGTCGTCGAGCACCGGCACCAGGTCGGTCAGGTACGGGCGCGAGCGCTGGTAGATCTTGAGGCGCGGCGCCTGACTCGAGCCCGCAGGCGGCGCCCAGAGCGCCACGTCCACGTCGCACTCCTGCGCGCGCAGGCGCTCCAGACTGGTCAGGTCGTGCACGGTCTCCGCGGGATCGGTCGACAGCCGATACTCGTCGGGCAGCACGGGCGCGAGCTCGGCCAGCCGCTGCGCGCGCGCCGCCGGCAGCCGCTCCAGCAGCGTCTGCGACAGGCGCTCCTCCCAGCTCGCGGCGCGCGCCTTCAGCTCGCGCTCGAGAGCCTGCAAGCGCTCCGGCGCCACGTTCTCCGCGCCAGAGCAGAAGAAGTGGATCAGCGCGATCGCGTCGTCGAGGAACGAGCTGCGGTGATCGACGTACGTCACCCCGTAGCGCGTGCGCAGCAGAGCCTCGATCTCGCCGACGAGCGCCTCGTCGTAGCTCGTGCGCGGCAGGATCACCGACGCGAAGAAGGCGCGGTCCAGGGGGTCGGGCACCACCAGCACTTCGACGCCGAGCTGCTCGCTCGCGCGCAGAATGCGCTGCACCGCGGCGGTCACGTCCGCGACATCGAACGGGAACAGGAACTCGACGGGCAGCGAGTCGTAGGCCTCGATCGCCGCCTTCCAGGTGTGCGAGTTCGGCTCGGCGTCGAGCTTGGTCAGCACCTGCCGCAGCCGCTCGCGCAACGTCGGGATCTGCGAGCCGCGCGTGCGCACGGCCTTGAAGGTCAACAGGCCGACGAAGCGCCCGAAGCCGGTGACGCGGCCCTGCTCGTCCTGCGTCTTGACGGTGATCGAGTCGAGGCGACCGCTCCTGTGGATCGTCGACTCGGTCTTCGACTTGTCGAAGTAGACCAGGCGCGGGTCGCCGAGGCGCGAGCGCACCATCGCGGGGATCGCGTCGCCGGCGAGACGCTCGCGGAAGCGCGAGCGCGCCGGATCGCGCAGCAGGCCGAGACCACTCGCGGGATCGACCTCGATCGCGACCTCGTCGCCCGGCGCGACCGTCGTGTAGCGCCGGTAGCCCAGGAAGATGAAGTTGTCCTCCGCGAGCCACTCCAGGAACGACGCCAGCTCTCGCCCGCCGCTCGCCTCGGAGCCGCGGCGGCGCAGGGTCCGCTCCACCTCGGCGCTGTGCGTGTGCAGCGCTTTGACCATGCGCGCGTGGTCGGCGACCACGTCTGCGGCCTGGCAGAGCACGCGGCGCAGCTCCGCCGCCAGCGCCTCGCGCCGCGTCTCGTCCGCCAGCGCCGGAAGCTCCACGTACAGGAGCGACTCGCGCGCCTCGGTCCGCCCCTTGCCGAGGCGCAGCACCGCGCCCTGCGGGTCGCGCTCGATGGCGAGCAACGGATGCAGCAGCAAGGACTCGCGTTGCCCCAGCCGCCGCAGACACAGACGCAGCGTGTCGACCAGGAACGGCTGGTCGCGCTGCAGTGCGTAGACCACGCTGCGGCCGCGCCGAGCGCCCTCGCCCTCGCAGACGCGCAGCAGCACCTCGCCGTCGCGGCGGCGCGCGGCGAACGCCGCGGCCTCGGAGGCGATCTCGCCCACTCCTGCGTCGCCGCGTTGCCGCAACTGCTCCGCCGCGAGCGCCGCGCCGAGCTCTTCTGCCAGATACGACTCGAGCGAGACCTCGTGCGCCACACCGCCCGCGAGCGAAGCCATCCCAACCTCCGGTAGCCCTGTATCGGCGGTACGGCAGCTAGACTGCGCGCCGTGCAGCGGGCGTGGCTTCGCGCGATCTACCGATGGGACCTGGCGTGGTTCGCGCTGTTTCGGGCACGTTACGGACAGCGGCTGATAGTCGCGCCAGGCACCACGCCCAATCTGCGGATGGCCGAGCTGCGCATCGAGCCGGGCGCGCGCGTGGAGATCGCCGCCGGGCTCGCGACGGAGCGGCGGCGCGGCGCGAATCGGATCTGGGTCCAGGCCGGCGGCGCGCTGGTCGTCGGGCCGAACGTGTGGCTGCGCACCGAGCACGAGGACAACCGCATCACCGTGTTCCCGGGTGGCGAGATCGTGCTCGGCCCGCACGCGTTCCTGAACGGCGCGATGCTGCACGCCAAACGGCGCATCGAGATCGGCGCGCACTCCATGCTCGGCTTCGGCTCGCGCGTGTTCGACGCCGACCTCCACGACCTGGACGAGAAGACGCCGGAACGCATCGAGCCGGTCGTGATCGGCGCGCGCGTCTGGATCGGCGCCGACGTGCGCGTGCTGCGTGGCGTGACGATCGGCGACGACGTGGTCGTGGGCGCCGGCTCGGTCGTCACGCGCGACCTGCCGCCGCGCGTGCTCGCGGCCGGCGTGCCGGCGCGGCCACTGCGCGAGATCGCCTCGCGCGCCGGGTGCAGGTAGCATCGCGGCGTGCCGCTCCGGATCGCGCTGTTCGGCCAGGCCGCGTTCGGGAAGGACGCGTTGGACCGGCTGCGCGCCGACGGGCACGAGATCGCGGGCGTGCTCGCGCCGCCCGACGCCGGTGGTCGCGCGGATCCGCTGGCTGCGCGCGCGGAGGAGCTCGGCGTGCGCGTGGTGCGCCGCCGCCTGTTCCGCACCAGGGAGAGGCGCGCGATTCCCGCAGCGGTGGCCGAGCACGCGGCGCTCGGCGCGGACCTGAACGTGCTGGCGTTCGTGACCGCCTTCATCCCGCAGGCAATCACCGACGCGCCCAAGCACCGGAGCCTGTGCTTCCACCCGTCGCTGCTGCCGAAGTACCGCGGCGGCGCGGCGCTCGCCTGGCAGATCATCCTCGGCGAGCGCGAGTCCGGCGTCACCGTCTTCGTCCCCGACGAGGGAGCCGACACCGGCCCGATCGTGGTGCAGAAGGGTGGAGTCGCGATCGAGCCGCACCACACCGCGGGCACGCTCTACTTCCAGAAGCTCTACGCGCTCGGCCTGGACGCGATCGGCGAGGCGGTGCGACTCGTGGACACGGGCCGCGCAGCACCACGCGCCCAGGACGAGTCACGCGCGTCGCATCAGGGACTCGTCGATGACGCGGTCGCGCGCATCGACCTCGCGCGTTCCGCCCTCGAGATCGACCGGCTGGCGCGCGGCTGCGATCCCCAGCCCGGCGCCTTCGTGCGCATCCGCGGCGCACTGCTGCGCCTGTTCGACGCGCGCCTCGAGCCGGGCGCGACGAGCGACGCGCCCGCGGGAACAGTCCTGGCGATAGACGCCGACGGCCTGCGCCTCGCCCTGCGCGGCGGCGTGCTGCGCGCAGCACGCGTCCGCGGCGATGGCCCCAAGGAGCCCGCGAAGTCCTACGCCGAGCGTACGGGCCTCCGCCCCGGCGATCACGTCGAGAACGGTTAGTCCCTCAGAACGGCACGCCTTCCGTGCGCGCGTAGTCGGCGAAGGCGGCGCTGAGCTTCTCGGTGAGCGGTCCCGGGACGGCCGTGCGCAGCCGGGCGCCGTCGAGCGAGCGGATCGGGACGATGCGCACGCCTGTACCGGTCAGGAAGGCCTCGTCAGCGCCGAGCAGATCGACACGGCCGAGTGTCTGCTCGCGCGCGTCGATGCCGAGCGAGCCGGCGAGGCGCAGCACGCTGTCGCGGGTCACGCCCTCGAGGGCGCCATCCGTCGCCGGCGGTGTCCGCAGCACGCCGCCCCGCACGACGAAGACGTTCGCGACCGCGGCCTCTGCGATCGCGCCCGACGCGTTGAGCAGCAGCGCCTCGTCCGCGCCGCGCCGCCGCGCCTCGAGCTTGGCCAGGACCGAGTTCAGGTAGTTCAGGCTCTTGACGCGCGGATCGAGCACATCGGAGGCGGGACGGCGCATGCTGACCGTCACCACGTCGAGCCCGCGGCGCATGAGGTCGGGCGGGTAGAGCTGGATCTGGTCGGCGATGCAGATCAGGCGCGGCTCGGGGCAGGTCGTGGGATCGACGCCGAGCGGACCGGAGCCGCGCGTGATCACCAGTCTCACGTACGCGTCGTCGGCGCCGAGCGCGCGCAGCGTGTCGAGCACGACCGCGCGAACACGCGCCAGCCCGCCGGGAATCTCGAGCCCGATCGCCGCGGCCGAGACCGCCAGACGTTCCAGATGCGTGTCGAGCCGGAAGACGCGGCGCGCGTAGGCGCGGATGCCCTCGAACACGCCGTCGCCGTAGAGCAGACCGTGATCCGTGACGGGAATGCGCGCCTCCGCGCCGTCCACGATCACACCGTCGAGCCAGACCTTCATGAGCTCCTCCCTTCGAGTCGCCTCGCCACGTCGCGCGCGGCGGCAACGATGCGGGGCGCGAGCCGCCGTGGCTCGCGCAAGCGCGCACTCGCGCCAGAGATGGCGATCGCTGCCGCGAGCACGCCGTCCACCACGACCGGCGCCGCCACACCGGTCAGGCCGGCGATCCACTCGTCGCGGTTCTCCGCCCAGCCCTGCGCGCGCACGCGCGAGAGCTCGCGCTCGAGCGCCGGTCCGCTGCGCGTGCGCGGCGTGAACGCCGAGTGCCTCACCGCGTCGACTCGCTCCGGGGCGAACGCGAGCCAGATCTTCCCGATCGCCGTCGCATGCGCAGGGATCTCGGCGCCGATCTTCGGCGACGCGCGCAGGAAGCCATTGCCCTCTTCCTTGTCGAGCACGTAGAGCTTCCCGGCGCGCGCGGCGGCCAGGAAGATCGTCTCGCCCACGGCCTCGGCCTCGCGCTCCAGGATCGGCCGCGCCGCGACGACCACGGGCTCGCGCGAGAGCACGCCGACGCCGAGCGCAACCAGGACGATCCCGGGCCGGTACTGCCCGCGCGCGTCGCTCTCCACGAAGCCGCGGCGCCCGAGCGCGGCCAGCAGGCGGTGCACCGTCGAGCGCGGCAGGTCGAGCGCGCGCCCGATCTCGCTCGGCCCGCACGGACGCCCCTGGCCGTGCAGGTGGTGCAGCACGTCGAGGGCCTTTTCGATGCTTGGCTGCGGTTCCAACATACGGGACGTCGCCTCAGTATCTGGAACCGAGCCTAGTGGTAACGTGGCCACCCTTGCAAGGAGGTCCGCTTGATCACGCTCTACACCGCTGCGACCCCGAACGGCCGCAAGATCTCGATCGCGCTCGAGGAGCTCGGCGTGCCCTACCAGGTGCGCAAGGTCGACCTCGGCAAGAACGAGCAAAGGGAAGACTGGTTCCTGAAGCTGAACCCCAACCACAAAATCCCTGTGCTCACCGACGACGGGCTCACGATCTGGGAGTCCGGGGCGATCCTGCTCCACCTGGCCGAGAAGCACGGCAAGCTCTTGCCGGCGTCACCCGCGGGTCGCACCGAGGCGATCCAGTACGCCTTCTTCCAGACCGGCGGCATCGGCCCGAACATGGGCCGCTTCGGAGCGCAGGTGCGCAAACCCGAGGCCGAGCGCAACGCCGAGATGTTCAAGCTCTTCAGCGACGAGATCAGCCGCCTCTGCGGTGTACTGGAGCGCATCCTCTCCGACGGCCGCCCCTACCTGGCGCGCGAGTACTCGATCGGCGACATCATGCACTACCCGTGGCTGCAGCCGCTCCACGCCTTCAAGGCGCCGATGCTGATGGATCGCAAGCCCGTCGCCGAGTGGCTCGACCGCATCGCCGCGCGCCCCGCCGTGCAGAAGGGGATGGCGATTCCCGCGTGAGCGCGGCGGCCGTCTTGTTGCGCCCGAAGTGCAAGCGGCGCACCTCTGGTTTCGCTGCCTAATCCGGTTCGAGGGAGATCTCGTGCGGTTCTCCCGACAAGGCTCCGTCCGCGATGCGCTGCTGTTGCAGCGCGGCATCCGCTTGCTCGAGGCGATAGCAGCAGCCAAGCGGCCCTTGGGTCGGGAGTGAACGCGCGTACACTTGAACTCGCCCCGGGGCGAGTCGCGGTGCCGCGCGGCTATGGTGTGGGCCGTGGCAACGCGGTTGGAGCGTCCGGGTGTGCGCGAGGGGTACGACCTCTGGGCGGAGGCGTACGACGCGACGGCGAATCCAGTGGTCGCGCTCGATCGCCGGCACACACTCGGGCATCTGCGGCCGCTACGGGGCGAGCGGATCCTCGATGCCGGCTGCGGCACAGGCGGAAATCTGCGGCGCATCGTCGAGACGGGGAGCTCCGCCGTCGGACTGGACTTCTCGCGCGGGATGCTCCGCGTCGCCCGGCGCGCGCTGCCCGGCGTTCCGCTGGCGCAGGCCGATCTCGAGCGCGAGCTGCCGCTGCGCCGCGAGCGCTTCGACGGCTTCCTGTGCGCGCTGGTCTCCGAGCACCTGCGCGACCTGCGCACGCTGTTCCGCGAGGCATTCGCCGTGCTGCGCTCGGGCGGGCGTCTCGCGTTCTCCGCGTTCCACCCGGCGCTGGCGACGGCGGGCGTGGAGGCGAACTTCGAGCGCGAAGGCGTGGAGTACCGCCTGGGCGCGGAGCCGTACAGCGTGGACGACTACCTGGAGCACATCGAGCGCGCCGGCTTCCGCGAGCTGCGCTGGAGCCAGTACGCCGCGGACGCGCCGCTCGTCCAGGAGATCGCGTGGGCGGGCAAGTACGGCGACCGCCCTCTGCTGCTGGTCGTCGAGGCCGTTCGCCCCGAGGGCCGCTAGCCCGTGCGTGTACGGCGCGGCGCAGCCGCGCCTACGCCTCCGCTCGGCTTCGCCTCGCTGCGCGCGCTTCGCGCTTGCGGTCCGCGCTCAGTCTTGGGTCAGACTCCTAGCCGACAAACGCGACGCCGGCGTACATCTCGGTGAAGATGCGGGCGCCGTCGATGCGGAAGCGGTCGAGGTGGGTGCGAGCGAAGCCGGACTTGCGGACGAGCTCGTCGATCGGGCGGTCGAGGCGGCAGCCGCCAGCGATGCGCCGCCACACCGGAGTGACGCGCGTCTGCCAGAGCGCGGTGCGCGCGTCGTCGCTGCGCCCGTGCTCCACGAACACGAAGCGGCCGCCGGGCTTGAGCACGCGGCGCGCGTCGGCGAGCACGGGGACGGGATCGGGGATCGAGCACAGCGTCCACGTGGTGACCACGCAGTCGAAGCGGCCCGCGTCGAAGGGAAGCGACGCGCCCGCGGGGGCGATCACGCGCTCGACGGGGAAGGGCGCGCGCGCGATGCGCTCGTCCACGCGCTCGCGCAGCGCGTCGAGCGGATCGAGCCCGACGACGGAGCGCACGCCCGCCGGGTAATGCGGCAGGTTCAGCCCGGTGCCGAAGCCGATCTCGAGCACGTCGCCGTGCACCGGCGCCAGCGCGCGCACGCGTTGCTCCGCGAGCTGGCCGCAGCCCCATTCGATCAGGCGCGGGACGACGAAGCGCTCCCAGGGATTCATGCAGAGCCCTCCGCGGCCGCCATCTCGAGCGCGAGCGCGGGCCAGGTGAAGCCGTGCTCGCGGCCGGCGCCGCGACCCGCGCCGGTGACGGCATCGTAGTACTCGCGGAAACCCTCGGTCTCGACCAGCTCCTCGAGCTGCAGCCGCGCCACGCGCGCCTCGGACGTGCGGCCGGCGCGCACCAGCGCGAGGTGACACCAGTACTGCGCGGCGGCCCAGATCGCGTTGCCGCGCCAGAGCGGCTCGTCGGCCGCGAGCGGGCGCTCGGCGACGATCGGGTTGTACGAGATCCCCTTCGCGCCCCAGAGCCGAGTCGTCCCCGGCACCAGATGACGGTCGAGCGCGCGGCGCACGCGCGGGTCGTTGCCGAGCGTGCGCGACGCGCAGGGCACGAGCCCGCCCGCGGTCACGGCCTGCAGCGGGGCGCCGCGGCGCCGGTCGAATCCCGCGAAGACCTGCTCCGCGTCCCACCACAGCCGCTCGAGGATCGCCTCGGCGAGCATGTCGGCACGGATCTTGAGCTTCTGCGTCGCGCGCGCGTCCCCGAGCTTCTCCCACGCCGCGCCCACGGCCTCGAGTGCCAGCAGGAACCAGCCGCAGAACACGGGATCCTCGACCACGAAGGCGTGACCAGCTCGAAGCGCGCGCTCCGGCTCGAAGCGACAGGCGACCGCCGAGCGCGTGAGCGACGCGATCTCGTCGCGCCAGTCGTCGAGCGAGGTGGCCTCGACCAGCTCGTCGAACAGCGGACTGCCGTCGGTGCCGGACTCGAGCGGGTGCAGGATCACCGGCAGTCCCGTATCCGGAGGCAAGCGCTGCGACCACACGGCGTCGAGGTGAAGCGTCGCGTCGGCGAGCAGCGGCCGAGCCGGCGCGCCGAGCTGCATCGCGAGCTGTCCCGCCGCGTACGCGGCGACGGGCGGATCGATCAGCCACGAGCGCCCGTCCTCGCGGTACAGCGGGCCGAGCGTCGAGACCACGCGCCGTGTGCGCTCGTCGTTGCCCGCGAGCGGCCGCTCGTGCGACAGCGCGCCGCTCTCCAGGCGGTTGGCGCGGTACAGCGTGACGAGCTCGAGCTGCGCCGCCGCGGGATCGAAGTGACGCAGCGCCAGCGCGTGGTAGCCGGAGTCCCACGCGAACAGGCACGGGTAGGCGCTCAGCGACGGCACGTGGATCGCTCCGTCGAAGGCGTCTCTTCGATGCAGGGCGAACAGCTCGCGGCAGCGTCCGATGAAGTCCATGCCCTCACACAAAAAACCCCGAGGAGTCTGCGACCGCCGGAGCGGCCGCCCGCCCGGTGACGGGAACGGGTCCTCGGGGTCCGGTGGTGCCTGGGTCGACCAGTGCACTCCCACCGTTGGCGACGGAGTTGACCTAGTCGGTCACCACCTCACGTGTCACCGTTGTGGATTGCTGCACCGGACCACCTCCTTCTTGTTGGGCGCATTCACCCCACGGGGACCCAGCGCTCCCCCCGGCTTCCGCAACGCCCGTCCAAGCGGAAACACCGGACCGGCTTGGAAAGAGGCCCCGTTAAGGCCCCCGCCAGCGCGGCCACAATAGCAGGCAAGCGCAAAGCGCGCGCAGCTCAGACTTGGAGGCGCGACAGGATGCGGGGCGCGTGCGCGTTGACCAGGCGCACGATCGCGTTGTTGTTGAGCGTGTCCAGGCCGACCAGCTCGGCGGTCAGGGACTCCACCGGCGCCACTGTGCTCGACAGCGGCTCCAGCCGCGGGCGTGTGCCCGGCAGCCAGATCGCCTGCACGCGGCGGGCTCGGTGGACCCGGGCGCTCACGACTTGCGCGCGGATGCCGGGCCAGACCCGGTCCAGGCCGGTGAAGGCGGTCTCGAGCAGGTCGGCGTCGCTGCGCTCGAACCAGCCCGAGTCGGGCGGCTCGTAGCGCGGCAGGAACACCAGATGGTGTCCGCCCAGGTGGGCGGTGTCGGCGAGCGCCGTGTACTCGACGATCCCGGTGAAGGGCAGGTCGCGGTCGATCAGGTTGGTCACGTAGAACGGCGAGAGCGAGCGCCGCAGCACCAGTGCGAGACACACCACGCCCAGGAACGCCGGCTCGGCGTGCGTCTCGGCCGGCAGCCCCGGGACGCTGCTCGCGAGCTTGCGGAAGAGCGGGTTGGGCACGGTCGAGATCACGCGGTCGAAGCGCTCTACCCCTGCGGACGTCTCGATCTCGGCCACTCCGGGCTCGCCGCGGCTCGCCTCCACGCCGCAGCCGAGCCGCACCTCGCCGCCCTTCTCCTGGATGCGCTCGACCAGGCGCTGGAAGAACGAGCGGTAGCAGCCCTGCAGGTAGCCGAGGCGCTCCGAGCCGTCGGTCTTCGAGCGCATGTCCACGTTGCGGCGGATCGTCGCGACCATGAGCGACGCCGGCACGCGCGCCGCCAGCGGGCCGAACTTGCTCTGAAGCAGCGGCTCCCACGTGGTGCGCCACACCGCCTGGCCGAACACGCGCGGGATCCAGCTCGACGCCGGAACCTGCTCCAGCGGCTCGACGTTGCGGATGCGCGCCGCGTAGAGCAGGCCGAGGCCGAGCCGGAACTTGCTCCAGAGCGAGAGCGCCGGGAACGTCAGGAACTCGCGGTAGCTCGACATCGACAGGTGTCGCCCGCGCCACAGGAACCCCATGCGCGTCGGCCGCCACTGCAGCGCAGGGCCGAGCCCGAGCTCCTCGATCAGCGCGACCAGCTCCGTGTCTCCCGGCGTGATCACGTGGTAGAACTGGTCCCAGACGAAGTCGCCGTAGTCGAACCACGTTGCGAGCCCGCCCGGCTGGCGCGCACCCTCGAACACCACGACGCGCTCGCCTGCCTGCGCCAGCCGCCACGCCAGCGTGAGCCCGAGCGTGCCCGCTCCGACGATGCCGACGCGGCTCATCGCGCGCTCCCGGTTCCGTAGCGATCTGCGAGCCGCACCGGCTTGTGCGTCTGAATCCAGCGCGAGAGCGTCCGCACGATGCGCTCGGTCTTGTGCGCCAGCGAGAGCCGCGCGCCCGGGTGCGCGTGCAGGCGCGGGTCGATCTCCGCGGGCTCGAGCAGGTCGATCCCGTGCAGCGCGAACTGGACGGGATCACCGCCGCGCGCGAGCACTGCTCCGAGACGATCGAACACGCGCTCGCCCAGGATGAAGTCGAGCGTCTGGTAGTAGGGCAGACGCAGCCAGCGCGTGACGGCGACGGGAACCTCCCAGAGGCCGCCGCGCCGGTGCGGCAGCCGCCGCGAGAAGGCGAAGCGCAGCGCGGACGGGCTGACGCCGCCGCTTCGCCCGAGCCGCCACCACATCGAGAGCTGCGCCGCGAGCTGGGCCGGCGACGGGAACACCGACGAGTCGTAGGCGTAGCCCGCGCGTTCGATCGCGGCGAGCACGCGCGGCGAGACGTCCCAGCCGGGCGTGCGGAAGCCGACCACGCGCGAGCCGAGCGCCTGCTCGAGAGCGTCGCGTGAGCCGCGCACCTCGCGCTCGAGGGCGGCGTCGGGGAGCGTTCCGAACGGCAGCGTGTGCGTCAGGCTGTGACTCCCGACCTCGTGCCCGCGCGCGACGGCGTCGCGCAGCACCGGCGCGTTCGCGTCCGCGTCCTCCACGATCGAGAAGAAGGTCGCAGGCGCGCCGACGCGCGCGAACAGGTCCAGGAAGCGCGGCACCGCGAGCGTGTAGATCGGAGACACCTGCGCGCGCTCGGCCTGGACGCCATAGCCCTGCAGGTGGTGATGGATCCCGTCGAGATCGACCGACAGCGAGAGCTCGGCCGCCATCTAGCGCCGCGCTGCCGGGTCGCGGTAGCTGAACTTGATCCCGTAGTACCAGTTCATGAAGCGGAAGATCGCCTCGTGCAGCGGATCGTGCGAGGCGTCGGTCGACATCGACTCGAGGTCGAACACGTGCGCCCAGGGCGGCACGGCGTCCCAGTCCTTGGCGTGCGGCGCCACCACGATCAGGCGATCCGCGCCGCGCCGGCGCGCCTCGAGCTCGAGCGGATCGTCGGCGCCGAGCGCCTCGACGCGCCAGCGGCGGCCGCGATAGCGGAAGAAGTAGCCGCGCTCGTCCTTGGCCTCGAGCCGCACGCCGCGCCCGAGCGCGGGCCACACCTCGGAGAAGTGGTCGAGCACCTGGCCGATCGCGCGCTCGAGGCGGCGCGGGTTCATCTCGCGCTGCAGCTTCTCCATGCGGTCGACCTCGACCGCGGGGTTGCCCTGCATGATCGAGCCGTCCGGCACGTCGGACGCGAGCAGCGAGCGCGGGTGCACGAACACGTTCGAGCCGACGCGCACCCCCGGCGAGACGTACACGCCCGCCGCCAGCCACACCTTGCTGCCGATCGTCACCGGCGCGAAGCGCACCCAGTAGCCCTCCGTGTAGGGCAGGTACGAGCCGTGCGTGAAGATCATCGAGCGCGGGCCGATGGCGACCACGTCGCCGAACGTCACGTCCTCGGTCGTGTTGATCATCGACATCGGGCCGACGTAGCACTGCGAGCCGATGCGGAAGCGCCCGGAGCCGTAGGCCAGCACGAACGCGCTGATCTCCGAGTAGCTGCCGATCGCGACCCCCGCGTCGGACCAGACGAGCGAGAAGGGCGACAGGTTGCAGTAGTCACCGAGGTCGACGCTCGAGCCCACCACCGCCGAGAACCAGCCCAGCTTGACGCCGCGCCCGATGCGCGCGCCGCAGAAGCGCCGCAGGAGCCACTTCTTGGCGAACGGTGGCGCCGCGAAGATCGCCGCGAACAGGATCATGCGGGGGTTCATGCGGGCGACTCCTGGCGGGAAGCTAGCAACGGACGAGGCGCTCGTTATGGTTCGGCCCATGCGAATGCGGCCTGAACCACTGCTCGTGCTCGCGCTCCTGCTCGCGGGCTGCGACCGGATCGGCTGGAACCCGAGCGAGACCCGCGCCGGCTGGCGCCTCTCTGGCCAGACCGTCGCAACGCCCGTCGCGGACTGGTCCTTCAGCGACGCGATTCCCCAGGCGCAGCTCGAGACCAAGGCGTGGTGGGGCTGGCACTCGGTCACCGTGTGGACGGTGTCGCTCGACGGGCGCCTGTTCGTCGCGACGGACTTCCGCCCGCGCCCCAAACGCTGGGTCGCGAACCTCGACGCCGACCCCCACGGCCGGATCGGCCTCGCCGGCAAGCTCTACCCGGTGCGCGCCTCGCGCGTGACCGACCCCGCGCTCTGGGACCGCGTCACACAGCGCTACCCCGAGAAGTACGCGCAGGACCTCGCCGCCTACGGCGACAAGCTCGACTTCCCCAAGCCCGGCGAGCCCCGCGCCGGCGACCTCTTCGAGCTGGTCTCGGCGCCGTGAGGCGCCGCCCAGCCGATCCGCGTGTCGGCGCGCTCGCGCGCCGAAGTGTTCTCGTTCGCCATCGACAGTGTGGACCGGAGACTGCTGGGCAAGCGCTTCCGGTCGACCCGCCCTAGATCGTCACTGGCGCGAGACGATCATGGCAGCCTTTTAGAGGCCGGTGGCTTGCCTTCGCCGCGGTCGCAATGCCTCGCGCTCCAAGGCCCCATTCTGGCGGCCATGCGCTCGAGCCACTTTGCGGTGAAGCGAAGCGCGATGTCGTCGGGCCACCCGGATCGGCTCATCCACTGGGCACACGCTCTGCAGCCTAGAGTTGCTAGCTTAGCTAGCCGACGTGAACCAGCTGGAGTCGTCCGGCCTGTCCGACACGTTCAACGTGCTCGTCGCAATGCCTGGGCCACAGCTCGTCTTGCTGGGGCTGGCGGCGGCCACCTGGTTGATCGGCGCCAACGTCCTGATCGCGCTTCACTATCGCCGCCTCGGGAAGTCAGCTTGGTCCCGCCTCGTCCCGTTCGCATTCTCATTTGGAGACCTAAACTCAAGGGAATGGCTCATCCTAGCGACACTCGGCGTCCTCTCGCTCACACTCGGCACCATCGCAATCTTCCTCAGTCCGGATTGAAGTGCTGCACAGCTAGCGACACGCGGCGGTATCTCGACGAGCCAATCGGCTCGTGACCGGGAAATCTAACCTCCGTCAAGTGATCCACCGGCGAAGGACGCAAGATCTGCCCGGAAACTCGTCGGCGCGCTCTCGATCGTTCAAGACCACGTAGTCGAGTCTCCAAAGAATACGTACACGACCGCGACCACGACAGCCAGAAGCCAAAGCAGCATGGCGCGCCGCCGAGATCGAATACCCTGTTCGGTCAGATATCTCCCCGCCCAAAGGAGATTTCCGGGCAAGATGTGTCGCTTCCCTGACTCGGGCCGAACTCGACGTAGCGCATCCAGATAGTAGAAGGCAGCTGCGAAGGTTAGTGATCCGAATAGGATGACAACCAAGTACGCCATTGGTCTCGACCTCTCGCCCGAAGGGCACGTTGCGTCGCATCAGTGCGGCCGGTTGTGCAAGAAGACCACGCACTATCTTCGCTCACGCCTAGGAGTAGTTCCTTCACCACTCTGCTGCGTTCGGAAGTATCCCGCTGCGGAGCGAGTTTTTGAGGCACCATATCCGGGACCAACTCCAACGCCTAGACCGCTGAACCGACCCTCGGGTGATATGTATACTCTGAAGGTAGCTCCTATGCTGATGTCCCAGACCGTGAAGCTCGCAAAGTCTTCGATCTCGCCTCTGAAGACAGTGAGTACAAAGGTGTCCGCATCGGCTTCTAGACCAGAGATCTCGCCGATGCCACTGAACGTAACGACGGCACCGCCATCTTGAACTCCCTCACCTGAGATCTCAACGCCGGAGAAGATCGTGACGTCGGCCCCGGCGTCGCCAGCCACCGTCGTAGTTCCACTTTGGACGCCGACGGTGATTGGATCGATGCCATGAGCGGCGGCCCGATTCGCTGCCAGGATTTTCTCTAGGGTGATGTTCTCGGCCTTTAGCTGAGCTCGGACTACCGCGTCGCTTCCTTCACCCTGCCTAATTTCAGCTTCAGCGTGAGCCTGCTTTCCCGCTTTGAACTCCAACATCTGATAGATATCGGAGCTTGGCCGATGCCAAGATGCTCCAGAGTAAAACCACATGTCCCAAACAGAGCAGCACACCATATTGCCCGTGGGATCCAGGAGGGAAGTCGGACGACTCCGAACATACGCGAAGGAGTTGATCCCCTGCGAGTCGAACCCCTCGACCATCTCGTCGCTCGAGACGAACCTCCCCCACTTGGGGTCGTAGAAGCGGGCGCCGTAGTTGTGGAGGCCGTAGCCCCCGCCGGCGTCGACCTCGGAGATCGGCTGGCTCGTGAAGCGGTGCTTCAGGGAGTAGGTGCCGGTGTGGGCGATGCTGTTGCCCCAGGGGTCGTAGTCCCGCGTCTCGAGCACGGCGCCGTAGAGGTCGACCACGGCGCGCGTCGAGCCGAGGTGGTCGGGCAGGTAGTAGACACCGGTCTGCTCGCCGTGGCTGCCGTGCACGCTGCCTCCGCCGCCGCCTCCGGTCCTGGCGGGAATCGGCAGCAGGAGGATACCGGCGCCGAGGAACCCCGCGCCCGCACCGGCGAGCCACGCCGGTCGGCGGCGCGTCGCCAGCACGGCGACCCCGGCGAGCCCGAGGAGCACGACCAGCCCCGCTAGCGGCGGTCCCACGCGCCAGCCGAAGTCGTCCCAGGCCGTCCAGCCGGCGCCCGCGTAGTAGTTGCCGAAGCTCGCGATGCTCGCGATGCGCTGGCCGCCGACGAAGAAGAACAGGTTCGACTGTTGCAGCGTCTTGTCGTACTCGAAGTCGGCGCCGACGTAGAAGAGCTCGGTCGGCGTGCTCCCGCCCGAGATCTGCTGGTGCACGCGGCGTCCGAAGGCGTCGTAAGAGAGGAAGAAGCTCTCGATCAGGTTGTAGCCCTCGATCTTGTAGAGCCGGTTCTGGGCGTTCCAGGTGAAGGTCTGCGTCACCCCGCGCGTACGCGCGGAGGTGTTCCCCGCGCCGTCGGTGGTGATGTTGCTGTCGAGGATCACGCCGAGCATCTGCGCTCCGAGCGGGGTCGCCACCGCATCGACGAGCGCGATCGCTCCAGACGCACGCTGCCGCAGACGAGCCAGCTGCTGGCGCGCGCCGCCCGCGTCGGTCGCCACGTCGGAGCGCTGTACGACGAGATCTTCCGGCGCGAGCGCGAGCCCGGCGTGCGCAGGATCCAGGGCGTGCTCGCGCTCGCGCGCAAGCACGGCGCCTCCGCCGTCGACGACGCCTGCGCCGCCGCGCTCGAGCTCGGCGTCCCGAGCTACCGCTTCGTGCGCCGCTACCTCGAGCGCCGACCCGCACCGCCCCTCGAGCTGCGCCAGGTCGACCCGCTGATCCGTCGGCTCACCGAGTACCGAGACCACATCGACCGCATCACCCGGGAGGATCCATGAACCTCATCGAGCTCTCCAAGGCCCTCAACCAGCTCCGCCTCGGCGGCATGGCCGCCGGGCTGGAGACTCGCATCCTGCATGCGAAGTCAGAGCGCTTGGCCCGGATCGACTTCCGCTCGGCGCTCGTCTCCGACGAGCTCGCCCGCCGCGCCGATCGCCCGATCGAAGGGCGCATCAAGCAGGCGCGCTTTCGCGATGCGCGCACCCTCAACCAGTTCGACTTCGAGTTCAATCGCAAGATCCCGCGCGCCACCGTCTTCGAGCTCGCCACCGGCGGCTCATCGACCGGCGCGAGGACCTGCAGCTGCTCGGTCCGCCCGGCAGCGGCAAGAGCCACCTCGCGCAGGCGCTCGGCCACGCCGTGCTGCGTGCGGGCTACCGCGTGCTCTACCGCGAGGCGCACGTGCCGAAACACCGCACCGCATGCGCTTCAGGAAGCTCACCGGCGACTAGCCCCACTTCTTGATCAGCCGAACACAGGCTCTCATTATCTCCGGCCTTGCGCGCGAGAGATATTCGGCGCTCCTCTGCTCCTTCGCAGCCAACGCTTGCGGCTCCCATAACAACCGCGCTGATCCCGAGGGAACGTCGTCCAGATCGGACTCGACGCCCACGAATACGAGCAGATCTTCATCCATGATCTCCGGATGCGATAGGCCAGCACGTGCGCTGACGATCTCTCGGCACGCGTCCAGAAGATCAGCCGTGCCTGCCATCACCGCCTTCGCGACGTGTACGACACGCTTACGCGCGGTGCGGCCCTCCACTTCATTCACTTCATCCACCAGTCGTCCAGCTTTTGCTTTAGTTCCACCGTGAGCCCCGATATCTTGTTTCGGTAGGCATGCACCGAAACAATCGTCCCGTCGGCTACGTGGTACGCGTCACTTACGATCTTCTGCCACTGCTCCGCGGTCCCGCCGTAGTCACGGACCAATCTTCCGATCTCGTCTATCGCCCGTCGATTTCCCGCACCTGCGATAACAGTCCCGCGCCCGCTGAGTATCTCTGAGAGCGCAGCTTCGCTCGCAATTCGCTTGCTGATCGGGTTCGTCGCGATCCTGGCGCTATTCGCAGCTAGGCCGAGGAACGGAACCGCCGCGAGCGTGGACATCCCCGCGCCTGCCCAGTCTCCGCGAACGGCAGAGATTCCGGCGTTGGCGAGATCAGGAATCCAACTCCCGATCGCTCCGACGGCCGTCGTGTCCATGGCGACGGACGCGAGGTTGAGGCCCATTTGAGTCGCGTCGAGAAGTGAACTCACATCGAGCGAGGCCGATGCTGCCACACCGCCGATTGCTGCGTTGCTCCAAATGATCTCGGCGTTGTGGATGCCACTCATAGTCGCGTCGAAGTTCGGCGCGTCGACGTCCGGATCCCCGCGTTCTGCGCAGATTGACAGCCAATTCGGAACCCCGGGCGGCACGGGAGGAGGCGGGCAGATGATGCTGGAGCAGTGCCCGGTTGGGTCGACTCGCCACGTGGGTCCGTTGTCGGCGTACGCGAATCGCTGCGTCCCCTTCGAGTCGAACCTCGGTACGACTTCATCCGCCGAGACAAACCTCCCCCACTTGGGGTCGTAGAAGCGGGCGCCGTAGTTGTGGAGGCCGTAGCCGCTGGAGGCGTCGACCTCGGCGATCGGCTGGCTCGTGAAGCGGTGCTTCAGGGAGTAGCTGCCGGTGTGCCCGATGCTGTTGCCCCAGGGGTCGTAGTCGCGGGTCTCGAGGACGGCGCCGTACAGGTCGACCACGGCGCGCGTCGAGCCGAGGTGGTCGGGCAGGTAGTAGACGCCGGTCTGCTCGCCGTGGCTGCCGTGCACGCTGCCTCC
>CAYVQJ010000114.1:0-3618 GCA_964454165.1 uncultured Myxococcales bacterium | reverse complement strand
CGGCGCGCCGAGGATCTCGTCCGCGATCGCGTCCTCGCTCTGCAGCACCACGACGCGCTTCACCATGTTCTCGAGCTCGCGCACGTTGCCGGGCCAGGGATACTCCATAAAGGCGCGCATCAGGCGCTCGGACAGCGGGCGCAGCTCGCGCTGGTACTTGGCGGTGTAGATGCGCAAGAAGTGCTCGATCAGCACCGGGATCTCGTCGCGCCGCTCGCGCAGCGGCGGGACCCAGACGTTGACCACGTTCAGGCGGTAGAACAGGTCCTCGCGGAACGCGCCGCGCGCGACCATCTCCTCGAGGTTGCGGTTGGTCGCGGCGATCACGCGCACGTCGACGCGCACGTCGCGCTGGCTGCCGAGCGGCGAGAACTCGCCGTCCTGCAGCACCTGCAGCAGCTTGGCCTGGAGCGGCGGGCTCATCTCGGCGATCTCGTCGAGGAAGATGGAGCCGGAGTTGGCGAGCTCGAACTTGCCGGCCTTGCGCCCGGTCGCGCCCGTGAACGCGCCGCGCTCGTAGCCGAACAGCTCGCTCTCGAGCAGCTCCTCGGGCAGCGCCGCGCAGTTCACCTTGACGAAGTGCTCATCGCGGCGATTCGAGAGCTGGTGCAGCGTGCGCGCGACGACCTCCTTGCCCACGCCGCTCTCGCCGTGAATGAGCACGGTCACGTCCGCGTCCGCGACCTGCTCCAGGACTTCCTTGATGCGCGCGAGCTTGTCGGAGGCCCACAGGAACTCCTCGGCGGAGCGCTCCTCCTGGGCCCGCAGCCGCGAGCGCAGCTCCTCGCGCTCCGCCCGCAGGCTCTCGGTCTCGAGCACGCGCTGCAGCGCGATCTCGAGCTCCTCTTCTTCGAACGGCTTGTTCAGGTAGTCGGCGGCGCCCAGCGCCATCGCTTCTACGATGGTGGATGCCTTCCCGACGACCGAGAGCATGATCACGGGCACGCCGGGGCGGAGCTGCTTGATCGCGCGCAGCGCGGCGAGGCCGTCCATGCCGGGCATCATCACGTCGAGGATGATCACGTCGGGATTGGCGCCGCCCTCGAGCAGGGCGACGGCCTTGCGGCCGTCCTCGGCGAGCTGCACCTCGTAGCCCTTCATCGGCAGCAGATTCTTTAGATAGGTGCGGATGCCTTCGGCGTCGTCGATGACGAGCACCAGCCGGCGACGCGGCACGGTGCGCGGGCTGCCTCGGACCTTCGACAAGACTCCCCCCTACCCTTCCGCGCGCGGCAGGCGCACCCGGAAGATCCCCTGACCCGCGTCGGGCACCGCCTCGATCGCCCCGCCGTGCGCAAGCACGATGCGCTGGCAGATCGAGAGCCCGAGCCCCACGCCCGCGGCGCCCGCGGCCGCCGCCGCTTTGCCCCGAACGAAGGGCCGGAAGATGTGCTCGACCTCGTCCGCGACCACGCCGGGACCGGCGTCGATCACGCACAGCTCGAGCGTGTCCGCGGCGCGCGCCGTAACGACCTGCACCGTCGTGCCCTCGGGCGCGAACTTCACGGCGTTCGCGAGCAGATTGAGCACCACCTGCTGCAGCCGCGCGACGTCCGCGGAGAGCTCGTCCGGAGCCGCGTCGAGCCGCGCGTCGAGCACTAGCCCGCGTTCGGCGAGCAGAGGCCGGGCCTGCAACAGAGCCTGCTGCACGATCTCGTTCAGTGCGGCAGGGCGTCGCACCACGCGCAGCCCGGGCTGGCACTCGAGCGACGCCAGCTCGAGCAGGTTGTCGAGCAGCGTGCTGATGCGCTCGGTGCCGCGGCGCGACTCGACCAGGTAGCCGCGCTGCTCGGCGTTGATCGGGCCGGTGCGCTCGTCGAGCAGCATGCGGGTGTAGCCGCGGATCACGGTCGTCGCGGTGCGGATCTCGTGCTCGATCATGCCGAGCACCTCTTCGTGCGCGGGGAATCCCGGCTCGGACCGTCCCACGCGCCGAAGCTCGCCGGACAGGCGCCAGATCTCGCGCTCGAGCCGCCGCTCGCGCGAGCGGTCCAGCACCACGTAGCGCTCGTCCCCGGCCTTGCGCAGCGAGACCGGAACCAGCTCACCGCGCGCGTTGCGCAGGCGCCATGCATCTCCGGGCGCGAGCGCGTCGACGGCTCGACCCTCCGCCGTGCTGAAGAGCTCCCGCAGCGGCAGCCCCTCGAGGGCACCCGGGGCGCGCCCCGCCATGCGCGCCAGCGCGCCGTTCACCGCGCCAATTCGCGACCCGACGAGGCCGACGACCCCCTCCTCGAGCGACTCGAGCAGCCCGTCCCCGGGTGCGCTCGTGTCGGCTGGCGAGGCACGTCCTGCGCGCCCTTCGGGGGTTGGCATGCTCCTCCTATCGGGACCTCGAGGCTGCGAGCTTACCCAAAAGTGCACCCGAACTACCCACAGAATCGAGAGGCCTCGTGACAGTCTTGGGCGGCTTTCGGAAGATGGATGCCCGTTTTCGCGAGAGGACGACATGACTGACCAGCGGAGGCGCCTGAAGGAGCTCTACGGACTCCTCCGCCACCACGCCCAGCGCTACCACGTGCAGGACAGCCCCGAGATCTCGGACGCCGAGTACGACCGGCTGTTCCGCGAGGCGCAAGAATTGGAGGGGCGACATCCGGACTGGATCGACCCGATGGCCCCCACGCAGCGCGTCGCAGGCGAGGTCGCCGCGGGCTTTCGGCCGGTGCCGCACGCGGTCCCGATGCTCTCGCTCGACAACGCCCAGAGCGAGGAAGACGTGCGCGCCTTCGACGGGCGGCTGCGCCGCCTGCTCGGCAGCGAGCAGCCGATCGCGTACAGCTTCGAGCCCAAGTACGACGGCGTCGCCGTCGAGCTGCTCTACGAGGACGGCAAGCTGCGCGTGGGCTCGACACGCGGCGACGGACTCGTGGGCGAGGACGTGACGCACAACCTGCGCACGGTGCGCTCGATTCCGCTGGAGCTACCGGCGCCCATGCTGCTCGAGGTGCGTGGCGAGGTGTTCATGCCGCTCGCCGCCTTCGCGGAGCTGAACCAGGAGCGCATGCGGCGCGGTGAGGAGCCGTTCGCCAATCCACGCAACGCCACGGCCGGCACGCTGCGCCAGCTCGACCCGAGGGTCGCGGCGGCCCGCCCGCTCGACTTCATGGCGTACGCGGTCGGCCGCGGGACCGAGGCTCTCGGCGTGCGCTCGCACGACGAGCTGCTCGCGCGCGTCGCTGCACTGGGCTTCCGCCCGCAGGCGCGCAGGGGAACGAGCCTCGGCATCGACGGAGCGATCGCGTTCCATGGCGACCTCGAGCGCGCGCGCGACGGGCTGCCCTTCGAGGTCGATGGCAGCGTGATCAAAGTCGACAGCTTCGCGCTGCGCGCCGAGATCGGAGAGCTCGAGCGCACGCCGCGCTGGGCGATCGCCTACAAGTTCCCCGCGCGCCAGGAGACGACGACGGTGCGCGAGATCCGGGCCTACGTCGGGCGCACGGGAGTGCTGACACCGGTCGCAGTGCTGGAGCCCGTGCGGATCGGCGGAGTCACGGTCGCGCATGCCTCGCTGTTCAATCAGGACGAGGTCGATCGGCTCGACGTACGCCCAGGCGACGCCGTGTTCGTCGAGCGCGCGGGCGACGTGATCCCGCGGATCGTGAAGGTCGTGACCGA
>CAYVQJ010000113.1:0-129404 GCA_964454165.1 uncultured Myxococcales bacterium | reverse complement strand
GGACCTTTGTGCGCCTCCGTTACTCTTTAGGAGGCGACCGCCCCAGTCAAACTACCCGCCACGCACTGTCCCGGACCCGGCTAACGGGCCGCGGTTAGGATTCCAGACACACAAGGGTGGTATTTCAAGGATGGCTCCACCAAGACTAGCGTCCCGGCTTCAAAGCCTCCCACCTATCCTACACATACCGCCCCTAGCTCCACTGCAAAGCTATAGTAAAGGTGCACAGGGTCTTTCCGTCTAGTCGCGGGTAGACGGCATCTTCGCCGCCATGTCAATTTCGCTGAGTCCCCGGTTGAGACAGTGGGGAAGTCGTTACGCCGTTCGTGCAGGTCGGAACTTACCCGACAAGGAATTTCGCTACCTTAGGACCGTTATAGTTACGGCCGCCGTTTACCGGGGCTTCGGTTCACCGCGTCGCCCCCGAAGGGACTAACAGATTCCCTTAACCTTCCGGCACCGGGCAGGCGTCAGACCCTATACGTCCTCTTTGCGAGTTCGCAGAGTCCTGTGTTTTTAGTAAACAGTCGCTACCCCCAGTTCACTGCGACCTCGGCCAGCTCCGAAAGCGAGTCTCTTCACCAGCCGAGGCGCACCTTCTCCCGAAGTTACGGTGCCAATTTGCCGAGTTCCTTAACCAGGGTTCTCTCAAGCGCCTTGGGATATTCTCCCCACCTACCTGTGTCGGTTTGCGGTACGGTCACCAAACGAGCTTCCTACGAGGATTTTCTTGGAAGCATGGGATCACCGGCTTTGTGAGGCTAGGCCTCTCGACGTCACCTCTCGGCGTTTGGAATGGAGGAGTGGATTTGCCTGCTCCTCCCGCCTACAGGCTTGAACCGGGACATCCAACACCCGGCCCGGCTACCCTTCTCCGTCCCCCCTTCGGTCGAGCGCTCGCTCGGTGGTACGGGAACTATTAACCCGTTTTCCATCACCTACGCCTTTCGGCCTCGGCTTAGGAACCGACTGACCCTGAGCAGATTAGCTTTACCCAGGAAACCTTAGGTTTACGGCGAGCGGGTTTTTCACCCGCTTTATCGCTACTCATGTCCGCATATTCACTTCCAGGGCCTCCAGCCGTCCTCACGGTCGACCTTCACAGGCAACTGGAACGCTCCCCTACCACCGCGGAGATCCGAGGATCCCCGCGATCCGCGGCTTCGGTGCCATGCTTAGCCCCGTTGAATTTTCGGCGCGGGCTCACTTGACCAGTAAGCTATTACGCACTTTTTAAAGGGTGGCTGCTTCTAAGCCAACCTCCTGGTTGTCTGAGCGATCCCACATCCTTTCCCACTCAGCATGGACTTGGGGACCTTAGCCGGCGGTCTGGGTTCTTGCCCTTTTGACCACGGAGGTTATTCCCCGCAGTCTGACTGCCACGCTGCACTCATCGGTATTCGGAGTTTGGTTGGGTTCGGTAATCCGGTAAGACCCCTAGCCCATCCAGTGCTCTACCTCCGATGGAGATCACGCGACGCTATACCTAAATATATTTCGGGGAGAACCAGATATCTCCGAGTTTGATTGGCCTTTCACCCCTACCCACAGCTCATCCGGGCAGTTTTCAATCTGCTACGGTTCGGGCCTCCACTAGGTTTTACTCTAGCTTCACCCTGGCCATGGGTAGATCACTCGGGTTCGGGTCTACTCCCGGCGACTTGACGCCCTGTTCGGACTTGCTTTCGCTACGGCTCCACCTAATCGGCTTAACCTTGCCGCCGAAAGTAACTCGCGGACTCATTATGCAAAAGGTACGCAGTCACCCATTGCGCCCGAAGGCGCCATAGGGCTCCCACTGTTTGTAGGCAAGCGGTTTCAGGTTCTATTTCACTCCCCTCACCGGGGTTCTTTTCGCCTTTCCCTCACGGTACTGGTTCACTATCGGTCGTCAGGTAGTATTCAGCCTTGGAGGATGGTCCCCCCAGATTCCCACCGGGTTTCACGTGCCCGGCGGTACTCGGGATACTCCTAGGGCTTCTTCGGGTTTCGCGTACGGGGCCATCACCCTCTATGGCCGGCCTTTCCAGGCCGTTCGGCTACCCATCGAAGTCCCACATTGGAGTCCCACAACCCCGACAGGAATTGCTTCCCGCCGGTTTGGGCTGTTCCCCCTTCGCTCGCCGCTACTGAGGGAATCTCGGTTGATTTCTCTTCCTCCGGGTACTTAGATGTCTCAGTTCCCCGGGTTTGCTTCTCCTCGCCTATGAATTCAGCGAGGGATGTCCAGGCATGACCCTGGACGGGTTTCCCCATTCGGAAATCCCCGGATCACAGCTTGCTTAGCAGCTCCCCGAGGCATATCGCAGCTAGCCACGTCCTTCGTCGCCTCCTGACGCCAAGGCATTCACCGCCTGCCCTTACCAGCTTGACCACAATCCGTCTGCGCCGGAGCTCGAGAGCTCAGGCGCGAATTTCTGGTTAGGACACGGCCAGACTCAGCGCACGATTCGCGCGCTGTGGCGCGCCACACACGGATCCAGATCCGATTTGGTTTTCAAAGACCGGACGCTGGTGGGCTCGCGAACGCGAACCACGACCTCCAGCGCAGATACTGTTCCAATCAGTGGTGGAGCTGATCGGGATCGAACCGACGACCTCAGGCTTGCAAAGCCCGCGCTCTCCCAGCTGAGCTACAGCCCCGAGGCGTTGTCTTGCCTTCTGATTCACCGGAGCGAGCCGGATCGGCGCGATTCCGGTGGGCCTAGGTAGAGTCGAACTACCGACCTCACGCTTATCAGGCGTGCGCTCTCACCAACTGAGCTATAGGCCCAGTCGGGCCCGGTCTCTCAAAATCGAATAGCACGCGGTACAAACAGACCCCGATCAGCAGGATGCCCCCCGATTGAACGAGTTACCGGACGAACCGGGTTTCAGGCACCGCGCGGATGCGAGTTGAACTCTATCCGGCTGACCTTCACCTGAATGGGTTGGGCGGGTGGTTACCCGCCGCTCCCTAGAAAGGAGGTGATCCAGCCGCAGGTTCCCCTACGGCTACCTTGTTACGACTTCACCCCAATCACCACCGAAACCTTGGGCGGCTCCCTCCCTTGCGGGTTGGGTCACCGACTTCTGGTTCAGGCAGCTTTCGTGGTGTGACGGGCGGTGTGTACAAGGCCCGGGAACGTATTCACCGCGGCATGCTGATCCGCGGTTACTAGCGATTCCAACTTCATGAAGTCGAGTTGCAGACTTCAATCCGTACTGAGACCGGCTTTCTGGGATTCGCTTCACCTCGCGGTGTCGCTGCCCTCTGTACCGATCATTGTAGCACGTGTGTAGCCCTGGGCATAAAGGCCATGAGGACTTGACGTCATCCCCACCTTCCTCCGGTTTAACACCGGCAGTCTCCCTAGAGTGCCCGGCCGAACCGATGGCAACTAAGGACGAGGGTTGCGCTCGTTGCGGGACTTAACCCAACATCTCACGACACGAGCTGACGACAGCCATGCAGCACCTGTCTCGAGGCTCCCTTGCGGGCACCCTCCCTTTTCGGAGAGGTTCCTCGGATGTCAAGCCCAGGTAAGGTTTTTCGCGTCGCATCGAATTAAACCACATGCTCCACCGCTTGTGCGGGCCCCCGTCAATTCCTTTGAGTTTTAGCCTTGCGGCCGTACTCCCCAGGCGGCGCACTTAATGCGTTAGCGTCGGCACCGAGAGGGTGAATCTCCCGACACCTAGTGCGCAACGTTTACGGCGTGGACTACCAGGGTATCTAATCCTGTTTGCTCCCCACGCTTTCGCGTCTCAGCGTCAGTCACCGTCCAGGAGGCCGCTTTCGCCGCCGGTGTTCTTCCCAATATCTACGGATTTCACCCCTACACTGGGAGTTCCGCCTCCCTCTCCGGGACTCTAGCCGAGCAGTTTCGGATGCAGTTCCCAGGTTGAGCCTGGGGATTTCACAACCGACTTGCTCGACCGCCTGCACGCGCTTTACGCCCAGTAATTCCGAGCAACGCTTGCGCCCTCCGTATTACCGCGGCTGCTGGCACGGAGTTAGCCGGCGCTTCCTTTGGAGGTACCGTCAACGCCCTCGCGTATTATTCGAAGACGAATTCTTCCCTCCTGACAGAGGTTTACGACCCGAAGGCCTTCATCCCTCACGCGGCGTTGCTGGGTCAGGCTTTCGCCCATTGCCCAAAATTCCCTACTGCTGCCTCCCGTAGGAGTCTGGACCGTATCTCAGTTCCAGTGTGGCTGATCATCCTCTCAGATCAGCTACCCATCTCCGCCTTGGTGAGCCGTTACCTCACCAACTAGCTAATGGGACGCAGGCCGATCCATGAGCGGTAGCTTGCAAGCAGAGGCCACCTTTCCCCGCGGGATCCGAGGATCCCGTGGTCGCATCCGGTATTAGCCCGAGTTTCCCCGAGTTATCCCAGACTCAAGGGTACGTTACCTACGTGTTACTCACCCGTGCGCCGCTTTACTCCCTCCCGAAGGAGGTTTCTCGCGCGACTTGCATGTATGAGGCACGCCGCCAGCGTTCGCTCTGAGCCAGGATCAAACTCTCCGGTTTCGAAGAACTCGAAACTGGGGGAGGCCGCCGCCGAAGCGGCTGCCTCCGACAATTGACAAGGAATCTGTCTGATAGCTCGAAACGATGATTCGAGGTCCGCGTGCTATTCGCTTTTCAAAGACCGGGCCGCCGACCGACGACGCGCCCTCCGACGGGCGCACCCGGTTCCCTGGGGAATCGGGCGGACGCGTACTGTAGGGCGATGACCCTCTACTGTCAATTCGCGCCTCGCGCCCGTGTCGAGGCCCTTGGTAGAAGCAAGAACGATCGCTAGACCCCCAGCAGGGTTGAACTAATTGGGGAGCACCCGAACTCGGAGCGCGCGGCGCTTGCCGGCCTGGATCAAGTACTCCCCAGCGCAGAGCAGCGAGACGGGATCCGACGCCCGTTGGCCATCCACCCGAATGCCCCCTTGGGCGACGAGCCGCTTCGCCGCGGATCGGGAATCGGCCAATCGCGCACGCTCCAGAATCTCGATCAACGGGATGCCCGCGGAATCGCGCGGCTGGAGCTCGATCCCCTCGACATCTGTCGGGGCCTGGCGCAGCCGAAACCGGCGATCGAAGCGCTCCACTGCAATCACGGCCGCGTCTTCGCCGTGTATGCGCGCCACCAGATGCCGCGCCAGGCCCGCCTTGAGGTCGCGCGGGTTGGCGTCGCCGAGCGCCGTCGCCCGCCTGAGGCCGTCGAGCGACCCATCGGCGGGGCCGAGCAGGTCTACCCAGCGCGCAAGGACTGCGTCCGGGATCGACATGGTCTTGCCGAAGATCTCGTCGGCCGGGTCGGTGAGCGCGACAGCGTTCCCGAGGGACTTCGACATCTTTTCACGGCCGTCGAGCCCCTCCAGCAGCGGGAGCGTCAGGACGATCTGAGCTTCCTGTCCATACGCGCGCTGGATCTCCCGGCCCAGGAGCAGGTTGAACAGCTGGTCCGTTCCGCCGATCTCCACATCGGCGCGCAGCGCAACCGAGTCGTACGCCTGAACCAGGGGATACAGAAATTCGTGTAGCGCGATCGGCACCCCGCTCTGGTGCCTCTTCTTGAAGTCATCGCGCTCTAGCATGCGGGCCACCGATTGATGCGACGCGAGGCGCACGAAGTCCGCAGAGGTGAGCGCCGACATCCACTCGGAGTTCAACCGGATCTCCGCCGCACCGACGTCCAGTACTCTCCCGACCTGCTCAGTGTAGGTGCGCGCATTGCGTTGAACCTCCTCGGCCGACAGCGCGGGGCGGGTTCGGCTGCGCCCGGTTGGATCCCCGATCATCGCGGTGAAGTCGCCGACGAGGAAGATCACTCGATGCCCCAGAGTCTGGAGGGCGCGCAGCTTGTCCAGCACCACCAGATGCCCGAGGTGCAAATCCGGCGACGAGGGGTCACAGCCGAGCTTGATGCGCAACGGTCGACCGCGTCGCAGCCGGGAGACGAGCTCATCCTCCGCTATGCAGTCGACGGCGCGGCCCCGGAAGACGTCTAGCGAGGCTTCGAGTTCCACGTCCGTCATCGGCTTCGCACTCCAGGGGCGGCGATCACTTCCAGAGTCGTCACGACGAGGTGCATTCGGACGTCCCAGGGATCCTCGGGTAGCTCTTCGACGACGCGCGAGGCATGACAGAGCCCGACGCACACCGCCCCGCGCCGCGCGCGCGCCAGCATTCTATCGAAGTGGCCGCCGCCGCGACCGAGCCGACGACCCCACCGGTCGAACAGAACTCCCGGCACCAGAAACACGTCGATCGCTTCGAGATCGAGGGGCGCGGCCTCGAGCGGGGGCTCGCGCACGCCAAGCGGTCCCGGCACGAGCGGTGTGCGCTCGGAGACGTAGCAAAGCAAGAGGCCTGGGCCTTGCACTCGCGGGAGCGCGACCGCGACTCCCCGGCACCAGAGTGCGCTCAGGATCCCGTCCGTCGGGATCTCGTCGCCGACCGCCGCGTACGCGCACACCGAGCGCGCGCCGACCACCTCAGGCAGCGACAGCACGCGCGACTGGGCTTCCGCGAGCTCCAGCGCGCCCGCGAGCGGTCCCCGCCCGCGCACCCCGGCGCGTAGCGTACGCTTCCGCTCCGCGACGGACCCTCCGCGAATCAGCCGGCTTCCGAGTCGATTCGCTCGATCAACGCGCGGATCCGCGCTCGCGGAAGGTCGAGGCCGAGGGCGCGGGCTCGCAGCAGCTCGCTCGCGAGATTGAGCGCCGCCAGGATCGCGGCCTCCTGCGTATCCGGCGTCGAGCGCTGGATCTCGCGCAACATCTCGTCGACGCAGCTCGCGACTGCCTGGAGGTGGTCCGCGTTTCCCTCGCCGCGCAGGCGGTATTCCCGGCCAAGGATGCGAATGGCGATCGACGCCGCGTGGAGGCCGCCGTTCGACTGCACCGAGCTCACGCCTCCGCCCGCGCCTGAGGCCGGGCGAACTCGAGGGCGTCGAGCTGGCCGAGCAACCCGTCGATGCGCCGCTCGACCTCCGTTCGCACGCGCGCGAGCGCGTGCAGGCGATCGGTCAGCTCGCCGATGCGCGCATCTCGTTCCTTGAGCTGGGCGCGCAGCTCGGCGTTTGTCGCGCGAGCTTCTCCGTGCCGCGAGATCAGGCGCGCAATCCGCTCTTCGAGCTGCTCGAGGAGCGCCTCGGAACTCGCGCGATGCGCCACCAGGTCCGCGGGCACCGCAGGCTCGACGCTCGGATTCATCCGGGATTCCCCCGGGGGCCTTTGCCGGGATCACGCGCAGCAGCCCCCGATTCCGCCCGCGCGATAGGGCGTCAGGATCATTCAATCTGCTCGCGCGACCGTCAAGGCGCGCGCGAGCAAATCTCGCGTAGACGCGCCGCGTTAGAGCCTCCTCGCGAACCGGTTTCCGCCCCGCCGGCCGCAACTGTTCGGATTCCTTGACATACGTCGCGACGCTCGACTAGCCTGACTCCGATTTCCTTTGGCTTTGCGTGGAGTTGGGGCCGCAATCCGAAGCCGGATTGTACCCGCGTTCCGCAGGGGGCGGGACCCGTGATCGGACGGACGCGGTGTCGCCCGGTGAGAGGGTCCAGCCATGACGCACCCGATGCACCCGAAGCGCCAGGGCCTCTACGATCCCGCGTTCGAACACGACGCGTGCGGTGTCGGTTTCGTGTGCAACATCGATGGCTTGCGTTCGCACTCCGTGATCGAGCGCGGAATCGCGGTACTGGAGAACCTGCAGCACCGCGGCGCGGCGGGATCGGATCCGGAGACCGGCGATGGCGCTGGAATGCTGCTCCAGCTTCCACACGCCTTCCTCGCGCGCGCCGCCCGGGACTCGGGCTTCCGCCTGCCGGAACCCGGCGACTACGGGGTCGGCGTCCTCTTCTTGCCCCGTGATCCTGGCCGGCTCGCGCGCTGCCTAGAGGTCACGCAGGCCGTGATCGCCCAGGAGGGTCAGCGACTGCTCGGTTGGCGCGACGTCCCGGTGCACCCCGAAGCAATCGGTCGCCTCGCTCGCAGCGTGATGCCCGAGATCCGCCAGGTCTTCCTGGCGCGCAGCCGCGATGTGCGGGACCCGGACGCGTTCGAACGCAAGCTGTTCGCGATTCGTCGCAAGATCGAGAACCGGCTCTGGGGCGAAGGCATCGACGAGTTCTACGTGCCGAGCCTCTCGGCGCGGACCATCGTGTACAAGGGATTGCTGCTCGCGGGGCAGATCAAGCGCTTCTACCCCGACCTGGCCGATCCCGCGCTCGAGAGCGCGCTCGCCCTCGTCCACCAACGCTACAGCACCAACACCTGGCCCACCTGGGACCTCGCCCAGCCCTTCCGCACGCTATGCCACAACGGCGAGATCAACACGCTGCGCGGCAACGGCACGTGGATGCGCGCGCGCGAGGCGATCATGCAGTCCGAACGCTTCGGCGACGCGCTCGCCGGGCTCACGCCGATCATCCGCTACGGCGCATCCGACTCCGCGCAGCTCGACAACGCGCTCGAGTTCCTGGTGCTCGCGGGGCGCTCGCTCCCGCATGCGATCATGATGGCCATCCCGGAAGCGTGGGACAACGACCCGCTGATGTCCGACGAGAAGAAGGCGTTCTACGAGTACCACGCCTGCTTTCAGGAGCCGTGGGACGGCCCCGCCTCGATCGCCTTCAGCGATGGCACGCGCATCGGCGCGGTACTCGATCGCAACGGCCTGCGCCCGTCCCGCTACGTCGTCACGCGCGACAATTTCGTGGTGATGGCGTCCGAGGTGGGTGTGCTGCCGATCGATCCGGCCGACGTGAAACTCAAGGGACGCCTGCAGCCCGGGCGCATGTTCCTGATCGACACCGAGCAGCGCCGCATCATCGACGACGAGGAGCTCAAGAGCGAATACGCCACGCGCCGGCCCTATCGGCGCTGGATCGAGACGAACCGCGTCCAGCTCGATGACCTTCCGCCGGCGAGCGCAACTTATCCCGCGCAGCCCGGCTCCCTGCGCAGACGCCAGCAGATGTTCGGCTACACGCTCGAAGATCTGCGCCTGCTGGTCGCGCCGCTGGCAGCGCGAGGTGCCGAGGCGGACGGCTCGATGGGCAACGACGCGCCGCTCGCGTTCCTCTCCGACCGCGCCACGCTGCTGTTCAGCTACTTCAAGCAGATGTTCGCGCAGGTCACCAACCCGCCGATCGACTCCACCCGCGAGTACGCGGTGATGTCGCTGCTGTCGACCGTGGGTACGGAGCGCAACCCGCTCGCAGAGACACCGGAGCATGCGCAGCTGCTCTCGTTCAAGCAGCCGATCCTGCTCGACCGAGAGCTGGAGCGGATCCGGCAGCTCGATCACCCGCACCTGCGCTCGCGCACGCTGCAGGTGACTTTCAAAGCCAACGGCGATCTCGGCGTAGCGCTGCGCGCGGCGCTCGATCGACTGCGCCGCGAGGCCGTCGAGGCCGTGCGCGCAGGTGCGAACGTGCTGATTCTCTCGGATCGCGAGGCGGGCCCGGACCAGATCCCGATCCCGAGCCTGCTCGCGCTCGCGGGCGTGCACCATCACCTGATCCGCGCCCGGCTGCGCATGGGCTGCGGCATCGTGGTCGAGACGGGCGACGCCCGCGAGGTGGCTCATTTCGCGCTGCTCGTCGGCTACGGCGCGGCCGCGGTCAATCCGTACGTCGCGTTGGAGAGCATCGATGCTTTGATCGAGGAAGGCAGCTTCGTGCCGGCGGACCTCGAGCGCGACAAGGCCCACTCGAACTACGTCAAGGGCGTCGGCAAGGGTCTGCTCAAGATTTTCGCGAAGATGGGAATCTCGACGCTGCAGAGCTACCGCGGCGCGCAGATCTTCGAGGCCGTCGGTTTGGCGCAGGAGCTCGTCGACGAGTTCTTCACCGGGACCGCATCGCGCATCGGAGGAGTGGATCTCGAGACGCTCGCGCGCGAGGCGGAGCTGCGACACCTCGCGGCGTTCCCGAAGTCTCTCGGCGCCGAGCGCGAGCTCGACGTGGGCGGCGACTACCAGTGGCGGCGCGACGGCGAGCGTCACCTGTGGAACCCGCAGACCATCCACAAGCTGCAGCACGCCGTGCGGACCGAGGACTACGCCACCTACCGCGACTACGCTCGGATCGTCAACGACCAGTCTCGCGAGAGCTACACGATTCGCGGGCTGCTCCGCTTCAAGACCGACCGGACGCCGGTGCCGATCGAGGAGGTCGAGGCGGCCGACGCCATCATGCGCCGCTTCTGCACCGGTGCGATGTCGTTCGGCTCGATCAGCAAGGAAGCACACGAAACCGTCGCGATCGCAATGAACCGCATCGGCGGCAAGTCGAACAGCGGCGAGGGCGGCGAGGATCCGGCGCGCTTCATTCCGGACGCCAACGGCGACCTCCGCCGCAGCGCGATCAAGCAGGTGGCCAGCGGACGCTTCGGCGTGACGAGCTGGTATCTGGTCAACGCCGACGAGCTGCAGATCAAGATGGCGCAGGGCGCCAAGCCCGGCGAAGGCGGCCAGCTTCCGGGGTACAAGGTCGACCGCAACATTGCACGCGTACGCTACTCGACACCCGGCGTCGGCCTGATCTCGCCTCCGCCCCACCACGACATCTACTCGATCGAGGATCTCGCGCAGCTGATCCACGACCTGAAGAACGCGAACCCGCGCGCCGACGTGAGCGTAAAACTCGTGGCAGTGTCCGGCGTCGGCACGATCGCAGCGGGCGTCGCGAAGGGCCACGCGGAGACCGTGCTGATCGCCGGACACGACGGCGGAACGGGCGCCTCGCCACAGACGTCGATCAAGCACGCGGGCGTGCCGTGGGAGATCGGCCTGGCCGAGACGCAGCAGGCGCTGGTGATGAACGACCTGCGCGGCCGCATCCGGGTGCATGTCGACGGTCAGCTCAAGACCGGACGCGACGTCGTGATCGGCGCGCTGCTCGGCGCCGACGAGTTCGGCTTCGGCACCGGGGCGCTCGTCGCGCTCGGCTGCATCATGATGCGCGTGTGTCACCTGAACACCTGTCCGGTGGGCGTAGCGACGCAGAATCCGAAGCTGCGCGAGAAGTTCGAGGGCAAGCCCGAGCACCTCGTGGCCTTCTTCCGCTTCGTGGCGCAGGAGGTGCGCGAGCGGATGGCCGAGCTCGGCTTCCGCCGCTTCGACGAAATGATCGGTCGCGTCGACGTGCTGGAGGCCGACCCGGCGATCCGCCCATGGAAGCTCAAGAACGGCCTCGACTTCAGCGCGATCCTGCACCGGCCGACGCCGCCGCACCCGGACACCGCCACGCACCGGGTGCAGGGACAGGACCATGGCCTCGAGCGCGCGCTCGATCACGAGCTGATCCGGCAGTGCCGGCCGGCGCTCGAGCGCGGCGAGCCCGTGCGAATCGAGCTCCCGATCCGCAACGTGAATCGCACGGTGGGAACGATGCTCGGCTCCGAGCTCTCGCGTCGCTACGGACTCGACGGTCTCCCCGACGACACGATTCACGTCAAGCTCAGCGGGTCGGCAGGCCAGAGCTTCGGCGCATTCCTGCCGCGCGGCATCACGCTCGAGCTCGTCGGCGACTCGAACGACTACATCGGCAAGGGGCTCTCGGGCGGTCGCCTGATCGCGTACACGCACGCCTCGTCGCCGTTCGATCCCGCGGAGAACATCCTGGTCGGCAACGTCGCGCTCTACGGCGCCACGCGCGGCGAGGCCTTCTTCAGCGGCATGGCAGGCGAGCGCTTCTGCGTGCGAAACAGCGGGGCGCTTGCCGTCGTCGAAGGCGTCGGCGATCACGGCTGCGAGTACATGACAGGTGGGCGCGCCGTCGTGCTCGGCGCGGTCGGGCGCAACTTCGCGGCGGGCATGAGCGGCGGGATCGCGTGGGTCTGGGACCCGCACGGGCGGCTGCCATCGCTTTGCAACCCTGAGCTCGTCGATCTCGAGCGCGTGGAATCCGAGCTGCACGAGCGCGAGCTGCGCGAGCTGGTCGAGAAGCACCTGCGCTTCACCGGGAGCCGGCGCGCGGCGGCGCTGCTCGACAGGTGGCCGCAGACCCTGCGCCAGTTCGTGCAGGTGTTCCCGCGCGACTACAAGCGGGCGCTCGCCGGCGTCGAGTTCGGAGAGCGCGAGTACTGATGGGCAAGCCGACCGGGTTCCTCGAGGAGCGGCGCAGGACGCCCCGCAAGCGCCCGGTCGAGGACCGCGTCCGCGACTACCTCGAGATCTATGTCGACCCGCCGGAAGCCGAGCTCCAGGGCCAGGCGGCCCGCTGCATGGACTGCGGCGTGCCGTTCTGCCAGGAGGGCTGCCCGCTCGGCAACATCGTCCCCGACTGGAACGACCTGCTCTACCGCGGGCGCTGGCGCGACGCGCTCGAGCGCCTGCAGCGCACCAACAACTTCCCGGAGTTCACCGGCCGCATCTGTCCCGCGCCGTGCGAGTCGGCTTGCGTGCTCGGAATCAACGACGACCCCGTCACCATCGAGTTCATCGAGAAGGCGATCGTCGAGCGCGGCTTCGCCGAGGGCTGGATCACGCCCGCGTCGCCGCCGCAGCGCAGCGGCAAGCGCGTTGCGGTGGTCGGCTCGGGGCCGGCGGGCCTCGCCGCCGCCGCGCAGCTCAATCGAGCTGGACACCTGGTCACGGTGTTCGAGAAGCAGGACCGGATCGGGGGCCTGCTCCGCTACGGCATCCCGGACTTCAAGCTCGAGAAGTGGGTGATCGATCGGCGGATCGAGGTGATGGAGGCGGAGGGCATCGAGCTCCGCACCGGGATCCACGTCGGCAAGTCCCTCTCGGCGAAGGAGCTGCTCGAGGCCAACGACGCGCTGCTGCTCGCCGGCGGCGCCGAGTCGCCGCGCGAC
Source organism: uncultured Myxococcales bacterium (assembly GCA_964454165.1). Lineage (GTDB taxonomy): Bacteria > Myxococcota_A > UBA9160 > SZUA-336 > SZUA-336 > CAYVQJ01. The sequence continues at coordinate 116,589 of CAYVQJ010000113.1, read as the reverse complement.
CTCGCCGTTCCCGGCCGCGAGCTCACGGGCGTGCACTACGCAATGGAGTTCCTGGAGCAGCAGAACCGCCGTGTCGCGGGCGATCCCGAGGGGGCCGTGCGCGCGATTCTCGCCGCGGGCAAGCGCGTGGTGGTGCTTGGCGGCGGTGACACCGGCTCCGACTGCATCGGCACGAGCCATCGCCAGGGCGCGGCGCACGTGCAGAACTTCGAGCTGCTCGAGAAGCCTCCCGCGACGAGGAGCGCAGCCGCGCCCTGGCCGCTGCATCCGACGCCCGCGCAGATCCTGCGCTCGTCGACCTCCCATGAGGAAGGCGGCGACCGCGACTGGGGCGTCTCGACGACGCGCCTCGAAGGCGTGGACGGGCGACTCACCCGGCTGCACGGGCAGCGCGTGCGCTTCGAGGCGGATCCGGCGACGGGGCGACCGCGCCTCGCGCCAATTTCCGGCAGCGACTTCGCGCTCGACGCCGAGCTGCTTCTGCTTGCACTCGGCTTCCTCGGCCCGGTGCGCTCGGGGATGCTCGAGGAGCTCGGGCTCGAGCTCAGCGAGCGCGGAAATGTGGCGACGCGCGGCTACGCGACCAGCGTGCCGGGGGTCTACGCCGCGGGCGACATGCGCCGCGGCCAGTCGCTCGTCGTCTGGGCGATCGCCGAAGGCCGCCAGGCGGCCGCGGAGATCGACCGCGACCTCCGCCGGGTCTGAGCGGTGTACGGCCGCGGGCGGCCGCGGCCTACCGCCTTCGCTCGGGCGAAGGCGCCCTCGCTGCGCGCGCGCTGTCGCGCGCTTGCTTCAGCGCCGCCCGTCCAGGATTGCGCGGAGCTGCGCGGGCACATTAGTGAAGATGCCGTCGACACCCCAGTCGAGCAGCTTGCGCTGGTCGTCGGGCTCGTCGACGGTGAACACGTTGACGCGGAACCCTGAGCGATGGGCCTCTTCGACCAGCTCGCGCGTGACGAGCGTGCGCGCGGGGTGCAGCGCCTCGGCTCCGAGCCGTGCGGCGCGCGCGAACATGTCCGCCGCCGAACGCCGCGCGAGCAGGAGTCCGACGCGGGCCCGTGGCTCGGCGGCGCGCAGCCGCTCGAGCGCCGCGTCGTAAAACGACGAGAACAGAGTGCGGTCGAGCAGGGAGCGCCGCTCGAGCTCCGCCAGCACGCGCTGCTCGAGTCCCGCATAGAGCGTGCGGTCGTCGGGCCAGGCCTTGAGCTCGAGATTGAAAGGGATCTCCGCGCCGACCGCGTCGAGCGCCTCCTCGAGTGTCGGCGCGCTCGGGAGTCGCGCGCGCAGCTCGGCCAGCCGCAGCTCGCCGATCGGGCGTCCGTCGAGCGCGGAGTCGTGGAACAGGGGCACCTGCGCATCGCGCGTCAGGTGCAGGTCGGTCTCGATCATGTCGGCGCGCTCGCGCACCGCCAGGCGGAACGCCGCGAGGGTGTTCTCCGGGGCGGCGATCGACGAGCCGCGATGGGCGATGCAGAGCATGCGCTACGCCTGCTCCCAGCCGCGCGCGCGCTCGACCGCGCGCCTCCAGCCCGCGTAGCGCGCCTCGCGCTCGGACTCCGCGAGGGCGGGCTCGAAGCGGCGCTCCTCCTGCCAGTTCGCCGCGATCTCGTCGCGGCCGCGCCAGAACCCGACCGCCAGCCCCGCCAGATACGCCGCGCCGAGCGCGGTCGTCTCGAGCACGCGCGGACGCCGCACCGGGACACCCAGAATGTCGGCCTGGAACTGCATCAGGAAGTCGTTTGCGGCGGCGCCACCGTCGACGCGCAGTGCGTCCGGACGCACGCCCGCGTCGAGCGCGAAGCAGTCCAGCACGTCGCGCGTCTGGTACGCGATCGCCTCGAGCGCTGCGCGCACCACGTGCGCCCTGCCCGATCCGCGCGTGAGCCCGACGAGCGCCCCGCGCGCGCGCGGATCCCAGTAGGGCGCGCCGAGCCCGGTGAACGCCGGCACCAGGTAGACACCGCCCGTGTCCGCGACGGAGCGGGCGAGCGCCTCGCTCTCGGCGGCCTCGCGAATCAAGCCGAGCTGATCTCGGAGCCACTGGATCGCCGCGCCAGCGACGAAGACCGAGCCTTCGAGCGCGTACTCCACGCGTCCGCCCAGGCTCCAGGCGATCGTCGTGAGCAGCCCGGACCTGGACGTGCGGCGCTCGTCGCCGGTGTTCATCAGCATGAAGCAGCCCGTGCCGTAGGTGTTCTTGGTCGCGCCGGGGCGGAAGCACGCCTGGCCGAACAGCGCGGCCTGCTGATCGCCCGCGATCCCGGCGATCGGCACGTGCGCGCCGTCGGTCCACGCGGGATCGATCTCCGCCAGGACGCCGCTGGACTCGCGCACCTCGGGCAGCAGCGAGGCGGGAACGCCGAGCGCGTCGAGCAGCTCGGGATCCCAGCGCAGCCGGCCGATGTCGTAGAGCAGCGTGCGCGAAGCGTTGCTGGGCTCGGTCGCATGCACGCGTCCGCCGGTGAGCTTCCAAACCAGCCAGCTGTCGACGGTGCCGAACGCCAGCTCACCGCGCAGGGCGGCGGCGCGCGCGCCGCTCACCTCGTCCAGGATCCAGCGCAGCTTGCTGCCGGAGAAGTATGCATCGACCACGAGCCCGGTGCGCTCGCGCACCAGCGGCTCGAGTCCGCGGCGCACCAGATCGTCACAGACCGGCAGCGACTGGCGCGACTGCCACACGATCGCGCGGTGCACCGGGCGCCCGGTCTTGCGCTCCCAGACGAGCGTCGTTTCGCGCTGGTTCGTGATCCCCAGAGCCGCAACCTCGCTCCAGCGGATCCCGGCCCGCGCGACGGCGTCGCGCATCGCGCGCAGCTGGGAGCTCCAGATCTCCTCCGGGTCGTGCTCGACCCAGCCCGGCTGCGGGAAGTGCTGTGCGAACTCGTACTGTGCGCTCGCCACGCTCCGACCCGCGCGATCGAAGAGCACGGCGCGCGAGCTCGTGGTGCCTTGGTCGAGCGCGAGCACGTACATGCGGCGAGCAGTGTGCCCGCCGCCTCGCGCCCACTCAAGCGGGCGGCGACCCGGCTGGCGCCCTGAACAGCGCCTGGACGAACGCCTTCGGCTCGAAGTCGACCAGATCGTCCAGGCTCTCGCCGACGCCGACGTAGCGCACCGGGATCCCGATCTCCTGCGCGATCCCGAGCACCACCCCGCCCCTCGCCGTGCCGTCGAGCTTGGTCAGCACGATCCCGGACACGCGCGTGGCCCGCGTGAACTCCAGCGCCTGGCGGATCGCGTTTTGTCCGGTGTTCGCGTCGAGCACGAGCAGCGTCTCGTGCGGCGCGTCCGGGATCTCCTTCCGGAGCACGCGGCCGATCTTCGCCAGCTCCTCCATCAGCCCGGCCTGGGTCTGCAGGCGTCCGGCGGTGTCGACGAGCACGACGTCGAGCCCGCGCGCGCGCGCGGCGCGGACGGCGTCGAACGCGACCGCGGCCGGGTCTCCTCCGGGCTCGCCACGCACGAGCTCGGCGCCGGCGCGCTCCGCCCACACCGCGAGCTGATCGATCGCGCCCGCGCGGTAGGTATCGGCGGCGGCGAGGATCACGGCGCGTCCCTCGCGTCGCCAGCGCGCGGCGAGCTTCGCGATCGTCGTGGTCTTCCCGCTGCCGTTCACGCCGACCACGAGCACCACGTGGGGCTTGCCGGGCGCCGCTGGCTCGCTGCGATTCGCGAGCAGGAGCTCGAGCGCGCGCGCCTCGATCCGGTCCCTCACAAGGTCGGGTGACGCCGCACCGCGCGCGGCGGCCAGCAGCGCCTCCGCGGTACGCACACCGACGTCGGCACCGAACAGCAGGGTCTCGATCTCTTCGAGCAGCGCGGCATCCATGCGCTCGCGACCGCGCAGCAGGCTATCGAGCCGGCCGACGAACGCGTCGCGCGTGCGGGCGAGCCGGCCGCGCAGATCGGGCGCCACGCGCGGCGTGACTGCCAGGGCTTCGGGCGCCACCGCACGCTCGGTCGTGGCCGGCAGCGCGGGGGCGGAGCGCCGCGCGCGGACGGCGCGCAGGAGCGCTGCGCCGGCGACGCCGAGCGCTCCAACGACGCCGAGCGCCACCCAAACCAGGAGCCCCTGAATGACCAGGTCCGACATGGCGCGCGAGTCTACTGACTCAGCCGACCAGGTCGACGGTGACCAGCTTCGAGAGACCGGGCTCCTGCATCGTCACGCCGAAGAGCCGGTCGGCGATCTCGATCGACGACTTGTTGTGCGTGATCATCAGGAACTGCGAGTTGGCCACCAGCTCCTGGATCGCCTCGTTGAAGCGCGCGACGTTGGCGTCGTCGAGCGCGGCGTCGACCTCGTCGAGCAGGAAGAACGGCGACGGCTTGATCGCGAACACGGCGAGCAGGAGCGCGATGGCGGTGAGCGACTTCTCGCCGCCCGAGAGCAGATTCACGTTCTGCAGCTTCTTGCCCGGCGGCTGGGCGTGGATCTCGATCCCGGCCTCCAGCACGTCTTCGGACTCGGTGAGCGAGAGGTGGGCGCGCCCGCCGCGGAACAGCTTCGGGTAGACCCGCTGGAACTCCGCGTCCACCGCGTTGAACGTCTCCTTGAAGCGCGCGCGGCTGGTGCGGTTGATGCGCGCGATCGCGTCGCGCAGGCGCTCGATCGAGAGCTCGAGGTCCGCCTTCTGCTCGCCGAGGTAGCGGTGGCGCTCGGACACCTCCTGGTACTCCTCGATCGCGCCGAGGTGCACGTCGCCCAGCGCTTCGAGCTGCTCGCGGAGCGCGCGCGCCTCGGCCGCGCGTCCTTCGCGATCGGCGGCCTCCGCAGCGTCTACCGGGCGCTCGTTCGCGAGGTCGACGTTCCAGCGCTCGCGCACGCGCAGCACGAGCTGGTCCCGGCGCAGCCGCGCCTCTTGCACGGCGAGCTCCGCGGTGGAGAGCCGCTCGTGGAGCGAGTCGCGCTCCCTCGCCGTGGCGCGAGCCGCTGCGTCCTCCGCATCGACCCGGCGCGCACTTCCCTCGTACGCCGCGCGCAGCTCTGTCTGGCGGGCGCGGACCTCCTCCTCGCTGCGGATCCGCTCCAGCAGCCCGGCCTGCGCCTCCGCGGTCGACGCCGCCAGCGCCGCGCCGCGGGCGCGCGCCTGCGCGACCTCGTCGCGCCTGCGCTCGAGGCCACGTTGGCCTTCGGCGACCGCGCCGTACAGGCGCTCGCGCGTCGCCGACAGCTGGTCGCGCCGCGCCGCGACCTCGGCGAGCTCGATCTTGCGCTCGACGAGCTTATGCTCGATGCGCTCGATCTCGCTCCCGAGCGCTGCGATCTCGTCGGCCAGCCGGTCCCGGGCGCGCTCCGCCTCGCTGCGCTCGCGACCGAGCGTCGTCAGCCGGGCGCGCGCCGGGCCCTGCTCCCCGATCACCCGGTCCCGCTCCTCGAGCAGCGTCGCGCGCGCCGCGCGCAGACCCTCGCCCGATTCGAAGGCCAGCTTGCTGCGCTCGCGCGCGCGTTCCAGGTCCTTCTCGAGCTGCACGACGGCCAGCTCGGAGGTGTGCCGCCGGCTGCGCGTGTTCTCGAGCTCGCGCGCCAGCGCCTCGACCCGCTGTCGCTCCGCTGCGACCGAGGTCTCGAGCTCGAGTCTCCGCTCGGAAAGGGTGGCGCACTCGGTCTCGAGGCGCCGGATCTCCGCTGCGCGCTGCAGCGCACCGGGGGCCGGACCGCTGCCCCCGACGAGCGTCCCCGAGCGGTCGAGCAGCTCGCCGCGCGGCGTGACGAAGACGGCGGGCGGATCGACCACGCCGTAACGATCGACCGCCGCGCCGAGGTCGTCGATCACGTAGACGTCGCGCAGGAGCCGCCGCACGATCGGCTCGAACGGCGGCTTGGCGGAGACGGCGGAGAGCAGCGGACGCCCGAGCGGCACGAAGCCGATCGCGGGCCCCGGGTCGGCCGGCGTGACCGGCACCAGCGTGAGCCGGCCCGCCTGTTCGTCGCGCATCCGAGAGAGCAGTGCTAACGCCGAGCCCGGCTCGTCGACGAGCACGCCGTCGAGCCGTCCGGCGAGCGCCGTCTCGAGCGCCAGCTCGAGCCCCGCTTCCACCCGCACCACGTCGGAGAGCAGCCCGCGCACCACGCGCCGCTCGTGCTCGGGAATCCGCCCGAGCAGCTCGTGCACGCGACCGGACTCGCGGCTCTCGAGCTCGCGCAGGCTCGCCAGCCGCGCCTGCTTCTGCTGCACGCGCTCGCGCACGTCGGAGAGGTCCCCGCGCAGCGACTCGTGGCGGCGCGTCTCCTCGTCGTGCGTGCGCAGGATCTCGGCGAGGTGCAGACCCAGAGCGTCGGAGTCGGACAGCGCCTGGCGCAAGCGCTCGTCCAGGTCCTGTTCCTGCCGGCCGAGCCCCTCGACCTGCGTGGAGTGGGTCTCGAGCGCGTCGTCCTGCTCGCGCAGGCGCCGCTCCCCTGCGTGCCGGCGCTGCTCGAGCGCGTCGATGCGCGCCTCGAGCGCGGCCCCCTCGCCGGAGAGCCGCACCAGCTCGTGCTGCAGCGCCTCGCGCCGTCCCTGCTGCTCGGCCAGGCGCTGCGTGCGCTCGCGCAGCTCGGTCACGCGCGCCTCTACGCTCTGCTGCTCGCGCGCCACGCGCTCGTCGGCGAAGCCGAGCTCCTCGAGGGCCACGGCCAGCGCGGCGCGCTCGCGCCCGAGACTCCGCTCGAGCTCGTCGCTCTCGCTCTCGCGCTGTTCCGCCAGGTTGAGTAGGCCGTCGCGCTCGCGGCGCTCGTACTCCACGCGGCTTTCGAGGGCCTGGATCTCGCCACGAAGCTGGAACAGCAGCTCGCTCGACTCCGACAGGGCGCGCTCGTGGTCGAGGTGCTCTCGGCGCGCCGCCTCGAGCTCCGCCTCGTGACGCGCGACGCGCGCGCCCGTGGCCTCGAGCTCTCCACGCACGTCCGCAGCGGTGCGCTCCTGCCCACGCAGGCGCTCCGCGTGCTCGCCGAGCTCGACCGTCGCGAGCTCGAGCTCGAGGTCGCGCAGCCGCGCCGAGAGCTCCTTGTAGCGCGCCGCCTTGCGGGCCTGACGATCGAGCGAGCCGATCTGGCGCTTGAGCTCGCCGAGCACGTCGGCGACCCGCATCAGGTTCTGCTCGGTCTGCTCGAGCTTGCGCTCGCTCTCGCGCCGGCGCTGGCGGTACTTCGAGATGCCCGCCGCCTCTTCGATGAAGTAGCGCCGATCCTCCGGGCGGGTCGAGACGATCGAGGCGATCTGACCCTGCTCGACGATGGTGTAACCGCGGACGCCAACGCCCGTGTCTAGGAAGAACTCGGTCACGTCGCGCAGCCGGCAGGGCACCCGGTTGATCGAGTACTCGCTCTCGCCCGAGCGGTACAGGCGCCGCGTGATCTGGATCTCGGTCTGGCCGGCGTAGTCCGGCGGTACGCGGCCGTCGCCCGCGTCGAGCGTCAGCACGACCTCGGCCATGCCGAGCGCCGGCCGGCTCTCCGTGCCGTTGAAGACGACGTCTTCCATCGAGGCGCCGCGCAGGTGGCGTGGGTTCTGCTCGCCCATCACCCAGCGGATCGCGTCGACCAGGTTGGACTTGCCGCAGCCGTTGGGACCCACGATCGCCGAGATGCCGCGGTCGAAAGACAGCACGACCCGGTCGGCAAACGACTTGAATCCAGCGATCTCGAGCGACCGGATGCGCAAACGGACCCCGCCCCAGGCTTGGGCCGGCGATCGGCGGGGGGATGTGCGCCGGCACGGCGTCGAGGAAACTCGCGCTTGGGTAGCACAGCGGCTCGGCGACTGTAAAGCGCACGGCGGGCGTTCGCGCGCGCATGCGATCATTGCGCGCGATGTCGCTCGCCACGCGCCCACGCACGGCGGCCGAAAGCCCGCGCTCCGCCCTCTTCCTGCGGTTCCTCCTGTGCGCCGCCGGGGTGGTGGCTGCGCTTTGGCTGACGGAGCCCGTCCTGTACGAAGTGCTCGGGCGCGTCGCGCGCGACCTGGTGGCGTTCGCGACGACCCCGCCGCGGATCGAGGACGTGCGCTGGGCCGGCGACCAGTTCGCCGTGCGCTCGCCGCTCTACCGCGGCGTGATGGGCGTCACCGCTCCGTGGTTCGCAATGGCCGTCGGAGTTCCACTCGCGTTCGCGGCGAGCCTGCCGGGAGCGCTCTCCGCCGCCGGAGCGAGGCGCTGCGCCGGGATCGTGCTGACCGCCCTCGCGGTCGGCTCAGGCGCGCTGGCCAACAACATCCTCGCCGGACTGGTGCCGACGCTGGCGCGGCGCGGGCTCCATGCGTTCCCGGCCTGGCAGGCGACCTTCCACGTCACGGCGCAGGACGGCCTGTGGGAGTTCGCGATGGTGCTGCTCCCGGCGGCCCTCTGCCTCGCCGCGGCGTTGCCGCTACTGCCCTGGGAGCCACGGGAGCCGGCGCGCCCCCGGAGACGAGCGCGCGTTGCTGCGCTCGCCACGGCGCTCGCACTCGTCGCCGCAGTCTTCGTGGACAGGGCCGCGAGCGCGCGCCTGGAGCACCCGGACCCGGACGCGCTGCTCCGCGACCTGGAGCCCTACAACCCGGAGCTAGGGGCGTTCCTGCTGCGCGTTGGCGAAGAGGAGCTCGCGGCCGGCCGGCCCGACAGCGCCCAGCAGAGCTTCCAGCTGGCGCTTCGCTATCCCCGCTACGCCCGCGAGGCAAACACCGTGCTCGAGCGCCTGCGAGCAAACCCGTGAGACGCGACGCGAGGCTGCGCTTCCCGCTCGCGTTCGGCGCGTGGCTCGCGCTGCTCTCGCTGGCGGCAGAGCTGCCCTGGACGCTCGCGTGGATCCGAGCCCCACTCGGCGCAGCGCTAGCTCACGCGACCGCCGCCGTTCTCTGGCTGTGTGGCGTGGATGCCACGGTGAGCGGCTCGACGCTCGCCAGCTCGCACGGCGCGGTGCAGGTCGTCGCGGAGTGCGACGGGGTGGTGCTGCTCTGCTTCTTCGCCGCCGCCGTGCTCGCGCTGCCCAAGCCTCCCCTGCGCGCCTGGCTGCCGTCGGCTCTCGCCGGCGCCGCCGCCCTCTTCGCCCTGAACTTCCTGCGTGTCCTGGCGCTCACCGCCACGCAGTTCTGGTGGCACCAGGCCTTCGAGTGGGTGCACTTTTATCTGCTGCAGGGCTTGATGATCGTCGCGACGACGCTGGTCTGGCTGGCCTGGGCCGACCGCGCCTTGCGCGCGCGCCCTCCTGCTCCCTAAGCGGCGCGCTCCTGCAGCGCGTATTGGAGCTGGTACAGGCGCCAGTAGAGGCCACGGCGCGCCAGCAGCTCCTCATGCGTGCCCTGTTCGCGCAGCTCGCCGTGGTGGAGCACCAGGATTCGGTCCACGTCCTGGATCGTCGACAGCCGATGCGCGACGACGATCGAGGTCTTGCCGCGCAGCAGCTCGTGCAGGGCGTCCTGGATCAGCGCCTCGGTCTCGGTGTCGACGCTGGAGGTCGCCTCGTCGAGCAGCAGGATCTCGGGCTTTTGCGCCAGCGCGCGCGCGAACGAGAGCAGCTGGCGCTCGCCCGCCGAGAAGTTCACGCCGCGCTCGAGCACGTGCTGGCGCCAGCCGTCGGGCAGTCGCGCGACGACGCGATCGGCGTGAGCGGTGCGCGCCGCCGCCTCGATCTCCGCTGCGCCGATCTCGGGGCGCCCGAGACCGACGTTGTAGGCGAGGTCGCCCGCGAACAGGAAGACGTCCTGCAGCACGAACGCCAGGTGGCGCCGCAGCTCCTCGCGCGGGATCTCGCGCAAGTCGACGCCGTCGAGGCGGATCGCGCCTGCCCCGGGCTCGTAAAGCCGCTCCAGCAGCTTCAGGATCGTGGTCTTCCCCGAGCCCGTCGGCCCGACGATCGCGATCTTCTCGCCGGGCGCCACGCGGAACGAGACGTTGCGCAGCACCAGCTCCGCCCCGTAGGAGAACGAGACCTGGTCGAACACGATCTCGCCCGCGACCCGGCGCGCCGGACGCGTCGCCACGACGGGGCGCTCCGCGGGCCGATCGAGCAGCTGGAACACGCGCTCGCAGCTCGCCATCGACGACTGCATCACGGAGTACTTCGCGGACAGATCCATCAGCGGGCGGAAGAAGCGGCGCATCCAGTCGATGAACACGAACAGGAGCCCCGGGGCGATCTCCGCGTCGTAGACCAGCCGCGCGCCATACCACAGGATGCCGGCGATCGTCAGGTTCTGCGCCAGGTCGACCGTGGCGAACAGGAGCGCGTCGTAGCGGATCGAGCGGCGCCAGGCGTCGCGGTGCTCGGCGTTCTGGCGCGCGAAGTCGGCGAGGCTCTTCGCCTCGCGCGCGAACAGCTGCACCACGCGGATGCCCGAGATCGTCTCCTGTAGCTGGGCGTTGAGCCGCGCGATCCGCACGCGCACGGCGCGGAACGCTTCACGCACCTTCCAGCGGAACACCAGCGCCGCGAGTGCCAACGGCGGCACGATCGCCATTGCAGCGAGCGCGAGCTTGGGGTGGATCGCGAACAAGAGCGCCGCGAAGAAGCCCATCAGGATCACGTCCGCGACCAGCGCGACCACGCCCGAGGTGAACATCTCCGAGATCGTCTCGATGTCGTTGGTCAAGCGCGTGACCAGCCGACCGACGGGGTAGCGATCGAAGAACGCCAGCGGCAGGCGCTGCACGTGATCGAACAGGGAGCGCCGCAGGTCGCGCATCGCTTGCTGTCCCATCACCGCCATCGAGAGCGTGCGCGCGAGCTCGACGGCCGCGCCAACGAGCGCCGCGCCAAGCAACAGCAACGCGAGCCAGACGAGCGGCTGCGCCCACGCCGGCGGCGTGACCAGGCGCACCAGTCCGTGGAAATCCGCCAGTCCACCCAGGCCGCGCAGGCCCGCTTCCGGCGCGGCCCCCGCGAGCAGGTTGAGGCCGACGCCGATCAGGAACCCGGGCGCCGCCTCGACCAGCGCGTGCGGCAGGATCAGCGCGAGCGCCACCAGCACCAGCCGCTTGTACGGCGCCATGAACGGCCAGAGCCGCGCGACCAGGCGCCGATCGAGCACCTTGCCGAGCACTTCTTCGTCGTGGAAGCCGGGGTGCATCAGTCGACCTCCAGCTCGGCCTCGAGCTGCTGGCGCCGCTGGATGCGGGAATAGACACCCCCGCGCCGCACCAGCTCGTCGTGCGTGCCCTCTTCCACCAGTGCGCCTTCCTCGAGCACCGCGATGCGGTCGGCGTCGCGCACGGCCGAGAGCCGGTGCGCCACGATGAAGCAAGTGCGCCCGGCGCGCGCGGTGCGCAGCTCCTTCAGGATCGCCTCCTCGGTCGCGGTATCCACGCTCGAGAGCGAGTCGTCCAGGATCAGGATCGACGGATCGAGCAGGAGCGCGCGCGCGAGTGCGATGCGCTGGCGCTGCCCGCCCGAAAGCGTGATCCCGCGCTCGCCGACGGGCGTGTCGAAGCCCTGCGGCAGCTCTTCGATCTCGGTCAGGATGTGCGCGCGCCGGGCAGCTTCGCGCACCTCGGCCGTGCTCGCGTCCGGCTTGCCGAAGCGGATGTTCTCGGCAACGCTCGTCGAGAACAGGAAGCTCTCCTGCGGCACCATCGCGATCGACGAGCGCAAGGCGCGCAGCGGGATCTGGTTCAGCTCGATCCCGCCGACCCGAATCACGCCGTCCGGAACCTCGAGCAGCCGCGGCACCAGCGACACCAGCGTGCTCTTGCCGGCTCCGACGGGCCCGACGACGCCGAGCGTCTCTCCAGCGGCGACGGCGAGCGAGACACCCGAGAGCGCCGCGCGGCGCCCGTCGTCCAGATAGCGGAAGTCGAGGCCGCGCAGCTCGACGCGGCCGTCGACGCGTTCGACGGAAGCCGCGTCCTGCCGATCACGGATCGAAGGCAACGTGTCGAGCACCTCGCCCAGGCGCTGCAGCGACGCCAGCCCGCGCTGCGCGATCGCGAACACCCAGCCCAGCATGAACGTCGGGAACGTGAGCATGAAGATGTACAGGTAGAAGGCCCAGAGATCGGCGATCGCGAGCGTCCCGGCCTGCACGCGCGAGCCGCCCACGAACAGCACCAGGATCATCGCGGTGGCGGGCAGCAGGCCGACGATCGGCTGCAGCGTGCCGTTGATGCGAGCCAGGCGCACGCCGCGCCGGTACAGCCGCGAGTTCTCGCGCTGGAAGCGCGCGCGCTCGGCGTCCTCCATGGCGTAGGAGCGCACCACGAGCACACCGGCCGCGTTCTCCTGCACCGCGGTCGAGAGCGCTCCGAGCTGCTCCTGCACCTCGAGATTCGCTGCGTGCAGGCGGCGCCCGAACGCCTGCCCGATCGCGATGAACAGGGGATACGGCAGCGCCACGACCAGCGTGAGCCGCCAGTCCAGGGCGAACATCACGCCAAACGACCCGAGATAGAGCACCGGCGTCTGCAGCGCATTGCGCAGGCCCATGCCGAGCGCCAGTCGCACCGAGTTGATGTCGTTCACCGCGCGCGACATCAGGTCGCCCGTGCGGTGCGCCGCGAAGAACGACTGCGGCAGCCGCTGCAGGTGATCGAACAGGTCGTTGCGCAGCTCGTACTCGATGTGCCGCGCGGCCTCGAACAGCGAGATCTGCGACGACAGGCGCAGCGCCGCGAACAGGACCGACACGCCCACGAGCCAGACGACCGCCGCGGTCACGCTCGGAAGCGGCGCCCCGGCCTCGAGCTGCGCTTTGACGTCGCGCACCGCCAGCGGCACGAGCTGGAAGCACAGCGCGTAGCCGAGCGTGAGCGCGATCCCGATCAGATACTGCCCGCGCACGCGCCGCATGTAGAACAGGAGCCGAGCCGTCGGACTCACTTCAACCCCGCGAAGGGCGCCAAGTTATCACAGCCCCGCGCGCGACCCCGAGCCCGTCGGCCGCGGAGCCGCCGCGGCGCGCCACCTCGAGCAGGCCGCTCGAGCCCACGAGCGCGAGCAGCTCGCCCGGCGCGACGTCGCTGTAGCCCCGCACAGCCGCGATCCGCCGCCCGCAGAGCTCGACCGAGCCGTCCGCGGGCGCACCCTCCGGGATCAGGTTCGAGATCAGGTTCCCGAAGTGATCGACGTACACGATCTCGCCGAGCCAGTCCTCGCCCGTGCGGCGCTGCGTGGGCCACGGCGCGCGCACCAGCGCCTCGAGCGGAAGCGCGCTCCCGACCGCATCCAGGGGAGTGCCGGCCGCGAGCGCGCCCGCGACGGGAGCGAAGATGTCGCGTCCGTGGAACACCGCGCTCGGCGCGGGTTGCCAGTAGGCGGGGCGATCGAGCGCGACCGCGCGCCCGCCGCGCTCTCGCGCGAGCACCCGCGTGAGCAACCCGTTGTCTGGTGCGACGTAGCGTTGCGCGCCGATGCGCGCGGCGAGCGCGCGCCGCGCGCTGCCGACGCCGGGATCGATGACGGCGAGGTGCACGCTGTCTGGCGGGAAGTACGGCGCGGACTCGGCGAGCACGAACGCCGCCGCGGCAACATCGCCAGGTTCGATGCCATGCGCGATGTCGACGATGCGCGCGTCCGGGCAGCGCGACAGGATCACGCCCTTCAGCGCGCCGACGTAGCCGTCGCGGCTGCCGAAATCGGTGGTGAGCGTGACCAGCGGCGTCTTCATCGCCGCGGCCGCCCCCGATACCATGCAGCCACCACCTCGCGATCCGCGCGCGCCCAGTAGGCGAGCAGCGCGGCGTTGTTGCGCAGCACGGTGCGCAGCACGCCGTTGCGCTGATAGCGCCGCGCCGACGTCCACACGCGCAGCGGCAACAGCGCGAGCCGCCCCTGCGAGCGGATCGCCCGCACCAGGTCCAGGTCCTCGAAGATCGGAGTTGGCGCGATGCCTCCCGCGCGCTCGAGCACGGCGCGCCGCGCGAAGATCCCCTGGTCGCCGTAGGGATGCCCGCCGACACGGCAGCGCAAACGCACGCCCGCCTCGAGCACGCGGTAGATCGGCGAGCGGGCCTCGAACGCCAGCCGGAACGCGCCGCCCGCGACGCGCGGGTCGGCGAGCGCCTCGAGCAGCGCATCGCGCCAGCCGGGCTCGAGCCGCGAATCGGCGTGCAAGAAGAGCAGATGGGGCGCGCTCGCGGCCCGCCAGCCGGCCTCCAGCTGCAGCGCCCGGCCGCGCGCTGCGCTGATCACGCGCTCGGCACCGAGGGCGGTCGCGCGCTCGGGCGTCCCGTCCCGGGATCCGCCGTCGACCACCACGCGCTCGACCCCCTCGGCCCGGGTCGAGTCGAGCGCTCGCGGCAGCGCCGGAGCCTCGTCGAGCACCGGGATCACTACGCTGATCTGCAGGCCGCCGGCCACGCAGCGAGAGTGCGGGCCGGACCCGGGTTTGACAACGCCGCGCGTCCCACGACAATCGCGCCGGAGGCCCGTAGGGGTGACGACGCTTCGCTGCGACGTTCTCGTGCTGGGTAGCACGCTCGGAGCGCTGGTCGCGGGGACCTATCTGGCGCGGGCAGGGCTGCGCGTGGTCCTCGTGGAAGAGGACATCCACGCGCGGCGCCCGGCGCTGCTGCGCGAGCCCTTTTTGCTCACCGGCCTGGAGTCGGGGGGGCCGCTCGACACGGTCGTGCGCGAGCTCGCGATCCCGCTGCTCGAGCGCCGGGATCTAGTGCACGACGACCTGGCCCTTCAGCTCGTACTCCCCGGCGGCGTTCGCATGGACGTCGGACGCGGGCGCAAGGCGCTCGCAGGGGAGCTCGACGCCTGTGGCGTCTGCGCCGCTGACGCAGCGGAGGCCTGGCTCGGTGTCTCGGACGCGGCCGCCGAGGCCCTGCGCGCCAGACTGCGCGAGGCGCCGGCGCCAGCCCCGACCGGGCTGCAGCGTCGACTCTCCGCGTTGCGCCGCGAGCCCGATCCCGAGATCGGCTACGTCGCGGATCCGCCCACGGCGCTGGCGACGTTCGCGCAAGCCCACGTCGATGCGCTCTCGAGCTACGTCGGGCCGCCACGCGCCGCCGCGCGCAGCCTGCTCGTGTACGGCGTGCGCGATGGCGCGGCGCATCCCGCGCATGCGGGCCGGGGTCTCGTCGACCTGCTGCGCCGGCGCTTCCTCGCGCTGCACGGAGAGATCCGCTCGACACACGCGCTCGGCCTGCGCGCGGAGCGGCGGGCGATCGGAGTGGAGCTACGCCGCGAGACGATCTTCGCGCGCGCGCTGGTGCTCGGCGTTGCGCGCGAGCCGCTGGCGCAGGTCGCGGCCGCCGCCGGAGAGGTCCCGGGCTGGCTGCGGGGGCCGGCTCCCGGCACGCGACCGAGGATCCTGCTGCGCGCCGACGAGCGCGCCCTCCCCGTCGGGATGGGAGCCCGTGTCGCCAGCGCACCCTCGCGAGTAGGCGATGCGTTCAGCGTGTCGCGCTTCGCCGACCCCGGCGAGCCACGGACCGAGTGGCTCGTAGTCTCCGGACCGGGCGCGCACGCTGCGGGAACCGACCTGGGCGGCCTGGCCCCGTTCGCCGAGGGCCGCATCGTAAGAGTAGAGCCCGAACCCACCCCCGGCTGGGACCTGGATGGCGTCGATCTCGCATTCCCCGAGCCGCGCGCGCCGGGGACGTTGCGGCGCGTGCCGCAGGTAGCACTCGTTGGCCCCGAGCGCGCGCCGGAGCTCGGGCTCGACGGAGAGCTCCTGCTGGCGCGTCGGACTGCCCTCCTGTTGGCGCGCAGCTTCGAGCGCTAGGTCGCCCGTGCCGCGACGGCTGTCGCCGAGCGGCCTCCGCTCGCGCCAGGAGCGCTCGCTGCGCGCGCTTCGCGCTTGCCGTGCTTGCGCGGCTACAGGGCCGGGGGTACCTAGGCGCCGTGGCAGACGGCTCCGCGCCCGCGACCCAGGCCCGCGAGCTGCTGCGCTTGTTCCGCTACGCCAGGCCCTACTGGCTGTGGATCACCGTCAGCATTCTCGCCTCGTTCGTCTACGCGGGCGGTCTGACGGGGCGCGCCTATCTGGTGGCACCGCTCTTCGACGGGGTGCTGGTGCCGTCCGCGCAGGTGTCTTCGCTATCCGACGCCCTCGGCACCCTGGACACTGGACAGACTCCGCCCGAGGAGATCGAGCGCCAGCGCCAGGCCCTGGAAGAGAAGATCGAGCAGAACTGGCGCCGGGTCCTGCTCGGCGCCTTGCTGCTGCTCAGCGTCGTGCCCGTGGTGCACTGGATCCGCGACTACACCGGCGAGTGGGTGCTGACCCGCGTCCTGGTCGACCTGCAGGCAGACCTCGGCGCCAAGCTGCTCCGGCTGCCTCTCGCGCGGCACCAGGCCGACAGCCGCGGGGACTTCATCTCGCGCGCGCTAAACGACACGGCGACCGCCAACCGCGCGCAGTCGCTGGTCTTCGGCGAGGCGATCCAGGACGTTGCGATCCTGATCACGGCGACGACCTCGATGCTCTTCGTGAACTGGCGGCTCTCGTTGCTCGCAGCGGGTGTGGGTCCGCCGATCCTGTGGGTGCTCACGCTGTTCGGGGCCAAAATCAGAAGGCGTAGCCGGCTGCGCCAGGAGCAGATCTCCGAGGTCGTGCAGCGCGTGGTGCAGATGCTCTCGGGCATCAAGGTGATCAAGGCGTTCCGGGCGGAGCGCACCGAGCGCGACGCGCTGGCGCGCGAGCTATACCGCTACTTCCGGCGCTCGGTGAAGGTCGTGCGCAACCGGGTGATGTCGCGCTCCGTCGTCGAGCTCGTCACGCAGGCCGGCTTCATCAGCATGCTGCTCGCCGGCGTCTTCGCGGTGCGCGAGGGGCGCTGGGACCTCTCGCTCGGCCAGCTCGGCGCGTTCGTCGGGATCTCGGCGATGGTGTACCGCCCGCTCAAGAACCTGACGCGCCTGTACAACTCGGTACAGGACGCTCTCCCCGCGGCGGAACGCCTGTTCGAGCTGTTCGACGCGGAAGAGGAGCCGCCCGACCCCGTGGACGCTGTGCGCATGGAGCGCCTGCGCCATGGCATCCGCTTCCACGACGTCCACTTCCACTACGGGCGCGAGCCTGTGCTGCGCGGCGTCGAGCTCGAGATCACGGCCGGCGAGGTCGTGGCGTTGGTGGGGCGCACCGGCGCGGGCAAGACGACGCTCGCGGATCTGCTGCTGCGCTTCTACGATCCCGACAAGGGTGCGGTCGAGCTCGACGGCATCGACCTGCGGCGGATCCGCCGCGACAGCCTGCACGACCTCGTCGCGGTCGTGACCCAGGAGCCGTTCCTGTTCGATACGACCATCCTCGAGAACATCCGCTACGGGCGGCCGGACGCGAGCCGGGACGAGATCGTCGCGGCGGCGCGCGCCGCGTACGCCGACGAGTTCATCGACGAGCTTCCGGACGGCTACGCGACCGAGGTCGGCGACGCCGGCGCGCGCCTCTCGGGCGGGCAGCGCCAGCGGCTCACGATCGCGCGCGCGATCCTGCGCGACCCGCAGATCCTGATCTTCGACGAAGCGACGTCTTCGCTCGACGCCAAGGCCGAGAAGTCGGTGCAGGACGCGATCGCGAACCTGATGAAGGGCCGCACGGTGCTCTTGATCGCACACCGGCTCGCGACGGTGAAGGCCGCGGACAAGATCGCGGTGATCGAGGGCGGCCGGGTGACGGCGCTCGGAACCCACGACGAGCTGTTCACGCGCGACGGCCTGTACCGCGACCTCGCCGAACTGCAGTTCGAGTCCTAGCGGTGTACGGGCGCGGGCGGCCGCGCCCTACCGCCTGCGCTCGGCCGCGGACGGCCTCGCTGCGCGCGCGCTTTGCGCGCTTGCCGGGTGGCTAGCGTCGGTCGCCGTCAGAGGGCGCGAAGCGGGTGGTGCGGGTCCAGCCCTGGGTTTCGGAGCGGGTGCCGTTGGCGTCCAGGAGGAGACCTTCGACGCCCGGGAGCGACTCGAGTAGGGCGATGCCCTCGCGCTCGCCGAGCACGAGGAGCGCCTTGGAGAGCGCTTCGGCGCGCGCGCCGGATGTCGCGACGACCGCGGCCACGCGAGCGCGCTCGAGCGCCATGCCCGTGCGCGGGTCGAGCACGTGGCCGTAGCGGCGTCCAGCGATCTCGAATGGCTGGCCGAAGCTGCCCGAGACCGAGAGCGCCTGGTCGCGCAGCGTCGCGACGCCCGCGAAGCCGCCCGCGGCGTCGTGCAGCAGCACGCGCCAGCCGTCGTCGCCGTCGGGTGCGCCGAGCGCATGCAGACTGGAGCCGCCGAACGAGAGCAGCGCCGACTCGACCTTGCGCTCGCGCAGCAGCGCGACGAGCGCATCGAGCGCATAGCCCTTCGCGATGCCCCCGAGATCGACCGAGCTGCCGCGCTGCCCGAGTACGGCGCGCCCCGCCGCGAGCTCGATCCGCTCGGAGCCCACGAGCTTGCGCGCGGCGACGAGCGCCTCGGCGCTCGGTGCTGTCCCTCGCTCCGCCGCTTGCGTCCACAGCGCGACGAGCGGTCCCACGGTCACGTCGAACGCGCCCCGTGTCTCGCGCGCCTCGGCCACGGAGATCGCGAGGAGATCGAGCAGCTCGACCGGCAGCGCAACGGATTTCTCGCCGGCGGCCGCGTTGAGCCGCGAGAGCGCGCTGTCGGGAGCGAAGCGCGTCAGCATCGCGTCGAGCGCGGCCGCGCGCGCGAACAACGCGTCGAGCAGCGCGCGATCGCCGCCCGTGACCTCGATCTCGAGAACCGTGCCCATCGAGAGCCTGCCGTCGCTCGCGGGTACGACGGCGAGCCATGCGGCAAGTGCCAGAGCCGCGTTCACGGCTCGTCTTCGACGCCCGGCTCGCCGCTCTTGTACTGCGCCGCGTCGCCGCGGAACACGGACCAGAGCGAAATCGCGCACAGCCCCGCGAGCGTCGCCTGCAGCGACAGGAAGCCTGCGATCTTGGCGTAGGCGAAGAGCGGGTGAACGAAGCGCACCGCCCAGCCCGCCCCTTCGTCGAGCAGCGCGGCGGCGTACGGCACCACGATCCAGAACAGCTTCGCGCCGTTCGAGAGCGGCACGAACAACATCAGGTGCGTCAGCACGAGCAGGAGCATGCCCATCGCGAACAGGTGGAAGTGCGTGACCTCGAGCAGAGCCTGCGCGCTGCGCGCCGCCAGCATCCGCTCCTCCGAGCCCAGGTAGTACTCGACGACCGACGCGTAGCCGAGCCCCATCTTCGCGAAGTAGAGCCCGGCGTTCGTGAGCCACAGCCCGGCCACGTAGATCACGTAGAGCACAACGATCACCTGCAGCAGTCGATTGCGCGAGAGCTCGCCGGAGACGATGAAGCGCACGCCCTACTCCGCGCCCTGCGGCGCCGCGAGCAGCTGCCAGAGCGCGAGCGCGCGCCGCACGCTGCGCTGCGCCGCACGCGAGGAAAGCGTGGAGCCCGCGACCGCGTGCACGCGTGGCGGCGCGCCGGCGCGCGCACCCGCGAACTGCTCGAACCAGCCCTGGGGCGGCTGGTACTCGGGAGGCTCGTGGAACGCGAGCAGCCGCACCGAGCGCACGACTCCGTCGGGCGTGAGCACCACGAGCAGCGCCTCGGAGAGCGTGCGCACCGCGTGCACGTCGATCACCGCGTAGCCGAGCCGCTCGTCTCCACGCCATGCCGTGTGGAGCGCGGCCAGGCGCGACTCGAGCGGCGCCTGCGCCACGCGCTCGACCAGAGCCGCCTGCGCGTCGTCGAGAGCGACCGCCGTCTTCTCGATGCGATCCGCCTCGGGGAAGGCCTGCGCCAGCGCTTCCTGCTGCGACGCGTACACGCCCGCGCGCGCGGTTTCGGCGCAGAGCGCCGCCACGAGCGCGACCAGCACGCCCCCGGAGCAGCGGGCGCTAGAACGCAACCCCGAAGCCCAGGTTGAGCTCGTCCGCCGCTTCGCCTGCGAACGGCTCGATGTTCCGGTAGTCGAGCTTCAACACCACGTTCGGATGCGGCCGGAAGGAGATGCCCGGCACCCAGATCCGCCGCCGGTTCGCCCCATCGCGTGTGAAGCCGGTCGGGACGTCGTGCTGCGTGTCGACATACTCGAAGCGCACGAACGGTTCGAGCGAGAGCTCCGTCCCCGGCAGCACGAGCGGGAGAATATCGTACGCAACCTCGCCGTAACCCCCGAGCATGCGCTCGGCCACGGGCGCGCCCGCCGCGAGGGTGAGCGCCTGGGAGAGCCGTCCCGCGCTGCCCACGTTCGCCTCCGCGAACAGCGCGCGCAGGTGCATGCCGCCCGCCTCGTACTGAGCGTGCAGCTCCCAGATCGTCGTCGCGGCGCTCGGCAGGTCGTTGGCGCCGGCGCTCTGGTCCTGCCCCGCATTGCCGCGATAGAATGAGCCGCCGAGCAAGAGACCGGGCAGCGGCGTGGTGTCGATCCGCGCGACCGCCGCGAAGTCGTCGGCCGCGACGCGGTTGCCGTTCTGTCGCCCGCCGCGCAGGCCGGCGCTGGTGAAGCCCGCCGCGCGCAGGCCGTTCACCGCGTACAACCGATACTCGAGCGACTCACCCACGCGGCCGAAGATCCCGGCGCCGTTCTCGCGCCAGGTGCTCGGAATGATCACCGTCTCGACCTCGGGGCGGCTCACGCCGTAGAAGAACGGCGGCTCGTGGGTCTCGTTCAGGAGGCCCATCGGCACCAGCAGCAGACCGCCGCGGAAGCCGAGCTCGTCGCGCCACAGGTAGTCCAGCGCGGCAAATTCGACGGAGACCGAGCCCGCGTTGGCGCCGCCGGTCGTGGCGTGCTCGAACTCGATCTCCGAGTTGAAGACGAGCTTGTTTGAAAACTTGTGGCCGACGTAGAGCACCGCGCGCAGCATGTCGGCGGTGTCGGTGCCGTCGCCCGCCGCGTCGCCGATCTGATTGCGGTAGAACGCCTCGGCGTAGCCAGCGATTCGGGTGCCGCGGCCGAGCTTGTAGACCTGCGCTGCCGCGGGTCCGAAGCCGTGCTGGGATTCCAACGGCGCATCCGCGGGCACCCCCAGCTCGGTGCGCAGCTGCTCGAGCTCGCCGACGACGACGCCGAGCTGCTGCTTGAGCGCCGCGATCTCGTCATCGCGGGCACGCTCCCGATCACTCGCGACCTCCGCGGCCGTTGCGGAGGCGCCCCATACCAAAGCCAGGATCAGCACGCCGAAGCGCACGGCGATCTCCTCTCAAATGATTTTGACGATCACTCTCAAATACCCGTTTAACCCAGCATCGACCGGCCTGTCAACCCGGCGAGGAGCCGGGTTCGAGACTGGCGCTGGCCCGCAAGTGCTACGCGCGCGCAGCGAGGCGGTCCTCCGCCGAGCGGAGGCGGTAGGCCGCGGCCGTACACCGCAAAGGCTAGGCTGCGCCCTCCGTGTTGGCGCTGGCATTCGCCGCGTTTCTGCTGTTCGGCGTGGCGCTGGTGCTGCTGGGCGCCAACCAGGACGAGATCGCCCGAGCGCTCCGCCTCGACCTGGCGCAATCGGGCTTGCTGGCGTCGGCGCTCGCGTTCGGTCTCGGCGCAGGCATGCTCTCCGCCGGGCCGCTCGTCGATCGCTTCGCGAGACGACCTCTCCTGCTCGCGGCGACGCTCGCCTCGGGTCTTGGGCTCGTGACGATCGACGCCGGCATCTCCTACCCGCGACTACTCGCGCAGCTCTTCGCGGTCGGCTGGGGCGGGGGCGTCTACGACGTGCTGCTCTCGGTGCTGATCGTAGAGCGCTACGCCGATGGCGCCGCTCGCCGGGTGTCTCTCGCACACGCGGCAGCCACGCTTGGCGCGATGGCGGGTCCCGCGCTCGCGGGCTCGCTCGGCGCGCGCTTCGACTGGAGCGCGACGTTCCTGGTCGCCGGCTCTGGCTACCTCGGGTTCGCCGTCTGGGCGGCGGCGTTCCCTCTCCCCGCCCCACCTCGGGCCGCCGGGTCACGAGGCGGCGAGCGCGTCTCGCTGCGCTCGCCAGCGCTGCTCGCCTTCGCCGTCGCGAGCTTCGCCTACCTCGGCGTCGAGACTGCAGCCACGCTCTTCGCCGTGCCCTACGCGACCAATGGCCTCGGGCTCGACGCAGGACGCGGGCGCGCCGCGATCTCGAGCTTCTGGCTCGGCATCCTGGTCGGGCGCGTGGCCCTGGTGCTGTGGCCACGCGAGGCGGACGCGCGCTGGCTGGCGACGGCGGGGATCGCGGGCGCGGCGTTGCTCGCGGGAAGCGCTGCGCTCGCGCTGCCCTGGATCGAGCTCTCGTTCGCGCTCTGCGGCGCCAGCGTCGGCGCGGTGTTCCCGCTGCTGCTCACGCTGGTGGCGCAGGCGTTCCCGCGCGCACCAGCGCTGGCGACCGCACTCGTCGCCGGGGGCGGCGAGCTCGGCGGCATCGCCGTGCCGTGGCTGCACGGCGCGCTCGGCGATCGCTTCGGTATCCAGACGGGAGTCGGCACGCTGGCGTTGTGGCTGGTCGCGCTGGGCGGCGCGGCTGCGTGCCTGGCCCGCGTCAACCCTCGCGCGGGGGCGGCAGCGACAGCGCGCACGCGAGCGCAGCGCTGACGACCGCGCCGGCGACCAGGTAGGCGAGCGCTCCCGGATCGACCTGGTAGAGCGCAGTGAACAGGAGCGGACCCACGACCCGGCCGAGCGACTGTGCGCTCGCTTGAAGCCCCTGCGTCATGCCCTGTGCGCCGGGCGCCGCGCGCGAGAGCTCGGCGAGCAAGGTCGGTGTGGCGAGTGCGGAGCCGAGCGAGATCAGCGCGCCTGCGCCGAAGATCTGCGTCCAGCTCGCGGCGAACCCGAGCGCGCCGAGGCCGAGCGCCAGCAGCGCCGTGCCACCGACGAGCAGGTTGCGATCCGACCAGCGGCGCGAGAGCGCACGCAGCCCGCCGCCCTGGACCGCGACCGCGAGCAGTCCGAGCGCCCCGAGCAGCAAGCCGACCGCGCGCGCGTCACCCCCGACCCGGTCCGCGACCAGGAACCCGAACGTGGCCTCGAGACCCATGCGGCCCGTTTGCGACAGGAAGCTCACCGCGAGCAGCGGCGCGATCGCGCCGAGCGGCGGGCGCGGCGCCGCTCTGCCGCGCGCGCGCGCCCCGCGCGGCAGGCTCTCCGGCACCCAGATCAGGACGGCGACGAGCGCGGCCGCGCCGATCGCCGCCGTGGTGAAGAACGGCACGCGCAATCCGAACGGCGCGAGCAGTCCACCGAGCACGGGCCCGGCCACGATCCCGATCCCGATCGAAGCGCCGACCATGCCCATCGCGGCGCTGCGGCGCTCGCTCGACGAGACGTCGGCGGCGAACGCGTAGATCGCCGGCAGCGCGGCGCCCGCGAGCAGTCCGCCCAGCGTGCGCGCGGCCACCAGCTCCCAGAAAGTGTCGCCGAGCGCGAACAACAGGAACGCGAGCGAGAAGCCGCCGAGTCCGACGCACAGCACCGGCTTGCGACCGATCCGCTCCGAGAGCCGGCCCCATGGCGGGCCCGTCACGAACGAGGCGAGCGCGTAGCACGAGATCAACAGGCCCTGATCCAGCTCGCTCATCCCGAGGCTGCGCACGAAGAATGGCAGCACCGGGAACACCACCGAGAGCCCGAGCATCAGCAGGAACGCCGCGAGGCACAGCAGCGCGAGCGCGGGTGTCACGACGGCCGCTCGAGCGCGCGGTAGAGCGTCAGATGGCGCTCTGCGTTGGCTTCGAGCGAGTGGCGCTCGAGCGCGCGCTGGCGCGCCGCCTTGCCGAGCGCCTGCCAGGCGGCCGGGTCGCGCCAGACCTCGACGAAGCGCTCAGCGAGCGCGGCGGCGTCTTCCTCGACGACGCGCCCGGTCTCGCCCTCTTGCACGAGCTCGGGCAGCACGCCGCGCCGGCTCGCAATCGTCGGGATGCCGAGCGCCATCGCCTCGAGCACCGCGCGGCAGGAGCCGTCGGACCCGGGCACCAGGAAGACGAGCGCGTCGAGCTGCGCGAGCACGTCGCGATAGTCGTCGCGCCGGTAGCCTGCGCGCACGACCGCGGCGCCGAGGCCGAGGCGCTCGACGGGAGCGTCGAGAACTTCGCGGGCGCGCGTGCCACGGCCGACGACGACGAGGCGCAGCGCCGGCGCGCGTTCGCGGGCGCGGCGGAACGCTTCGAGCAAGAGCTCGAAGCGCCGGTGCGGCTGCAGCCGCGCGACGACGCCGATCACGCGCTCCTGCGGTCCGAGCCCGAGGCTCGCGCGCACGGCCGCGTCTCGCGGGCGCGGCGCGAACGCAGCGGCGTCGACGACGCCCGGCGCCACGGCGACCCGCGCCCGCGGCTGACCGAGCTCGTCGCAGGCTCGCGCCGCGATCCGCTCCGACAGCACGAGCAACGCATCGGCGCCGCGCGGCCCGTACAGCGCGCGGTTCCACGCTCGCTTCGGAATCGGCTCACCGCGGTGCCAGGAGACCACGACGGGAACGCCGAGCGGACGCGCCGCCAGCCGCGCGAGCAGGTGGTCGCGCGCGTGGTGCGCGTGGACCAGGTCGTAGCCGCCGCGCTCGAGCACCCGGCGCAGGCTGCGCACCTCGGCGCGGTCGCGCACGGGGACGAAGCCGCGTCGCGCGGCGAACGCGTGCACCGGCTCGAGTCCGCGCTCGCGCGCGCGGCGCGCCAGACCGTCGGCCTGCCCGGGAGGAGGCTCGGCGCACGCGAAGTCCGCGGCGCAACCGAGCGCGCGCAGGCCGACGACCGCGTGGAGCATCGGCTCCGCCGGCCCGGTCCACTTCCAGTCACCCGTGGTGTGCAGGATCTTCATCGATCGCGCGCGCGCTCGAGCTCCCAGAGCTTCGCGTACTTCATGAATACGTAGTACGCGGTCGACGCCGAGACCAGGAATCCCGGCAGTCCGCGGCGGAAGCCCTGCCGCACCACGTAGCCCTTCAGGAAGCGCCCGGGCGGTCGCAACAACAGGTCGCGCAGCCGGAAGCGCACTCCATCGTCGTGCATCGCGCGCGCGAGCCGGGCAGAGAAGCGGTCGATGGTCTGCACGTGATCGGACAGGTGTCGGTAGTTCCAGTGCTCGAGGCGCCCCGGCAGGCGCTGCACGGCGCCATCGATGCGGACGTGGTCGTGCGGATCCCAGCCCTCCCAGCGCCCGCGCGAGCGCCGGAACGCGCGCAGCTGCCAGTCGGGATACCACTCGCCGCGGTCGTGCCAGACCCCGAGGAACCAGGTGACGCGGTCGAGCTCGAAGCCCGCTTGCGCGTCGGGCGCCGCGGCGATCGCCGCCTGGATCTCGGCGCGCAGGCGCGCGTCGAGCGCCTCGTCTGCGTCGAGGCAGACCACCCAGTCGTGCTTGGCCTGCTCGAGCGCGAAGTTCTTCTGGCGCACGTAGCCGAGGAAGGGCTGCTCGATCACCCGGTCGCTGAAGCGCCGCGCGATCTCGCGGGTGCCGTCGGTCGAGCCCGAGTCGACGACCACGATCTCGTCGCACCACGCCAGCGACTCGAGACAGCGCGCGATCCCGTGCGCCTCGTTCAGGCAGATCACCACGCCGGAGACCGACGGACGCGCTCCGGCACTCACTGCCGCACGCGCTCGACCGAGAGCACGCCCTTGAGCCTGGAGATGTTGCGCACCACCGCTTCGAGGTGCTTGCGGTCGCGGACCGCGAGGTCGAAGGTCTGGATCGCCCGGTTCTCTCCGCCCTTGACGATGTTGCCGCCCTCGATGTTCACGCCCTCGGCGCTGATCTGCTTGGTGATCGCCGCCAGGATGCCCGGCCGATCCTCGGAGATCACGCGCACGCGGACGTTGCGCGTCTCGCCCTCCGTGGGCGCGTCGTCCCAGCTCACCGGCACTCGGCGCTCGGGGTCGAGGTGGAAGATGCGCGGGCAGTCGCGCAAGTGGACCGTCACGCCGTGGCCGCGCGTGATGAAGCCGTCGACCGGATCGCCGGGCACCGGAGCGCAGCAGCGCGCAAAGCGCACCAGCACGTGGTCCTGTCCGCCGACCTTGACGCCGGTCGCGCTGCGGCGCGGCTTGAACACGCGCTCGAGCAGCGTGGGCGGGCGCGGCGGCGCGGGCTCCTCGTCGGCGCCGAGCTTGCGCGCGACCTGGCGCACCTGGAGCTTGCCGTAGGCGAGCGCCTGCAGCATCTCGTCCTGGCCCTTGAAGGAGAGCTCCTTCGCGGCGCGCGTGAGCTCTCCGGCCTTCTGCAGCCGGTCCCAGCTCTTGCCGCGCTGGACCAGCGCGCGCTCGAGCAGCTCGCGCCCGAGCTTGCGCGCGTCCTCGACCTCCTGCGCGCGCAGCACCTGGCGGATGCGCTGACGCGCGCGGCCGGTCTTGACGTGGTCGAGCCACTCGCGGCGCGGCCGCTGGTGCGGCGATGTCAGGATCTCGATGCGATCGCCGTTCGAGAGCGCGTGGCGCAGCGGCACCAGCTTGCCGTTCACCTTTGCGCCCGCGCAGCGGCTGCCAACCTCGCTGTGCACGGCGAACGCGAAGTCGATCGGCGTGGCGCCGGCCGGCAGCGCGATCACGTCGCCGCGCGGTGTGAACACGTAGACCTCGTCGGGGAACAGGTCGACGCGCACCGTCTCCAGGAACTCGTTCGGGTCCTTCAGGTGCTGGTGCCACTCCAAAAGCTGCCGCAGCCAGGCGAACTGCTGCTCGTCGGACGCGCGCGCCGGCTCGCCCTGCTTGTACTTCCAGTGCGCGGCGATGCCGAGCTCCGCCACGCGGTGCATCTCCTGCGTGCGCATCTGGATCTCCATGCGCTCGCCGAAGTCTCCGATCACCGCGCTGTGCAGCGACTGGTAGCCGTTGGGTTTGGGCATCGCGATGTAGTCCTTGAAGCGCCCCGGCACCGGCTTCCACAGGCCGTGCACGATGCCGAGTACCTCGTAGCAGGCGGGTGCGGTGCCATCGACGACGATCCGGAACGCGATCAGGTCGTAGATCTCGTCGAAGCTGACCTGCTGCTCCTGCATCTTCTGGTGCAGGCTGTGCGTCTCCTTGCGCCGGCCGGTGACCTCCGCGTGCAGGCCGGCCTGCGACAGGATGTCCGAGAGGCGCGACTTGACCTGCTCGATGTACTTCTCCTGCGCCTTGCGCGAGCCGCGGATCTTGCGCTCGAGATCGGCGTGCGCCTCGGGATGGAGCTGCTGGAACGCGCGCTCCTCGAGCTCGGTCTTCATCTCGTAGATGCCGAGGCGGTGCGCGAGCGGGGCGTAGATCTCGAGCGTCTCGCGCGAGACCCGCCGGCGCGCGTCCTCCTCCATGTGCTCGAGTGTGCGCATGTTGTGCAGGCGATCGGCGAGCTTGATCAAGATGATGCGGATGTCCTTCGACATCGCGAGCAGCATCTTGCGGAAGTTCTCGGCTGCGGCTTCCTCGCGGCTCTGGAACTCGACCTTGGCGAGCTTGGTCAGGCCGGAGACCAGGAAGCGGATGTCCTCGCCGAACTGCGTGCCGATCTGCTGCTCGGTCGCCAGCGTGTCCTCGACGGTGTCGTGCAACAGACCCGCGGCGACGGTCACCTCGTCGAGCCGCATGTCGGCCAGGATCTGCGCCACAGCCAGCGGGTGCGACAGGTACGGCTCGCCGGAGAGCCGAAGCTGCCCCTGGTGCACCTTGGCCGAGTACACGTACACGCGCTCGAGCAGGGCGACGTCCGCCTCCGGGAAGTTCTGCTGCACACGCTCGATGATCTCGTTGATCCGCGGCATGTCACTCGTCCGAGCGGTGTACGGGCGCGGGCGGCCGCGCCCTACCGCCTTCGCTCGCGCTGCGCGCTCGCTGCGCGCGCGTAGCACTTGCGTGCCTGTCCTCCATACATCCGCCTTCCTACTCGAGCTCGAAGCGGTCGGCGAGCTGCGGGCGCACGCGCTCGCGCTCCAGACGGCAGGCGCCGACGATGTGTCCGAGGTCGGCCAGCGCCCGCTCGAGCTCGTCGTTCACGATCCAGTAGTCGTACCACGCGCTCTCGCGCAGCTCCTGCTGCGCGCGCGCCAGCCGCCTGCGCACGGCGTCCTCGGCGTCGGAGCCGCGCCCGCGCAGCCGGCGCTCGAGCTGCTCCAGCGACGGCGGCAGCACGAACACGAAGACCGCTTCGGGCAGCCGGTCCTTGAGCTGGCGCGCGCCCTGGATTTCGACTTCGAGCACGAGGTCCTGGCCCTTGCCGGTGGGCTCGTCCACCGCGCGCCGGCTGGTGCCGTAGAAGTTGCCCTGATACTCGGCCCACTCCAGGAACGCGTCGTCGGCGCGCAAAGCCTGGAACGCCTCGGCGTCGACGAACCAGTAGTCGACGCCGTCGCGCTCGCCGGGCCGGGGGCGGCGGGTGGTGTGCGAAACGGAGAACGCGAGCTCGGGATCGGCAGCGACCGCGCGCTTGACGAGCGAGGTCTTGCCGACGCCCGACGGCCCGGAGACCACGAACGAGATGCCGCGCCGCGGGCTCACCGCGCGTCCTCGGCGGCGTCCGGCTCGGCCAGCCGCTCGGCGATGGTCTCGGCCTGCACGGCGGACAGGATCACGTGATCGGAGTCGGTCACGATCACCGAGCGCGTCTTGCGGCCCTGGGTGGCGTCGACCAGCTTGCCGCGCTCGAAGGCGGCGTCGCGCAGCCGTCGGATCGGCGCGGCGCTCGGCGAGACGACCGCGATCACGCGCGCAGCCACGACCACGTTGCCGTACCCGACGTGGAGCAGTCTCATTCGACGTTGTGCACCTGCTCGCGGATCTTCTCGAGCTCGGTCTTGGTCTCCACCGCGAGCGCCGCGAGCTGCGCGTCGGCGGCCTTCGAGCCGAGCGTGTTCGCCTCGCGCCCAATCTCCTGCAGCAGGAACTCGAGCCGGCGACCTACCGGCGCGTCGCCCTCGAGGTCTTTGCGGAACGCCGCGAGGTGCGCCCGCAGCCGCACGATCTCTTCGGTCACGTCCATGCGATCGACCCAGTAGACCACTTCCTGCTCGAAACGCGCGGAGTCGAGCTCGAGCTCGCCCGCGAGCTGGGACAGTCGGCGCCGGAGCTTCTCGCGCGCTCCGGCGCGCACGTCCCCGGCGCGTGCGTCGATCTCCCCGACCGCCGCCTCGACCCGCGCGACGCGCGCGCCGAGATCGCGCGCGAGCGCCTCGCCCTCGCGCCTGCGCATCGCCGCGGCATCGCTACAGGCGGCGTCTGTGGCTGCGAGCACCGCGGACTCGATGCCGCCCGGCAGGCCCCCGCTCTCCGCGAGCTGCACCACGCCGGGCAGCGCGAGCAGCGTGCCGATCGAGAGCGACGGCTCGAGCTCGTACTCCTTGGCCAGCCGGCGCGCGGCTTCGACGTAGCGCCGCGCGGCGGACTCACTGACCACGACCGCGCCGCCCTCGGACTCCGCGGGCAGCCGCAGCGACAGCTCGACCTGCCCGCGCGCGAAGTGCCGCCCCACCGCGGCGCGCAGCGCCGGCTCGAGGGCGGCCAGCGCGCGCGGCAGGCGTGCGCGCAGCTCGAGGTGCCGCGCGTTGGTGGTACGAACCTCGGCCTCGAGCGCACCGCCGGCGCACGGGACCTCCGCCCGCCCGAAGCCCGTCATCGAGCGGATCAAGGCGCCTCCGCGTCCGCGAGTGCCAGGAGCAGCTCACGCTGCGACACGGTCGAAGTTCCGGGCACGCCGACCACGACGCCCGCCGCCGCGTTCGCGATGCGCGCCGCCTCGCTCCAGTCTGCGCCGGCCAGGCGGGCCAGCGCGAGCGCCGCGATCGCGGTGTCGCCCGCGCCGCTCGCCTCGGCCACCGCGCGCGCGCGCGTGGACACGTGATCCGAGCCGCCGTCCGCGTGAAACAACGTCATGCCGGCCTCGCCCTGCGTGATCGCGAGCGTGCGCGCGCCGGAGAGCTCGAGCAGCGCGCGTCCGACCCGCTCCACGTCGTCGGGCTGCCGCACGCGAATGCCCGTGACGAGCGCGGCCTCGCGCAGGTTGGGCTTGAGCAGCGCAGCACCGCGGTACAGCGACCAGTGCTCCGACTTGGGATCAACGAACACCGGGCGCCCGGCGCCGGCGAACAGGCGCATCAGCTCAAGGACGACGGGGGCGGTGAGGACTCCCTTGCCGTAGTCCTGAAGGATCACGCCGTCGACGTGCGGCAGCGCGGCGTGCGCCGCTGCCACGAGGCGCCGCGCGGCGTGCGGGCCGATCGGGTCCTCGGACTCGCGGTCGAAGCGCACGACCTGCTGCGCGCGCGCGATCACGCGCGTCTTCATCGTCGTCGGGCGCGCGGCGTCCGCGACGAGGCCGGCAGCGTCGATCTTCCAGTCCGCGAGCAGACGCGCGATCTCCGCGCCGGTCTCGTCGTCGCCGACCACCGCGGCGAAGCGCACCTGCCCGCCGAGCGAGACCAGGT
Organism: uncultured Myxococcales bacterium; assembly: GCA_964454165.1. Classification (GTDB taxonomy): domain Bacteria; phylum Myxococcota_A; class UBA9160; order SZUA-336; family SZUA-336; genus CAYVQJ01. The sequence goes on along the minus strand of CAYVQJ010000113.1, from coordinate 86,428 downwards.
TGCGCGCGACGTTCCCGGCGCCGCCGAGCATGCTCGACTCGCGCGTGACGCGCACCACCGGCACCGGCGCTTCCGGCGAGATGCGCTCGACGTTGCCCCAGACGTAGCGGTCCAGGATCACGTCGCCGAGCACGAGGATGCGCACGCGCTCGAAGCCGGCGACGCGCTGCGCGTAGCTCGCAGCGCTCATCGCGCCAGCCCGCGCCGCTCGAGCTCGGCCGCGGCCTGCGCCGCCTGATCGTCGGGGCGCTGCGTCTTGGCCCAGGCGATTACCTCGTCTACGCCCTCTTCGAAGCGCACGCGCGCGCGGAAGCCGAGCTCGGCCTCCGCCAGCGAAACGTCGGCGACGCAGTGGCGGATGTCACCGGCGCGGAAGCGCCCGACGAGCTCCGGCGCGATCGCGATGCCGAGCCGCTCGGCGAGCAGCTCGGCTACGCGGCGGATCGAGGTCGCGCGTCCGGTGCCCACGTTGTAGACGCGGCCGCCATCGGCGGGACAGCGCAACGCCAGCAGGTTCGCGCGCACGATGTCGGAGACGTGCACGAAGTCTCGAGTCTGCGCGCCGTCTTCGTTCACGAGCGGCGCGTTGCCATTCTGCAGGCGCGTGCTGAAGATCGCCGCGACGCCGGTGTACGGATTGGAGAGCGCCTGCCGCGAGCCGTAGACGTTGAAGTAGCGCAGCGCGACGCTCGGGATGCGATAGCCGTTGCCGACCGCCAGGAACAGCTCCTCGTGGTCGCGCTTGGTCACCGCGTAGACGCTGGTCGGGTACAGGGGTTTGGTCTCTGGCGTCGGCACGGGGCGCAGCGCGCGGCCCTGCGCGTCGCGCACCTCCCAGTCGCGCCGTTCGAGCTGCGCGTCCGGGCGCAGCCGGGGCCACGCCGGCCGTCCATCGGGGTCTACGTAGGCCCCCTCGCCGTAGATCGACATCGACGACGCCACGACCAGGCGCTGGATGCGGTCGCGGCGCGCGACGATCTCCTCGAGCAGCGCGGCTGCGCCCAGCGTGTTGTACGACACGTAGCGCTCGATCTCGTACATCGACTGCCCGACGCCGACCGCCGCGGCCTGGTGGTACACGACGTCGATGCCGTCGAGCGCGCGCCCCACCAGCGCTCGCTCGCGCACATCGCCCTGCACGCGCTCGGCCGCGGGCGCCAGATAGGCCGGCCACGCGCGCGTCGGGCCGTGAACCTGCGCGTCGAGCACGTCGAGCACGCGCACGGCGTGGCCTTCGGCGAGCAGCGCGTCGACCAGATGCGAGCCGATGAAGCCGGCGCCGCCCGTCACCAGGATCCGCATGCAGCCTCCCTCACGTCGCAGCTCCCGACGCGCCGAGGCCCGCGGTGCCGGGCTCGCCGGCGCGGTGCCAGCTCCAGATCGCGCGATACTCGCTCGCGCGCCGCCCGCCGAACGCGAGCCCGAGCAGCAGCCGGGCGCGCACCAGCGCCCGCAGCGCGAGATACGCCGCGCGCGAGCGGTTCTTGCGGAAGAACACGTAGCGGCTGCGGTAGTACTCGATGCGCGTGCGCAGTGGCACCTTCTTCTTGGTCGCCTCGCCGTACAGGTGAATCACGTGCGCATCCGGCAGGTGCACCACCTTCCAGCCGCGCGCGCGGATCCGCTCGCACCAGTCGGTCTCCTCCAGGAAGAAGAAGTAGGCCTCGTCGATCGGGCCGACGTCGCGCACCACGACGGCGCGCACGAACAGGCAGGCGCCGAGCACGGACTCGACCTCGACCGGCTCGTGGTAGTCCACGAGCTTGCTCGGCCAGCGACGCGGCCAGAGCCGACGCAGCAGGGACTGGCCGACGAGCTCCGACACGAGCGTCGGCGCGTTGTGGATGCAGTTCTGCTTGCTGCGATCCGGATTGAGCAGCTGCGGGCCGACGACTGCGACCTCGGGGTGCCGGTCGAGGTATTCGACGCAGCGCTCGAGCCCGCCCGGCAGCACGATCGTGTCGCTGTTGAGCAGCACGAAGTGCCGGCCCGTCGCCTTCAACATGCCCTGGTTGTTCCCGGCCGCGAAGCCGACGTTCGCCGGCAGGGCGATCACGTGCGCGCGCGGGAAGGCGCGCCGCACCGACTGGACCGTTCCGTCGCTGGAGCCGTTGTCGACGACGATCACCTCGTAGCTCGTGCGCAGCCGGGCGTCTTCGATCGAGGCCAGGCAGTCGAGCACCAGATCGCGCACGTTCCACGCCACGACGATGATCGACAGATCCGGCTGCGCGCTCACGCGCCGAGCTCCAGCGCGACATCGCCCTGCCAGCCGCTGCGCAGGGCCGCGCGAGCCTCCTCGAGCACGCGTGCCGGCGAGAGGCGTGTCATGCAGCGGTGATCGATCGGACACAGCTTGCGCTGGCAGGGCGAGCACGGGACCGGCTCGCGCAACAGCCTGGTGCGCCCGAGGTTCAGGTTGGTGTACGCGCTGCTCGTCGGGCCCAGGAGCACCAGGCAGGGGATCCCGAAGGCGGCGGCGACGTGGCGCGCGCCCGCGTCGTTGCACACCAGCAGGCTCGCCCGCGCGATCACCGCCTTGAGCAATGCCAGGTCCATCCGCGCCCCTCCGAGCTCGACGAGCGGTACCTCGGGAGCGCGCGCGCGGATCTCATCGGCGAGCGGCTGCTCCGCGGGCGCATGGATCAACGCGACCTGCGCGCCGTCCGCCGAAAGCAAGCGCGCGAGCTCCGCGAAGTGACGGGTCGGCCAGAGCTTGGCGGGCCCGTATGCCGCACCGGGCGCGATACACGCGAGCGGCCGTGCAGGCTCGATCCCCGCCTCGGCGAAGCGCGCGTCGCAGCGGCGCGCGGCGTCGGGGTCCTGCGCCAGCTCGAGCTGTGTCCCGAGATCGGGGCAGCCGAGCTCGCGCACCAGCTCGAGGTAGTAGCGCTCCATCGCGACGGGCTGGAAGCGGCCCTCGCGACGCGGCGCCTGGACGCGGTGCGAGAGCAGCGCCCCCCTGCCCCGCCGCGCGTAGCCCACGCGCTGCCGCGCGCCGGTCGCGAGAGCCAGCAGCGCGCTCGAGAACGAGTTGGGCAGCACCACCACGATATCGGTGCCGGCGAGCGAGCGGGCAAGGCGGATCCGCGCGCCGAGCCGGCGCAGCCAGCTCCGAACGCGCCCGGTGTCGTTGACGACGACCTCGTCGATCGAGCGCAACCCCGCCAGAAGCGGGACCAGCTCGGAGCGCACGACGGCGCGGATCAGGGCGCCCGGCCGGCCGCTCCGCAGCGCGCGCAACGCGGGCGTCGCCATCGCGACGTCGCCCAGATGGTTGGGCAGCACGATCGCGATTTTCTCTTGAGTAGCGTGCACTTAGCTCCAAACCCCGGGGTATCGGGCAACTCTAGGCCAGCGCCGGAGGAGGGGCAACGAGCGCCAGCGCGGCCTCTGCGACCTCGCCGACCTCGAGTGCGCGCATGCAGGACCGCACCGGGCAGCCCTCCCGGCAGGGATTGCAGCCCACGTCGTGGAAGAGCACGCGTGAGGGCAGACCCGGGAACGGTGCATTCTCGACCGGGTCGGTCGGACCGAACAGCGCGACGACCGGCAGACCCGCCAGCGACGCCAGGTGCATCGGGCCCGAGTCAGGACCCAGGTACAGGGCGGCACGCCGGTACAGCGCCAGCACGTGGTGAACCGTGGGCGTCGCCGGAGCCAGCCGCGCGGCGTCGGGTGCGAAGCGGACAACGCGGTCAGCGGTCTCGCGCTCGCCTCGCACCGGGCCCCAGGTAATCCACGACTGGCGCCCGGAGCGTTCGTGCAGCGTGCGAGCGACCGCCGCGAAGCGCTCGGCGTCCCAGCGCTTGTACAGCGTGGACTCGCTGGTACCCGGGTGGATCGCGAAGAGCCCGCGCGGCTCGGCCTCGAGCGCGCGCTCGACCTCGCGCGGCAGCGCGAGCGCGGGCGCGGCCGCCGCCACGTCGCCGCCCAGGTAGCGCACCAGCGCCGCGTTGCGCTCGAAGCGCGAGCGTCGCGCCGGCGCGAGCGGCACGCGATGCGTGTAGCCGAGCCAGGCGCCCTCGCGCGCCACGCCCGGGCCGTACCCGACGCGGATCGGTGTCGCCGTGGCGCGCGCGAGCAATGCGCTCTTCGCCGTGCCGTGGAAGTCGAGCGCGATGTCGTAACGCCGAGCGCGCAGCTCGCGCGCGAAGGCTACGAGTCCCACGAACGCGCGCCCCGGTGCACGCGCCCGCAGGGCTGCACGCGGCAGCCGCAGCGCTTCGCGCAGGCCCACGATGCCGTCGAGCGCGGGAGCGGCGCGATCGTCGACCAGCCAGTCGAGCTCGGCCTGCGGCCAGAGCGCGCGCACGCCCTCGAAGGCGAAGCGCGTGCGCACCACGTCGCCGAGTGCGCCGAGTCGGATCACCAGGATGCGCTCGGCGTCGAAGCGTGCGGCAACGCGTTGCATTGGCGGGGTTTCGGTGAAGGTGTAGCATCGCCGCGCGATGGCCGCCCCGCGCATCCTGTGGCGCTACATCGGCGCCGACGTCGCGAGGCACGCTGTGCTCGGGCTCCTGGTCGCGACGCTCGTGCTGGTGGTTCAGAACGTGCTGCGCTTCCTCGACCGCATGTTCGATGCCGGCGTCGGCGTCGGCGACTTGCTCCAGCTCACGTCGATCGTGCTGCCGAGCTACCTGCCGTTCGCGATCCCGACCGCGCTCCTGTTCGGTGTGCTGGTCTCGTTCGGGCGGATGGCGGCCGACGGCGAGGTGATCGCGATGCGCGCCTCGGGGATCAGCGTGTGGCGCATGCTGCCGCCGGTGCTGGCGCTGGCTTGCGTGTGCGCCGCGCTGTCGGCCTACCTGGTGTTCGAGGTCGAGCCGCGCGGCCGGCATCGGCTCACGCGCTTCGTGCACCAGATGTCGCAGGGCGCAGTGCTGTCGCGACCCGGTCAGTTCCGCGAGCTCGGCGACCAGACGCTCTGGGTGCGCGCGCTCGGCCCGGAGTCGTGCCCGCTGCAGGGCGTGCTGATCGGTGACTTCAGCGACGAGCGCCGCGCGCGCTACGTCTCCGCGCGGTGCGGCTCCGTGCGCGAGAGCGGCGGCGTGACGCTCGTGCTCGAGCTCGTGGACGGCTCGATCCATTTCGGCGACAGCGACGAGGACCGCTACCGCCTGATCCGCTTCGACTCCGCCACGACCGAGGTGAGCCTGGCGCAGTATCTCGACCCCGTGCGCCGCGCGCGCGAGCGCACGTTCGGCGAGCTGCTCGAGCTCGACCGCCGCTTCCGAGCCGGCGAGCAGCCCGAGCTGCGGGGGGAGGGGCACTTCGACGTGCGGCTGCAGACGCAGCGCGCGCTGGCGTTTCCGCTGGCGTCGCTGGCGCTGGCGCTGCTCGCGGTGCCGCTCGGGATTCGGCCGGTACGAGCGGGGCGCTCCTGGGGCGCGCTGACTGCGATCGCCGCGATGGCGCTGTACTGGTGCCTGTCGAGCGTCGCCGAGCTCGTGGCGGAGGCGCGGTGGCTACCCCCGGAAGTCGCGCTCTGGATTCCGAACCTCGTGGTCGTCGCCGGCGCGGTGTTCTTGCTGCGCCGGAGCGCAGGCCACGAGGCCTGATGCGCGATCCGCTCGGCGACGTGCCCGACGGCTACGTGGTGCACCGCGTGGCCGACGCCTGGCTCGTGCTCGAGCGCAAGCGCGTCGACGCGCTGGTGCCGCTGCGGCTCGGCGACGCGCGCGAACGCGAGACGCTGTTCGCGCGGGCTCCCCGGCGCGGACGCGGCGCGGCGCCCAGTGTGCCGCTCGCGGGCGGCGGCGCCGTCGTGCTGCGTCGCTACCGGCACGGCGGCCTGACGGGCACGCTGGCCGGCACGCTATTCCTCGGCCCGCGGCGCGCGCTCGCCGAGCTGCGCGTGAACGCGCGGGCGGAGCAGGCGGGCGCGCCCGTTCCTCACGTGTTGTGCCTCGCGGCGTGGCCGGTGCTCGGGCCGCTGTGGTCGGCGCTGATCGGCACCCGCGAGGAGCCGGGTGCCTTGAGTCTGCTCGGTCTGCTCGCGGCAGCGCCGCGCGCGCACCAACGTGGGCGCGTCGCGCGCGAGACGGGCGCCGCGCTGCGCCGGCTGCACGACGCCGGCATCGAGCACCGCGACCTTCAGCTCGGGAACGTGCTCTGGACCGAGAGCGGCGGCGCCGCGCGCGTGGTCGTGATCGACCTCGACCGCGCGCGCTTCCGCGGAGCCGGACGCCTGGGGCCGGCCGCGCGCGCGCGCGGCCTCGCCCGGCTGGCGCGCTCCGGCGTGAAGGCGCGCTACTTCGGCGCGCCGCTCGGCCGGCGCGAGCTCGCGGCGCTGATCGCGGGCTACTGCGGTCGAGATCGACAGCTCCGCGGGAGGCTGCGGCGCCACGCACCGCGGCTCGCGCGCTGGCTCTGGCTGCACCGCGTCTCGTACGGCTTCAGACCCGGCGCGCGACGTCCTTCTTGAAGGCGCCCGGGATCGGCTTCGCCTCCTCGACGAGCATCACCGGGATGCCGTCCTCGACGGGATAGGCGACGCCACAGCGCGCGCACTCGAGGGCGGACTCCTCCCCGCCCGGGCCGCGCGCGACCCCGAGCGGGTCCTCGGCGCCGCAGCGCGGACAGATCAGGATTGACAGCAGCTCGGGATCGATGCGCCCGCTCACGCGTGACCCTGCACGCGCATCAGCTCGGCGAGCGCCTTCGCCTGCGTCATCAGATCTTCGATGTGTTCGAGCGAGAACTGGCTCGCGGCGTCGCAGCGCGCGTGCGCGGGATTTGGATGCGTCTCGAGAAACACGGCGTTCGCGCCCGAGGCGATGCCGGCGCGCAGCAGGGTGGGGATCATCTCCGGCGCGCCGCCGCGCGGATCCGCGCTCGGAATCCCGTAACGCCGCACGCTGTGTCCGGCGTCGAACACGACCGGATAGCCGAGCGACTGCATCGCCGGGATCGACGTCATGTCGGTCACGAGCGCGTTGTAGCCGAACTGCGCGCCGCGCTCCGTCAGCAGGATCCGGCGGTTGCCGGTGCGCTCGAGCTTGCCGACAGCGCTGGCCATGCCCTCGGGCGCGAGGAACTGCCCCTTCTTCACGTTGACCGGTTTGCCGGTCTTACCGATCGCCACGATCAGGCTGGTCTGCTGGCACAGGAATGCCGGCACCTGCAGCACGTCCAGCACCTCGCACGCCGCGGGAATGTCCTCGACCCGGTGGATGTCCGAGAGCACGGGCAGCTCGAACTCCTTCTTGATCCAGGCGAGCAGCTCCAGGCCGGCTTCGAGGCCCGGTCCCTGGTATGACAGCTCGGAGCCGCGATTGTCCTTCTCGTACGACGACTTGAAGACGAGCGGGATGGCGAGCTTCTCGGAGAGCTTCTTCAGGCGCTCCGCGGTGATCGCCATCGTGCGCTGGTCCTCGATCACACAGGGACCCGCGATCCAGGCCAGCGGCAGGCCGTGGCCGATGCGCACCCGGCGGGCCCCGTCGCCGATCTCGATCTCCTGGATGGGCATACGGAAACCTCCGTGGCGCTCCGGCCGCGCAAGTATTGGGGATTCGGCGCTTCTCGGCCAGACGCCCTAGTACATCTCGCCCGGCACGTCCGGGCTGTGCCGGAAGCGGCGATGGGACCAGATCCACTGCTCGGGATGCTTGCGGATCGCCGCCTCGAGCGTGCGGTTGCAGCGCGCGGTCAGCTCCAGGACATCGGCCTCGCGGTCGCCGGAGGTCGGCGTCTCGAGCGGCGCGTCGAGACAGACCCGATGATGGTCCGGGCCATCGCGCACCACGTGGACCGGCACGATCGGCACGCCGCCGCGCAGCGCGATCGTCGCAAGCCCCGCCGACGTGGAGCAGCGCGTGCCGAACAGCGGCACGAACACGCCCTGGCTGCGGCGCGAGTACTGGTCGAGCAGGATCGCGACCGTCCGGCCGGCCCGCAACGAGCGCATGATGTCGCGGAGCGCGTTGCGATGGTCGATCTGCTCCACGCCGAAGCGCTCGCGCTCTGCGCTGAGTCGCGCCCACAGGTACGGGTTGCGCATCCTGCGCGTCACCGGCGAGGCCGGGAGCCCGCGCGCATTCAGGGCGCGACCTGCCAGGTCGAAGTTGCCCAGGTGCAGCGAGAGCAAGAACGCGCCGGCGCCGCGGGCCAGCGCTCGCTCCAGATGCTCGAGCCCGCGGAACTCGAAGCGCGCGACGAGCTGCTCGGCGTCCCAGCTCTCCGCCCGCAGCTCGTCGAAAGCGTTCCACGCGGTGTGAACCCAGCTCTCGCGCCCGATCGCGCGCAGGCTCTCCGGAGAGGTATCGGGAAAGGCGATGCGCAGATTGGTGAGAGCCCAGCGCGCGCGCACGCCGCCGCGCGCAAACGCGCGCCGCGCGCCGGCCGCGAGCAGCGCCTGGGCCTGCGCGAGCGGAAGCCGCGGGGCGAGTGCCGCGCCGAGCGCGATGCCCGCCGCCTCGAGCCGCCAGCGCGCGCTCACGTCGTGCCTCCCCGGCGGTGCAGCCGCTGCTCTAGCCACTCCAGAAGCTCGAGCGCGCCGGAGGGCGCCACGTCTTCTTCCAGCGCCAGCAAGCGCGCGCGCCCGAGCCATGCCGGCGGGATCTTGACCGCGTCCTTTCCGGTGGTGATCCAGAGCAACGCCGGGTCGAGAGCGCGGATCTCGTCGGAGGTATAGACGTGGTGGTCCGCGAAGCGGCGCACGGCGTGCACGGTTGCGCCGAGCGCGGCGACTGCGTCGCGCAGCCGCTCCGGGCGCGCGATCGCCGCCAGCACCCCGCAGCGCTGGCCGCGCAGCGCATCGAGCGGCAGGCTCGCGCCGCTCGAAAGGTCGCGCAGCGCGCGCGGTGCGATCTCGACGCGAAAGCGCGGCAGCCCGGCCGGCAGCCGCGGATCTTCGCGGATGGGCGCGCCGTCGCCCGGCGCGCGCGTGAACACGAGCGCGTGCGCGCGCGCGAGCCGCGCCGGCGCCTCGCGCAGCGGACCGCGCGGCAGCAGATGGCCGTTGCCGAGCCCGGAGCGTGCGTCCAAGCACACCAGGTCGACGTCGCGCGCCAGGCGGTGATGCTGGAAGCCGTCATCGAGCAGCAGCCACTCGGCGCCGAACACGGCGATCGCGTGCAGGCCCAGCGCCACCCGGTTCCTGCCCGCGAGCACGGGTACGCCTGGCGCGGCGCGCGCGATCCAGAGCGGCTCGTCGCCCACGTCGAGCGCGCTGGCGAGGCAGCGCTCGCCGTCGGAGACCACGTTGGTCTCGCCGATCCGCTGCCCGCCGACGCCGCGGGAGAGCACGGCGAGCTTGCGGCCGCGGCCGAGCAGCTCGCGTGCGAGCCAGGCCACCAGCGGCGTCTTCCCCGAGCCCCCAACCGCGAGATTGCCGACGGAGATCACCCGCGCCGGAAGCCGGACGCGCTCGCGCAAGCCGAGGTCGTAGAGCGCGCGCTGGACGCGCGCCCCGACGCGCCAGCCCGCTTCGGCGATCGCGAGCGGCGCGAGCGCCGCGCGCGCGAGCGGGCTGGCGGGCTCGCGCCACCAGAGCTCAGGCACCGCTTGCGCCCTCCGCGAACGCGCGCCGAACGCAGGCGAGGATGCGCTCCGTCGCGCCGCGCTGGCTGGTCAGCCACGCGGCGGCCGTGCGCGCTGGAGCGTGGCGGTCCGGAGCGAGCCAGAGCCGCTGCAGCGCGGGCAAGAGCTCATGCGCGGAGCCGAGGGGCACGAGCACACCACGCCCGGCGAGCAGGTTCACCTGCGCGCGCTGGTTCTCCACGTGTGGTCCGTGCACCACGACCTTCCCCGCTGAAACCGCCTCCACCAGATTGTGTCCCCCGATCCGCGCCAGCGAGCCGCCGACGAACACCAGGTCCGCCACGTGATAGAGCGAGCCGAGCTCGCCGACGCTGTCGACCACTACCACGTCCGCCGACGCGGCGCCCTTCGAGCGCAGCGCAGCGACCGCGCCGAAGCGCCGCGCGGTCACGAGCACGTCGGCCGCGCGATCGGCATGGCGGGGCGCGAGCACCAGGCGCAGCTCGGGCGCGGGGCCGGCGCGCAGCTCCTGCCACGCGTCGAGCACGGTCTCCTCCTCTCCCGCGTGCGTGCTGCCCGCCACGAGCAGCGGGCCGGCGCCGAGCGCGGCGAGCAGGTCCGGGCTCGGGGCGGGCGCAGCCGCGCGATCGAGCTTCAGATCGCCGACGACGCTCGTGCGCGCCGGGTCCGCGCCGAGCGCCTCGAAGCGCTGGGCGTCGAGCTCCGTCTGCGCGGCGACGGCGGCGACGTGGCACGGAGCGAGCACGCGCGCAAAGAACGGGCGCAGCGCGCGGTAGCGCGGGAAGCTGCGATCCGAGAGCCGCGCGCTGGCGATCACCACGCGCCCGCCGGCGCGCGCCGTCGCGCTGATCGCGTTGGGCCAGAGCTCCGTCTCGACGAGAACGAGCGTCGCGACGCGCGCGCGCCGCACCGAGACGTGCACCAGCCCCGGCAGGTCGAGCGGCGCCAGCCGCGCGCCGAGCCCCGGGAAGCGCTGCGCCAGGCGCTCGCGCCCGGCAGTCGTCTGGGTCGTCGCGACGACCGGGATCCCCGACTCGAGCAGGCGCGACAGCAACGGAGCCGCGGCCTCGACCTCGCCGACGCTGGCCGCGTGCAGCCACAGGCTCGCGCGGTCACGGCGCGGCAAGGGCGTGAGCCGCTCCGCGATCCCGGCGCGCGCGCGGCGCGAGAGCACGAGCCAGAGCACGAGTAGCGGAGACGCGACGAGCAGACCGCCGACGGCAAGCACGTTCCAGAGCGCGATCACGAGCGGCTCCGAGCCACCTCGAGTGCTGTGTCCGCGGCGCGCGCCGCCGCGCCGGGCGGACCCAGCTCCCGCGCCGCCGCGAGCAGCGCACAGCGGCTCCTCTCGCGCTCGGCCGGGTCCGAGATGAGGCGTGAAACCAGTGCGGCCAGGGCCGTCGGGCGCGCCTGCGCCTGCAGCCGCTCGGGCACCACAGGCGCGCCGGCGACCAGGTTCAGCATGCAGCTCGAGGGCACGCGCGTCAGGCGGCGCGCGATCTCGAACGAGAGCCAGTTCACGCGGTGCGCCACGACCAGCGGCGTGCCGAGCAGCGCGGCCTCGATCGTGACGGTGCCGGGCGCCGCAAGCAGTACGGTCGCCAGCGCCATCGCCTCGTGCGTGCGCCCGCGCACGGCGACGACGCCGTCTGGCAACAGGAACGGCTGCGCCTCGACGGTCGGCGCCAGCAGCAGCCGCACCTGCAGCGCGGGATGGCGGCGACGCACGAGGGCAGCGGCCTCGAGCTGGAGCGGCAGGTTCGCCGCGATCTCGTTCCTACGGCTACCCGGGAGCAGGCCGAGGATCGGCCGCTCCGGGTCGAGCGCGAGCTCCGCCGCGACCTGCTTCGGCACCAGCCGCGCGCGCAACGCCTGCATGCGCTCCACCAGCGGATGGCCGACGAAGGTCGCCGGCACGCCGCGTTCGCGGAACCACTTCTCCTCGAAGCGGAAGATCACGCCGAGCCGATCCACGCGGCGCGCGAGCTTGCGCACGCGCCCGGAGCGCCACGCCCACGCCTGGGGCGCGACGAAGTAGAACACCGGTACGCCGGCCCGCTTCGCCACCGACGCCAGGGGCAGGTTGAGATCCGGCGAGTCGACGAAGATCGCGAGGTCCGGCGGCGCCGCGCTGAGCGCGCGTCGGAGCGCCGCATAGCCCGAGAGCAGCCGCGGCGCGCGCGGCAGCACCTCGACCAATCCGGCGATCGCGAGGTCGTGCTGGTGCACGACCGGGCGCAGCCCCGCGCCGATCAGCGCGGGCCCGCCCAGGCCGAACGCCTCGAGCCCCGCCACGCGGGCGCGCAGCGCCTCGAGCAAAGCACTCGCGTGCAGATCGCCGGACGCGTCCGCGGTCGAGAGGAACACCCTCAATCCGCAAGCTCGTCGAGCGGCGGCATACTCTCCTGGATGCGCAGCGCGAGATCGAGCGCGCGCAGCCCGTCCTCGCCGGTCACCGGCGGCGCGCCGCGCGTGGCGACCGCGCGCGCGAACGCGCGGTCCTGCTCGAGCAGCGCATCCGCGGCGTCGAGCTCGAGCGTCTCGACCGAGATCTTCGGCGGCGTCGCTCCGCCAGGCGCGCCCTCGCGGCGCGCGATCGTGAGCTTCTGCGCGGCGAAGTCCACCGAGACGTAGGCGTCGGCCTGGAACAGCCGGATCCGGCGCAGCGGCTCCTGCGAGACGCGGCTTGCGGTGATGTTCAGGATGCAGCCGTTCTTGAAGGTGATGCGCGCGTTGGCGATGTCCTCCGTCGCCGAGAGCACGGGCACGCCTACCGCCTCGACGCGCTCGACCTCCGCACCGGCGAGCTCGGCCACGATGTCGAGGTCGTGGATCATCAGATCGAGCACGACCGAGACGTCGGTGGCGCGGCCTTTGTACGGGCCGATCCGGTGCACCTCGATGAAGCGCGGGCGGCGCAGCACCGCGCGGATCGCCTGGAACGCGCGCGAGAAGCGCTCGACGTGGCCCACGGCGAGCACGAGCCCGCGCGCGCGCGCCAGCTCGCAGAGCGCGCGTGCCTCGGCCCGTGTGGTCGCAATCGGCTTCTCGACCAGCACGTCGAGACCCGCTTCGAGCAGCTGCGCCGCGAGGCGTGCGTGCTCGCGCGTCGGCACCGCGAGGCACACCGCCTGCGCGGCCTGCTCGACCGCAGCGAGGTCCGTGAGCACGGGCGCGCCGACGCGCTCGGCCACTTCGCGCGCGCGCTCCGCGTTCACGTCGCACACGCCGGCGAGCACGAGCAGCCCCTCGCGCGCGAGCGCCGCGAGCTTCTCGGCGTGCAGGGCACCCATGTGGCCGACGCCGACGACCGCGAGTGCGGGGACGCGGGCGCTCATCCTTCGAGCCCAACCACGACGATGCCGGCGGCGCGCGCCGCAGCCAGCGTGCGCTCGCGCTCGAGCACCAGCGTGCGCTGCGCCTCGAGCCCGATCGCGGCGAGGCCGACCTCGCTGGCGAGCTCGAGCGTGCGCGGCCCGATCGCGGGCACGTCGAAGCGCAGATCCTGGCGCGGCTTGGCCGCCTTTACCGCCACCGCGCCGCGGCCGCCGAGGGCTGCGCCGCGCCGGATCGTCGCGTCCGTGCCTTCGAGCGCTTCGACCGCGAGGACCGCCCCACCCTTCACGACCACGCTCTGCCCCACGTCGTGGACGCCGAGCGCGCGCGCCACACGCAGGCCGAGCTCGAGGTCACGCATGAGCTCCACCGACGGTGCGTTCCCGGTCAACGGTCCGAGCGGCGTCAGCGCGTCGCCGAGATGAAGCGTGGACTCGACCACGCGCAAGCCCTCCGCTTCGAGCGCGCCCGCCAGCGCGCGCAGCAACGCGTCGTCGCCGCGCTCGCGCAGGCCGGCCAGCAGCGCGAGCGCGCGCGCGTCGGGGCGCAGCCGGGCGGGGTCGCGCAGCATCTCGCGCTTGACCACGCCGCCGGCGAACACGACCTCCTCCGCGCCGGCGCCGCGCAGGAACTCGATCAGGCGCCCGAGCTCGCCCGCCGCAATCCAGACGATCCCGGCGCTGGCGAGCTTCTCGATTGCCGGATCGGTGTTGTCCTCGATCGCCACGATGGCCGCCGGGATGCCGCGGGCGCGCGCCGCCAGCGCGACCTCGAACGGCAGCCGGCCGTTGCCGGCGATCAGGCCGAGCGGACGCAACAGCTAGCGCATGCGGCAGAAACCGCGCTCGCACTTCTCGAGGAATGCGACCAGGTGCTCGGCCTCGCGCGAGTGCTCGAGCTCGGCGCGCACGCTTTCGAAGGCCTCGCGCGGCAGGAGCTTCCCGCGGAACACGATGCGGAACGCGCGCTCGACGGCGTCGATGCGCGGCTTGTCGAAGCCCCGGCGCTCGAGGTTGATGCGGTTCACGCCGATCAAGCGCGCGTGGTTGCCCTGCGCGATGGTGAACGGAGCCACGTCCTGCACGACGGCCGACATGCCGCCGACCATCGCGGACTCGCCGATCCGGCAGAACTGATGAACGCCCGAGAGCCCCCCGAGATAGGCGTGATCCTCCACCCGCACGTGTCCCGCCAGCCCGACGTTGTTCCCCAACACCACACCGCTGCCCACGTGACAGTCGTGACCCACATGACTCCCGATCAGCAGCATGTTGTCGTCGCCGATCGTGGTGATGCGGCCGCCGCCGGTGGTTCCTGGCGAGATCGTCACATGCTCGCGCAGCTGGTTGCGGGCGCCGATCACGAGCTGCGTCGGCTCGCCGCGGTACTTCTTGTCCTGCGGCACCTCGCCGATCGAGGCGAAGGCGTAGATCACGGTTTCGGCGCCGATCTCGGTCCTTCCCGTCACGTAGGCCTGCGGGCGTAGCACCACGCCCGGGCCGAGCCGGACTTCCGGTCCGACGAACGCGAAGGCTCCGATCTCCACGCTGGGATCGATTTCGGCCCGGGGATCCACGCACGCGCTCGGATGGATCTTCGTCACTTCACCCCTCCCCAGTCCAGAAAGCTCGCCATCAGCTGGGCATCAGCCACCCTCTCGCCGCTGACACTCGCGTTTCCCTGGAACACGAACAAGTCCCGGCGCTGGCGCAAGATAGTTATCTCGAGCCGGAGCGCATCGCCGGGTCCCACGGGCCGGCGGAAGCGGGCCTTGTCGACGCCGACCAGCGCCACGCCACGCCCGCGCTGCTCGGGCACGCGCAAGAGCGCCCAGATCCCCGCGGCCTGCGCGAACGACTCGAGGATCAGCACGCCTGGATACACCGGGCGCTCGGGGAAGTGTCCCGGGAAGAACGGCTCGTTGGCGGTCACGAGCTTTTCGGCGACGATCCCCGCGTCCGTCACGTCGAGCACGCGGTCCACGAGCAGCATCGGGTAGCGATGCGGCAGGAGAGCGCGGATCTCGTGGACGTCGAGACGCACCGGATCCAACGGCACCCCTACTGGTTGAGCTTCTGCACCACCAGCTCGGTGATGTCGTTGCCGTCCTGGAAGAACAAGAGCCCCTGTGCGCTCTTGTCGAGGATCATGGTGTAGCCGTTGTCCTTGCCGACCTGCTCCACCACCTTGGCGACCTTCTTCTGGATCGGCTGCAAGAGCTGGAGCTGGCGGATCTGCAGGTCGTCCTCGGCCTCGCGCAGGTCGCGCTCCAGGTCGCGCCGCATCTTGATGATCTCGAAGCGGCGGTCCTGCAGCGCCTCCGGAGACAGCACGTACTTCTGCTTCTCGTACTCCTCCTCGAGCTTGCGCAGCTCGTCCTGCCGCGGCCGGAGCGTGCCCTCCTTGGCCTCTTCCATCTTCGCGTACTGCTCCTGCGCGGCCTTGCCCTCCTTGGAGCTGAACACGGCCTTGCGCAGGTCCACGAAGCCGAGCTTCAGATCCGCGGCGGCGGCCGCCGGGGCGAGCCACGCGGCGAGCACCGCCGCGGCGATCCGCACGCCAATCGAACGCATGGGTAGGCGCCCTCCTCTCCTGGGTGCGGGAGACGTAGCCCGAAATCTCGAGCGCCGCAAAGACGGGCGCTGCGTCAGAACTGCTGCCCGCCGAAGCTGAACTCGAAGACGCTCGCGTCCTCGTCCTCGAGCTTGTCGAGCGGGAAGCCCAGGTACACCACGATCGGGCCGAAAGGGCTGAACCACTGCGCGCCCGCGCCGGTGCCCATGCGCAGGTCGGCGAGGTTGATCGACTCGTTCTCCGCAAAGGCGTTGCCCATGTCGAAGAACAGGATGCCCGTCAGACCGAGGTCTTCGGAGATCGGGAACTGCAGCTCGAAGTTGACGAGCGCCATCTTGTTGCCGCCGATCACGTCGGTCAGATCCAGATTCTCGAAGTCGTCGATGTCCTTGTCGTGCAGGTCGTTGCACATTCCGGGGCCGTAGGAACAGCTTCCGTTGCTGAGCAGACCGCTGGGATTGAACGCAACTTCGCCGTTCGTAAACGTCGTCGGCTGGATGATCCCGCGGCGCGCGCCGAGCGAGCGGGCCTGGAAGCCGCGCACCGGGAAGGCCCCGATCCCGCCCAGGAAGTAGCGCTCGGAGAGCGGCAGCTCGAGGTCGTCGTCGATGTTGGCCAGGCCGGCAGCCTGGCTCGGAGCGAACGCGCTCACGAAGCCCGCGCAGTCACCGAGAGCCAGCGGGTCTCCGCCGCAGTTCGGGATGTCGAAATCACTGATCGAGTTCATCGGGACGGTCCAGCCGACGCGGGTGTTGGCCATGAAGGTCCAGTCCCAGCCGATGAGCTTCTTGAGCGGGAACCACCAGGTGGTGCGCGCCTCGGCGCGCAGGAACTGACTCCAGCCGCCGAGGCCGGCAGTCTCGAGCGCAACCCCGGTGATCTGGCCATTGCGCGGGAAGCGCACGTCGTCGCGTGTGTCGCGGCGCGCCGACAGGCTGAGCAGGCTGGTCGTGGTCTTACTCTGGTAAGCCTCGCGCTGGATCAGCGAAGCGGCCTGCGACTCGAAGTTGTCGATCTCGCGGCCCGTGAACTGATAGCTCGAATACGCGCGCGTCTCGCCCTCGTCGAGCGGATAGCCGATCGTGAAGTCGAGGCCCTTCACCTGCTGATCGAAGTCGACGTACTCGCGGTCGGTCATCGACAGCGTAGACGAGCCGGAGAGCAGCGTTCCCCACAGATACGGGTTCGAGAAGCGGAAGTACGCGGCCTGGTTGTGACTGCCGAGGTCGACCGACGCGTTCAAGCCCCAGCCCTTGCCGAGCAGGTTGTCCTGGCGCACCGCGCCGTTGATCAAGAAGCCGTCGGAGGAGCCGAAGCCCGCGCCGAAGCTGAAGCTCCCCGTGGGGCGCTCAACCACGTTCACGCCGAGGCCGAGCCGGCCCGAGTCGTCGCGCGGCTTGGGCTCGATCGTGACTTCCTCGAAGAAGCCGAGCCGCTGCACGCGCGCGCGGCTGCGCTCGACGGCGAGCCGCGAGTACAGGCCGCCCTCCACGAACGAGAGCTCGCGTCGCACTACGTCGTCGCGCGTGCGCTGATTGCCGCCGACCTCGATCCGGTCGATGAAGACGAGCTCGCCCTTCTCGACTTCGAACGCGCAGTCGACGCTGAGATTCTCCGGGTTCACCCGCGTGCGCGGCGTGACCTTGGCGAAGTAGTAGCCGCGGTCGGCGTAGTGCCCCTGCAGCCTGTCCACGTCGGCGGACAGGCCGCTGCGGCTGAAGACGTCGCCCTCGTGCAAGCGGACCAGCGAGCGCAGCTCGACGGTGTCGACCGAGTCGTCGCCCGCGACCTCGAGCCCGCCCACCCGGAACTGGCTGCCTTCCTCGACGCTCACGCGCACGCGGAGGCCGTCCTCGCCGGTCACGACCTCGGGCTCGCCGAGCTTCGCGCGGATGAAGCCGGCGTCCATGTACTTGCGCTGGATCGCATTCATGTCCTGGCCAAAGAGCGGATCCGCGTACAGGCCCGACTTGTCCCAGTACTGCGAGACCGGCGAGTACCAGCGCCAGGGCTTAGTCTCGAGGCCCGACAGGAGCTGGCTGTCGGAGAAGTGCGTGTTGCCGACGAAGTCCACTTCGACGAGGCGCAGCTTGTCGCCCTCGACGACCTCGAAGTTGACCGCCACCGCGTTCTCGGCCAGCGCTTCGATCGAGTAGCTCGCCTTCGCCAGGTGGTAGCCCTTCGACTGGTACAGGGCCTGGATGCGCTGCGTGTTCTCGATCAACAGCGGGTAGTCGATCGTCGAGCCGGCGGTGAGCGTGAGGGCTTCCTTGATGTCGTCGCTGCCGAGCCCGTCGTTTCCGGTGATCGCGACCTGCCGGATGATCGGGTTCTCCTGCACGTGCACCACCACGATCGCACCTTGCGCTCCAGGCTCGGCCGTGACGCGCACGTCGCGGAAGAAGCCCAGGTCGTAGACGCGCCGGATGTCTTCGGCGACGCGGCGGGAGTCGAGCGGCTCGCCGACCCGCGTCGCGAGCACGCCGCGGATCGCGTCGGCCTCGATCCGGCGGTTGCCTTCGACCTGGATCTCGGCCACCCCCGCGGGAGCGGCAGCGACCTCGGGCGCCAGGAGCGCGGCCTCGAGACCTGCTTCGGGGTCCGCGAACCGCTCCTGCGCCGAGGTGATCGCGGAGCCCGCGCGGCGGCCAGCCTCGCGCACGGCCGCAGCCAGCCCGGCCGACCCGCGTCCCTCGAGCGCGCCGTGCGCGACCGATCGCCCGTCCGAGGCGGAGACGACTTCCAGATCCAGGCTGTGGCGGTCGGCCAAGGAGGTATGGGAGACAACGACCAGCCAATCGGCGCCGGCCTCGGACGCCAGCGCGCGCAGGGCCTCGCGGCCGGAATCGGAGGCCTGGGGGAGCCCGCCGCTCGTGCTCTGCAGTGCGACCTCGAGCTCCGGGGCGGACGCTCGCAGCTCCTGCGCCAGCGCGTCGAGCCTTCCGGCGGCGTCCGGCGCATGCTCCGTGGGCCCGGCAGCCGAAAGCTCGGTCCAGACCACCGCGACCCGGGTGCGCGGCTCCGCGGCCGACGCGGAGGTCACGGCCAGTACTCCCAAGGTCAGCTGCGCCGCCGCAATCCACCGCATCAGCCCCAACCCTCCCAACGGCTCTCCTCCCTTAGGTACCCGCGGGAGGGTGCCGGGTGTCTCCCCGAGCCCTGCACAGGAGTCCCAAACCCGCGGCAGTGTGACACATTCCCAGTGATTTTCGGAGGTTGCGGGCCCAGCTTCACTAGGAGCGGAGCGTGCCTTCCACCAGGTAGGTCTTCTTGGCCAGCCGGCTCGCCAGCTTCTCGTTGTGGGTCACGAGCACGAGAGAGGTCCGGGACACGGAGTTCAGCGCGAGCAAACGCTCCTCCACGGTCTCGGCCGTTTGCGGGTCGAGGTTGCCGGTCGGCTCGTCGGCCAGGAGCAGCGGAGGGGACATCGCGAGCGCCCGCGCGATCGCCACGCGCTGCCGCTCGCCACCGGAGAGCTTGCCGGGGCGATGGCGAATTCGCGGCGAGAGCCCGACGGCGTCGAGGAGCTCCCGGGCCCGCTCCCGGGCGCGAGCGCGGGGCCAGCCCGCGAGCAGGCACGGGATCATCACGTTCTCGAGGGCGTCGAACTCGGGCAGCAGGTGGTGGAACTGAAACACGAAGCCGACCTGCCGGTTGCGCAGCGCGGCGAGCTCCTTCGGCGGCAGCCCGTACACCTGCGTGCCGCCGAGCTCTACCGTCCCGCTCGTCGGGTGCTCGATGCCACCCAGGATGTGCAGCAAGGTCGACTTGCCGGAGCCCGAGACGCCGAGGATCGCGAGCGAGTCGCCGCGTTCGAGCTCGAGATCGATGCCGCGCAGGATCTCGAGCCGGCCGTCGCCGGTCTGAAAGCTCTTGGTGACGCCCTGGGCTCTGAGCTCACTCATACCGGAGCGCCTCCGCGGGATCGAGCCGCGACGCTTGCCACGACGGCAACAGCGTGGCGCCGATCGAGAGCACGAGTGCTATGCCCGAGATCAAGAGGATCTGGAGGCCCTCGATGTCGAAAGGCAGCCGGTCGAGCTGATAGACGTCCGGCGGCAGCACGTCGAAGCCGAGCAAGCGCTCGACGACGCCCTGCACGATGTCGAGGTTCCAGGTGATCACGACGCCCATGCCGAGGCCGAGTGCCAGCCCGGCCACGCCGATCAGCACGCCGCCGATCGCAAACACGCGCAGCACGGCGTCGTCGTCGCAGCCCATCGCCTTCAGGATCGCGATGTCGCGCGACTTCTCCATGATCATCATGATCAGGGTGGCGACGATGATGAAGCCGGCGACGACCATGATGAAGGAGAGCAGCACGAACATCATCGCGCGCTCCATCTTCAGGGCCTGGAAGAAGCCGGGGTAGAAGTCCTTCCAGTCGCGCGCCCAGTACAGCTCGCCCAGACCGGTGCGCACGCGCTGGGCGATCTCGAGCGAGCGGTAGGCGTCGACCGTGCGCACCTCGATCCCGCTGACCACGTCGCCGAGCTTCTGGAAGCGCTGCGCCCCCGCGAGGTCGGTGTACAGGAACGACTCGTCGAACTGAAAGAAGTTGGCGCGAAACACACCGGCCACGCGGAAGCGCACCAGCCGGGGCGCGGGCCCGAGCGGCGTGCTCGGCCCGCCGAGCGGCGAGATCAGGATCAGCGGATCGCCGGTGCGCAGCAGGAACTGGTTGGCGAGCTCGGCGCCGACGATCACTCCGGGCAGCGCGGCGTCGCCCTCGGCGTCGGGGCGCGGCCGCAGGTCGTCGAGCGAGCCCTCGACCATGTCGCGCGACAGCTCGGTGGCTTCGCTCACGGTCGCGGGATCGATGCCCTTGAGCAGCACGGCGCGGATCTGTCCCTCGTCGCCCCGAAGAATGGCGTCCGCGACCAGGAACGGTGTGGCGCCGACGACGCCGGGCGCCTCGCGGATGCGCTCGCGCAGCTCCGCGTAGTCCTCGCAGGGGCCAAGTCGGCACTGCACCACGAAGTGTGCGCGGTTTCCCAGGATCTTGTCCTCCCACACGCGCGAGAAGCCGTTCATCACCGAGAGCACGACCATGATCACCGCGACGCCGAGCGCGACGCCGCCGATGCAGATCACGGTGATCACGGAGATGAAGGTCTGGCGCCGCTTGGCGACCAGGTAGCGCAGCGACAGGAACCACTCGACGGGCTTCTCGATTCTGTGCTGCGCGATCCCGGCGAGCATCAGCGGGCCGAAGCCGGCGATCCCGAGCACGAGCAGCGCGCCGTCGAGGGCGACTGCCGCCTGCGCGATCTCGTCCAGGCCGTCCACCGCGAGCGACGCGATCCAGACGCCGGCGGTTGCGACGAGCACGACTCCGAGCGCGAGGCGGAGCCAGCGCCACACCGGCCGCGCCCAGAGCAGCGCGAACGCGAGCGCTACCGCCACTACCAAGCGCAGCGGAACCTGCCACCAAGGGTCGAGGTCCAGGCCGCGCGACACGAGGGCGCTCGCCATTCCGA
This sequence comes from uncultured Myxococcales bacterium, assembly GCA_964454165.1. Classification (GTDB taxonomy): domain Bacteria; phylum Myxococcota_A; class UBA9160; order SZUA-336; family SZUA-336; genus CAYVQJ01. The sequence continues at coordinate 65,531 of CAYVQJ010000113.1, read as the reverse complement.
CGAGCGCGAGCGTGATGACCGCGACGCGCGGCCGGCGCGCGAACGGCAGGAACTGGCCGAGCACCAGCACCGCGGAGCTCGAGAAGAACACGAACAGGAGCCCGAAGCCGAGCGCGATCAGCGCGACCAGGCTCGCGGAGACGAACCCGAGCGCACCCGAGAGCCACTGGATCACGTCTTGCTCCTCATGTGCGGGAACAGCTTCACCTCGCGCAGGTGCGAGGCGCCGGTTAGCAGCATGACCAGCCGGCCGAAGCCGAGGCCGAGCCCCCCCGCGGGCGGCATGCCGTGCTCGAGCGCGCGCAGGAACTCCTCGTCGGTCGGCGGGATCTCGTCGTCGCCGCGCCCGCGCAGCTCGGCCTGCTCCTGGAAGCGCGCGCGCTGCTCGTCGGGGTCGTTCAGCTCGGTGAACGCGTTCACGATCTCCATGCCGCCGATGAACGCCTCGAAGCGCAGTGCTATGCGCGGATCGTCGGGGTCGCGCTTGGCCAGCGGCGAGAGCGCGATCGGGTAGCCGACCACGAACGTGGCAGACACGAGCTCGGGCTCGACCGCCGCCGAGAAGATCTCGTCGACGAGCTTGCCCCAGCTCGGCGGCTTCGCGGGATCGACGCCTGCGACGGGCTTCGCGCGCACGGCGTCGCACAGCGCCCCGAGCGTCGGGGCCTGGAGGATGTCGATCCCCGTCGCGTCGCGGATCAGGTCGCCCATCGCGCGCCGAGGCCAGGGCGGCGTGAGGTCGAGCTTGCGGCCGTCGCGCTCCAGCACGAGCGATCCGCAGACGCGCTTCGCCGCGGCGCCGACCAGCGCCTCGGACAGCTCCATCATGTCTTCGTAGTCGGCGTAGGCCTGGTACGCCTCGAGCATCGTGAACTCGGGGTTGTGCGTGCGGTCCACGCCCTCGTTCCTGAAGTTGCGGCCGAGCTCGTACACGCGGTCGAGCCCGCCCACGAGCAAGCGCTTCAGGTAGAGCTCGAGCGAGATGCGCAGGTACAGGTCGTCGCCGTAGGCGTTGTGGTGCGTGACGAACGGCCTGGCGTAGCCGCCGCCGTACAGCGGCTGCAGAATCGGAGTCTCCACCTCGAGGAAGCCGCGCGCGTCGAGCACCTCGCGCAGCGCGGCCAGCGTGCGCCCCCGCGCCAGCGCGATCGCGCGCGCGTCGGGGTTTACCAGCAGGTCGAGGTAGCGCTGGCGATAGCGCGTCTCGACGTCGGCCAGGCCGTGCCACTTCTCGGGCAGCGGCCGCTGAGCCTTGGCGAGCAGCCCGAACGCCGTGACGTCGAGCGAGAGCTCGCCGCGCTTGGTTCGCACCAGTGCGCCGCCCGCCCACACGATGTCGCCGACCTCGTAGCGCGCGAAGCGGGCGTAGACCTCGGGGCCGAGGCGCTCTTTCTGCAGCCAGAGCTGCAGGCGCGCGCCGTCGCCGAGCAGCGTCGCGAACGCGCCACCACCGAACGAGCGCAACCCCACCAGCCGGCCGGCGACACGCGCAGTGGGTCGCTCGCGCTCGAGCAGCTCCGCGCTGGCTGCGTCCCAGCGCGCCCGCAGCTCGGCGACGCGATCGAGCGGGCGCGGCACGCGAGCGGGAAACAGCTCCTCGCCCGCGGCGCGGATCTCGTGCGCGCGCCGGCGCCGAGCCTCGAGAATTTCCGCCTCGGTCGGCACTAGCCGCGCCCCGCCTGCTGTAGCAGCCAGGCGCGCTGCAGCGCGTCGATGTCGCCCTCGAGCACGCGCATCGCGTCGCCGATCTCGAGCTCGGTGCGGTGGTCCTTCACGCGCTGCGACGGGTGCAGCGTGTAGGAGCGGATCTGCATGCCGAAGTCGATCTTGTGCTTCTCGCCCGTCAGGCGCTCGACCTCGGCCTCGTGCTCGGCGCGCGCGCGCTCGTACAGCCGCGCGCGCAGCACTTTCATCGCCAGCGCCTTGTTCTTGTGCTGACTGCGCTCGTTCTGGCACTGCACCACGAGCCCGCTCGGCAGGTGCGTGATGCGCACCGCCGAGTCGGTGCGGTTGACGTGCTGGCCGCCGGCCCCGCCGGCGCGGAAGGTGTCGATACGCAGCTCCTTCTCGTCGATCTCGACCTGCACGTCGTCGTCGATCTCGGGCACCAGCGTGAAGCTGGCGAAGCTCGTCTGCCGGCGCTTCTGCCCGTCGAAGGGCGAGATCCGCACCAGGCGGTGGATCCCGACCTCGCTGCGCAGGTAGCCGTAGGCGTAGTCGCCGGTGACGGTGAACGTCACGCCTTTCAGCCCGGCCTCCTCGCCGTCCTGCCGGTCGAGCTCCTCGATCTTGAAGCCGTGGCGCTCGCACCAGCGCGAGTACATGCGGTACAGGATCTCGGCCCAGTCCGAGGCGTCGGTGCCGCCGGCACCGGCGTTGATCGAGACGATGGCGTTCTTGGCGTCGTGCTCTCCGCCGAGCAGCGCACGCAGCTCGAGCTCGTCGAGCTTGCGGCCGAGCTCGTCGATCCGCGCCTGCGACTCGGCGATGGTCTCGGCGTCGGACTCCTGCTCCGCGAGCTCGAGCAGCACCGAGGCGTCGTCGAGCCCTCGCTCGCACTCGTCCAGAAAGCTCAGGCTGCGCTCGAGGCCTCGCTTCTCGCGGAGCAGCGCCTCGGCGCGCGGGCGGTCGTTCCAGAGCACCGGGTCGGCGGCGGCCTTCTCGAGCTCACTTAGCCGCGCGCGCTTTCCCTGGACGTCAAAGGTGCCTCCCGAGCTCCGCCGTGCGGTCGACGAGCGCCCGCAGGCCGCTCCTCGCCTCCCGAACCCGAAGCTCGTCTGCCTGCTGCGACACGCCGCCCTCCCAGCCCGACGAGCAGCCCTAGGCTCGCCCAGACGACCCAGTCGCCGACGCGCACGTAGAGCGTCTGCGCCGTCGCCACGGCGATCGGGCCGCGCAGCACCGCGCGCTCGAAGATCTCGGTCTCACTGGCGATCGCTCCGTCGGCATCGATGAAAGCACTCACCCCGGTGTTCGCGGCGCGCAGCATCGCGCGCCCGGTTTCGGCGGAGCGCAGCGCCGCGATCGCCAGGAACTGGTGCGGAGCGCTCGAACGCCCGTACCACGCGTCGTTGGTGAAGTTGGCGAGCACGCGCGCGCCGTCGCGCACGGCCCGGCGCACCAGATCCGGGTAGATGACTTCATAGCAGATGAGGGGAGTCAGGGCATGGTCGGGACCGAGCTTCGCGAGCTGCAGCACGCGGGGGCCTCGCCCCGGCGAGGCGTCGATCTGCGCCAGGCCGCCGGCCAGCGCGAACAGCGGGCCCAGCAGCGGACGCAGCGGGACATACTCGCCGAACGGCACGAGCTGCACCTTGTCGTAGCGCTCGCCGAACGCGCCGTCGGGGGCGATCGCGAACACGCTGTTGAAAAGTCGATACGGAGCGCCGGCTCGCGCCGGCTCGAAGCCCATCCCACCGACGAGCAGCTCGGCGCCGGTGTCGAGTGCCAGGCGCTGGACGCGCTCGCGGTGGGCGGGCTCGAACTCGAGCACGATCGGGAGCGCGGTCTCGGGCCACACGATCAGCTCGGCGCCCTGCCCGGCGGCCACGCGCGAGAGCGCCAGGTACGCGTCGAACGCGAGCTCGAAGCGTTCGGGCACCCACTTCTCTGACTGCGGCACGTTGCCCTGCACGATCGCCGCCATGCGGGGCGGGTCCGCGGGCGCGGCCTGCGGCGGCGCGAGCACGCCGTGCGCGAACCCGAGCGCGTGCGCGCCGAGCGCCACCACCGCGGCCGCGCCGATGCGCCGCTCCGCGAGCAGCGCCGCCGCGAGGGCGAACACGAAGGAGAGCAGCCAGACCCCGCCGAGCGGCGCCAGCCCCCGTAGCGCGGGATTCGCATGCGCCGCGTAGCCGTGCAGCGCCCAGGGAAAGCCCCCGAACACGTCGAAGGTGCGCAGCCACTCGCAGCTGACCCACGCCGCGGCGAAGACCAGCGGTGCGAAGCGACCGGTGCCGGGTCCGAGCCACGCGCCGAGCGCCGCCGCGAGTCCAGCGTGCAGGCCGATGTAGCCGGAGAGCGCGAGCAGCGCGAGCACGCCGAGCCAGCCCGGGCCGTGCCCGTAAACGGTGACCACGTGGTAGATCCAGAAGATCACCGCCGCATAGCCGAGTGTGCCCGCGAGCGTCGCCCACGCGAAGGCGCGCCGCGGCGAGGGCTCCCGGGCGAAGCGCGCGAAGGGCACCAGCGCGAGCCAGCCGAACACGACTCCCAGGTCGAAGCGCAGCTCGCCGCCGCGGAACGGGAACGCGAGCAGGAGCAGAGGCAGCGCCGCAAGCGCGCAGATCGCGCGCGCGCGCGTCGCAGCGTCGCCTAGCAAAGCCGCGCGACCTCCCGGCGCAGGTGGTCCTCGAGCGCGCGCATTCCGACTCGATCGCGGGCGCGGACGTGGTCCATGCCGAGCAGGTGCAACGTGCCGTGGATCAGCAGGGCGCGGAGCTCACGGTCGAGCGGCACGCGCCGGGCGCGCGCCTGCGCGTCGGCGCGCTCGACCGAGATCACCACGTCGCCGAGCAGGGCGCCCCGGTGCGCCGGGCCGGGGCCCTCGGCGAGCGCGAAGGCGAGCACGTCGGTCGCACGCGGCGGACGGCCGTAGGCCCGCGCCAGCTCGGCGATGCGCCGGTCGTCCACGAGCGTGATCGACAGCTCGGCGTCAGGGAATCCCAAGGCGCCTAAGGTCGTCCTCGCGCTTCTTCTCAGCGCGCTCCTGTCGATCCTTCTGCCGAGGTTCGAGCCGTTCAACCACACCTTCATGCTCGCGCTCGGGGAAGGCTCGACCTTCGGCGTCGGTCGGCTCCGGGTAGTCGATGCGGTCGTGCCGGATCGCCGACAGCGTCTCGATCATGCTGCGCGCGATCAGGTTCAGGTCGCGCAGCGTCAGGTTGCATTCGTCCAGTTGCCCGTCGCGAAAGTAGTTGTTGATCACGCGCTGGACAAGCTGCTGGATGCGCGCGGGGGAGTCCTCGGAGAGCGTGCGCGATGCAGCCTCGACCGAGTCGGCGAGCATCAGCAGCCCCGCCTCACGCGTTTGCGGGCGCGGCCCCGTGTAGCGGTACTCGTGCTCCGCCACGGTCTCGCCCTTGTCGGGGTCGAGCTGCTCCTTCGCCTTCTCGTAGAAGAAGCGGATCACGCTGGTGCCGTGGTGCTGGGCGATGCCCGCGAGGATCGGCGCGGCCAACCGGTGCTCGCGCCCGATCTCGAGCCCGTCCTTTACGTGCGCCTGGATGATGCGCGCCGACATCGGCGGCGAGAGCTTCTCGTGGCGGTTTTCGCCGCCGTACGACGGCGCGTTCTCCACGAAGAAGTGCGGCCGGCGCATCTTGCCGATGTCGTGGTAGTAGCCGGCGACCTTGGCGAGCAGCGCGTTGGCGCCGATCGCCTCCGCGGCCTTCTCCGCCAGGTGGCCCACCATCATGCTGTGGTGGTACGTTCCGGGCGCGCGCAGCTCGAGCTCGCGCAGCACGGCCTGCTCGCGGTTGGCCAGCTCGAGCAGCTTCACGTCGGTCGTGTAGCCGAAGAGCGTCTCGACCGCGGGCGCCAGCCCGGAGACGAGGACGGACGCCAGCACGCCGCCGAGTCCGGCGAGCAGCATCGCGAACAGGAGCGGCGCCGGATCGGTCGCCCCCCGCAGCAGCTCGAGCGCCGCGACCGCGCCCATCTGCGCCAAACCGACCCGCAGCCCCGCGCGGAGCAGCGCGCCGCGTGCGGCGACGTGCGACGCGCCGAGCGCGGCGGTGAGTGCACCCAGCAGCACGTACACCGCGTACGACAACTCGCCGCGCACCTGCAGCCCGGCGACCACGGCCGCGAGCAGCGCGAACAACGCCGACGTCTCGGCGCTGTGCACCAGCCGCACCAGCAGCGGCGCCGCGGCCAGCGGCAGCACGTAGTAGAGCGACTCCGGCCCCTGCGGCAGCAGTGCGGTGAGCTCCGGCCGCTCCGCCAGCGCGTCGCACAGGAAGATCCCGATGCGGGTGCCGAGGGCCGAGAGCACCAGAGCGCCGAGCAGGAAGACGGAGTCCGAGAGCTCGCGCGGGAAGCCGCGCATGCTGGTCTTGCCGAGCCTCCACACCACGACCAGCAGCAGGAACAGCGCGCCCGCCACGCCGGCGAAGCCGGGAAGCTGGCTCGCTGCCTCCTCCTGCTCGGCGAGCGCCGCGAGCAGCCGCACGTGGGCAGCGCTGATCGCATCCCCGTCGCGCACGATGATCTCGCCGCGCCGCAGGGTTTGCGTCACGTCCTTCACGCCCGCGACGGCGGCCTGGCGCCGCTCCTCCGTCGCGCGCAGGTTCGGGCTGGTGTTCGGACGCACGGGCGCGAGAGCCAGCTCGAGCAGCGCGGCCTGCTCGGCGAGCGGCCGCTCGGCCAGAACCGTCGCGCCCTCCGCGCGCACCAGATCGCGCGCGTCCTCGAGCGAGAGCACCTCCTGTGGGCGCTGCACGCGCTGCTCCTCGCCGGACCCGATCGCGCGCGCGAACACGGGCCGCTGCGGGAGCTGACGCGCCAGCACCGCGGCGTCCTCGACGAGCATGCGCGCGACGATCGGTGTGACCAGCGCCGCGACGGCGCGCTCGTCTGCCTCGTTGAACCTGCCGCGCGCGAGCACCTCGAGCGTGCCTTCGCGCACCGCGTTGCCCACCTCGCCGAGCGCCTGCCGGAACGCCGTGCGCGCGCGCGCCAGATCGCCACGCTCGGCTGGTCGTGACTGCGCCGCGCGCGCCGCGGCGAACGCTCCCTTCAAGAGGTCGCGCACCTGCGCGGGGCGGCGCTCGTCGAAATCGTAGACGGCCGGGGCCTGGTCAGCCGCCGCGCGCCGCAGCTCTTCCGTCGCCTCGCGGTCGACGAGCTCGAGCGGCACCGTCGCCTTGTAGCTGCGGTCGGCGATCTCGCCCTCTTCCGGCAGCCGCCCGCCGAGCGGCACGGGGCCGCGCGGCGCCCAATCGAGCGTCAGGATCGCGGCGAGGCCGACGCTTCCCGCGAGCGCGAGCCAGAAGCGGGCCGACTTGCGCAGCCGCCGCACGGCGTAGAGCGCGCTCGACGGACGCGGGGAGTCAGGGAGATGTCCTTCCGGGGCCGGCATCACTCCCCCGGCTCGTAGCGCTGGTAGGCGAGGATGATCTCCTGCACCAGCGGGTGCCGCACGACGTCGCGCTGGTCGAAGTCGACGAACGCGATGCCGGGGATCCCATCGAGCGCCCGGCGCGCCTCGATCAGCCCCGACACCGCCCCGCGCGGCAGATCCACCTGCGTCGGATCGCCGTTGATCACCGCCTTGGAGTCGAAGCCGAGGCGCGTCAGGAACATGCGCATCTGCTCCGGCGTGGTGTTCTGCGCTTCGTCCAGGATCACGAAGGCGTCGTTGAGCGTGCGGCCGCGCATGAAGGCGAGCGGCGCAACCTCGATCACGCCGCGCTCCATGCGCCGGCCGACGTCGGCGGCGTCCATCATGTCGTACAGCGCGTCGTAGAGCGGCCGCAGATACGGATCCACTTTGTCGAACAGAGTCCCCGGCAGGAAGCCGAGCTTCTCGCCGGCCTCGACCGCGGGGCGCGTCAGGACGATGCGCCCGACCTCACGCGCCTGCAGCGCCGAGACCGCGCTCGCCATCGCGAGATACGTCTTGCCGGTGCCTGCGGGACCGAGGCCGAACACCATGTCGTGATCGCGGATCTGCTCGATGTAGCGCCGCTGGTTCGCGCTGCGCGGGACGATCCGCTTGCGCCGGCCGACCTCGAGCGTGGCGCCCTCCGCCAGCGCCTGCACGCCCGGATGCCCGTCTTCGTGCGCCAGATGGATGGCCTGGCGCACCTCGCGCTCGTGCACGCCTTCGCCGGACGCGGCCATGTCGTACAGGTCTCGCAGGACGCGCATGGCGACCTTGCGCTCGAGCGGGGGCCCCTCGACCCGGACCCGGTTACCGCGCGCGCGAATCTCGACGCCGATCTCCTGCTCCATCGCCCGCAGGTTCCGGTCGTTCTCGCCGTACAGGACCTGCGCTACCGCGTTGTCCTGAAAGGTGAGCGAATCGTCGTCGGGCAAGCAGCCTACCTCGGGGGGTCAGTGGGCGGTGCCGGGGGGGTAATGTACCCGTCCTCTCCGGCGGACGGCACCGCAGGAGCCGAAGCCCCCGCTGCGGCCTGCGCCCAGCGCTCGGCCTCGCGCTCGAGCAGGCGCCCTTCCCGCTCGGCCGCCGCGCGCGCCTGCGCCAGGCCGTCCGCGGGGATCACGGGATCGCGCGACGCGGCTCGGCCCCAGAGCAGGACGCCGAGCATCGCACAGCCGAGCGCGAGCGCGACGATGCCGGCGCTCGCTCTGCGGACCCGCGCCGGAGCCGTCACTTCGACCGGGGCGTCGAGGGCAGGCCGTTGCCGCGCCTCGGCGCGCAGCATTCCTGCCCGGCGCAGTCCCACCAGCCCCTTGGCACCGGCGAAGGTGCCGAGCCGCGACAGGTCGATCACGCGCTGGGCATCGAGTCTGCCGTCGCACAGGCGAAACACGCGCTCCAGGTCGTCCTCGGGCAGGCCCGCCTCGAGCGCGATCGCGGCGCGACGCACGCGCATCTCCTCGATGTCGACGCTGCGCTGCAGCACGAGCGAGCGATCGGGCAGCGCCTGCTGCACGTCGCTCCACTCGTCGCGCATGCGCAGCGCATCGAGCAGTACCTGCTCGGCGCCGAGGCTCTCGTCGCCCTGCTCGGCGTCGACGTCGCGCGGCACGAAGACGAAGCGGCCCTCGTCGCGCCGGAACAGCTCGAAGATCGCCTCGTGGCTGACCAGACGCGCGATGCGGTCGACGTCCTCGCTGCGCACGTTGCACGACTCGACCAGGATGCTCGGCAGCGGCTCCAGGCTCTCGGCCTGCCGGCGGCGCGCCTCCTCGAGCACCGGTTCGGAGATCAGCCCGGTGCGAAGCAGCAGGTCGCACAGCGCCTCGCTCGGAGCGGATTCCACTGGCCGTGCGCGGAGTACCAGCCCTTCCCGGAAGTAAACCTCGATCGCCCGCTCGCGCGTGATCTCGAGAATCCCGGTCTTGCGCTGCTGCGCGATCAGCTGGAAGACCTCGGCGACTCCGAAGTCGGAGAGAGCGCCCTGCAGGCTCATGCGCGCCTGCCGAGCACGAGCCGCTGCAGCGCGAGCAGTGTCGAGCCGAGCCAGACGGGCCCGGCGAGCACGACGGCGACGCCCGCAGGCAGCGCGGTGGCGAGCGCTCCGACCTCCGAGGGGGTCGGAACGAGCGGCGCGGCCAGCCAGGCTCCGAGGCCGAGTGCGGTGGGTAGCAGGATCGCCGTGGCGCGCGGTAGCCGCCCCTCGAAGCCATGAGCGGCGCCCGGAAGCACGAGCGAGCCGAGCGCGAGCCCGCGCCCGATCCAGCGCTGGCGGGCGCGGTCGCGATCGATCTGCTCGCGTCGCACGCGAGCGTCGAGCACGGCCGTCGGCACGAACAGTCGCGCGCAGCGCAGGCAAGTGGTGCTGCTGGGCTCGTCGTTGCAGCGCTCGCAGACGAGGCGCAGGCAGCGACCGCAGCGGCGCACCGCCGAGCGCGGCAGGAGCAGCGCCAGCAGCGCGAGCACCGGCAGCGCGAGCCAGCTCGCATCGGGCAGTGTGGCGCCGAGCGCGGCGTGCCGCAGCGCCCGCTCCGCGCGGGTCGCCTCGCGCGATGGCGCCCATGCGCCCGCGAGATGGGTTCGCAGCGGCAGCGGCTGCTCTGCGAGGTACCTGTGGATCGAGGCGTCGCGGGCGAGCCCGTGCTCCTGCACCAGCTCGGGATCGAGGGCGCGGGCGGTCGCGAACAGACTCGCCTGCTCGGAGAGGTTCAGCGCGCGGCCGTGCGCTTGCGACAGGTTGTAGATCACGGCGGCTGACGCTTCGTCCTGGCGGGCGCGCTCGAACGCGGCGATCGCGACCGCGACATCGCCACGCGCGAGCGCGAGCGTGCCGGCGAAGGTCGCGACGCGCGAGCGGAGCACGGGATCCGACGGCTCGAAGCCGGCGAGCGCGCGCTCGACAGCGTCCAAGTCACCGGCGCGCTTCGCGGCGGTGGCAAGGGCGAGCCGCAGCACGCCGTCATCGGGGTGCTGCGCGGCTGCGCCGGCGATCCGCTCGAGGTCGCCGGGGAGGGGCTGTCCCCGCTCGAGTCGCCACGCAGCGAGGCGCCCCGGCTCGCGCGCCGGGAACGTCGCGACGCGCATCCAGAGCGTGAGCCCCGGACCGCAGAGCGCACCGGCGACGAGGAGCGCTGTCGCGACCGTCGCAGCCTCGCGGCGCGGCAGCGCGGCAATCACGAGCGCTCCCGCCGCCGCCAGCCAGAGCAGCGGGCCGACGCCGAGCAGCGCGAGCCCGCCGAGCAGCGCCAGGCACAGGAGCAGTGCGGGCCAGGCCGCCGGCTCGCGCCCGCTGAGCCAGTGGCCACCCGCGTGCCCGAGCAGTGTGGAGGCGCGCGCGAAGGCGAGCGCCACGAGAGCGACGCTCACGAAAAGCCAGCCGATGCAGAGGGTGACTCCGCCCCAGGTGACCAGCCACACCACACCAGGCAGTGTCGTGCCGAGCAGCCACAGCGAGCGGGCGACCTGCGTGGGACGGCCCAGCCGGCGGCCGACCTCGAACGCGATGGCGGGTGTCCCCGGAGCCAGTGCGAGCGCGCGCTCGGCGGCGACGGGATCGACGTCCGACAGCGCGAGCATCCCGCGCGCCAGCACGGGGAGCTCCCGGTAGCTGCGGGCGCGCAGCACGCGCGCGGCCGCATCGATCCGGCCAGCCGCGTCCTCGCCCGCCAGCGATTCGGGCGTCGGCAGCGCGTCGCGCGGGACGGCGAGCGGCTCGGCCGCGGGCTCCGCAGCGGACGCGATTCCGTGCGTGGCGAGTCCGAGCGCCAACGCGACCGCGACAAACAGCCTGTCCACTCCCGTCACCCCCACGGTTCGCCGGTCCTCCATGGCGTTTTCGGTGCTCGGACGCCGCCCCTGAACCCCTCGCTGCAAGCGCGCGAAGCGCGCGCGCAGCGAGCCGCAGGCGAGCGAAGACCGCTTGGCGACAGCCATCGCGGCAAAGACGCAAGCGCGCGAAGCGCGCGCGCAGCACGCGCGGCGTGCGAAGGCCGCTCGGCGACAGCCGTCGCGGCAAAGACCGCAAGCGCGCGAAGCGCGCGCGCAGCACGCGCGGCGTGCGAAGGCCGCTCGGCGACAGCCGTCGCGGCAAAGACCGCGCGCCGCTAGCGCGCGCGGCGGACGAGCTGGAAGAGGCGCGTGAGCTCCGGACTCCGGAGCGCCAGGAGCGCGGCAGCGTACGCGCCGGCGCCCGCGGCGACCTGAACCGCGAGCGCGACGCTCGCCACGGCCTGCCCCGCGGCGCTCGCGAACGGCCAGCCGGCTGCAATCACCGCGCCGACGAGCGCGACGCTCGCCGCGACCAGCCGCAGCGCGCGTCCCGCGAAGGAGGGCGCGAGCATGCGCCCGTAAAGGCGTTGCACCGCGAACACCAGGTACACCGCGTTCGCGAGCGAGGCGAGCGACGCGGCGAGCGCAAGCCCGGCGTAGTCGAGATCGAACAGCACGACTGCGTGCTGCGCACGCGTCGCCCACTGCGGCAGCGCACCCTCCGGGAGCGGCCCGATCAGCACCAGCGACAGCGCCACGTTCGCAACGAGTGCTATCACGGCCGCGCGTGCCGGCGTGCGCGTGTTCTCGTGCGCCAGACACAGTCCGCTGTAGATGCGCGCGACCGCGATCGGCGGCAGCCCGACCACGTAGCAGAGCAGCGCCAGCGCGCAGCCCCACGAGGCCTCGCCGTCGAAGCCGAACAGCACGCCGAAGATCGGCTCCGCCAGCAGCGCGAGCCCGACGGCCGACGGCAGCACGAGCGCAAACGTCAGGAGCAGCGTGTCGGCGAACGAGCGCTCGAGCGCGGCGTGGTCCGCGGAGCGCACCAATCCCGCGAACGAGGGCAGGCTCGCGGTGCCCAGCGCGAAGACGAACACGCCGAGCGGAAACTCGAGCAGGCGGTCCGCGTAGTACAGGTACGACACCGCGCCGTCGCCGAAGAACGACGACAGGAAGCGCGACACCAGCACGTTGATCTGGAACACCGAGGCGCCGAGCACCGCCGGCGCCATCACGACGCCGAGGCGACGCACAGCCGGGTGACCGAACGCGAGGCTCGCGCGCGGGGCGAAGCCGAGCCTGCGCAGGGGCGGTAGCTGCAGCCAGACCTGCAGCAGTCCTGCTACGACGACCGCGCCGCCCAGCGCGAGAATCGGTGGGTCGAACCAGAGCACGCCGCAGATCGCGCCGGCGATCATCGACAGGTTCAGCAGCACGGGCGCGATCGCCGGCGCGAAAAAGCGACCGAGCGCGTTCTGCGCGCCCATCGCGACCGCGACCAAGGTGAGCAGCAGGATGTACGGGAAGCACCAGCGCAACAGCTGCACCGCCAGCTCGTGCTTGCCCGGTACGAGCGCGAAGCCGGGAGCGAACAGCTGGATCAAGGGCCCCGCGAACGCGATCCCCCCGACGGTGATCAGGAGCCCGACCAGGGCGGCGAGCGTCCAGACCGCGTGGAACACCTGACGAGCTTCGTCGCGCGAGCGGCGCAGCCAGTCGCCGAAGATCGGCACGAACGAGACCGTGAGCGAGCCTTCCGCGACCAGCCGGCGGAACAGGTTCGGGATCGTGAACGCGATGAAGAAGGCGTCGGTTGCGCCGGTGTCGAAGGCGCGTGCGAAGACGACGTCGCGCAGCAGACCGGTGATGCGGCTGGCCAGAGTCGCCGCGCCCACGACCCCCGCCGAGCGCGCGACGCGATCGCTCGGGTCCGTTGACACCCCTCCGCCCTCGCGGTATCTAGGCCCGGCCTCGGAGGTCCCCATGATCCGTCATCCGTCGACCGAGAAGCGCCACCGCCAATCCATCAAGCGCGCGGCGCGCAACCGCGCGGTGCGCTCGCGGGTTCGGAGCGTCGTCGGCGCTGCCCGCGACGCGCTCTCGGGGAAGGCGGCCGACTCTCCGGCGCAGGTCGCTCTGGCGGAGAAGCTGCTGCGACGCGCGGCGACCAAGGGCGTTCTGCATCCGCGCACGGTCTCGCGCACCGTCTCGCGCCTGCGCCGCGCGCAGAACCGCGCGCAGTAGCGCTTCACGCCGGCGCGCTCGCGGCGAGCAGCAGGCGTTCGAGTGCGATCCGTGGCGCTAGCGGGGCGCCGCCCTTGAGCGCGTGATCCGCTTCGCGCGCCGCCGCGAGGCACACGCGCAGCCGCGGCGCGTCGAAGCGGCGCACCTGCTCGGCGAGCTTCTCCGCGGCGAACGGATGGATCGACAGTCGCCGCGCGATCTCCGCCGACTCCAGGGGCTCGCAGTCGCGCGCCCGCACCAAGCGCCGGAAGTGGTTGGCGAGCGCAGCCAGGATCACCAGCGGCGGCTCGCCCTGCTCGAGCAGACCCGCCAGGCGCCGCAGCGCCGCGACGAGGTCGCGGCGGCCGAGCGCGTCGGTCAGCTCGTAGAGCGCGAGCGGTCGCACGCCGGAGCCGACCGCGGCGAAGTCCTCGGCGTCGACCTCGGTGCGCTCGCCCGCGTACAGACACGCCTTGTCGATCTCCTGCGCGAGGCGATCGAGGTCGAGGCCGACCTGCTCGACGAGTGCAGCCGCCGCCCCGCGCGCCGCGCGCCGGCCCTGCGCACGCAGGCGCGCCTCGACCCAGTCGCGCGCCTCTGCGGGTCGCTTCGGTCCGCTGCACTCGCGGATCTCGCCGATCTCCGCGACGCGCTTGGTCCAGCGCAGCCGGCGATCCACCTTCTCCGCCTCGAGCACGAGGCAGGTGGTCGAGCTCGGGCGCTCCAGGTACTCGGGCAGCAGCCGTTCCATGAACGACTGCGCGCGGCGGTCGTCGAGCCCGCGCACCCGCACCAGGCGCTGGCGAGCCAGCAGCGGCAGCGTGCGCGCGGCGTCGGTGATCTGGGCGCCATCCACGCCGCCCGCCGCGAAATCGAAGCGATCCTCGTTGAAGTCGCGCGGTCCGCCCCCGAGAGCGGCGCCGCGCAGCTCGGCGAGGGCGGCGTCGCGCAGCGTCTCCTCGGGCCCGACGAGCAGCACCACCGGCGGCGCGCCGTCGCCGCTCGTGGCGCCATCAGAACGTTTGCGTGAGCTCATCGTGGATCCGCGCAGCGAGATCAGCGGCGATGCGGCGCAGCGCCTGTTCGCGGTTGCTCTCGCGTACCTGTGCGTCGGAGCTGGAGAGGAACTGCTCGGCCTCCGTCAGTCCTTCGTCCCGCCACAAGAGCGCGTGCTCCGCGCCGGAGAGCAGCGTGACCTCGACGACCACCTCGACCCGGTTCTCGAGCTCGAGCGACACCGACGAGAAGGCGCTCGGCGCGACGCTGAGCTGCCGCACGACGCCGTGCAACGCGAGATCGGTCGCGCCCGCGCCCCGATGAACCGCGCGCAGCTCGCCACGGCGTGCGAATTCCTCCGCGAGCGCTTCCGCCAGCATGCGTTCGAAGCCCGGCGCGCCGGTGCGATTCTCGAACGTCGCGAGCTCGATCGAACGCCGCTCGCCTCCGGGCGGAGCGCCGATCGTGCGGTAGCCGCAGCCTGCGAGCACGAGAGCGGCGAGCACTGCGGCATCGATGCGCGCGAACACGGCGGCCGAATATACAAGCGGTGGGCCTTTGCCGCGACGGCTGTCGCCGAGCGGCCTTCGCTCGGCTCCGCCTCGCTGCGCGCGCGCCTTGCGCGCTTGCCTTTGCCGCGACGGCTGTCGCCGAGCGGCCTTCGCTCGGCTCCGCCTCGCTGCGCGCGCGCCTTGCGCGCTTGCTCAGACCTTGCGCGCTGCGGCGCGGCGCTCGAGCTCTTCGACCAGCAGGTCGCGTCCACCGCGCACGCTCTCCGGCACGCGTGCAGAGAACATCGCGCGCGCCTCGGCGAGCTCGGCCTCGAGCGCCTTGCTCGCCGTTCCCGTGGCTGCAGCGGCGGCGAACTTGTCCTCGTTGTACAGGACGACGTCCGAGACGATGATGCGCGCCAGCCGGAGTGCGTTGGTGAGCGCGGGATCGGCGGCCGCCGGCGGACTGGCGGCAGCGGGCGCGGCTCGGACGGGCTCGGTTCTCGCGGGCGCCGCAGGCCGGGCCGGCGGCGGAGGCGGCGCGCTCGGACGCACCCCGAGCCCGAGGCGCTCGAGCAGCGGGCCGAGCCCCTCCGGGAGATCTCCCGGCTCGAGCGTGGCATCCGCCTCGAACTCCGGCGCGCCGACCGGCTCGTCGAGCGAGGCGACCCGAATCAAGCGTGGTGCGGCGGGCAGCCGGCTGCGGCGCGCGAGCTCGCAGACCAGCGGAGCCTCGATCCGCGCCAGGCGACCGCCCAGGATCACCAGCGCGGGCGGCTGCCGGAACAGGCGCAGCAACGCCTCGCGGCCGTCGTGCACCAGCTCGGGCGCGAGCTGCCAGCGCGAGAGAAAGCCTCCGATCTCCTTGGCTACCGCCGCGTCGGACTCCGCGACGACCACGCGCGGGAGCGCCGGTGCGCGCGCGGGCGGGGGCGGGGGCGGCGGAGGCGCGACAGGCGCTGCCGGGACGGGCTGGCGCTCCACGTCGAGCTCCGCTTCGGCCGGCGCGTCTTGCGCCTCGGGCGCGTGGACTCGGAAGATGGTGTCGCAGCGCGTGCAACGCAGCCGGGCGCCGCGCGGACCAATCCGCTCGCGCTCGATGCGATAGCGCGCCTGACACTCCGGGCAGCGTGCGGTCAAACGTGTCTCCTCGTCGAGACAGGATTCCCCGGGCGTTATCGGCCGAACGCGTGCGCGCTTTACGCGACGCCGACGAGCGCCTGGCGCAGCCGAGACAGAAAGTCCCCGAGCGACGTCTCGTCGTCCGTGGAGGCGGGGCGTTCCACCACGAGCAGGCTCGCGGGCTTGCCGGGCGGTGTCCCCACCGGCGCGACGATCACCACGCGAGCGCTCGGTGCAAGCGTCTGCGCGCGCCTGGCGAGAGCGCGCGCGCCGGCGCCGGCGGGCCCGGGCGTCAGCGGATCCGAGACGCCCGCCCCGAGCACGAGAGCAGGCACCTCGCCGCGCAGCAGGTACTGCTTGAAGCGCGCAAAGCCGTCCGCGGAGCTTTGCAGGATGTGGACCTGCACGCCGTCCGCGCCGAGTGAGCGCTTGATCCGCTCGAGCATGCCGAAGTCCTCGTCGATCGCGATGGCGCAGCTCGGCAGCGCTTGCTCGGGCTCGGCGACGGGCGCAACCGAGCCTGTCGCTGGGCCGCCCTCTTGCCGCTCGTCGCCGAGGCGCGTGCCCTCGAGTGCGATGAGCTGCGGCGAGACCGGCTCGCTGAGCTGCACACCGTCGGGACCGCTCCAGGCCTGGAACGCATCGCGCTCGGTATCGAAGCCGAAGCTGCCGTTCTCCCAGGCGAGCAGCTCCACCAGCGCGCTGAACGCGGCCTCCTGCAGTACGGGGTCCGCCTGGGCGTCGGGCGCCGCGGCGTCGACGCCCGCGGCGATCAGCAGCGTCTTGCGATCGAGGCTGCCGTCGGAACGGGCGACGCGTACCACTGCGCCGTCCTGGAAGCCGATCCAGACGCGTCCCAGCGGAGCGCGGATCTCCAGCACGCCGGACTTGCGCAGGAGCGCCGCGAGCTGCAGCAGCTCGGCCAGGGGCAGATCGCGCAGGGTTCCGGAAAGGCTCATCTTGCTCGTGGCGGACAGCGGCCCGCTTCGAGCGCTGAATCGGCCGGCCGGCACGGGAGCTTTTGCCGGCGCCGGCCCGCGAGGATCAGCTCTCGATTCGGTGGCAGGCCGCTACGACGCCGCGCTCGCGCAGCTCGCGGTCGAGACCCTTCACGGCACTCTCCCACGCGCGCCCGTAGCGGGCTGCGTCGGGAATCACGACATAGAGCGCATTGCGGCCCTCCGCGGACGCCAGCGCAAAGCCGACGCCGCGCAGCGCATCCTCCGCATCGACGGCCGGATCGACGGCCTCGGGCAGCGCAAGCGCGGCGCTCGCAGCGCGCAGGGCCAGCACGCGCGTGAACGCGGCGCGCAGTGCGCGCTCCAGCGTGCGGCCGGGTAGCTCGGCCGCGGGGCCGACACCGGAGAGCAGCACGCGGCGGGCCGCGACGCGCGCGTCGCCCGGGATCAGCACCGCCTCGCCGCGGCGGCCCGAGGCGAAGCCGTCCTGCAGCAGGCGCGAGAGCTGACCCGACAGGCGCCAGTCCACACGCCCGGCGTCGCCGCGCAGAGGCCGCTCGTCCTCCGGCAGAGGTACCACCAGCGCGTCCGCGGGCGCGCGCGTGGCGGGACCGTCCCAGAGCCCGATCTCGAGCCGCTTCACGTGCGGCCGGCGCGCTCGCGCGCGATCACGTCCAGGACGCCGTTCACGAAGGCGGGCGACGCCTCGCCCGCGAAGCGGCGCGCGATCTCGACGGCCTCGTCGATCACCACCTCCGCGGGCACGTCCGGCTCGAACAGAAGCTCGTAGGTCGCGGTGCGCAGCACGTTGCGATCCACCGCCGCCAGCCGGTGCAGCTTCCAGTGAGCGCACGCGGAGGCGATGCGCTCGTCGATCTGCTTCAGGTTGCCGGCGATCCCGATCACGAGCTCGCGCGCGCGCTGCTTGGCGCGCGGCGGCGCCTGGAACTCGGTGACGATGCTCTCGAACGCGCCCGGCAGCGACCCGGGGTCCAGCGCCCGCGCGGCGTCCGCCGCGTACAGCACCTGCAGCGCGATCTCGCGCGCCTGGCGCCGCGGTCCGCTGCCGCCCATCACACGCCCTGCGCCGCGGTCTCGAGCAGGCGCGCCATCTCGACCGCGACCTCCGCGGCTTCCACGCCCTTGTTCACGCCGTCCTCGCCGGGCTTCGCGGCGCGCGCCAGCGCCTGCTCGACCGTGTCGGTGGTCAGCACGCAGAAGGCGACGGGCAGGCGCGAGTCGAGCGAAACCCGCTGACACCCATCGGTGACGCCCCGGCAGACATAGTCGAAGTGCGGAGTCTCGCCGCGGATCACCACGCCGATCGCGACGATCGCGCGATAGCGGCCGGTCGCCGCCGCGGCCTGAGCTGCGAGCGGGATCTCGAACGCTCCCGGCACCCAGCAGGCGTCCACGTCCGTGCAACCGAGCTGCGCCAAACGCTCGCAGCAGCCCTCGAACAGACGGCGCGTGATCGGGTGGTTGAAGCGACTCGTCACCACCGCGATGCGCAGTCCCGCGCCGTCCAGCGTGCTCTCGAGGGTGCGCACGGCCGGAGTATCTAACACTCGCCGAGGATCAGCACGTCGCGCCCGAGCCTGCGCAGCTGGAGCGAGCGCAGCTCGAGGGCAGAGGAGAGCCGGCGGATCGCTAGTCGTCCAATCGCGGCGCGCGCGTCGCCGCCAAGAAGGCGGGGCGCCAGGATCAGTGCGATGCGATCGACGAGTCCCGCGCGGAGCAGAGCCGCCGCGAGTCCGCCTCCCCCTTCGACCAGCAGATCGTTCACGCCGCGCGCCGCGAGCACCCGCCACGCCGCACGCAGGTCCAGGTGGCCGTCGCGCGCCCGCACCGGCAAGACGGCCGCCCCCGCTGCCTCGAGCGCCGCGCGCCGCCGCGCGGGGGCGCGCGGGCTGGTGACGATCCACGCGCGGCCGGGGTCGGAGGCGTCCAGCAGACGCGCTCGCGGCGGCGTGCGCAGGCGGGAGTCGATCACGATGCGCCGCGGGCGGTGCAGCGCGCGCCCGCCGCGCCGTGCGGTCAGCGCGGGATCGTCGCGCAGGGCGGTCTCGGAGCCGACGGCGATCGCGTCGCAGCCGCGGCGCAGCTCGTGCACCCACGCGCGCGCCGCCGGGCCGGTGATCCAGCGCGACTCGCCGCGCGCCGTGGCGATGCGCCCGTCGAGCGTCGCCGCAAGCTTGAGCGTGGTCCACGGCCGGCCGCGTTCCAGCCGCGAGAGGTAGCCGCGGTTCAGCTCGCGCGCGGCGTCCGCGAGAACGCCGACGACCACCTCGATCCCCGCGCGCCGCAGGCGCGCGAGACTGCGACCCGCGGTGCGCGCGTCGGGATCGCGCATCGCGACCACCACGCGGCGCACACCCGACGCCAGCACAGAGTCGACGCAGGGCGGAGTGCGCCCGTGGTGCGCGCACGGCTCGAGCGTGACGTAGAGCGTCGCGCCGCGCGCTTGCCGGCCCGCGCGCGCGAGCGCCAGCGCCTCCGCGTGCGGCAGGCCCGGACGCACGTGGTGACCGCGCGCGAGCGAGCGTCCACCCTTCACCACGAGCGCACCCACCATCGGGTTGGGCGCGGTGTCGCCGCGCGCGCGCGCGGCCAGCCGCAGCGCCACGCGCATCCAGCGCGCGTCCCGGGTCTCCGCGGTGTACGCGCGCGGGCGGCCGCGCGCTACCGCCTTCGCTCGGCTCCGCCTCGCTGCGCGCCCTTCGGGCTTGCCTTTGCCGCGATGGCTGTCTTTCACTTGCGCTCGAGCTCGTCGAGCGCGGTGCGGAACTCCTCGATCGTCTTGAACTTCAGGTAGACGGAGCTGAAGCGCAGCCACGCCACCGGGTCGAGGGCGCGCAGCTCACCGCGCACGGCCTCGCCGATGCGCACGCTCGGCACCTCGCGCTCGCCGGCGTCGAGGGTCGCGCGCTCCACGCGCGCCATCACCTCTTCGATGCGATCCGCGGAGACGGGTCGTTTCTCGCAGGCCTTCTGGATGCCGAGCACGACCTTGCCGCGGTCGAACGGCTCGCGGCGGCCGTCGCGCTTGACCACCATCGGCAGCAGGTCCTCGATGCGCTCGTAGGTGGTGAAGCGGCGCCCGCACTCCGCACACTCGCGGCGACGGCGCTTGACGGGCGCATCGCGCTGGTTCCGCGCGTCGATCACCTTGGTCTCGGGATGATCGCAGAACGGACAGTGCACCCGGAGGCCCTAGCGCTCGTCCCAGCGGGCGATCGCGAGCGTGGCGTTGGTGCCGCCGAACCCGAAGGAGTTCGACAGCACGACGCGCACGTCGGCGCGGCGCGCCTGGCCGGGCACGTAGTCGAGATCGCAGTCCGGATCCGGATCATCGAGGTTGATCGTGGGCGGGATCTCGCCGTCGCGCACAACCAGCGCGCTGATGATCGCCTCGATCCCGCCTGCGGCGCCGAGCGCATGACCGGTCATCGATTTGGTCGACGACACCGCGAGCCGGTCGGCGTGCGCGCCGAACACGCGGCGGATCGCCAGCGACTCGATGCGATCGTTGTGCGGCGTGCTGGTTCCGTGCGCGTTGATGTAGTCGACGGACTCCGGCGGCAGCCCCGCATCCGCGAGCGCGCGCCGCATGCAAAGCTGCGCGCCGATGCCGTCCTCGGGCGGCGCCGTCATGTGATACGCGTCGCCCGACATGCCATAGCCGACGACTTCGGCCTGGACCGCGGCGCCGCGCGCGAGCGCGTGCTCCAGGCTCTCGAGCACCACGATCCCTGCGCCCTCGGCGATCACGAAGCCGTCGCGGCCGCGGTCGAACGGGCGGCTGGCGCGCTGCGGCTCGTCATTGCGGGTAGACATCGCGCGCATCGCGGCGAAGCCGGAGATGCCGAGGCGCTCGATCGGCGCCTCGGCGCCGCCCGCGAGCATCGCGTCGGCGTCGCCGCGCTGGATCAGGCGGAACGCCTCGCCGATCGAGTGGGTTCCGGTCGCGCACGCCGTGACCACGCACGAGTTGGGCCCGCGCGCGCCGAAGCGCATCGAGACCACGCCCGCGGCCATGTTCGTGATCATGCCCGGGATGAAGAACGGCGAGACGCGGCCCGGTCCGCGTGCGACCAGCGCGCTGTGGTTCTCCTCGATCGCGTGCAGCCCGCCGATGCCTGAGCCGACCAGCACGCCGGTGCGCTCCGCGCCCTCGCCCTCGACGCGCAGCCCGGACTGGTCCATCGCCTGCTGCGCAGCCGCAATCGTGTAGTGCAGGAACGGGTCGAGCCGCCGCACATCCTTGCGGTCGAGCACGCTCGCCGGGTCGAAGCCCTTTAGCTCTCCGCCGAAGCGCACCGGCAGGTCGTCGACCTTGATGCGCGTGATCGGACCGATCCCCGTGACGCCCTTGCGCAGCGACTCCCAGGCGCTCGCCACGTCGTTCCCGACCGGGCACACCAGACCCATGCCGGTGATCACGACGCGCTTGAGCTCGAGCGAGCGCGAGTGTAGCCGCGGCACGGGCTCTACTCCTTGGTCACGCGGTCTTCGATGTAGTTGAGCGCGTCCTGGAAGGTCAGGATCCGCTCCGCATCCTCGTCGGGGATCTCGAGACCCCACTCCTCCTCGATCTGCATCACGAGTTCGACGACGTCGAGTGAGTCGGCGCCGAGGTCTTCCTGGAACGACGCCTCGTTCGTCACCTCTTCCTCGTTGACGCCGAGCTGGTCGATCACGATCTCCCGAAGCTTCTCTTCCACGTTGGCCACGGCGCCCTCCCCTGCTTCCTCGTCAATCGAGCCCGCCGTTGACGTGGATCACCTGTCCGGTGATGTATGCGGCGGCGTCCGACGCGAGGAAGCGTACCGCCCGAGCCACGTCTTCGACAGCTCCGAAACGCCCGAGCGGAATGCGCTCGAGCAGTGCCTTCTGCACGTCCGCGGAAAGTCCGCGCGTCATGTCCGTCTCGATGAAGCCGGGCGCGACCGCGTTCACGGTGATCGCGCGGCTGCCGACCTCGCGCGCCAGGCTGCGAGTCAGCGCCTCGACCCCGCCCTTGCTCGCGGCGTAGTTGCTCTGACCGGCATTCCCCATCTCCGCCACGACGGACGACAGGTTGATGATGCGACCGCCGCGCGCGCGGAGCAGCGGGCGCAGCGCGGCCTTGCACACGTTCCAGGTGCCGCGCAGGTTCGTCGCGATCACAAGGTCGAAGTCCTCGGGCTTCATGCGCAGGATGAGCTGGTCGCGCGTGACGCCTGCGTTGTTCACCACGATGTCGAGCCGCTGCTGCCCGTGCACGATGGTGTTGATCACGTTCTCGACGGCCGCCAGCTCCGCGACGTCGCACTCGAACGGCTGGCCGCGGCCACCGGCCTCTTCGATCCGCTTCAGCGTCTCGCGCGCGCCCTCGCCGCTCGCGCGGTAGGTGAACGCGACGAACGCGCCCGCGCGCGCCAGCTCGAGCGCGATCGCCTGGCCGATGCCGCGCGAGCCGCCCGTGACGAGCGCAACCCGGCCCTCGAGCTCGCGCGCGCTCACGCCAGCGCTCCAGCGATTTCCGCCAGGGCAGGCTCGAGCTGCTCGACCTGGGCTATGTGCGGGCGGCGCATCGACTTGTCGAGCCGACCGGCGAGGCCGGTGAGCACGTGACCGGGACCCACCTCGAGATGCACACGCACCCCCGCGCGGCCGAACGCCGCGACCGTGTCGACCCAGCGCACCGGCGACGTGACCTGCCGGCGCAGCAGCTCGCGCGCGTCGGCGCCCGTCCGGTACGCGTCGGCCGTGACGTTCGAGACCACCGGAATGCGCAGGTCGCGAAAGCACGCCTCGCCGAGCGCGGGCGCGAGCTTCTCCTGCGCCGGCGCCATCAGCGCGCAGTGGAACGGCGCCGACACCGCGAGCGGGATCAGGCGCTTCGCTCCGGCCGCGCGCAGGGCCTCGCCGGCCAGCTCGACCGCGCGGCGCTCGCCCGCGATCACCGTCTGCACGTCCGAATTGAAGTTCGCGGGCGCGACGCTTCCCGCGATCCCCGCACACACGCGCGCGACCTCTGCGCCGGCGAGCCCGAGCACCGCGACCATCGCGCCCTCGCCTTCTGGAACCGCCTCTGCCATGAGCTGACCGCGGCGCCGCACCAGCCGGACGGCCTCGGCGAGGTCGAGACTCCCCGCCGCGACGAGCGCCGTGTACTCGCCCAGGCTGTGGCCCGCGAGCAGCGCCGGCGGGCGCGCCAGACGCGGCTCGACGGCGCGCCAGATCGCGATCGACGCCGCGAGGATCGCGGGCTGCGTGACCTCGGTCTGGCGCAGCCGCTCCTCTGGACCGTCGCGCAGCCAGGTCGAGAGCGGGCCCTCGAAGGCGGCATCGGCCTCGGCGAGGGCCGCGCGCGACTCGGGGAAGTGGTCCGCGAAGTCGCTCGCCATGCCGACTTCCTGCGAGCCCTGTCCGGGAAAGACGACGGCGAGCATGGGGAACGGGTCCGGCCTGGGCCTAGACCTCTTCCTCCTTCGCGACGGCGAAGATCTGGCGACCGCGGTAGTGGCCGCAGTCCGGGCAGGCGCGGTGCGACTCTTTGAACCCGCCACAGGTCTCGCAGCGGCCCAGGTTCCGGGGCACCAGCGCGTCGTGCGCGCGGCGGCTGCCCTGGCGCGACTTGGAGAGCTTCTTCTTCGGTACCGGCATGTTCCTATCCCTTCCTCGAGCGCTCGATCATCTCGCGCAGTGCCTCGAACGGCCGCTGCGCCGGCGCATGCCCACAGCGACACGCCGCGCGGTTGCGGTTGACGCCGCAGCCCGCGCAGAGCCCCTGACAACCCTCGCGGCAGTGGGGCTGCATCGGCCAGACGACGGCTAGGATCTCCATGACCAGCGCGTCGAAGTCAAGCTCGTCGCCGGCGTAGCGGCCGACCTCCGGGTCTTCGAGGTCGAGCTCGATCCCGGCCTCCGGAGGCGTGTGCGGCGGCGCCGGCTCGAGCAGGAGCTGAAGAGGCTCGCGCACGGCGAACGGGAAAGTCTCCAGGCAGCGGCCGCACGACAGCTCGACCTCGCCGCGGATCTCGCCCTGGAAGAGCAGCCGCGCACCGAGCCGGTGGCCCTGCAGGTCGAGCTCGAACGCGCGCAAGAGCGGCGATTCCAGCTCGCGCAGATGCACGCGCGCGCGATCCCACCACTCGGAGTCGGCCTCGAGGTGGAAGCGTCGCGGGCTTTCGCTGAGCTTCACGATCGGAATCACGAGGTGGCTCATGGGGTGGGCCGGTTCGGGCCGGCGCGCCGAAAAGCGGCGCTTGGTCGGAGCGTTGGCGTGGCTGTCCGTAGCCCGCAGCGCCGGGGGTTGTCAAGGCGGCGCCAGAAGTGCGCGGCTACCTTGGCCGCGCCATGACGCTGGTCACCCGCTATGCGCCGAGCCCGACCGGCGCGCTCCACATCGGGGGAGCGCGCACCGCGCTCTGGAACTGGGCTCTGGCGCGGGCCAGCGGCGGCAGCTTCCTGCTGCGCTTCGAGGACACGGACGAGGCGCGCTCCACACGAGAGTCCGAGGCCGTGATCGTCGAGGCGTTTGCATGGCTCTGCATCGACTTCGATCCCGTCCCCGGGTTCGAGAGCATCCCGCGCCAGAGCGAGCGACTGCCGCGCTACCGCCAGGCGCTGGCCGAGCTCGTCGCGTCCGGGCACGCCTACCGCTGCACGTGTACGCCCGCGGAGGTCGAGTCCATGCGCGAGCTGGCGCGCGCCGACGGGCGGCGCCCCGGCTACGACGGTCGCTGCCGCGAGCGCGGGGTCGGCGCCGACTGCGGGCAACCGTTCTGCATCCGGCTCGCGATCCGGCGCGACGGGCCCACGCGCTGGGACGACCTGATCGGCGGGCCGAGCGGCGAGGACATCTCGCAGATCGACGACTGGGTGCTGGCGCGCTCGAACGGCACGCCGGTGTACCACTTCGCAGTCGTGTTGGACGACCACGACATGGGCATCACGCATGTGGTCCGCGGCCGCGAGCACATGTCGAGCACGCCGCGTCAGCTCCTGCTCTACGACGCCTTCGGCTGGGCGACACCGGCCTTCGCGCATGTGCCGCTACTGGTGGAGCCGGACGGCAAGAAGCTCTCCAAGCGGCGCGAGGCGGTCTCGGTGCAGAGCTACCGCGATCGCGGCTTCACGCCCGAGGCGGTGATCAACTGGATCGCGCGCCTGGGCTGGGGGCACGGTGACCTCGAGATCTTCTCGCGCGACGACCTGGCGCGGCTGTTTACACTCGCCGGTGTCGGGACGAGCCCCTCGCAGGTCCACGACGACAAGCTGCTCTGGCTGAACCAGCACTACCTGAAGACGCTGCCGCGAGAGACGCTGCTCCGGTACCTGCAGCCGTTCCTCGACCGCGAGGCGGGCCGCAAGGTCGAGGTGGACGCGAGCCTGGCGCGCCTGTTCGACCTGCTGCGCGAGCGCAGCAAGACCCTCGAGGAGATGGCGCGGCTCGCGCGCTTCGCGCTGGTGGACGCGCTCGAGATCGACGCGAAGGCCGCGCGCCAGCACCTGACCGCGGCGACCGCGCCGCTGCTCGCCGACCTGGCCCGCGAGCTCGCCGCCATCGAGCCCTGGACCGAGACCGCGCTGCGCCCCGCGTTCGACGCCGTGCTCGCCCGGCACAGCATCGAGCTCGGCAAGCTCGCCCAGCCCGTGCGCGTCGCTACCACCGGCCAGTCCTTCTCCCCAGGCATCTTCGAAACCCTCGAAGTCCTGGGCAAACCCCGCACCCTAAGGCGCTTGGAGGCCGCGATCGAGCGCGGTCGGTAGCCGTGGCTGGCGAGCAAGGATTCGAACCTTGATTGACGGGGCCAGAACCCGTAGTCCTGCCGTTAGACGACCCGCCAGTGCGCGCGCGAGCATAGCCAAGGCCGTTGTCGGCGCACCAGCGTCGCGCGAGCGTCGAATACGCCCCACTGCGATGGCGGTCCTATCTGTGTACGGCGCCGCCGGCGCCGCATGGAGGACGGAAGCTCCCAACCCGCGACGACGCGCGCTTGCCGGCAGGACCCCTGCTGGGGTGCTCCGCTGCCACCAGCCTTCCCGCGGCAGCGGAGGCCGGACGCGTGATCGTCGTGCCTCCAGCCGGCGGCGCCGTCGAGGGCAGGCGCGAAGCGCGCGCAGCGAGTGCGTCGCGCGCGAGCGGAGGCCGCTTGGAGATAGCCAGCGCGGCAAAGGCAAGCGCGCAGCGCGCGTTCTAGATCAGAACGCGCTAGAAGCGTTGCACTCGCCCAGGCGGCGGCCGACGGTGAAGCGCAGCGGCGCTCCGACCAGCGTGCCCGTCACGTAGCCCAGGTCAGACGGCGAGCAGAGCACCGTCATCGGCGCGGCGGGCAACCAGAGCAGCGCGCCGGTGCCGAGCGCGACCATGCCGAGCGGCCGCATGAACAGGAGGTCGAACAGCTTCGGGTAGCTGCAGTCCGTCATCGCGTCTTCGTAGCTCGTCGCGGCGGCCTCGCCCGGCAGGCAGACCGTGAGGGCGCCGAACAGAACTGCCAGCGACAGGACCCAACCCCACTTGCGCATGCGACTCGCTCCCCGACGGTTCTCCGTCCGCCCGGAGGATCGGCCGACGGCCGGCAAACTTGATCAGCCCGCGCGCGAGGCGCCTGCCGCCAGGCGTACCCCTCCGCGGAACGCAGCCAGCAGCTCGAGGTCGGCGCCGAGGAGACACCAATCGGCGTCGAGCCCGGGCGCCAGGCGGCCCTTGCGATCGGCGACGCCGGCGACGCGCGCGGGTGTCGCCGTCGCCATCCGGACCGCCGTGTCGAGCGGCAGACCCGCGCGACGCACGGCCACGCGCACCGCGTCGAGCAGCGCGATCGCGCTGCCCGCGAGCCCTTCCCCGGCGACGGCGATCCCGTCCGCGCGCAGCTCGACTTCGAGACCACCCGAGCGGTAGCGACCCGGCGGCAGCCCGACACTCGGCGTCGCGTCGCTGACCAGCGCCACGGCGTCCGGGCCCCGGAGCTCGACCAGCGCGCGCGCCAGCTCCGGGTGCAGGTGCGCGCCGTCCAGAATCAGGCTGCCCGCCAGCCGGCGCTCCAGCATGAACGCGCCCACCAGGCCCGGCTCGCTGGCTCGATAGCGCGCGACGGGATCGAAGCGCCGCGACGGCCATTCGCTGGCGTTGCCCACGTGCGTCACGAACGAGAGCCCGCGCGCGATCGCGGCGCGCACGTCGGAGAGCGTCGCCAGCGAATGCCCCGCGGCGACCACGGCGCCGGCGCGCGCGAAGCGCTCGATCGCGTCGAGGGCACCGCGACGCTCGGGGGCGAGCGTGACCAGACGCAGACTGCCGCGCGCGTTCGCGAGCAGGCGCTCGACGTGCTCCAGGTGCGGATCGACGAGCGCGCGCGGGTCGTGGGCGCCGCACTTCTCGGGCGCAAGGAAGGGCCCTTCGAGGTGCACGCCGATCACCGGCCCGGAGGGATCGACGTCGCCCGACAGGCGCTCGAGCGCGCGGGCGAGCACGTCGAGCGGCGCCGAGACCAGCGTGGCGAGCAGGCTGGTGGTGCCGTGGCTGGCGTGCCACGCCGCAGCGCGGGAGCGCCGCGCGGGATCCGCGTCGTCGAAGCCGATCCCGAGCGCGCCGTTCGCCTGCAGGTCGACGAGCCCGGGGATGAGCGTCGCGTCCGCGAACACCGTGTCATCCACCCGCGGCGCGCAGTCGGGCTCGAGCGCGGCGATACGCCCGTCGCGCGCGACCACGCGCACCCGCTCCAGAGTTCGCTCCGGCGTGAGGGCGCGCTGCGCCCAGACGCGGACCTCGCTCACCCGCGCGTGAGCCGCAGCATCGCGCGCGTGGCGACGGCGATGCAGGCGTCCATGTTCTTGTCGATCTCGATCTCCGCCGGCCCTGGCCACGGCGTGCGATCCGACACCACGCAGATGCAGCCCGCGCGCAGGCCGTACAGGCCGGCGAGCGTGAGCAGCACGCCGCCCTCCATCTCGCAGTTCAGCACGCGCGCCTGCTGCATGTCGCGGATGCGCGTGGCCAGGTGCGACGGCCAGTAGCCCTCGAACGTCATCGGCGCCAGCGAGCCGTCGGAGGCGAGCACCGCGTTGCGCGCGTAGAAGGCGTCGAGCGACCAGGTGACCCCCGACCGGAATCTCACGCCCTGCGCGCGCGCCTCGGCTTCGAGCGCCGCGACCACCTCGTGGTGTGCAACCGCCGGATACTCGGGAACGACGTACGTCTTCGAGGTGCCGTCGTCGCGCACCGCGCCCGTGGTGATCACCAGGTCGCCGAGCGCCAGATCGGGCGCGAGCCCGCCACTGTTGCCCACGCGAATGAACGTGCGCACCCCGAGCTTCGCCAGCTCCTCGACCAGCACCGCGGTGCTCGGCGCGCCGATCCCTGTAGACGCCGCCGCCATTGCCACGCCGTCGCTCTGCCCCGCGATGATCCGGTACTCGCGCAGGTTCACGATCTCGCGGGCGCCACTCCAGCCGTGGGCGATGCGCGGGACGCGCGCGGGATCCCCGCACAGGAAGACGTGCGGCGGGACCTGCCCGCGCCGCAGGCCGGTGATCGGCTGGGCAGGCTCGCTCATGTCGTTCCTTTATCAAACACGGGCGGCCGCCAGCCACTCATGCTGTACAGGTCGCTCACCGAAAGGGGGGCGAAGGGACATATGTCCCTTTCTTTGGGGAGCAAATCCAGATGAAGATCAAGATGGTCAAGCGGAAGTGGAACACGCCGAAGTCGTGGCGTGGGATGAAGAAGCTCGCGGCGTACTGCGCGAGCCACTACCCGAAGGACGCGAAGCTCGCGGCGTGTGTGCGCAGCTGCTTCACGTCGTTCGACGACTGCGCGACGACGCTCGTGAAGAAGAGTCGCAAGCACGCGACGAAGTCCCGCCGCAAGCTGGCGCGACGCGCTCCCAAGCGCGTGGCTGCGCGCCGCACGCGCCGCAGCGCCGCCATGAAGCGCTGGGGCACGCGCCGCACGTGGCGCCGCGGCGGCCACCGCCGCATGCACCGCGCTCGCCGCGCGGGTTAGTCCTCGGGACCCCCGGCGGCGCAACCCGTCGCCGGGGGTCTTCGCCTGCGCGCGCTCCGCGCGCACCCTGACGCCCGGCGCAGCCGTCGGGAATTGACACTACGCGGGACCGCTCCCTACCTTGCCCCCGCCACTGCTCTCGCGCGGTCCCATCGTCTAGTGGCCTAGGATGTCAGGTTCTCACCCTGGAGACACGGGTTCGACTCCCGTTGGGACCGCCAACGATCTCGCGGGTTGCGTCGGCGGCGCCGTCGCATCCGTCCTGTCGAGGAATGCCGGGCCATCTCGCTGCTTCTCACGCCGCGCGCCTCACCCGCACCTCGGCCGTGAGACCCACGGCCTCGACGAGTCGGAGCACGCGGTCGATGGTCACGCGCTGGAGGCTGCCGCTCAGGATCCCGGTGACGGCGCTCCTCGGCAGGCCTGCGCGTTCCGCGACGTCGGCGTGCGTCAGTCCGAGCCGATCGATCGACTTCGTCACCGCCGCGATCAGATCGGCCTTGATCACGGCTTCCATGCCGCGCGCCTTCGAGATCCCCAGCAGATTGGAGATCGCGGCTCCCTTCGTTCGCTTCCTCATTCGCTCTCCTTTACCCGTGAACGGGCGAGTTCGATGATCCGTTCCGGGGCCTTCCGGCTGGTCTTCTTGAAGGCCAGCACGATCACGATCTCTCCGCTCCGCCGGGCGACGTAGACGATCCTGTAGTCGCCGGACCGGTCTCGCAGGCGCAGCTCGTGAGCACCCCTTCCGATGGACGGCATGGGACGCGACAGCGGCATCGAGAGCGAGAGCCCCGCGTCCAGCCGCGCTAACGCGTCGGCGAGATCGCCACGGATCCGGTCGGGCAGGTCGGCGATCTCGCGACGGCACTGGCGCAGGAGCCGGATCACGCATCAAGCAATGTCTCATAGGAGAGACATAAGCGCAACGCTGGCGCTCGCCGCGGCTCTTTACTCCTCGAGACGGAATGTCACGCCGGCGTTTTCGTTCAGGCGGGCGAGGAGCGGCTCGCCCATTGCGCTCGCGGGGGTCCAGCAGCCGCCGGCGACGGCGAGCGGGTCCCTGGCGAGACACACCGCGCTCTCGCCGAGCATCTTCGAGGTCGAGCCGTAGCCGGGGTCGCGGTCGCCGCGGATTCGGGCGCGCAGCGACTTGGTGGCGTCGGTCGGGTGCTCGCCGCGCAGGTGGATGTCGAAGTAGCCCGCCTCGCGCTTCTGCCTGGAGGGGCCGTCGCCCGGCTGCGGCAGCCGCCCGGAGATGGCGCGGCGCAGCGGACCGATGCGCATGGCGCGCATGACCGCGAGGGTCGCTGTACTCGTCGCTGCGGCCTTGGTGAAGCCGAGGGGACCCGCGCCCCAGAGCATCGCTTCGTCGTAGCGGAAGTCCCTGCCGTACGCGTAGCCGAGGAGGGCGTTCGTGCGGCGCACGACCTTGGTGTTGATGCCCGCCATCACGAACGGCGCGGTCCACTGCTGGAAGTCGGCGTCCCATGCGGGCGCCGTGCGTTCGGGGCCGTCGGGCCCGGCGCGCTCGCCCTTCGGGTTCAGCGCGTAGGGATCGGTCATGGCGTGCATCACGGCGGGGTCGCGCTCGGCCTCTTCCATCATCGCGAGCATGCTGGCCACTGTTCCCCCGCTCGCTCCGCCGCTGAAGCCGGCCACGCGGTACTGGATGCGTGAGCAGGCGACGCCATGCCGAGCGCGCATCTCGCGCTGCAGGAAGAAGGCGCCGAGGTCGGACGGAATGCAGTCGAAGCCGCAGTTGAAGGTGATGCGCGCGCCGCTCGCGACCGCGGCGTCGTGGTGCCCCTCGATCATGCGCGCCATCCAGTGCACCTCGCCCGTCAGGTCGCAGTAGTCGGTGCCGTTCGCCGCGCACGCGGCCACGAGCTTCGAGCCGTACCTCGCGTAAGGCCCGACCGTGGTGCAGACGACCTGCGTGCGCCGCGTCAGCGTGTCGAGGAACGCGGCGTCGTCGCCGTCCCCGACCAGGATGGGCAGCGCAGCGGCCGCGACTCCCGTCTCGCGCGCAAGGTCAGCGCGCACCGCCTCGAGCTTCGCGGCCTTGCGGCCGGCGATCGCCCAGCGCAGCATCCCCGGCACGCCGTAGCGAGCGAGCAGGTACTCGGCGGTGAGCTTGCCCGTGAACCCGCTCGCGCCCCAGACGACGACTTCGAACTCGCGCGCTGCCTTCGGCATGCCTGCTCCTCTCCCCTAGCTGTCGCGCACGCGCCCTTCGCTCCTGGCGGCCTCTTGCTGCGCGCGGCGGCGCTCGCCGGCTCGGCGCAGCGCTTCGATCCGCTCGGGGTCGAGACGCGCGTAGCTCGCCTTCCAGCTCTCGTCATCGCTCCAGCGGAGCGGCGTCTGCACGGTGGTGCGCGGCAGACGGGCAGTCTCCAGCAGGTCGAGCGCGTAGCCGACGATTTGGCGCTGCATCGCACGGTCGTAGGGCCTCCCGCACGGATTGCCGAGCGGGAAGTCGCTCCACAGAAAGCGCGCGACGCCGCACTCCTCGACGATGTCGCGGGCGGCGCCGATCACGACGGTCGAGATGCCATTCGCTTCCAGGTGGCGGCTGACCAGACTCACGGTCTGGTGGCAGACGGGTCAGAGCGGCACGAGCAGGGCGACGTCGACCGCGTCCTGGCGGCAGCGCGCGAGGATCTCGGGCGCGTCCTGCTCGAGCGTGCGGCGCTGCGAGTAGTCGGTCGGCACGCCGTGGAAGCGCGGGGCGGCGCTGCCGATGCGGCCCTCGGCCGCAAGCTCCGCGAGGCATCGGATCGGCAGGAAGGACTCGACGTCCCGGGTGTGCGTCGCCTCTTTGTGCCAGGCGAGGTCGTCGGTGAAGAGGCGCTCGGGCGGCGTCCCGGTCGGGCCCGACCACACTTGTTTCCCCCCACGCAGCACGCCGTCGACCGGCTTGTCCTCGCGCCACGGGCTCGCCGTCGTGATCAGCGCGACGCGGCTCAGCGCCAACGGCTTCGCCAGCGGCGCGAACGGCGCGTCGGTGTGGCGCGCCCAGACGTACGGCTTCTCGTAGCCCTGCGCCGCGTAGTACTCGCGCGTGCGATCGATGTAGGACACGAAGGTTCGGTGCGTGATCCCCGGCATCTCCCCAGCGTACCGCGAGCGGCGTCCCGGCGGGAGCCTTGTCGAGTGGAGGCTGCGCGACGCGGCCCCGACGCTAGGCGTCGATGCGGACGATCGTGGTTCCGACCGTCCGTCCTGCGAGCATCTCCACGAACGCCGTGGGTGCCGACTCGAGACCGCGGTACTCGGCGTGACGCGGTCGCAGGCTGCCTGCCGCGAGCCAACGGCTGAGCTGCGCGCGCGCCTCGTCGTAGCGATCCGCGTAGTCGAAGACCAGGAAGCCCTGCATGCGCACACGGTTGTTGACGAGCAGACCCGGGATTCCTCGCGGGCTCGGATCGGGAGACTTCGTGTCGTACGCGGAAACCGCGCCGCAGCAGACGATGCGGCCGTGCGGCGCCATGCGGAACAGCGCCGAGCCGAGGATCTCGCCTCCCGTGTTGTCGAAGTACACATCGATCCGGTGGGGGGTCGCCGCCTTGAACTCCGCGCGGAACTCCGAAGACCTCCGATCCAGCGCGACGTCGTAGCCGAGCTCCTCGATGAGCAGCTTGCACTTCTCCTCGTTGCCCACGACACCGACCACGCGGCAGCCGGCGATCCTGGCGAGCTGGCCGACGATATGACCGACGGACCCGGCAGCGGCCGAGACGAGAACCGTTTGACCCGGCTCCGGCTGCCCGATCGTGAGCAGGCCAAAGTACGCGGTGAGCCCGTTGGTACCGAGCAGACCGAGGTGAATCGCCGGGTCGATCTCGGGAGACACGACTCGCAGATGACTCCCGCGAAGGACGGCGTGCCGCTGCCACCCCGTAGGACCGATCACTGTCTCCCCCTCGCGGATTCCGGGGGCGCGCGACGCCTCGACGACGCCCACACCCGAACCCCCCATCACCACGCCGGTTCGCGGAGCGCCGGCATAGCCCGCGCTCCCCTGCAATCCGGCGCGCTGGCCGGCGCCGATCGTGATGGCCCGTACGCGGACCAGGACTTCGTCGGGCCCGGGCTCGGGCACTTCCATGGATTCGAGTGCGAACTCGGATCCAAGAAGCTTCCCCTCCGGCAACCGGTCCACGACGATGCGTTCCGACTGCTTCACTCGACCAGGGCGCGTCACGCGGGAGACTCCACTGCGCTTCGGTCCCCGACCTTCACCGGCGGCTCAGTCTCGCTCATGCGCGCGGTGAACTCGGCGTCGGGCAGCTGGGCCAGGTGCTCGTACACACCCGCGGGCCAGCCGCGCATGGCGGGCTTGGCCGGGTCGAGCGGCGGCTGCGCGATTCGGCCGCCCTGGCCGGCGAAGGGAGCGGGACTGCGGAAGCGCGCGAGCTCGGCCGGGGCAATGCCGGCGAGCGCGACGACTTCGGGGTCGATCCAGGCGCGGCCGTCGATCGCGCGCTCTGAAGTCGCGATCTCGAGCGACAGGTCCTCGGGCCCGGCGAAGTAAATCGAGTCGCACAGGCCGTGGTGGATCGGGCCGATCACGGTCACGCCGCGCGAGCGGATGCGATCGCGGAAGGCGAGCAGCTCCTCGAGCGAGTCCACGTTGAAGGCGAGGTGCTGCATGGTGCCGCCGGCCGACGGCGCGCCGGGGCTGCCCGAGTGCGTCACGCCGAGCTTCCGCTCGATCTTCTCGATCTCCTGCGTCTGCACGAACGCCAGGTACGAGTGATCGTGCAGGCGCAGGAAGCCGTGCCACGCGCCCTCGACGCCGTGCATCCAGTAGAGCGCCACGAGCTCCATGCCGAGCACGTCGTTCATGAACTCGATCTGCCGCTTGATGTCGGCGGTGCAGACCGCCAGGTGGTGCACGCCGTTGCAGCGAAGCATGGTGTCCTCCTCGTCAGGCTATGCTGCCAGAGTTCAGGCCCGGTTACAGCCATGAGAGCCTGCGCTACCGACCCGGGTCGGGCTCCGCTGCCAGGTCGCGCTTCCGGTAGCCCGGGGGCACCTCGAACATGGACGCGGGGACCGACTCCTCGCGCCACGTCTCCACGCGCGTCTCGTTTCCCGTCGGCTTGCCCCGCTCGAAGTCCCGGGTGAGCACGGGGAAGCCGCCGAGCCTGGCGAGCGAGTCGAACTCGGTGGCCGCCGCGGCCGCGTAGGCGGGGAGCGCCGCCTGCATCGACTCGAAGAAACGACCCATGCGCTCGAACGCGCCGCGCACGTCTTCGTCGCCGGGCAGGCTGTCGAACGGCACTACGCAGTGCTGCTGATCCAGCACGCCGTCGAGCCTGACTTCCCACACTCGGCAGGAACGGCCATCGACCGTCTCCGAGCGTCCGGTGTCGACGACCTTCATCTCGACGGGCTTGCCCACCGGCGCTCCGGGGATCTGCTCCTTCAGCATCTGCTCCAGCATCGCGCGCTGTTCGGGCGGGAGCTTCGCGAGCGTCGCGTTCGCAAGCGCCATCGCGCCGTTCACCTGCGACCCCATGCGCTCCATCGCGGCGCGGTCCAGCACCACGTAGCTCTTCTCCGCCGGATCGAGAACGCTGAGCGTGTCGGCCTGCAGGATCGCGATCGTCTCTCCCGGCGCCTCGAAGCGGGCCTTCTCGGCCTGCAGGTAGATCTTCTGCGTCGCTCCCGCGCGGCCGGTCTTCACGTCGCGTTCTTCGGTCTCGATGTAGACGCCGGCGCTCGCCGCGCCAGCCCAGCACGCAAGCAACCCCGCGATCGCCCTCACCCGTCGGATCACGCTTCGCCCCCCACTCCACTTCGCGCATCCACGGTAGAGTGCGGCGCGATGAACTGCACGGCCTGCGGCAACGCGAACCCCGAGCGGGCGAAGTTCTGCCTCGAGTGTGGAGCGGCTCTCGCAGCGCGCTGCGCGAGCTGCGGCAGCGGGCTGCCCCCCGCCGCGAAGTTCTGCGGCGAGTGCGGCACGCATGTCGCCGGCGCCGGGCCCAAAGAGCGTTCGCCGCGCGACTACACGCCCAAGCACCTGGCCGACAGGATCCTCCAGTCGAAGTCAGCCCTCGAAGGCGAGCGCAAGCAGGTGACGGTGCTCTTCGCCGACGTGAAGGGCTCGCTCGAGCTCGCCGAGCAGGCCGGCGCCGAGCAGTGGCACGCGATCCTGGACCGCTTCTTCGAGATCCTGGCCGAAGGCGTGCACCGCTTCGAGGGGACGATCAATCAGTACACCGGCGACGGCATCATGGCGCTGTTCGGCGCGCCGATCGCGCACGAGGATCACGCACAGCGCGCCTGCTACGCCGCCTTGCACCTGCTCACGCGGCTGCGCGAGTACGCGCGCGAGGTGCGGCGCGAGCACGGCCTCGACTTCGCCACGCGGATCGGCCTGAACTCGGGCGAGGTGGTGGTCGGCAAGATCGGCGACGACCTGCGCATGGACTACACCGCGCAGGGTCACACCGTGGGTCTCGCCCAGCGCGTGGAGTCGCTGGCGGAGGCAGACGCGTGCTTCCTGTCGCAGGCGACCGCCGACCTGGTGACGGGATTCTTCGCGCTCGAGGATCTCGGGAACTACCGCGTGAAGGGCAGCGCCGAGCCGCTTCGCGTGCTCCGGCTCGCCGGCGTCGGCGCGGCGCGCACGCGCTTCGACGTGTCGCGCTCGCGCGGGCTCTCGCGCTTCGTCGGGCGCGCGAACGAGGTGCGCACGCTCGAGGCCGCGCTCGGCGCGGCGCGCGCCGGGAGCGGCGCGGTCGTGGGCGTGGTGGCGCACGCCGGCACCGGCAAGAGCCGGCTCTGCTACGAGTTCCTGGAGTCGTGCCGCGCGGCGGGCTTCAACGTTCGTGAGGGCCACGCCGTCGCGCACGGCAAGAGCATCCCGCTGATCCCCGTCCTCGAGATCTTCCGCGGCTACTTCGCGATCGGCGAGCGCGACGACGACCGCACGGCGCGCGAGAAGATCGCGGGCCGGCTGCTGCTGCTCGACGACGGCTTCCGCGACGTGCTGCCCGTGCTGTTCGATTTCCTCGGCGTCGCCGATCCCGCGCAGCCGCCGCCGCGCCTGAAGGAAGAGGCGCGCCAGCGCCAGCTGCTCGGCGTGGCGCGCCGGCTGTTCCAGCAGGCGACTGCGGACCGGCCCGGGCTGCTCCTCCTCGAAGACCTGCACTGGCTCGACGGCGCCAGCGAGGCCTGGCTGCGCGACTGGGTCGACGCCGTCTCCGGCACGCACAGCCTGCTGCTCGTGAACTACCGCCCCGAGTACCGCGCCGAGTGGATGGCGCGCTCGCACGTGCAGCAGATCGCGCTGGCGCCGCTCGGCGCGGAGGCGATCCGCGAGCTGCTCGGCGATCTGCTCGGCGCGGATCCGAGCACGGCGGGACTCGCGGACGCGATCTACACCAGGAGCGGCGGCAACCCGTTCTTTGCCGAGGAGATCGTGCGCTCGCTCGTCGAGTCCGGTCAGCTCCACGGCGAACGCTGCCGCTACCGGCTCGTCACGCCGATCGAGAAGCTCGCGGTGCCGGGCTCCGTGCAGGCGCTGCTCGCGGCGCGCATCGACCGACTGCCCGAGCGCGAGAAGCGCGTGCTCCAGACCGCCGCCGTGATCGGGGTGGACTTCCGCGGGCCGATCCTCGAGCAGGTGAGCGAGCTCTCGCCGGGCGAGCTGGCCGAGAGTCTGGCGGCGCTGCGCAGCGCGGAGTTCGTCTACGAGGAGTCGCTCTATCCGGTCGCCGAGTACTCGTTCAAACACCCGCTCACGCAGGAGGTTGCGCTCGGCTCGCTCCTGTCCGAGCGGCGGCGCGCGGCGCACGCCGCGGTTGCGCGCGCGACCGAGGCGCTCGACGCCGAACGCCTCGACGAGCAGGCCGCCCTGCTCGCGCATCACCACGGCGAGGCGGGCCGGCCGCTCGACGCCGCGCGCTGGCACGACCGCGCCGCCACCTTCATCGGGAAGAGCGACTTCGCCGAGGCCGCGCGGCACTGGCAGCGCGCGCGCGAGCTCTTGCGCCTGGTCGAGGCCGAGCCGGCGGCGGCGAGCCTCGGGGCGGCGGTGTGCCGAGCGCTCCTCGCGGTGAGCTTTCGCTTCGGGCTCACACCCGAGGAGTCGCGTCGCATCTTCGAGGACGGCCTGAGCTGGGCCGAGGCCAGCGGTGACCCGCTCCGCGCAGCCGTCCTGCACCAGGCGCTGGCGGTCCACGAAGCGGCGAATCTGCGCCTCGAGTCCGCCCTGGAGCATGCCGCGGCCTTCGAGCGGGCCGTGCGCTCGACTGCGGACCCGGAGCTGCGCGCGGTGGCGTTCTGGCCTTCGCTCGCCCCTCTCCGACTCCGCGGGGATCTCTCGGAGCACAAGGCGCGAGCCGCCGAGCAGATCGAGTGGACGCGCGACCATCTCGAATGGGGCCTGCGCCACTGGGGCATGAGCGCCCACGCGGGCGCGCTGTGGGAGCTCGGCATGGTCGAGGGCTTCGACGGCTCGCTCGTGCGCGCACGCGAGCTCCTCAAGCGGGGCGCCGACGTGTCGCGCCGCGTCGGAGACCTCGAATTCGAGACCGCGTGCTGCGGGGCCCTTGCCCACCAGGCCTTCCTCGCCGGAGAGTTCGAGCTGGGCCGCGCCCCGGCGCAGCGCGGCGTCGAGCTCGCCGAGCGGATCGGCACCGCCTTTTCCCGCGTTGCAGCGTACGCGCGGCTCGGCGAGGTGCTCCTGCTCGCCGGGCAGACCGGAGAGGCAAGCGAAGCGATCGAGCGCGCCGTTTCGCACAACGCGTCGGACATCGAGCGCGGTCTGGACCTGTTGCGGCTCCGAGCGCGGGCACGGCTCGCGAGCGGAGAGTCCGCGCAGGCGCGCGTCGATGCCGAGCAGGCCTTCACGCGCGCGCTCGAGCTCGGCGCCCGCATCGACGCGATCGAGGCGGGACTTGCGCTGTCGGCGGTCATCCGGGCACAGGGTGACGCCGCCGAGACCTCGCGGATCGAGAGCATCCTCGCGACTGCGGATCGCCTGATCGCGGAGACCGGCGCTCGCAACCTCGCGCCGTTCGTGCTGCTCGAGCGCGCCGCGCTGCTCACGCGCGCGGAAGACGCTGTGCTACGTCGCGCTCTTCTGGAACGCGCGCACGTCGACTTCACGCGCATGGGCGCGAATGGCCGCATCCGCGAGGTCTCGGCGATGCTGAACACGTGACCTACCCTCGCGCAGCATGAGCGGGGAATCCGAAGCCAATCAGCGCCGCCTCGCGGCGATCCTGTCGATGGACGCGGTGGGCTACAGCCGCCTCATGGCTATGGACGAGGCCGCCACCGTTCGAACCTTGACGACCTACCGCGACGAGATCGCGCGGCTCGTGGCCGAGGCCGGCGGGCGCGTGGTGGACAACCCGGGCGACAACGTGCTGTGCGAGTTCCCGGCCGCGACCTCCGCGGTCGCCTGCGCGCTCGAGATCCAGCGCGTGCTCGCGGCGCGCAACGCCGCGCTCTCCGCCGAACGCCGGATGGTGTTCCGCGTCGGAGTGCACCTCGGCGAGGTGCTGGCCCAGGGCCCGCGCATCTACGGCGACGGCGTGAACATCGCCGCGCGGCTCGAAGGGCTCGCCGAGCCGGGCGGCGTGTGCGTGTCCCAGGCGGTGCGCGATCAAGTCGGCACGAAGCTCCCGGTCGCCTACGACGACCTCGGCGAGCAATCGGTGAAGAACATCCCGCAGGCGGTACGCGTACATCGCGTGCGGAGCGCCGAGACGGGCAGCGCGCCCAGCACGCGCGTGACGAAGCAGCGCTCCCGCGTACCGCTCTGGGGCGCCGCTGCCGCGCTGCTGCTGCTTCTCGCTGCGGGCGGCTGGTGGCTCGTCGGGCGCGTGCGCTCGCCCGAGGGGATCCGCCGCGGCGACGGCGCCGTCAGCGTTGCCGGCTTCGACGCTCGCCCGGCGATCGCGGTGCTGCCCTTCGACAACCTCTCTGCCGATCCCGAGCAGGCTTTCTTCGCCGACGGCCTCGCCGAGGACCTCATCACGCGCCTCTCGACCTGGCGCGCGTTCCCCGTGATCGCGCGCAACTCGAGCTTCCAGTACCGCGGCGGCAACGTGGACCTGAAGCGAGTGAGCACCGAGCTCGGCGTGCGCTACGTGGTCGAAGGCAGCGTGCGCCGCGCGGGCGAGCGCATCCGCGTCACGGCGCAGCTGATCGACGCGCCCTCCGGCGAGCACGTCTGGGCCGAGACCTACGACCGCGAAGTCAGCGATGTGTTCAAGCTCCAGGACGAGATCAGCGCGACCATCGCGGCGTCGCTCGCGGACGACCTCTCTCGTGCAGAAGGAGAGCGCGCGCGACAGCGGGGCACCGAGAGTCTCGAGGCGTGGAGCCTCTACCAGCTGGGCGTGCAGCACTACGATCGGCAGACGCGCGAAGACTACGCCGAGGCGCGCGCGCTGTTCGAGCGCGCGGTCGTGCTCGATCCGCGCTTCGCGACGGCGCTTGCGCGCCTCGCGCTGACGAACTTGTGGGAGGTGGCGCTCGGCGCACCCGGGCAGAATGTGTCCGCCGCGCTCGAGACCGCCCGCCGTGCGGTCGAGCTCGACCCGCGAGACCCCGTCGCGCACGTCGCGCAAGGCTGGGCCTACGTCCTGGGCGGCGACCTGAAGAACGGACTCGATTCGGCCCGCCGAGCCGTGGACCTGAATCCGAGTATGCCCGAGGCGTGGGGCTGGTTCGGCTGGGCGAAGCTTCTGGCCGGGGACCCTGAGGCGTGCATCGCCGCGAGCGAGCGAGCCCGGCGGCTCAGCCCTCAGGGGCCCACGGTCGCGCAGGTCGAGGACAACTCGGCCTTGGCCAACTTCGAGTTGGGGCGGTACGAGGCGGGGCTCGAAGCCGGCCGCAAGCTGGTAGCGCTGCGACCCGCCTACATCTGGGGCTACGGGTACGTCGCCATGAACGCAGCGGCGCTTGGTCGCGTCGACGAAGCGCGCGCAGCGGTTGCCGAGGCGCGCCGCGTCCAGCCCGAGGTGTCCCTGGAGCTGTTCCAGCGCGGGATCGGCATCTCGCGTCCCGAGGCCGACGCGCGCCGCAACGCGGCCCTGCGAAAGGCCGGGCTCGAGTGAGGCGAGGTCAGGTCGGAGCCCTCTGATCCTCGAGTCGCGCGCGCTGGAGGCCCTGCGCGTCGAAGTTGGCGGGGGCGAGCCAGCGCTCGAAGGCGCGCTCGCACGCCGGCCACTCGCGATCGGTCACCGAGAACCACGCGGTGTCGCGGTTGCGGCCCTTCACGACACCGCCCTGGCGGAAGATGTCCTCGAACGTGAAGCCGAGCCGGAGCGCGGCCGCGCGCGACGGGGCGTTCAGCGCGTCGCACTTCCACTCGTAGCGGCGATAGCCGAGCTCGAACGCGCGCCGCATCATGAGGGCCATCGCCTCCGTCGCGGCGGGCCGCCGCTGCAGGAGCGAGGAGAAGCGCAGGTGGCCGACCTCGATCGAGCCGGCGCGCGGGTCGATGCGCAAGTAGCTCGCGAGCCCGACGGCGCGGCCCGTCTGCGCGTCCACGATCGCGAAGAACAGCGGGTCGTCGCCGAGACACACCGTCCGCACGAAGCCCTGGTACGCCTCGAAGCTCGCGAACGGCCCATAGGGTAGGTAGGTCCAGTGGCGCGCGTCGGCGTCGAGCGCGTTCGCGTCGTAGAGCTCGCGCGCGTGCCGCTCGGAATCGATCGGCTCGACGCGGCAAAGGCGCCCCTTCATGGCTTCCCGCGGCGGTCGCTCGGGCGCGCGCCAGTCCGGCAGCGCGTCGCCGATCGGCAGGCCGAACTCGTTCACCCGGGTCATACGCCCACGCTTGTAGCGGATCGCAGCGCGTCAGGGGAAGCCGGCCAGGCGACCCTCGAGCTCGAGCAGCGACGCCAGCCGAGCCTCGTCCGGGACCGGCGCCTTTGCGAGCGGATCGATCAGGAAGGCGCGCATGCCGGCCGACCGCGCCCCGAGGTAGTCCGCGTCGTAGCTGTCACCCACGAACACGCAGCGCCCGGGCGCTGCCGCGAGCCGCTCGAGCGTGTGGGCGAAGATCCCCGGCGCCGGTTTACGCGTCCCGAGCTCGACCGAGGTCACGACGTGCGCGAAGCGCGCGGACAGCCCCAGCCGCCGCAAGTGACCGGGCACGAGATCCGGCTCGTGCGTGTTCGTGACGATGGCCAGCGTGAAGCGCCGCGCCAGGCGCTCGAGCAGCTCCGGCACGCCGGGCTTGTCCTGCACGCACTCGTTCCACTCGGCGACGTACGTGCACGCGAACTCGCGGACCAGATCCGGCGGCGGCGGCCCCGGCAGTGCGTCGCGGAGGAAGGCGGCGCAGACCTCGTCCATCGAGAACTCGCGATGCGTCTCCACGGCCCGGGCTTCGAAGCGCGCGAACGTCTGGTTCCAGCTCGCTAGAAGCCGCGCCGGGTCGAGCGGCGTCCCGGCCCGCTCGAGCAGCGAGAACGAGCGCTCGTAGCTCCCGTCCAGGCGGCCGGGTGCGTAGTCGACCAGCGTCCCGAAGAAGTCGAAGAGCACGTGCGTGAGCGAGTCCACGAGAGACCCGCATGCTGCCGGATTCGCCTAGGTTCTACACATGAAGAACGCCAACGTGGCTGAGCTGCGTAACGAACTGAGCCGGTTGCTGGCCTACGTGCGGCGGGGTGGCGTGGTGCGGGTGTTCGATCGCAATCGCGCGATCGCGGACGTGGTGCCGGTGCGCGCGGGGCCGTCCACAGCCTGGGCGGCGCTGGACCAGATCGCGGAGGATCTGGAACGACGTGGCGTGCTGCGCCGTGGGACCGGCGCCGTGCCCGCACGTCTGCTGCGCGCGCGCCTTCCCAGACCCAAGCGCAGCGTGCTCGAGGCTCTGCTCGGCGAGCGGCGCGACGGGCGATGATGTTCCGCGACATCGCACCGGGAGCGTTCCGGGATCGAGTAGGATTCCTCGCATGCAGGACCGACCGACGGCGCGCGAGCTGCTCGAGACGATCGCCGGCCTGCTCGAGAAGGAAGTGCTCGAAGCGACCAGCGGCTTGCTGCAGCACCAGGTGCGCGTCGCCGGGAACCTGTGTGGGATCATCGCGCGCGAGCTCGAGCTCGGCCCCGCGCACGAGAGCGCTGAGCGCGCCCGATTGCAGGCCCTCGTCGGCGGCGACTCCGGCGATCTCGCGGAGCTGAACGCGCGGCTGGTCGCGCGCTTCGCCGCTGGACCCGATCCGGACTTCGAGAAGCGCGCCTGGGCCGCGCTCGTCGAGAGCGTGCGTGAGAAGCTCGCGACCAACAAGCCGGGCTACGACGACTACGACTACCGGGAAGAGGTTCCCGCGTGAGCGCCGTCGACCGCACCGTGCAGGGCCTGGAGAAGTTCCTGTCCGAGCGCTGGGGCACAAGCGTGCGCGTCGAGAACCTCTCCCTGGCGTCGGCGGGCGCGCGCCGGCGCAACGTGCTGTTCGACGCGCGCAGCGGCGAGCGCGCGCTGGCGCTCTGCGCCACGATCATCCCGATCTCGAGCATGCAGATCATGCCGATCGAGGTCGAAGCCGCGAGCATCGATCTGGCGCAACGCCACGGCGTGCCAGCGCCCGCGGTGCACGGCGTGTCCTCGGACGCGTCCTACGTGGGCGGGCCGTTCTTCCTGACCAGCCGGATCGAGGGCGAGACGATCCCGCGCCGGATCCTGCGCCTGGTCGAGTCCACGCCGGGACTCGGCACGAAGCTCGGCCGCCAGTGCGGCGAGGCGTTGGCGAAGCTGCACGCGATCGACACCGCGCTGGTGCACGAGGCGCTGAGCAACGTTGCGGGCGGCGGGTCGCCGGTCGAGCTCGCGCTTCGCAGCATCGA
This sequence comes from uncultured Myxococcales bacterium, assembly GCA_964454165.1. GTDB lineage: Bacteria > Myxococcota_A > UBA9160 > SZUA-336 > SZUA-336 > CAYVQJ01. Next base: position 23,039 of record CAYVQJ010000113.1, on the reverse strand, counting down.
GCTGCAGCTCGCGACTCTGCTGCAGCCCTCCCCTGCCTTCTCGCTCGCCGGCCACTGGCTGGCGCGCCACCGACCCGAGCGCGTGCGCGTGGCCTTTACGCACTGCGACTTCCGCAACGGCAACATGATCGTCGGCAAGGACGGTCTGCGCGCTGCGCTCGACTGGGAAGTCGCGCGCCTCTCCGACCCGATGGAAGACCTGGCCTGGCTCTGCGTGCGCATGTGGCGCTTCCGGAACGACGCGCTCGAGGTCGGCGGCTTCGCCACGCGCGCCGACGTGCGCGCCGGCTACGAGGCCGCGGGCGGCAGCTGGGACGAGGCGACGTTCCACTGGTGGAAGCTCTACTGCACGCTGCGCTGGGGCCTCGGCCTGGCGCGACAGGCGGCGCAGCATCTCGACGGCTCGGTGCCGTCGATCGTGATGGCGGGCAGCGGACGGCGCGTCTCCGAGCTCGAGTACGACACGCTCATGCTGCTGCGCGGGGAGTACGCATGTACAAGATGATCTTCGGGGCGAAGCGACGGCCCGGGATGTCGCGCGAGGACTTCGGCCGCTACTGGACGACGGTCCACGCCGAGAAGGCGAAGAAGGTGCCGGGCATCCGGCGCTACGTGATCAACCTGGCGCCCGACCTCTCGGGCAGCGGCGCCGAGCAGCGCTACGACGGCTTCGCCGAGGTCTGGTTCGAGAGCGAAGAGGCCATGCGCGCATCGGCGGCCTCACCGGAGGTGAAGGTCGTGCTCGACGACGAGAAGAACCTGTTCGACCTCGCCACGCGCTTCACGGTGATCGTCCACGAGCACGTGATGATCGGCGACGATCGCGACTTAAAAACGTAAGCGAACCGCAAGCGCGCGAAGCGCGCGCGCAGCGAGGGCGCTGCGCCCGAGCGAAGGCCGCTTGGCGACAGCCATCGCGGCTAAGACCTACTCCGCGGCCCGGAGCGCCTCGAGCCACTTCTGCCGCAGCAGGCTCGGCGTGGGCACCGTCGCCGCCAGGCAGGCGGCCAGGAACGGCTCGGCGAAGGCAGGCCGCGCGCAGGCCGCGTGTCCGTCATCGACGCTATGCACGTGCGCGTGCGGGATCGCGCTCGCCAGCGCGTGCTGCGGGCGCGTGCCGAGCGTGCGGTCGCGTTCGGTCACCAGCACGACGGTCGGCACGTCGAGCTCGGCGATCCATGACCGCGCGTCGTAGCGCGCGATCGCGGCTCCCGCCTCCGACAGCACGCGCCAGTCGTGGCGCGCGATCTCGGCCGCCATCCAGCGCGCAAAAGATTCCGGTCGCGCCCGCGCGCCCGCGGGCACCAGCACCCGCGCGAGAGTGCGCGGGAGCAGCGCCGCGAGCTGACCCACGAGCGTGCCGCCCGCCAGCGCCGACAACGCGGTCGCGGCGAGGAAGCGCCCGCGCTCGCCGGGGTAGAGCGCGTGCGTGGTCGCGGCGAGCACGAGTCCTGCGACGCGCTGGCGGTGCCGGCGCCACAGGAGCTGCGCGACCATGCCGCCCATCGAGTAGCCGGCTGCGACCACCGGTCCGGTGTCGAGCACGCGACACAGCTCGGCGACGTCGTCCGCGCAGTCGGCGAGTCGGAAGCGGCGCCAGCTCCGGATACCACGCCCGTGCCCGCGCAGGTCCGGCGCGATCACCCGGAAGTGCGCGGAGAGCGCGTCGAAGGTCTGGAACCAGTTCAGGCCGCCGCTCGCGGTGAGGCCGTGCAGCAGGACCAGCGCGGGCGCGCCCGGCGGTCCCGCGACTTCGCGCACGAAAATCGTGCCGCGTCCTGCGAGCTCGATACGACGTCCTGGAGGCAGCTTCAGACTCGACACTCCCGGGGAGAGCTCGAGGATTATTGCACAGTCCGGCCGGACGTCAGCGGGCGCACGCACCGGGCCCGTCCCTACACCACGAGCAGGACACCCTGGGCAGGCTCGCCCGTAGCGGCCGCGATCGCCTCCGCGTAGAGCGTGACTTGCGCCGCGTAGGTCGCCTCGTGCTCACCGAGCTCGCGGTCGGTCTTCCAGTCGATCACGGTCCAGCGCGCGCTGCCGGCGGCATCGACCTCGCGGAAGGCCAGGTCCACGACCCCTTCGCAGAGCCTGCCGTCGGGCAGCGCGTGCAGGAGTGGCGTCTCGCGCCGCACGTCGCTCGCGGCCGCGGCGCGCGCGAGCAGCGGGTGCGTGAGGGCGGCGCGAAGGGCGACGGCGCAAGCGGCGACCTCGGCGTCGGTCGCGCCGACGAGGCGGCCGGAGAGCTCGGCGACGCGATCCGCCTCGCCCGCTTCCGGCTCGAGCGACACGGCCGCGAGCGCGGCGTGCACCAGCGTGCCGAAGCGGCGGCCACCCGGACGACTCGCTCGATCGATGCCGGTGTCCTCGATCGGCACGGCCGGCGCAGTGTTGGCGCGCTCGATCGCCAGCGCCGTCGCGGTCGCGACGCGCAGCGCCGGCTGCGCGCCGACCTCGAGTGCCGTGCGGCGTGACGCCTGCCATGCCTCGTGCGCGCGCCGGCTCGCCTCCACGTTCGCGCCCGATGCGTCGGCCTGGAGCAGGCGCTGCTGGCGCAGGCCCACCTCCTCGACCGCGTCGAGCGCGAGCGCCCGCGGATCCCACCACACCACGCGGTGCGTGCCCGCGCGCGGGGCATGCAGCCCGGGCCGGACGGCGTCGCGCACGCCGTGCTCGGCGCGCGACGAGCGCTCGAGCACGCTGTCCTCTCCGAAGGGCGGGCATCCGGGCGCCGTTGCCGACGCTCGGCGTTGTGCCGGCTCCGGGTACACGGCGGGGTGTAGCGCGGAGAGCCAGCCGTCGAGCGCGTCGCCCGCCGGGTCGCCGACCACGGGCACCACCAGCAGGTCCCGTGCGCGCGTCGCGGCCACGTACGCCAGTCGCTCGGCCTCCGCGCGATCGCGCGCCAGCTCCTCCGCCGCATGCTCCAGCAGCTCGGGGGGGGCGCAGCCGGCGAGCGGCTCGGCCCAGAGCCGGCGTTCGGGATCGACCCAGCGCGAGGGCTCGTCTCTTGTCGCCCTGCAGGTCGGGTCGCACAGGATCACGACCGGGAACTCGAGCCCCTTGGCGCGGTGCACCGTCATGATCCGCACGCCCTCGGTGCCCTCCTCCACCACCGGCGCGTCCTCGGCCGCGCCCCGTTCCGCGTCGGCCTCGAGCCTCTCGACGAATGCGCGGAACGATGGCGCGCCGCGGCGCTCGAAGCGCCGCGCCAGATCGACCACGCGCAGCGCGTTGGCGAGCGCCTGCTCGCCCGTCTTCCAGTTGGCGATGCCCGCGTGCGCGCGGGTCTCCGCCAGCAGCCGCTCGAGCGTGCGCGCGATCGGGCGGCGGTTACGGCCGCCGTGGAGCTTCGCGAGCAGCGCGAGCGCGTCGGCGACGGCGCGCTCGTCGTCGTCGGCAAGCTCCGTAGCCGCGAAGCGCCGCAGCGGATGCAGCCGCCGGTGTCGCGCGCGGAACGCGAGGAGCGCATCGTCCCCGAGCGCCATGAGCGGTCCGCGCAGGGTCGCGAACACGCGCAGCTCGTCGTCGGGCCACTCGATCGCGACCAGCGCGTTGCGCAGCGCCAGCACCTCCTCGCGCTCGTGGAAGGAGCGGCCGCCGACCAGCACGTGCGGCACGCGCCTCGCCTCGAGAGCGCGCACGTACGGGCGAGTCACATCGTCGCCGAAGCTCTGGAAGCGCCGGAACAGCAGGCAGACGTGGCGCGCCTGCACCGGCACCGGCTCGCTCCGGTCGCGCTCGTGCACGCGCCAGCCGCTCTGCGTGACCAGCCAGTCCACGAACGCGCCGGCCGCATCCGGGAACGACTGCTCGATCCGGAAGCGAGCCGCGCGACCGAAGTCGCCGTACGGGCGAGGCACCGGCAGCGCAATCAGCGTCGGCTGCAGGGCGGGCTCGGGCCGAAACGGCTGCAGCGCGACGTACCCAGCCTGCCCGCCGCCCTCTTCTTCCCGGAGCACCGGCTCGAATGCCGCGTTGACTGCCTGCTGCAGCGACGGCACCGCGCGGAAGCTCGTCGCCAGCTCGAGCAACACCGCTCCCTCTGCGAGCAAGCGGCGCTTGACTGCTTGATAGATCGCGACGTCGGCCCGGCGGAAGCGGTAGATCGACTGCTTCGGATCCCCGACCAGGAAGAGCTTGCCGGGCAGCGCGCGCGCCGCGCGCCAATCGCTCGTCGCCGGATCGTCGGCCCCGAGCAAGAGCAGGATCTCGACCTGGAGTGGGTCGGTGTCCTGGAACTCGTCGACGAAGAAGTGGCTGAAGCTCTGCTGCTTCTCGGCGCGCATCGCGGCGTCGCCCTTGATCAGGTCGCGCGTGCGCAGCAGCAGGTCGACGAAATCGAGCGCGCCAGCGCGGCGCTTGTGCTCCTCGTAGGCGAGGACGACCGGCCAGAGCGCGTCGCGCAGCAGCGGCGCCAGGTCGGCGTCGAGCTGGCGCACGAGCGCGTCGAGCTCGGCCCGCACCTCGTCGCGCAGCGCGATCACGTCTGCCCGCCGCAGACCGGACGCGAAGAAGTCGCCGCTGCCGCGCCAGCGCCAGCTCCGGTGCCGCGCGAGCTGCGCCAGACCGGCCTCGAGCGCATCGTAGTCGCGGCCGCGCACGGCCTCGCGGCTCTGGTTCTCGAGCGCGAAGCGCGCGACCTCCTCCAGGTTCTGCGCGAGCGTGCTGCGCCGCGATGCGCGCTTCGCCAGCGCGCCGAGCTCGCCCAGGCGCTCGAGCACGCGGTCGAGCGCCGGCTCGCGCGCGAACGGCTCGCGGCGCCACGGCGCGTCGAAGTCGCGGTGCTCGACCAGGCTCCCGGCCGCTTCGCGCAGGCGCTCGCGCGGGCCGCTGCCATCGCGGCGCGCCGGCCGGCGCCGCAGCATGCGGCGCAGACCCTCGGGGGGCGCTTCGAGCACGCGCTCGAACCAGGCGTCGAACGCGGTGTCGAGCAGGCGCCGGGACTCGTCCTCGGGCACGACGGCGAACAGCGGATCCACGCGCGCCTCGATCGGCCGCTCCCGAAGAAGATCCGCGCAGAAGGCGTGGATCGTGCCGATGCGCGCGACCTCGAGCGCGAGCAGCGCGGCCTCGAGGCGCGCGCTCTCGTCCTGCGGCGTATCGGGCGCCACGCGCGCGCGCTCGATCTCCGCGCGCAGCCGGAGCTTCATCTCGCCCGCGGCCTTCTCCGTGAAGGTCACCGCGACGATCCGATCGAGCGTCCCGACACCGGCGCGCAGCAGCGCAACGATGCGCGCCACCAGCTCGGTGGTCTTGCCCGTGCCCGCGGCGGCCTCGACCACGAACGTGGTCGCGAAATCCTCGCGGATGCGGCGGCGCGCCGCTGCGTCCGCGTAGCTCACCTGAGTCTCCGCAGCGCTTCGAGGGGAGCCAGCTCCTCGCGCCGCTTGCGGCGGGTGCGCTGCTCTTCGTACGGGCCGCACACCACGCGGTAATCGCACCAGCGGCACGCGTCCTTCGCGGGCGCCGCGGGCAGGAAGGCGCGCTCCAGCTCGCCGCCGATCGTCCTGGCGACCGCGGCTGCGTGCGCGCGCGCGGCGTCGTCGAGCGTCACCGCACGCTCGCTGAACTCCCCGGCGGCGGTGCAGTACCAGAGCCGCCCCTCGACCACGCGCGTCTCCGGAAACAGCTTCTCCGCTGCGAGTGCATACAGCACGGGCTGGAGCGACTCGCCGCCCTGCACCAGCGCATCCTCGCCGACGCGCGCCTTGCCCGTCTTGTGGTCCGTCACGCGCACGCGGCCGTCCGCGCTGCGCTCGACCAGATCGATCGAGCCGCGCAGCGAGAGCCCGGAGTCGAGCGCGACCGGCTCGCGTCGTGACGCCGGATCCCGGCCGCGGCGTCCCGGCAGGCCGAACGCCAGCTCGAAGCGCCACGGCACGAAGCCGGAGCCGTCGCGCGCGCTGCGCGCCAGCCACTCGCGCAGGTCCGCGCGCAGCGACGCGATGCCGTCATCCCAGACGCGCGCGATCGCCGGTGCAAGCTCGTCGCGATGCTCCGAGGCGACGCGATCGAGCACAAGGTCGAGCTCGGCGCGCGCGGTGTCGAGATTCTGCGCCGAGAGCGGCAGCAGCCCGCGCTCGCGCAGCACGAGGTAGAGCTCGAACTGCACCTCGTGGAACAGCGCGCCGCGCTGGAGCGGATCGAGCTCCTCGATCGCCTCCGAAACCGCGCGCGGCGCCAGCCGGTGCACGGCGTGGAGCAGGAACTTGTAGGGACACGCGGCGAAATTCTGCAGCGCCGTCGGCGAGTAGCTGCGGGCGCCGAGCGCGTGTGCGGCGAGAGCGGCGCGCGCGGCGTCGGACGGGCGCACCAGACCGTCGGCTGGCGTCCACGCGCTGACCTCCCAGCGCCGGCCGCGCGCGCGCAACGCGCGCCCGAGGTGCGGGTTGGCCTCGAGCAGGTAGCGGGCCGTCCCCACACTGCGCTCGGGATCGCCGCGCAAGAGCGAAGACAAGAGCGCCAGGTCGTGCTCGGCCTCGTCGATCGCGAGCGCGGGATCTGCGGGCGCCGGCCAGCCGACGCGCGCATCCGCCGCGCGCTCCGCCCGGGCAGCGAGCCGGTCGAAGCCGGGCAGCTCGCCCTCGGCGGCGCGCAGCGCCTCGAGCGCGTAGAACGACGGCACGCGCGGGCGCGCCTGCTCGAAGTCGATGCGCGGATACGAGAGCACGACGCGCCGCGCGGCCGCGCCGACCGCCAGCCGGAGCGCGAGGCGCTCGCGCTCGACTCGCTCGCGGTTGGCCTCGAGGGGCGTTCCGGGCAGACGCGCGCGCTCGACGTCGAGCAGGAGCGGATCCTCCGCAATGCGCCGCGGGAACATCCGCTCGGCGAGGCCCGGTACGAACACCACGTCGAACACGAGCCCGCGCGCAGCCTCCGTCGGCCCGACGAAGACGCGGCCGTAGCGCGTCTTCGCGGGAGGCACCGCAACCTCGCGCAGGCGCGCCGCGAGCACCTCGCTCACCTCGGCGAGTGCTATGGGACCGAGCGCCCCGAGCGGCGCCAGCTCCGCGAGCACCGCGAGCACGCGTTCGGGATCGCGCAGCGCGCGCGCGGCCAGATCCGCCACGCGCTCACGCCACACGTCCCAGGTCGCGCGCGCGGGCAGCGCGGCCAGGACGTCGAGCAGCGGGAGCGCCCACTCGCGTAGCGCGCGCAGGTCGGCCTGCGTGCGCAGCATCCGCGCGACCTCCGGCGCGTCGGGGTCGTCCTGCCCTTCGAGAGCGAGTGCAAGCTCGCGCTCCAGACCGTCGAGCCGGCGCGTCCAGCGCTCGCGCCCGCCGATCACCGCCGCGTCCACGAGCAGCCGCTCCCAGCGCCAGGGCGCGCGCAGCGTTCCACCGACGACCGGCTGCGCGTCGGGATCCTGCGGCAGCGCGGCGAGCCACGCGTTCTCGGCGGCCTCGGCATCGGCATCGGCATCGGCGCCGCCAGCGTCGCCGCCACCTGCTGCGCGGCGCGCCGCTTCGAACGCCGCGCCGATCGCGTCGGGGACCATCTCCTCGTCCGGAGCGACGAAGCGCTCTCCACCCTCGTGCGCTTGCATGGGCGCGACGTCCGGCACCTGCGCGAGCGACAGGTACTCGGCGAAGCGGCGGGCCGAGAGCCCCTCTGCGGCGCAGCCGAGCAGTGCGATGAGCGCGCGCCCCCCGGGATCCGGCGCCAGCGTGCCGCGCGCGAAGTGGACCGGAACCCCCGCGCGACCGCAGGCCTCGACCAGGTGCGCGCGATACTCGTCGGGCGAGCGCAGCAGCACAGCCACGCGATCGAACGCCACGCCGTCGTCGCGGGCGAGCAGGGCGATGCGGCGCGCGATCTCGACGCACTCGCGGCTCTCGCCGGGCGCGGAGAGGATCTGCACCTCGTCACCGGGCGCCGCGGGGGCCGGAGCGTCGCCGAACAGGTGGCGCTGCAGGCGACCGAGCGCGCCCGGCGACGTGGGCTCGAGCTCACCTACGACGAGCGCGCCGTCAGAGGCAGCGGCGAGCAGCTCGAGCGAGCGCTCGTCGCCCGCGGGAACGGTCGCGCAGGCTGTCGGCGCCCGTGCGAGGAGCGCAGCGGCAAGCGCCGCTTCCAGCGGCGAGACGAGCGGCACGTCGAGCAGCAGCGTGGGGAGATCGAGCCACGGCGCCCGCGCGGTACGATCCGCCGCGACGGCGAGCGCGCGCTCGAACACACCGGCGCGATCGGCCAGCTCCGCGCGCGCCAGCTCCTGCTCGTACACCCGAAGCGCGGCGGCGAGCTCCGGCGCCTGCGCCTCGACGTCCGCCGACGCGAGCCGCGCGTGGCGCAGCTCCGCGAGCGTTCGCGCCAGCGCGCGCACCAGACCGGGCCCCGGAGCCAGCGCCTCGAAGCGGCCGAGAAGTCCCGCTCGCGCCAGCTCGTGCACCACGCGCGCGGTCAGCGCCTGGGTCGCAAGCGCTCCCGCGGGCACGAGCCCCGCCGCGACGAGCGCCGGCCGCGCCAGCTCCGCCGCCACGCGCGGCAGCGTCGCGCGGTGCCAGCCGAACGCCGCTCCGCGCGCACTCGCCGCACCGCGAAGCAGCTCCGACGCGGCGTCCGAGGAAGCCGCCACGACGAGTACTGGCTCGCCCGCACGCCGCTCGGCGAGCCAGCGGGTCGCCGCAGCGACGCGCTCGCGGGCGGAGGGGCTCCGAATGGCGCGCAAGTGGCCTCGATAGCAGGGCGCGGTCGCCGGGGCAACGCGCCGTCCCGGCCAGATATGACCCCGGTCATACCGACCCGCTCCGCCCGCTTCCTACGCTCCGCCCATGTACGCACGCTTCCGGGTCGACGACGAGCTGTGCATCGGCTGCGGCCTGTGCCACGAGCGCGCGCCCGACAACCTGGACGTTCGGCGCGGCGCCTCCACGGCGTGCGTGCGGCACCAGCCGGCGAGCGACGAAGAGGAAGCCGCGTGCCACGATGCCGCCGAGTACTGCCCGACCGGGGGACTCCTGGTCGAGGGGTGAAGGAGAAGCCATGCCGTTCGATGAGCTCGTGAGTCAGGTCAAGACCCTGTGGCGCTTCGACTACGAGCCGAAGCTCAAGGCGCTGCACGAACTGTACGAGGTCGCCAAGAAGCAGCAGTGGAACGCGGCCACTGACGTGCCGTGGGACCTCGAGATCGACCGCGACGGCGACATTCTCGACCCGCGCCAGGACGCGATGCGAGAGTTCGACTTCATCAAGGCGCTGCCCGAGCGCACGCGCAAGGACCTGGCGATCCGGCGCGCGGCGTGGACGCTCTCGCAGTTCCTGCACGGCGAGCAGGGAGCGCTGCTGTGCTGCGGGCAGCTCGTCGAGGTGGTTCCCGACATCGACGGCAAGCTCTACGCGGCCACGCAGGTCGTCGACGAGGCGCGCCACGTCGAGGTGTTCCACCGCTACATCGCGCGGCTCGACCGCGTGTACCCGATGGACCCGCAGCTCCAGAACGTGATCAACGCGATCCTCTCGGCCGACATGTGGCAGATGAAGTGCGTCGGGATGCAGGTGATCGTGGAGGGTCTGGCGATGGGTGCCTTCAAGCTGATGAAGGAGGGCACCAAGGACGAGCTGCTGCGCAAGATCGTCGAGTACACGGCCAACGACGAGGCGCGCCACGTCTCGTACGGCCTGATCTACATGCGGGACGAGCTGCCGCGCATGTCCGATCCCGATCGCGACCGCGTGGAGGACTTCGCGTTCTCTGCGGTGTCGGCGCTGGTCGGGCGCCAGGGCGTGGGAGGCGTCTCGCAGCTCGGCGTGCTCACCGAAGTCGGCATCGACCGCGAGGCCGCCCTCGCCGAGATGCGCGTAAAGCTCGCGGACCCCGCGTTTCGAGCCCGCCAGCCCAACGCCTTCCGCGACTACGTGATGCCGCAGCTCTTGAAGCTCGGGATCGTCACGGAGCGTACGGCCCCGAAGTACCGGGAGCTCGGACTGGTCGTGTAGGTCCTGCGGCGCCGCGTCCTACACTCCCCCGAGTGAGCGCAGTGTGGGACGCGGTCGTCGTGGGCGCGGGGCCGGCGGGGGCGCTGGCTGCCCACGACCTCGCGCGCGCAGGCGCGCGCGTAGTGCTGGTCGAGCGCGAGAAGCTCCCGCGCTACAAGACCTGCGGCGGGGGTGTGGTCTGGCGCGCACGGCGCGAGCTTCCGTTCGCTCTCCCTGAGCGCGTGATCGAGCGCGAGTGCGCCGAGGCGGAGCTGCGTTTCTCCGACCGCGGGCGCGGCTGGCGCGTGCGCGCCGACGTGCCGCTGGTCACGCTCGTGATGCGCGACGCCTTCGACGCCGCAGTCGCGGACGCGGCCTGCGCGGCGGGCGCGACGCTGCGCGACGGTTGCAGCGTGCTCGGCGTGGAAGTCCTCGGCGATCAGGTCCGCGTCGCCACCGACCACGGCGCGCTCGTGGCGCGCTTCGCGATCGGCGCGGATGGCGCCGCGAGCCCGACCGCGCGCAGCACCGGATTCCCGCGCGCGCCGCGCACGTTGCCCGCGCTCGAGTGGGAGGTCGAGACGGCACCCGACGCCTTCGAGCGCTTCGCGGCGCAGACACTCTTCGACTTCGCACGCGACGGCGACGGCTACGCCTGGATCTTCCCCAAGCGCCAGCACCTCTCGATCGGCGTGCTCGCCACGCAGCCACAGCCGCGCGCCCTCCCCGACCGCCTGCGCGCGCGCATGCGCGCGCTCGGGCTCGAGCGCTTCGAGGCCCGCGCGCGCCACGGCTGGCCGATCCCGGTCGCGCCGCGCCCCGGCGCTCCCGCGCGCGGCCCCGTGCTCCTCGCTGGCGACGCGCTCGGCCTCGCCGATCCGATCACCTGCGAAGGCATCAGCCACGCCCTCACCAGCGCCCGCCTCGCCGCGCGCGCGATCCTCGAGCAGCAGACCGACCCCGCGTCGGTAGCCGCAGCCTATGCGCAGGCCCTCGAACACGAGGTCCTCTCCGAGCTGCGCATCGCCGCCCGCCTCGCGCGCTGGCTCTACCGCCCGTCCTGGCTGCGCGACGCCGTCTTCGCCGCGTTCGGCCAGGGCCTGTGCAACGCGATGGCCCACGTGATCACGGGCGAGCGCCGCTACCACGACCTGCTTCGAGATGTACGAAGCTGGGCGCGCGTGCTGGCTCCGAAGGCTTCGGCTCGAGCCTAGGGCGCTGGCTCCGACGCGCCGCCCGCGGTCCGCTCCAGCGCCGGGCGGTCGAGGACGCGGACCCAGCCGACGCCTCCTTCGAGCCAGCCCTTCTGCTCGAAGCGGCGCAGCACTCGGATCGCGGTCTCGACTGTGGTGCCCGCGGACTCGCCCAGGATGCGCCGCGTGGTCTCGATGCGTCCGCCGTCGTCGGCTTCGAGGAGAGCGCGCGCCATGCGGGCCGTCACGCTGTCGCTCGCGAAGGAGCACAGGCGATCGTGCGCGTGCTGCAGCCGGCTCGCCACGATCGCGAGCAGCGCGCGGGAGAGCGTGGGGTCGTCCTGGAGCAGCGCGGCGATCGCCCGCCGCGGCGTGCGCCAGACCTCGCCTTCGCCGAGCGCCTGTGCCGATTCGGTGTAGCGGGCGCCTCCGGCGAGCGCCGCCAGGCCGAAGAGGTCCCCCGGCGCGAGCTGCTCGAGCGCGATCACCCGCCCGTTCGGCTGGTTCTTCAGCGTGCGCACGCCACCGCTGCGCACCGCATACAGGTAGTCGGCCGGCTCCGACTCGAAGTACACGTACTCCCCTTCGACCGCCGGAATCACCCGCGTGTGCGGGCGCAGCCGCTCGATCCGCGAGCGATCCAGCGCGCGGAAGAGAGCCGTCTCCTCTAGCGGCACGCGGATCACGGCCGCACCGGCCGAGGCGAAACGTCCGCCTCGCGGCGAGATGCCCCACATGTTCCCGATATGAGCGCCGTCATAGCTGCACGCCGGGCCATGGTGCAGATTCGGTGCCGATGGACGCTCAACCCGACTTCCAGCGCTGGTGGGACGAGCACAGCGAGCTCGATCGGCTGGTGGCCGAGCTCGAGAGCGCGCTCGTGCGCGGCGCGATCGCAGCGGCGACCTCCGCGCTCGACGCGCTCGCCTCCACCCTCGAAGGCCACTTCGCAGTCGAGGAGGAGATCTATTTTCCGTTGCTCGAGAGCATCGACCCCGCACACGCGCCGGCGCTCGACGCCGCGCGGCTCGGCCACGGCAAGATCTGCGAGCGGCTCGAGCAGCTTCGCCAGCTCGTGGACGGCGGCGAGGTGCCGGCCGCGCGCCGCGTGCTGCGCACCGTCCTCGACCGCTTCCGGCTGCACGAGGAGGAAGAGGAGAAGCTGGTCGGCCGGCTCGAGCGGCTGGCGCCGCCCCGCCCGGGCGACTGACGCCGCGCAGCCCTTCAGCCGCCCGTTGCGGGCGCCGCCAGCTCGCGCACCAGGCGGTCCAGGAACTCGAGCCCCTCGTAGAACTGCCGGACGCCGATGCGCTCGTCGCGGCCGTGCGCGCGGATGTCGTTCATGTCGTGGAAGATCCCGGAGACGCCGTAGGCGGGAATGCCGGCGGCCCGGAAGAAGCGCGAGTCGGTCGCGCCCGAGCTCATCGTGGGCACGACCGGCACCCCGGGCCACATTGCCCGCGTGACCTTCTCGATCGCGCCGAGCACCTCGGGCGTCAGCGCGGACGGCGGCGACGGCACGGCCGGCGTGCTGTCGCTCTCGCTGAGCTTCACCTCGGGGTCGGCGATCACCTCGGCGAGCTGCTTCGAAACCTCCGCGGGCGTGTGGCCGGGCAGGATGCGGCAGTTCACGAGCGCGGCGGCGAGCTGCGGCAGCGCGTTGTTCGCGTGCCCGCCCTCGAGTCGCGTGGCGACGCACGTCGTGCGCAGCGTCGCGTTGTACGGGGGCTGCTCCGACAGGCGAGCCGCCGCCGCGCCGTCCTTCGGGTTGGTGAGCAGCGCGCGCATGTCGGCGGCGGTCTTCGGCTCCTCGAGCGCCGCGACGCGCTCGAGCCAGCCGCGCGTGACGTCGTTCAGCTCGACCGGGAACGCGAACTTCTCGATGCGCGCCAGGGCGGCCGAAAGCCGGTAGATCGCGTTGTCGCGGGTGGGCAGAGAGCTGTGCCCGCCTTTGTTGCGCACCTCGAGCCGGAAGTCGCGATACAGCTTCTCGGCGGCCTGCACGCCGTTGACCTGGTACTTGCCGTCCTTGATGCGGCCACCGCCGCCCTCGTTGATCACCAGTGCGCCGTCGACGAGCGCCCGCTGCTCGCCGAGCAGGTACTCGACGCCGTTGTTCGGTCCGGTCTCCTCGTCGGCGGTGAGCGCGAGCACGAGATCGCGCGTGAGCGGCGCCTGCTCGGCGCGCAGGCGGATCAGGTTCGCCACGAAGATCGCGACCATCGCCTTGTCGTCACTGGTGCCGCGGCCGTAGAAGTAGCCGTCCTGCTCGAGCAGCGTGAACGGCTCGACGGACCAGTCCTCGCGCCTGGCCTCGACTACGTCGAGGTGCGCGAGCAGCACGATCGGCCCGGCGCTGCCGGTCGGATTCGCGCGCAGACGCGCGACCAGGTTGCCCTTCTTGGGCGCGGGCTCGAGCAAGCGCACGTCATCCTTCGGGAAGCCCGCTGCGAGCAGCCGCTTTTGCACGGCCTCCGCCGCCTGCGTGGTGCTGCCGTGATCGTGCGTGGTGTCGATCTCGATCAGCTCTTCGTAGATCTCGCGCGCGAGCTTCTGGTGCGGAGTCAGCTCGGCGGCGAAGACGGGCGACGCGAGGATCCAGGCGGCGATGGTGATGCCGATGGCGAACATGCGCGGGATCTTATCAGGGGACCTGCGCCGGCTGATGCGCGCGTTCTACCAGGCGCTCGAGTCTCGGGCGTGCTCTGAGCCGCGATGGCTGTCGCTACAGGTCGGGAGCCAGCTGGATCTCCACCCAACCGCTGCCCAGGATATTCGCCTGACCCCAGGCGATCTCGGCGAGGTTCGGATGCAGCGGATCGACGTAGAGCTGGTGGTTTCGGTCGTCAGTCCAGTTCGAGGAAATCGTCTGCCACCCCGCCCAGGTGATGCCGTTCGTCAGCGAGTAGTTGTACGCGATCGGTTGCTCGCGCACGACCAGCACCGTCCCGTTGCTGGCGATCGCGACGTGGAGCTGCTTCAGGAAGTAGTTGGTCTTGGTGTCCACCGGCAGCGTCATCCAGCCCGAGCCGCTCCAGCGGTGACAGAAGAGATCCCACACACCCTTGTGAGGCCCATCCGGCTCCGACAGGCTCACGCTGTCGGCATGGCCGAAGATCTCGGCAGCTCCAGAGCCGGCGCGGTACTTCGCAATCAGGAAGAGCGGCGCGCCGGTCGTCGGGTCGATGTCCCAGGACACGGGCGCGTCTTCCTGGAGATCGCCCTCGTAGATCAGGAATCGGGGATCGTTCCACTGAATGCCCTGGAACTTGCTGCGCAACATCGCTCCGGAGAAGCTCCTCCAGAAGAAACCTCCATCCGTCGACTTCGCGTAGTACAGGTTGTAGTTGTGCTGATAGCTGACGCCTGCATGCGCGAACGGGTTTCGAATCGACCAGACGAGATGCAGCGACCTCGGCCCCGCGATCTCCTTGCCAAGGGCGAGCTTGCCCTTGGTGAACACGTTCCCCGGAACATCGGCCCGGAGCGGTTCGCCCCACTTGGGCAGCGTGAGCAGATAGGGGCCTTCGATCGACCGATCCGCGTTGATGCGGAAGTAGCCCCTCGCAAGCCCGTCTACCTGGAACACCCCGTCGAGCGGTCCGAGTCGAGTGGCCTCTCCCAGCACGTGGGTGATGCCGCTGAAGGGTTCCCATACGCCCATGATGTCACCGTAGTAGGCGGTAGAGAGTGATTTCCAGCGGGCACCCTGATCACGCAGCGGCAGGCCCGGCCCCTCCTGACTCCACGTCGCGGGCCTGGCCAGATCTGGAATGACCCGTAAGAGTGGAGGAATGGTCACCGTGGCAACGTTCCGGTCTCTCTGCCCGGGGGAACTCGCGACTGAGTCGCCCCATGGCCAGAGCGCCACGAGCTCGCCGTTCGCCGTGCGCAACAGAGAAGGATACTGATGCACGCCTTCGTTGACAGCTCCGATCTGACCGAAGACTCGGATCGCGGGCTCGAACGACTGGCGGCCCCTGTCCCAGGGTCGAATGAAGACCCGCCGGTCCAGCGTTCTGTAGATGAAGTAGAGCCGATCGCCGATGCGCTGGATCGTCGTGTTCCTGTATTGAGCCTTGTTTCCGTCGATGCTGTGACCCTGCGCCGTGTCCACGAACGACCGGATGGGGCCCACGACCGGCTCGGGCTTCGGGTTGCTGACCGCCAGGGATCTGCTGACCTTCCTCTCTTGTCGCAACGCGTCGAGCGCGGTCGCTACCACGGTGTAGCTTCTGTTGGCATAGGTGAGCGTATTCAGCAGGGCGAGATGGTCTCCATCCAGCTGGACACCCGATCGCTGGTAGAGCGTCTGCTCGGCGCTGCCGTCGGAGAGCGAGATTCGGATGTCGGAGACTCCGCTGCCGGAGTCGACGGCGCGCACCAGGATCCGAGCCTCGGCTCCCGAGAGCACGCCCGATGCCGGTGGCGTCAGGATGACGACGACCGGGGCCGACATATCGCAGCTCGGGTAGGGGTTGCACGTCGCGTCGGCTCGGGCGGCGAGAAGCAGCAGCGGGACGGCGAAGAGAGCGCGCTTCACGCTCAGGTTGTAGCGCGGCGGGGCCGGGCGAGCCCGACTTCGGCTTCTCGGGCGTGCCCAGGGCTGGCTCGGGCCTCCCGCGGTCGGCTGCGGCCGCAACTCGACGCCGCCCGTCGGCGGGATCCCGTTGGGATCCGGGGTCAGCCCCTGCGCAGGCGGCCGAGCTTGTGGTTGTCCCAGCTCACCAGGCGCTCGGGCGTGAAGCGGATCCAGCGCATGCTGCGCCCGCGCGCGCTCGAGCGGGGTGCGGCGTCAGCGCGCGGCTCGCCGTGTCCGCCGCGGTACTTGGTCGCGATCTCTCCTGCGCGCGTGCCAGAGCGGGATCGGCGGCCTCGGCCGCGGCGTCTTCGAGCACCTCGCCCGTGCCCTGGAACATCGCTCCGACCAGCTCGGGGAACTTCTCGTTCCGGTCCACGAGCACGGTCGCGGTCGAGTTGCGCCGCAGGTTCGCGACCTTCTGCCCGCGGCAGTAGGCGTAGACCTTGCCGTCGACCCACGCGAACCAGAGCGGCGTCACGTTGAGACGCGCAGCCGGACCGACGGTGGCGATCCGCATGTTCCAGCTCGTGGTCATCAGCTCTTCGAGCTCGCCGGCCGAGAGCGCGAGCTCGCGCGACAGCGGCACTAGCCGCGCCTCCAGACGCGCTTGTCCATGCTGCCGAACATCTTCGAGAGCTCGATCCGCTCCGGCAGGATCTTGACCAGCGTGTAGCTGGGATCCTCCGGGCCCTGGGTCCAGAACTGCGACAGGTCGTAGTCGATCACGTCCCAGACGCGCTTCTTCTCCGCGGGGTCCGTCACGATCGCGGCAGGACCGCGCGCGACCACGTGCACGAAGTCGGGCGGCGCGACCTGGAACTGCACGTCGACGTACGGGGTGCGCTCGAGCTGGCGGTGCTTCGGCGATCCAGTCCCCGTCGCGAACCAGAGCGCCGATCCCTCCCACGTCGGGTGCACCATGCGCACGCGCGGCCGTCCGTTCGCGTCGACCGTCGCGAGCGCGCACCAGATCGCCTTCTTCGTGGCAGCTTCGACCGCCGCCAAAAACTCCTTCTCCTCGACCCTCGTCACGTTCGCCATAGCGCCAGCATACACATCAGCGCAGACCTCAAGGTCGCCGCCTGCACACACGGCTTCAGCTCTCGACCTCAGACGGTTCCAAGTACTTGTAAAAGTACGCCTCGACACCCAATAGCTGCCGCTTGAAGGCAAGCTTCGTCGTCGCCGCGTCCCTGATCCAAACGTAGTGCCGGCACTCGGGGTCATGGTCTTCGCTCCATCTGAGGATCGGAGCCGCGCGTCGGTCGAACTCCGCAAGAGTCAGATGCTCGCCTGGCAAACTCGTTGCACCGGGGATTGCATCCACGTCCTTCTGCCGATGCTCAGGCCAGCTCGGAATTACCAAGAGCCCCGTGTCAGAAATCGTCACGGTGTACAGGTACTCGATCTTGCCGCCGCGTGTCGCCCAGCAGGGGGGGATTCCGAAACCCGCCTTCGCCATCCGGCTAAAGCAGTTCTCTGCCTGACCTCGAACGTTCTCCACGTCAGCATGCGCCTTCGCCAGATCGCCTAGGCACGTCGCTAGATCCGCTCCCTTCGCCTCCTTCAGCTTCTGCTCAAGCTCCTGAGCCCGAAGGGCTTCGCGGTGGCTTTCTTCATCGGCGGCCGCCTTGGCCTTTTCCAACTCTCCAATCCTCATTGCGTCCTCAGCGGCGACCAGCAAGAGACGCCTGAACTCCTTGTCACTAGCCGGAGCCAACTTCTCGCGCACCTCGCGGCATGTAGCCGCGTCGGCTTCGCATCGCGCCGCAGTAGCGACCGCGTCGTCCCTTTCTTCGCGCACGTCCACGAGTGCAGCTAGGCACAGGAGGAGAAGCAGGAAGAGCAGCGTCATGACGAAGTCGGTCAGCGAAACTGACCAAAGTGTTGCGTCGCGAAGCCTGCGAGACATCACTCACCTCGTCCCGGGGAGATGAAGCGGCTCCAGAACGAGCGGCGAGCCTCTCGCTCGGACTGAATGTCTGCTCTCAGTCCGCGGAGCGCTTCCTTGGCTGCGTCGAGTTCCGCAGCCAGCGAACTGGTGTTCCGCCCTGCCTCACCCACGGCGTCTCCAAGTTGACCGCATCCGACCCGAACAGACTCGAGGGCCTTGCGGACCTCCGCGGTCCCTTGCTCCAAGACCGTGGGCAGGCCCGAGAAGGATGAGCGCACACCTTCTGCGCTTCTTCCGAGACCTTCCAGCGCGACCGCGTAGGCGCCTGCACTCGTCAAGGACCCCTGAAGCGCCTCCACCGCGGTTGAGAAGCCCGCGAGAGAACGCGCAGCGTCCTCAAACCGCGTTGCACCAGGAGCCATCGCATCTGTCGCCCGCTCGATTTCCTTCGCCTGCCGCTCCAGTGCGGCTGACAGCCGACTGATCGGTTCGCGCAGGATGTTGACGAATACATCTGGTGGCATCGTGACGCCGTCAAGCCGCGCAGACATGCTCTCCGCGGCCTTCGAAATCCTCGTTGATGCACTGCTCGCACTTGACCCTAGAGACCGAGCACCCGCCTTGAGCGATTCGGACACCTCCGAAGCTCCCACCCCCAGAGCTTGGTGCAGCTCGCCGACTCCAACCGTTGCCGCACCGCGCACTTGCTCGATCGAAGCAGTGAGCGCTGTGGCAGATGCCGTGATGGTCTGATCGAGCTCTGTCGTTGCACGCTCACTCGCCCGACGCAGGCCAAGAACGAGTCCGTCGCTAAGCGCGGTCAGATCGACGCTCAGCTGCTCGAAGCGCTCGCGGAGGTTCTGTGCACTTCTAGCCAACGTCTCCTCGGTCGACTCGATGGCGTCGTCAAAGGAGTCCCGAAAGTTGACCAGGTAGATCCGCACTGCAAGCCCGACCAGAGTGGTCGTCAACTTCGCGCCAAAGCGGTTGACAACACTCCAGATCTCGGTTCGATCGTTGAGTTCCATCACCGTGACTGTCAACGAGAACACCGTGAGGAGGAACCCGAGGTAGTACGCGCTGTCTGCGAACTGCGAGATCGTTCCACGATCGCGGGCCACGCGGTATCCGATCGCGACGTACGAGGCCATCGCGAGCAGCGGTCCCCCAACCGTCACCCATGCGCTCCCGAACCACCGCTCCCCGACGTAGATCGCGATGCCGCCCCCGACGCCAAAGAGCAGGAACCAGCTCCTCAAAGGCAGGCCGGACCAATCGGCCCCAGCGAGACGAGAGTCAGAAGTCCGATCCATCAGTCCATCCTCGGCCTCAGCCTTCAATTGGCTCGATTGCCAACTGCCCCGCCTGCACCCCAAGGTCGGCGAAGAAGTCAGCCCAAAAACTCAGGTGTGCACCACCCTGCACTTGCTCGAGACCTTCGCGCCGCACGTACAGAACCAGCACTTTGATCTGTGTCAGGTCGGTTCGCAGATGAGGAGCAACGGAGCTACGCGCGAAGTCCTCGAACCGGGGCGGCCCCGAGCCGTAATGCGAGTAGTCGCTGGTATGCTGCAGGAGATCTGAGACGATAACGAGAGAGCCAGGACGAGTTCGCGCACCCTCTCGCGAAGCACGAACGTTGAGCGCCTGGATCGCCTCCATTATTGGGCTGTACTTCGAGGACGGGCCTTCTAGGCCGCTCTCAAGGGCCTTCTCCAGCGGCACCACGAAGTCGCCGCGCCAACGATCTGCTTGCCGGCGGAGGTTGATCGTGGCTTCGTCAAGCCAGCGCTCGATCAATGCGTCCGGAAGTCTACCTGTCGGCGGCTTGCAGCGGTCGAAGAGGGGAGCGGGCAACGTCGATCGCGGCTCCGCACCGAGGGCGAACAACGCCACTTTTGTGTCCGTCGGCAACTCTTCGTCCACGAGCCGGATTACTCGCGCTCGGATGGCCTCCCGTTGTATTGGATCGAGGGGCTCCGACACGTCGAATAGCACGTAGAGGAGCGCGCTTGGGCCTGCCCCAATGGGGCAAAGGGTCGCCGGATCTCTAAGGACCGCCAGAGACGACGCGCGGTACCACAGCGAACCGAACAGCACTACCGCGGCGAGAGTCGCGGACGTCATGACAACGGCGTTCCGCCGCTCCCGCAAGCGCCGCAGCTCCGCTGGAGATGGTCCCCGCGCCCTCATCGGTCGCTATCTCGTCGGTACCGGGTTCGCTGGTAGTTCGTCTTCCGGATCAGGGAGGGACCGAACTCGTTGCAACGCCTCGTTGAGCGCCTCTTCGAAACCCTTCCGCGTCGGCTCATGTTGCTTGTCGAGGTCACGCCGAAGGCGCCGTTGCCGCTCGAGCTTCTCGAGGTCAGAGGAGATGTCGCCCTTGAAGACGTCGGGCAGGGGATGCGACCAGGGCTGCTGGAAGTAGCGTGGCGGGGGGGCTTTGCGGTGCTGGCGATTCAGATCCCGATACAAGCTCAGCATCGTGTTCGCGGAAGCCTCGGAGTACTCGAAGAACGACCGAGCATTAGCGACCAAGGTCCTCTTGTTCTCGACGTCGATCTCCAAGCTAGCCACCGAGTAGCCCACCTTTTCTGAGAGTCGTTCGAGCTCGTCGTGGCGCGCCGCGAGCTGCGCGCGGCTCTCAGACTCGAGCGATTGCTGGGAATGAAAGTACTCCGCCCGCAGATCCCGCATTCGTCGGTGGAGCCGCCCGTAGCCCGGCTCGGGATCATCCCATCGCCATCCGTCCAGCATCGCGACAACAGAGAACACGCAACCGATCAGAAGCAGAATCCAAGAGACTGGATCCTGAAAGCCGAGCGGCGAGGCCACGAAAAGATCGCGAGCAAGCGCGAGGGTTGCGTCTGGACGGGTCGCGTACACATCTCGGACGTGCGCAAGAACGAGGTTGTAGAGGGTCGTCCAGCCAACGAACAGCACAAGGCTCATGCTCCCCAGGGCGCGTGGTCGTGGCTGACGCGAAAGACAGAACCTGCCGAGAAGCCCGAGCCAGAAGGAGAAGGCGAGGTTGACGATGGCGCTGGCAGCGGCGATCGGAACCCCGCCGGCGAGCGCGAGCTCGTTACCGACCGCAAAGAAGGAGCCGTTGAGGATCGACTCGATCGCGAATAAGGCACCAAGCACGGCCCAATGCCAAGCGTGCGATTCCGGGTAGTGGGGGTCCCACCGAACACCGACGCGGAGCTTGAAGGCGTTCAGTTCGTCTCGGGCCTGACGGTATGCGTCACGGTCGAGTTGAAGGCGATCGCGAACCTCGCTCTCGACTGCAGCTAGGTCACGCGCCAACGCCGCGGGGAGCGAGGTAACTTGAGCACAGAGTCGCGCGACGTCAGCCTGTTCGATTCGCCTCGTGATATTCGAGAGGCGGGACTCCAGCCGGTTCTTCCCGGTCCGCAGCTGCGTCTCAATCTCCTGGACGATCAACCTCTCGACGCCGTCGAGTTGGACATCGGACGGTGCGGGGATGTCGCGTTCCCCGTTCCGCTGTGCCCTGCCACGAACGTCCAGGTCGGTGAGGATCTTCTCAACATCATAGGCGGGTAACTGGAAACTCCCGAAGTCCAGGTCCGCCAGCCTGCGGCCGAAGAGAAAGCGCCGGATGAGTTCAAGTATCGAGGGTCGGGCGGCGGGCGAGCCGGGTGCCTCATCAGGCGGTGAGGACCCGACGCGTTTGTTCAACTCGTTTTGCGCAGGCGACGCATCCATACGGGAGGCCTTTGCCACTCCATCATACCCGGGCGGGACGCCGACTATCCGCTCGGTTCGGAGGCGCGATCTCCTCTCGTCGCGCTCAACATACCGCGCTCGAGCTCAGCGCAAGTGAGCCGGCCCAGACGAAGACTCCACGCCACGTTCGAGCTCCGGCCGCGACGCCTCGGGGGCCTCGCGGTACAGCGCGTTCAGGTCGACCCGGTCGCCCACTGCTTCGGAGAGTCGCGCCAGTCTCTGCTCGGGTCTCAGCGACTGGCAGCACCTGCTCGGTCTTTGCTGTAGCAGCGACAGCGGGCTCGTCAGGCACCCGCTCCCCAGCTTGGGCAAAAGCGGCTCCGATTGGGGCGAGAACCAGCAACGCTGTCCACACGATGCGAGCAGCAAGGTGGTGACCGACGCACACCCTGCGCCCCCGGGATGTTCAAGCGATTGTACCCGGAGGCGAGGTTCACGAGCCTCGCCCCCTCGCGAGCAGGCCCCGTTCGGAGACCTCTGGTCTGAGGGCTCTTTCCCTGAGCGGTTGCCCCGATCACGGGTCCTTCGGGAGGGCCGTCGGAAGGCCGACCTTGCGCGACCAGACGTACAGGAAGAAGGCGGCCACCCCGAGGTCAATTGGCACCCACACCGCCTTCGTTAGATGCACTGGAAGGAGAGGATTGAAAAGCAAAGCAACGAGAACGAAGGCGACGACGATCCCGGGACTGACCGGCCGCAGGGCAAACAGCGCGCCGATCGCGACTCCCGAAACGAGGAGGCGGAGAAGTGTGTAGTAGATGTATGGCCAGATCGGGGGAACCGCGAGCAGCAGCGCGACAGCGGAGCCCAGGAGCCATGGTCCCATTCCGGTTCGTTTCCGCCTGATCCGCGCGATACGCGCCCCAGGATTGTCTGCGGAGCTCGGGAACAGCGCAAGCGGCGTTGAACCCTAGCCAAGGACGGAGAGGCGTTCCCCGCCGGGGGGCCCTCGGCTCCGGGTGGTCGAGCGCGCTCTTCGAGTGGGAACGTCTTACCGCGGCTTGAGCAATCCGATTGCCGGTGCGGCTTGCCTCCGCCTCGCGTCGTCCGAGTGCACGTACTTCGTCGTCGTCACGATCGACCGTGGCCGAGCTGCAGGCGCGCCCTCTCGAGGCCCATCACCCGACGAAGAAGCGTACCAACCGTGTGCCGGATGACGTGAAGGAGCCGCTGCGGCGCGTAGAGACCGGCGTCCTCGAGAGCCTCAATCGGGGGGTGGGGACCCAACGCTTCCGTCCAACTCGTCTCGGGCAGGCGATGCACTCATTGGGGTGGAGGCTTCTTTCGACCCCACGATACCGCTTGGGAGGGACGCCACGACTGGCGTCAGCGGAGGGCACTCGCGGGCGGAATTCCCGCCTCGCCGAGCACGGCGGCCGCGACGAAGCGCGGCACGTAGTCGCGCGTCTCGTCGGGCAGCAGGTTCGTCGCGGTGAGCGACCAGTAGGTGCGCTCGGTGTCCTTCTGCTTGCGCAGAGCGGTGCGCACGCCGTTCTCGCCAAGGTGGTAAGAGGCGATCGCGAGCAAGAGCCCGTCTCCGCCGAACTCGAACGCCAGATCGTTCAGGTAGTTCGCCGCTGCGCGGGTCGCCTTGCGCGGATCCCTGCGCTCGTCGACGCCGCTGCCGACCGCGAGCCCGTACTGCCGGGCGGTCGGCGGCATGAACTGCCACATGCCGCCGGCGGCCTTCTCGCTCGTC
>CAYVQJ010000112.1:0-191441 GCA_964454165.1 uncultured Myxococcales bacterium | reverse complement strand
TGCCGCGATGGCTGTCGCCAAGCGGCCTTCGCTCGGGCGAGGCGCCCTCGCTGCGCGCGCGCTACGCGCGCTTGCCTTTGCCGCGATGGCTGTCGCCAAGCGGCCTTCGCTCGGGCGAGGCGCCCTCGCTGCGCGCGCGCTACGCGCGCTTGCCTGCGCGGACGCCGAGCGCCACGACGGCGCCGAACGCGAAGCCGCCCGCGTGGGCCCACCACGCCACGCCGCCCGAGGCCGCGGCCGCGAGCGCGAACGCGCCGGAGAGGAGCTGCATCCCGAACCAGATCGCGAGGTAAGTCACGGCGGGAATGGCGATCACGTCGACCCAGAAGCCAAAGATCACCAGCGACACGATGCGCGCGCGCGGAAACAGCACGAAGTACGCGCCCATCACCGCCGCGATCGCGCCGCTCGCCCCGACCATGGGGACGGTGGAGCCGGGATTCGCCAGCGCTTGTGCGAAGCCCGCGAACCCCGCGCCCGCCAGATAGAAGCCGGCGTAGGCGGAGTGACCCATGCGGTCCTCGACGTTGTCGCCGAAGATCCAGAGGTAGAGCATGTTGCCCAGGAAGTGCATCCAGCCGCCGTGCAGGAACGCGCTGGTCAGAAAGGGCAGATACAGCGCGGGATCGGCGGCGCCGAGCCGCTCGCGCAGCGCGAAGTAGCGCGCCGGGATCAGCCCGAACTCGTGGATCATCGCGTCCACTTCGTCGCCTGCCCCGAGCTCGAGCCAGAAGCCGAAGGCGCAGCCCGCCATCATGAGCCAGGTCACAAGCGGCACCCGCTGCGACGGGATCGTGTCGCGCAGCGGGATCACGCGCCCGTCTCCACTGGCGTGTCGTCGGCGTTGCCCCACTCGTCCCACGAGCCGTCGTAGACCGCGACGTCGCGGTGCCCGAGCAAGGTCAGCACGTAGGCGTCGAGGGCCGCAGTCACGCCGGAGCCACAGGTCGTCACCACGGGCCGATCGAAGCGCACGCCGGCGGCCTCGTAGCGCCGGCGCAGCTCGGCCAGTTCGCGCAGCAGCGGCGGGTCCCCCGCGAGGTTGTCGGAATAGGGAACGTTCACGGAGCCGGGGATGTGTCCCTTCCGGCGCGCGGGCTCGGCAGCGGTTCCGGCGAAGCGCTCGGGCGAGCGCGCATCGACGATGCGCACCTCGCCGTTGCCGAGCAGGTCCAGCACTTCCCGTTTGCTCTTCAACCAGCGTGTCTCGGGTCGGGCTTCGAAGCGCGCCGGCGCGTGCGAGGCCACCCGCGTGGTGAGCGCGCGGCCCTCACGCTGCCAGCGCACCAGGCCGCCGTCGAGCAGCGCGACCCGCTCGTGTCCCAGGTAGCGGAGCGTCCACCAGATCCGGCCCGCGGAGTAGCCGCCGCGCCGGTCGTACACGACGATGCGGTGCTCGCTGCCGATGCCGCGCCCGGCGAAGGCGCGCGCGAGCGCGCCGGGCGCCGCGAGCGTGTTGCGCAGAGGCGACGCCGAATCCGAGAGCTCGCTCGAGAGATCGACGTGGATCGCGCCCGGCAGATGCCCGGCCGCGTACTCGGCTCGCGCGTCGCGGCCCTCGGACGGCAGGTACCAAGTTGCGTCGATCGTGCGCAGGTCGGGATCGGCCGTGTGCAGCTCGAGCCAGGCAGGATCGACCCGCATCGGGAAGTCGCGCGCGCCGGCCGCCGACATGCGGCGGCAGCTTGACACGCCCGTGCGCACGCGCGCCACCCCAATGCGATGCAGCGCCCATTCATCGTCTTCGAGCTCGTGCCTTCCGCGGCCGTCCGCGGGCGCATGGACGCGGAGGTGCTGCTGCGCGCCGCCCTGGGTTGGCTCTTGCTCGGAGCGCTCTGGCTGCTGGCGTAGCAAGCCGGCGCGCGGCTACCTTGCGCGCGCGATGCCGCTGCTTCGCTCGCTCGCCCCGCTCGCAATCGCCTTCGCCGTCGCGGGGTGCGGCGGAGAGCCGCAGTCCTTCGACCGCGTGCTGGTGCTCGCGCTCTCCGTGTTCCCACCGGGTCCCGACGGCAAGCCGTCGAACGAGCCGGGCGCCGCGACGCTCGTGTTCCTGCGCTTCGAGCACGGCGCGTGGACGCACACGCTGCTGCAGGATCCGGAGAGCAACGTGTTCCACAAGGCGCTCGCGTTCGCGCCGCCCGGTGCTCCGCCCGGGCTGCTCACGATCGGCGGTGACGGCGCTCGCCTGAAGCTCTGGCGCAGGCACGAGGGAGCGTGGCGCGCGGACACGCTCTGGGCCCCGAAGTTCGGCGGCGAGCACGATCGGCTGCGCGACCTCGAGCTCGCGGACCTGAACGGCGACGGCGTCGCAGAGGCGCTGCTCGCAACGCACGACCAGGGCGTCGTCGCGATCGCCGACCTCGCGCAGGGCGCCGCGGTGCAGGAGATCGACCGCGCCCCCAACACGTTCGTGCACGAGATCGAGGCGGGAGACGTGGACGGCGACGGCAAGCTCGAGCTGTACACCACGCCGAGCCAGCCCAACCGCTTCGACGGCGCGCCGCAGCGCGGGCGCGTGATGCGCTACCGGCCGGACGCCACGCCGATCGGCGACGTGTTCGTGGACCTCGGCGACCGCCACGCGAAGGAGATCCTGCTCGGCGACATCGACGGCGACGGCCGTTCGGAGGTGTACGCAGCGGTCGAGGGAAGGACCGAGAAGGGCAGGCTGGTGCAGGAGGTCGAGCTGCGGCGCTACACCGAGCCCGGTCAGGCTGGGGAGGTGATCGCGCGCATTCACGACTCGCTCTGCCGCGTCCTGGTGCCGGCCGATGTGGACGGCGACGGCCGGCGCGAGCTGGTCGCCGCGCCTTTCAAGGCCGGCCTCTGGCTGTACCGACCGCAAGCGCGGGGAGAGTGGGACGCCACCGAGATCGACGCCGACTCCTCGAGCTTCGAGCACGCGCTGGGCGCGTTCGACCTGGACGGCGACGGCGCGGACGAGCTGTACGTGTCGGCCGACGACCAGAAGGCGGTGCGCCGTTACCGCCTGAACGGCGAACGCTTCGAGCGCGAGGAGATCTTCCGCTTCCCGCCCGAGCTGCGCGGCTTCACCTGGAACGTCACCGCGGTTCCCGCGGCCCTCACGCGCTAAGTTCGGCGCCATGCCGTACGAGCCGATGCGGATCGAGGCCTTCTGGCAGGCCCACTGGCTCGAGCACAAGAGCTTCCGGAGCGCGCTCGATCCCGGCAAGCCCAAGTACTACGTGCTCGACATGTTCCCGTATCCGTCGGGGGAGGGCCTGCACGTCGGGCATCCGAAGGGCTACGTCGCGACCGACGCCTACGCCCGCTACAAGCGCATGCGCGGCTTCGCCGTCCTGCACCCGATGGGCTGGGACGCATTCGGCCTGCCGGCGGAGCAGCACGCCGTGCGCACGGGGCAGCACCCGCGCGTGACCACGGCCCGCAACGTCGCGACCTACAAGCGCCAGCTCCAGTCACTCGGCCTGTCCTATGACTGGGACCGCGAGATCGACACCACGGATCCCGGCTACGTAAAGTGGACGCAGTGGATCTTCGCGCGCCTTTACGAGCGCGGTCTCGCCTACCAGGCCGAGGTACCGGTGAACTGGTGCCCGGCTCTCGGCACCGTGCTCGCGAACGAGGAAGTCAAGCACGGGCGCAGCGAGATCGGCGGCCATCCCGTGGTGCGCCTCCCGCTCGAGCAGTGGATGCTGCGCATCACCGCCTACGCCGACCGCCTGATCGACGACCTGGACGGGCTCGACTGGCCGGAGCACATCAAGAAGATGCAGCGCGACTGGATCGGGCGCTCCGAGGGCGCGCGCATTCGCTTCGCGCTCGATGGCCACGCCGAAGAGATCGAGGTCTTCACCACGCGGCCCGACACCCTGTTCGGCGCGACCTACGTGGTGCTCGCCCCCGAGCATCCGCTGGTCGAGCGCATGACGACGCCTGCCCAGGGAGAGGCGGTGCGCGCCTACGTCGCGGCCAGCGCCGGCAAGAGCGAGCGCACGCGCGTCGCGAACCTGAAGAAGACCGGCGCGTTCACCGGCGCGCACGCCGTGCACCCGGTGACCGGCGCGAAGCTCCAGATCTGGATCGCCGACTACGTGCTTGCCGGCTACGGCAGCGGCGCGATCATGGCGGTGCCCGCGCACGACGAGCGCGACTACGCGTTCGCGCGCGAGTTCGGGCTGCCGATCGTCGAGGTGGTGCGCGGCGGAGACGTCTCGCGCGCGGCCTACGTCGGCGAAGGCACGAACCAGAGCTCGCGCTTTCTCGACGGTCTCGCCACGCCGGACGCGAAGCGGCGCATGTGCGAGTGGCTGGAGCAGCACGGACGCGGCGCGCGCGCGATCTCTTACAAGCTTCGCGACTGGCTGTTCTCGCGGCAGCGCTACTGGGGCGAGCCGTTCCCGGTGCTGCATCTCGAAGACGGCTCGGTCCGGCTCGTGCCCGACGCCGAGCTGCCGGTGCTGCTGCCCGAGCTCGAGGACTACCGCCCGACGGGGGACTTCCAGCCGCCGCTCGCCCGCGTCCCGGATTGGATCGGCACGACCGACTCCGCGAGCGGTCGGCCCGCGCAGCGCGACGCCAACACCATGCCGCAGTGGGCGGGGAGCTGCTGGTATTTCCTGCGCTTCTGCGATCCCTCGAACGAGCGCGAGCCGTGGTCGCGCGAGGCCGAGCACTACTGGATGCCGGTGGATCTCTACGTGGGGGGGGCGGAGCACGCGGTGCTGCACCTGCTCTACGCGCGTTTCTGGCACAAGGTGCTCTTCGACCTCGGTCTGGTGCACACGCGCGAGCCGTTCCAGAAGCTCTTGAACCCGGGGATGATCCAGGGCCGGAGCTACCGCTACTTCGCCGACGACGTGCGCGCCGATGCCGACGCGCTGTATCAGCGCTTCTCGTTCCGCGACGTGCGCTGGGACGGCGAGACGCCGGTCGTCGCCGCCACTGGCGAGGAGCTGCGCGAGCACTTCGTGCCGAACGCCGAGGTGCGCCTCGTGGACGGCCGGCCGCTGCATCCCGACCTCGACCTCGAGCTCGAGGAAGTGATCGAGCGCATGTCCAAGAGCCGCGGCAACGTGGTCAACCCCGACGATGTGATCGCGCAGTACGGCGCCGACGCGCTGCGGCTCTACGAGATGTTCCTCGGCCCGCTCGGCAAGGCCGCCCCGTGGCAGACCGACGGGATCGCCGGCGTGTACCGCTTCCTGCAGCGCGCGTGGCGCCTGGTGTTCGAGGAGCCCGACGGCGCCGAGCGCACGCGCGCCCTCGGGACGGGCAGCGGCAGCGCAGCGCAGCAGCGGCTGCTGGCGCGCACGATCGACGCCGTCACGCGCGACGTCGAGGCGCTCGAGCTCAACACCGCGATCTCCGCCCTGATGGTGTTCGTGCGCGACGCCGAGAAGGACGGCGTGCTGCCACGGGCGCTGGTCGAGCCGTTCGTGCTGCTGCTCGCACCCTTCGCGCCGCACCTGGCCGAGGAGCTCTGGCGCGGCCTCGGCCACGCGCGCTCGCTGGCCGAGGAGCGCTGGCCCGAGGCCGATCCGGCCCTGCTCGTCGAAGCTGAAGTCCAGATCGCAGTGCAGGTGGCCGGGAAGCTGCGCGCCCGCGTGCGCGTGCCGGCCGACGCGGACGAGGCGCGCGTGCGCGCGATCGCGCTGGCCGATCCCAACGTGATGAAGCACCTCGGCGACGCGCCGCCGCGCAAGGTGGTGTACGTGCCGGGGCGCCTCGTGAACTTCGTACCCTGAGCCGCGCGGTGGTGCTCCCACTCAGGGTCCGGATCGCGGCCAGCGTCTGGCTCGCGCTCATAGCACTGCTCGCGGTGCAGACCGCGGTGCTGCTCGATCGCTCGTGGGACAGCGTGGTCGACGGCATCGACGAGGAGCTGCGCGAGGATCTGGTTCGGATCGCCTCGGTGACCGATCTCGACGCGCTGCTCGAGCATCTGCGCGCGGAGTCGGCGGCGCGCACCAAGTGGAACGAGCTGCTGTTCGAGGTGCGCGACGCTTCGGGGAACAGCATCGCGCGCTCGACCGCGCTGGCCGTCGAGCTGCCTCGAACGCAGCCCGACCCCGTCGGCGAGCTGCCGATCCGCGAGGAGATCGATCCGCGCTCGCGCAAGGGTCATCGCCGGCTGCGCATCGCCGAGCTCTCCATCGGACCGCATCGCGTGGAGCTCGCGGCGTCGCTGCGCCGCGCGCAGAAGCGCTACTACTCGTTGCGGGGCCAGCTTCTGATCTCGCTCGGCGCGATCTCCGTGCTCGGCGCGGGCATCGCGTGGCTGGTCGCCTCGCGCGGTCTGCGTCCGGTGCGGCTCCTGACCGCACGCGCGCGCTCGCTCGAGACGCTGGCGGAGGGTGAGCTGCCGACCGAAGGTCCGCACGACGAGGTGCACGAGCTCGCGCTGGTGACCAACGACTTTCTGCGTCGGATCCGCGAGGAGGTCGCACGCGTGCGGCGCTTCAGCGGCGACGCCGCGCACGCGCTGCGCACGCCGCTCACGGCGATCCGAGGGAATCTGGAGCTGCTGCTGCGCGACGTGCCTCCTGCCGCGGCGCACGCGCTCGGCGGCGTGCTGGAGGAGCTAGAGCGCCTGAGCGCGCTCACCAACCGCCTGCTCTTGCTGGCTCGCCTGGAGTCGGGACGGGCCGACACGATCGCGCGGGCCCCGATCGACCTCGCGGCTTTGGTCGCGGATCTGGTCGAGCACCTGCGCGTCGTCGCCGACGAGAGCGGCGTGACCCTGGACAGCCACGTCGCGCGCGCGAGCGTGAGCGCCGACGCCGCCCAGCTGCGGCAGGTCGTGGTGGATCTGGTGGACAACGCGCTGCGCCACACGCCGCGCGGCGGGCGCGTCTCGATTCGCGTCGGCGAGAGCGGAGGGCGCGCAGAGGTGTGCGTGCGGGATACGGGGCCGGGGATCCCGGAAGGCGAGCTCGAGCGCGTGTTCGAGCGTTTCTACTCGACGCCGGGAAGCGAAGGGCAGAGCGGGACCGGCCTCGGGCTGGCGATCGCGCGCGCGATCGCCGCCGCGCACGGGGGTGAGCTGGTGGCGCGCTCGCCGGGCGGTGCGGAGTTCGTGCTCTCGCTGCCGCTCGCCCCCGGTCACGGCTCCAGCGCGAGCACATAGCCGATGCCGCGTCGCGTGTGGATCAGCCGCGAGGGGAAGGGCTCGTCGATCTTGCGCCGCAGGTAGCGGATGTAGACGTCGATCACGTTGGAGAACGAGTCGAAGTTCATGTCCCAGACGTGCTCGGAGATCATGGTGCGTGTGACCACCTCGCCCTGGTGTGTCGCCAGGAACTCGAGCAGCGCGTACTCCTTCGCGGTCAGCTCGATGCGCTTGCCGGCGCGCTCGACCTTGCGCGCGGCGGTGTCGATGCGCAGGTCGCCGACCTGGAGCACGCTCGCGCGCGCCGTCCCGCGGCGGAGCAGAGCGCGCAGCCGCGCCAGCAGCTCCGCGAAAGCGAAGGGCTTGGCCAGGTAGTCGTCGGCCCCGGCGTCGAGGCCGCGCACTCGCTCTTCGACTGCCTCGCGCGCCGTCAGGATCAGCACCGGGGTCGCGCGACCGCGCGCGCGCAGCACGCGCAAGAGCTCGAGGCCGTCGCGCCCGGGCAGCCCGAGGTCGAGTACGACCGCGTCGTAGGCGTGGCTGAGCGCAAGCTCGAGTCCCGCGTCGCCGTCGGAGGCCACGTCGACGGCGAAGCCGGCCTCGGACAGACCGCGCCGGATGAAGCTGCGCACTCGCGCCTCGTCCTCGACGACCAGGATCCGCACTGCGCAAGGCTATCGGCGCTGCGCCGGCAGGTCCACGCGCGGCTCCGGGTGAGCGCCTTCTAATCTCGGCTTCACGCCGGCCTCAGGCAGCGAGCCGTACCACCTCTACAGATGGTAGGAGGGACTGACCGGACGGAGCGGGTCGCGGAGCTTGCTCGCCCGCAGGCCGGCGGGAGCTGGATCTGGCTTCCCGTGCGGCACGAGACCTACTTCCGCCTGCGCGGCTGGATCCCGATGCCGCTCTACGCGCTCGCCGCCGCGGGGTTCGATCCGGCGCGGGCGTCCGTCTGGGAAGTCGCGCTGGGTCTTGGCCTCGTCTGCGCGGGTCTGTCTCTGCGCGGCTGGGCTCGCGTGCACATCGGCCGCAGCTCCGACACGCGCCGGCTCCACGCGCGGCAGCTCGTCGTTGGCGGACCCTACGCGTGGACGCGCAACCCGCTGTACCTCGGGAACGTCGCGATCGCGAGCGGCCTCGCGTTGCTGATCGGTCTCGGCCCGT
The DNA here is from genome assembly GCA_964454165.1 of uncultured Myxococcales bacterium. GTDB lineage: Bacteria > Myxococcota_A > UBA9160 > SZUA-336 > SZUA-336 > CAYVQJ01. The sequence goes on along the minus strand of CAYVQJ010000112.1, from coordinate 183,184 downwards.
GGACCGCTCCCTTCGCGGCCGCGCTCTTCCTGCACTACCGCCGCGTCGTCCTGGCGGAAGAGGCGATGCTGGCGCGCTGCTTCGGCGAGCCGTACCGGGCGTTCGTCGCGAGCGTGCCGCGCTGGGGGCGGCTCGTGCTACCCCTTTCGGAGCGGGTGCTGGCGGATCTGCGCCGCGAATGGCGCATCGCCGCGCTGGCGCTCGGCGTGGCCGCCCTGGCGCTCGCCTTCCGGTTCTAGCGAGGAGCCGCATACGAACGCTGAAGCCACCACGACGCGGCCGGGCCTCCGACCGAGCCTCGCGCACGCGCTGCTCCTCGGGGCAGCAGTGCTGATCGCACTCTCGGGCCGCGAGCTCTGGGATCCCGACGAGCCGCGCTTCGCAGTCGTCGCGCGCGAGATGCTCGAGCGAGGCGACTGGATCGTGCCCCACTTCAACGGCGAGCCGCTCGCGCTGCTGCCGCCGTTGACCTACTGGACGAGTGCCCTGGCGTCGCTCCCCGTCGGCGACGTCACGCCGTGGAGTGCGCGCGCGGGCGTGGCGGCGTTTGCCCTGCTCGCGCTCGCCGCGACCGCGCTCTTCGACGGCGCCAGTGCGGGCGCGTGGGCCGCGCTCGTGCTGCTGGCGAGCGCGAAGTTCCTGCATCAGGCCCAGTACCTGCAGGCCGACATGCTGCTGGTCGGCGCGCAGACCTCAGCACTGGTCGCGTTCTGGCGCGCCTACACCACGGAGCGTCATCGCGTCGCGTGGCTCGCGGCCGCGTACGTCGCCGTGGCGCTCGGGATGCTCGCCAAGGGCCCGCTCGGCGCGCTGCTGCCCGGCGCGGTCTTCGGGATCTTCCTGCTCTGGCAGCGCGACCTGCGCGCGCTCGGCAGGCTCGGGATCGTGTGGGGCGTCCCATTGGTGGCGGTACTCATCGCGCCCTGGTACGTGGCCGCCTGCAGCCGCGGGGGCGAAGCCTTCTGCCGCGAGCTCGTGCTCCGACAGAACTTCGAGATGTTCTTCGACACCTGGAGCCACGCGCGGCCGGTCTGGTACTACGCCGTGCAGCTCCCCTGGATGTTCCTGCCGTGGACGCTGGTGCTGCCGTTCGCGCTGCGCGGCGTCCGGCTGACGTCGGGGGACACGCGCCTGCTCTGCGTCTGGATCGCCTTCAGCTTCGTGTTCTTCAGCGCGTCGGAGGCGAAGCAGTCCAAATATTTGCTGGCGATCGCGCCGCCGCTCGCGATCCTGGTCGGCCGCTGGATCGCCTCGAGCGACCTGCGCAGTCGGCGGGCCGCGACGGCGGTCGGCGCCTTCCTCGGCGCCGCGGTGCTTACGCGCTGGATCGCGGCGCCGCGCGCGGACGCCTTCAAGCTGCCGCTGGCGCTGACGGAGCGCGCCGCGGCGCTCGGCCATCCGGTCGCCGTCCACGGCATCTCATGGCGTCAGCTCGGCGGCCTCGTCTACTACGGCCAGCGCGAGCTCCCGCGGCTCGCGTCGCAGCCGGATCTCGCGGCGTGGATGAGCGCGCCGGAGCCGCGCCTGGCCTACGTCGACCGCAAGGACTGGGATGGGAAGTACGAGCTCGTCGCCGCGAGCGACTACCGCGGCGGCACCGTCCTGGTTGCCAACGGCTGGAAGGAGGTCCCATGAGGTTCGGCTTGCTCGGGCTCGGTCACTGGGGGCGGAACTACCTGCGCGTGTTTCAGGAGCTCGGCCTCGACGTCGCGGGAGTCGCGGACAGCGACCCGGCGCGTATCGGCGAGCTCTCCAGACGCTGGCCGGGCATGTCGATCACGACGGACGCGGGGCGGCTGCTGCGCGATCCCGGCATCGACGCGCTCGTGATCGCGACGCCCGCGAGCACGCACGCCGCCTTCGCGGCAAGCGCCCTCGAGCAGGGCAAGCACGTGCTCGTCGAGAAGCCGATGGCGCTCGACGTCGCCTCGGCAGAGGGGCTGGTCGAGCGCGCCGCGCGCCGCGGAGTCACCCTGATGGTGGGGCATACCTTCGTGTACCACGACTGTGTGCGCGCGCTGCGCGAGCTGGTGCGCAGTCCCGAGAGCGGCGCCGTCTACTACCTGACCTCGCGCAGGAACCATCTCGGCCTGATCCGCGCCGACGTGAGCGCGCTCTGGGACCTGGCGCCGCACGACGTGTCGATGTTCCTGTACCTGCTCGGCGAGCGCCCGGCCTGGGTCAGCGGCGCACAGGGCTGCTTCCTGCGGCCCGACCTCGGCGACGCCGCGTTCGTCACGCTGGGCTTCGCGGGCGGCGTCGTGGGCCGGATCGAGGTGAGCTGGGTGGACGCGCACAAGGTGCGCGAGCTGGTCGTCGTGACGGGCAAGCGGCGCATCGTCTTCGACGACCTGAACGCGATGGAGCCGATCCGGATCTATGAGAAGGGCGTCACGATCGAGCGCGACGCCGAGAGCTTCGGCGAGTTCCGCTTCCTGCTGCGCGACGGCGCGATCGTCTCGCCGCGGATCCAGCAGCACGAGCCGCTGCGCAACCTGGTGGAGCACTTCGCCGACTGCGTGCAGCACGGCAAGACGCCGCTCTCCGACGGCACGGCTGGCCTCGAGGTGGTGCGCGTGCTCACGGCGGTGCAGCGCTCGATCGAGCGCGGCGGTGCGCCGGTGGAGGTGGCAGCGTGACGCGCGCCGCTGCCGCCGAGATCCACGCGTCCGCAATTCTCGATCACCCCGGTCGCCGTGCGGATCTTCCGCCGCTCTCGCTGGGAGAGGGCGCCGTGGTGCGCAGCGGCTGCGTGCTGTACGCCGGCACGCGCATCGGCCGCGGCCTCGAGACCGGCCACAACGTGGTGATCCGCGAGGAGTGCCGCCTCGGCGATCGCGTCTGGATCTGGAGCAATGCGGTGATCGACTACGGCTGCGAGATCGGCAGCGACGTGCGCATCCACTGCGGCGTGTATCTCGCGCAGGGCACGCGCGTCGAAGACGGCGCATTCTTCGGGCCGGGCGCAGTGACCACCAACGACCGCTTCCCGGTCACGCACGACTTCGAGGGTCCGCTGGTGCGCGCGGGCGCGCGCGTGGGCGCGCACGCGGTGCTGCTGCCGGGCGTCGTGATCGGCAAGGGCGCGCTGGTCGGGGCCGGGGCGGTGGTGACGCGCGACGTCGCCGACGGCGCGGTCGTGGTCGGCAACCCCGCACGGGAGCTGCCGCGTTGAGCTTCGAGAGCGTGCTCGTGACGGGCGGCGCCGGCTTCATCGGCGGCTGGGCGGTCGAGCGGCTGCTCGCTCGAGGTCGGCGTGTGCGCATCCTCGACTGTCTGGAGCTGCCCACGCACGTGCGTCCGCCGTACCTGCCGCGCGGCGCCGAGTTCATGCGCGGCGACGTCCGCCGGCGCGACGACCTCGAGCGCGCGCTGCGCGGGATGGACGCGGTCGTGCACCTGGCCGCCACCGGCGGCTTCACGCCCGACGTCGCGCGCTACCTGGAGACCAACGCGGTCGGCACCGCCCTGCTGCTGGAAGCCGTGCGGCGCTCGCGCGTGCGCAAGCTGGTGGTGGCGTCGTCGGTCGCGGTGTACGGCGAGGGCGCCTACCGCTGTGCGGCGCATGGCGCGCAGCATCCTGCGCCGCGTCCGCTCGGCGCCCTCGAGAAGGCCGACTGGGAGCCGCGCTGCCGGGAGTGCGGCACGGCGCTCGCGCCGGTTCCCACGCCCGAGGAGACCCCAAGCGCGCCGCTTCATCCTTACGCGGTCTCGAAGCTGGCGCAGGAGCGCCTGGTGCTCGGCGCCGAGACCCCTTCGGTCGCGCTGCGCTTCTTCCTGACCTACGGGCCGCGCCAGTCACTCACCAACCCCTACACGGGAGTGGTGTCGATCTTCTCGTCGCGCCTGCTGGCGGGCGAGCGGCCTCTGGTCTACGAGGACGGCCTGCAGACGCGGGACTTCGTGTACGCCGAGGATGTCGCGGCGGCGATCGAGCTGGCCCTGGATCGCATCGACGGCGAGATCCTGAACGTCGGGACGGGAGTCGCGACCTCCATCGCGGATCTCGCGCGCGCGCTCGCCACGAGCTACGGCGTGGAGTTCGAACCAGAGCTCTCGGGCGACTTCCGCCCCGGGGAGGCGCGACACGTGGTGGCGGATCCCTCGCGGCTGCGCGCGCACGGCTGGACCCCGCGCGTCTCGCTCGCGGAGGGTCTGGCGCGCTACGCGGAGTGGATCGCGGGACAAGGCGACGTCGCCGATGCCTTTGGCGCTGCGCTCGCGGGTCTGCGTCACGCGCGCGTGGTGCGCCGCGCCGCCCCGGCGCCGGCACGCTACGCGGAGGGCCTGTCCGTGATCGTCCCCGCGTACAACGAAGCCGGGAACCTCGAGTCGCTCGTGCGCTACCTGGAGACGGAGCTCGCGGAGCTCGTGTCCGATCACGAGATCATCGTGGTCGACGACGGCTCGCGCGACGGCACGGGTGCGCTCGCGGATCGCCTGGCGTCCGAGGCGGAGAACCTGCGCGTGGTGCACCACCCCTTCAACATCGGCTTCGGCGGCGCGCAGAAGTCCGGGTTCACAGCGGCGCGCAAGGCCTGGGTCGTGGTCGTGCCCGCGGATCATCAGTTCGACGCGCGCGACCTGCGCCTGCTCTGGGAGCGCCGCGGCGACGCCGACCTGGTCGGCAGCCGGCGCATCGGGCGCCAGGACCCGCTGCCGCGCCGGCTGGTGAGCGCTTTATACAACGGCTGGATGCGCGCGCGCTTCGGGCTCCCGCTCGCCGACATCAACTGGGTCAAACTGTGGCGACGAGAGCTCTTCGACCGGATCTCGATCGAGTCGCGCGGCTTCGGCGTCGACGCCGAGATTGTCGCCAAGGCGCGCTGGCTCGGCTATCGCGTGGTCGAGGTCGACGTGCCGCACCATCCGCGCACCTGGGGCACGCCGACGGGGATCCGCCTGCGCACGCTGCTCTCGACCGGTCGTGAGCTGCTGCGACTCGGACCGATGCGCCGGCGCATGACGCGCGAGCGCAGCCGGCCGTGAAGTTCGCGCGCGTCGAGCTGGAGCCGCGCCCGCCGTGGCTGCCGCGGGGCATGGGCCTCGACCTGCCGCTGCTCGAGTCGGCGCCCGCGCTGCATCCGCTCCCCGCCGGGCAGGTCGACCTCGCGTACTTCCTGGAGGAGCGCTGGCGCCGCCAGGGCGTGCCCTTGAGCGCCCGGCTGCCGTTCCACTACCACCGGCTTCCGGCGCGCCTGCGCCTCTTGCTCGCGCGGCTGCTCGCGCGCGCGAGCGAGCCGTCGCCGTTCCCGCGCGGTCCGTTCGAGCCCACGCTCGACGCCATCCGCTGGGCGAGGGGAGAGCGCATCGAGTGGCCCGGCGGTGCGCGCTGCGCGCTCCTGCTCACGCACGACGTCGACACCGCGCGTGGCGCGGCGGCGATCGCGAGCGTCGCCGAGCGGGAGCAGGCCCTCGGCGTGCGCTCCGCGTTCTTCGTCTGCTCGGATCACTACCCGCTCGACCTCGACCTGCTCGAGCGCCTGGAGCGCCGAGGCTTCGAGATCGCTTCGCACGGCTGGAACCACGACAACCGGCTGGCGTTCCTGCCCGAAGCCGAGCGCGTGGCGCGGCTCGACGCGATCGCCGCGCGCTTCCGCCCGCGCTTTGCGCTGGCGGGCTTCCGCTCGCCTTCGACGCTGCGCACACCGGAGCTGCTGCGCGACCTCGCCAGCCGCTTCGGCTGGGACTCCTCGATTCCCGATGTGGACCTCGAGCTCGGCGGCGGCTGCGGAACCGTGCTGCCGTTTCGCATCGGCGCGCTGCTCGAGATCCCGATCACCCTGCCGCTCGAGTCGAGTCTGCTCTACCGAGGCGAGTCGCCGGCGCGGGTGTTCGAGGCGTGGAGCGAGAAGCTCGACTGGATCCGGCGCGTGGGAGGCGTGGCAACCGCGGTCCTGCACACGGAGCCCCAGCTCGGCGGACATCCCGAGCTGCTGCGACGCTACGAGGAATGGATCAGGCGCGTCCCGCCCGACGTCTGGGCTGCGACCCCGCGGGCCCTGTGCGCCTACCTCGAGCGCGCCGGGTTCGCGACACTGCCCCGGACCACGTCGGAGGTGTCCGGATGAGCCCGATCCCATTCGTCGATCTCGCCGCGCAGCACAGAGCACTCGCTCCCGACCTGCGCAAGAAGTTCGACGAGATCCTCGAGTCCTCGCAGTTCATCCTCGGCGGCGAGCTCGAGCGCTTCGAGGCGGAGTTCGCGGGGTGGCTGGGCGCTCCGCACGTCGTGGGCGTCTCGGACGGCACCGCTGCGCTCGAGCTGGCCTGCCGCGCGCTGGTGCCGGAGGGGAGCGAGGTGATCGTGCCCGCTTCCACCTTCGTCGCGTCCGCCTTCGCGATCACGCGCGCCGGCTGCACGCCGCGTTTCGCCGACGTCCTGGAGGGCAGCCGCGCGCTCGACCCGGCGGCGCTCGAAGCCGCGCGGACGCCGCGCACGCGCGCGCTGGTGGTCGTCCATCTGTACGGGCACCCGGCGCCGCTCGACGAGATCACGGACTTCGCCCGCCGCCATCGGCTCGCGTTGATCGAGGACTGCGCGCAGGCGCACGGCGCGACCTACCGCGGGCGCAAGGTCGGCACGTTCGGCGACGCGGCGTGCTTCAGCTTCTATCCTTCCAAGAACCTGGGCGCGCTCGGCGACGGCGGCGCGATCGCCGTGCGCGATGCGCGCCTGCGCGACGAGCTCGCGATGCGCCGTCACGTGGGACAGCGCGTGCGCAACGTGCACGAGGCCGTCGCGGGCAACGAGCGTCTGGACGGGCTGCAGGCCGCCTTCCTGCGCGTGAAGCTGCCGCACCTCGACGACTGGAACGCGCGCCGGCGCGCAGCCGCTGCCGCCTACGGCGCCGCGCTCGCGGGGACGGGCTGCGTGCTGCCGAGCGTCGAGCCCGACTGCGAGCACGTGTATCACCTGTACGTGATCCGGCACGCGCGCCGCGACGCGATCGCGCGCGCGCTCGAGGCCGCGGGCATCGGCCACGGCGTCTACTACCCGACGCCCGTTCCGTTCCAGCCGGCCTACCGCGCGCTCGGCGCGCGCGCGGGAGACTTTCCGGTCGCAGAGCGCCTCTCAGCCGACTCGATCGCGCTGCCGATGTTCCCCGAGCTCTCGCCGGCCCAGATCGCCGAGGTCGCGCGGGTAGTGAGCTCGGCGCTCGGAGCTTGAGCCTTTGCCGCGATGGCTGTCGCCAAGCGGCCTCCGCTCGCCTGCGGCTCGCTGCGCGCGCGCAGCGCTTGCCGCCTATCTCACGTAGCTCGTCGCGATCCAGAGGCGGCCGTCGAGGCGCGCCTCGGCGCGGCAACGGCGTGCGCCCGCCGGCGGGGCGAGCCGCGCGGACGCGGCCAGGGCGAAGCCGACCTCGTCCCCGTCGCAGACCAGCGCCAGGCGGCAGGGTCGGGGCGCGCGCAGCCAGAACGCGCGACCGCGGCGCTGAAAGTCGAAGCGCTCGACCGGCGCGAGCGCCTCGAGTGCTATGTAGCTCCGGCCCGCGCGCAGCGCGTCGACGATTGCGTGGATCGAGCGCTCGGGCGCCTGCACGTGCGTGGTGAGCAGCCGGAACATGTCGCGGTAGCGGTCGAGCGTGCCGACGCGCCCGAGCAGCCGGAACTTGGCGTGCGCATCGACGCCGCCGACGATCGCGTCTGCGTCGGGCAGAGCCTGCCAGCGCGCGAGGTTGCGCTCCGGCGTCGCGAGCAGCACGCGCAGGGCGCGCGGCGCCGGGAACACGAGCAGGCGGGCCGCGAGTGCTACGCGGTGCGCGATCGCCTCGGCGTGCAGGTTCACGAGCTCCACGCCATCGGGCGAGGCGTCGGCCCACGCCTCCGGCGTGTCGAGACGCGAGTGCTCGAAGTGAGAGACGAAGGCGACTCCTCCGCGCTCGTGCACCCAGCGCACCAGCTCGCGGGCCTCGAGGTGCCGCGGGGGAACCTCTCGCACGTGAATCGCCAGTAGCGTGCCGCCGGCGACGTTCAGCTCCAGCCCCGGCAGCACCAGGACGCCCTCGCGCTCGCCGGGCTCGCTCGTGCGCCCCGGGCGCGGGTGCTCGGTGATCGCCACCCAGTCCACGCCGCTGGCGCGCGCGGCTGCGATCACCTCGTCCAGCGTACCCGGGCTGTCGTGCGAGCCATCGGTGTGGACGTGCACGACGCCGCGCAGATCGAGCCGATCACTCCCTCCCGCGGCCGGTGCCACGGGCTCGGGGAGCGGCGCGGACGGCCAGGGCAGCGACGAGCACGCGAGCGACGCTGCGCAGAGAGCGCCCCCGAGCGCGCGGCCGCGCGTCACCGCCGCACCGCGGCGTCGGAGGCGAGAGGCGCCTGCGCCGAGAGCACGAGATAGCGCGCGTCGCGGAGCGCGACTGTCAGAGCGGGATGCGCCCCGAGCAGATCGGGTGCGCGCTCCTGTTTCACGAGCAGGCACGCGCGCGGATGGCCGGCGAGAAGAGCCCCGAGATCGGCCTCGTCCAGGAACTCGCCAGCGTCGGGCTCGAGCTCCAGTCCGTGGCGGTAGGTGCGCGCGCGGCCGAGGACCAGCACCGGGCGCCGCAGGTAGAACTCGACCATGCCGACCGCAAAGCCCGCCGATACCAGCGGGTCGCAACGCGCGAGCGTCCCCGCGTTATCGAGCAGGAGCGCACGCGAGGCCCGCGTCGGCGAAGCGGTGTCGAGGCTCGGCGCCGCGAGCAGGATCGCAAGCGCCAGACTCGCCGGCAGCGCGAGCGCGGCCGCGCGTGTGCGCCCGGTCCAGCGCAGCGCTCCGGCGGTGATCAAACCTGCAGCGGTCGCGGCCAGGGCGCCGGCGAACGCAGCGACGAGCTCGGCGCTGGAGGGCGTGTGGAGCACGGCGACTGCGGCGCCGGGCACCGCGACGCCCAGGGCTCCGAGCGCGAGCGCCGTGCTGCGGCGCGGAGACGCGTGCAGGAACAGGCGTGCGACGAGCACCGCCAGCGCGGGGTACAGCGGCAGAAAGTACGTGGCGAGCTTCGAGACGGAGAGAGTGAACACCCCGAACACGGCGGCGCACCAGCACAAGAGGAGCGCGGCCGATGTCGAGAGGGTTCGCAGCGAGAGCCAACCGAGCTTCGCGGCAGAGGGCAGGCAGATCAGACCCAGCAGACTCCAGGGCGCGAAGCCGGCGGCGAGCATCGGGAAGGCCGCGTACCACGGCGCCGCGTGATGGATGCCGGACTGGAACAGCGCGGCGAGGTTTTGGTTCAGGAAGAAGTACGCGGCGGCTCCGGGGACCCTGCGGTCGACCGCCACGAACCACGGCAGCGCCAGCGCTGCGAACAGCACCGGTCCGAGTACCAGCCGCAGGCGCGCGAAGGGTGGCCGCTCGCGCGCGATCCAGAGCAGGCCGACGGCCAGCGCGAACAGCGCGGGCCCGATGGGGCCCTTCGCGAGCGTCGCGGTGGCGAGGCAGAGCCAGATTCCGAGCGCGCCGGGCCGACCGCTGCGCACGCGCTCGAGGCAAAGGAACGCGCCGAGCAGCGCGACGCTCAGGATGCCGTCGGTCAGCAGCGCTCGCCCGACGCCGACCCAGAGCGCGGTCGACGCCAGCACCGCCGCGGCGATGATGCCGGTCTCCTCGTCGTACAGCGCGCGCCCGAGCGCGAGGGTGAGCGCCACTCCGAGCCACGCGACAAGCGCAGGCAGCGCGCGCACGCCCCACTCGTTCGGCCCGAACACGACGATGCCCGCGGCCTCGAGCCAGTAGAGCAGGGGAGGCTTGTCGACGTACGGAACACCGGTCAGTCGGGGCACGACCCAGTCGCCGCTCGTGACCATCTCGAGCGCGATCGCCGCATAGCGGCCCTCGTCGGGCGCGTACAGCGGACGCTCACCCACGCCCCAGAGCAAGGCCACCGCGGCCAGCGCCAGCACGCACGCTCCCGCGACGGCAGGTCGCGCGCGCAACCACCTCTCCCCGCGGTGCATTGCGCGAAGAGTAGCGGTGCGCGGCGGGCTTCACCGGGGCGCCGCCGGCTGCGGGGTGTTAAGTTTCGCCCGTGACGGCGCGGACTTCGGGCGTTCCATCGTCGGGCATTCCTGCGGGCTGGGAAGCGGTGATCGGGCTCGAGGTGCACACCCAGCTGCGCACGCGCTCCAAGCTGTTCTCGCCGGCGCCGGTGGTGTTCGGCGCGGAGCCCAACACGCGCACCAGCGAGATCGACCTCGGCCTGCCCGGTGTCCTGCCCGTGCCGAACGCGCACGCCGTCGAGCTCGCGGTTCGCCTGGCGCTGGCGCTCGGCTGCCGCGTGCACCCGGAGTCGATCTTCGCGCGCAAGCACTACTTCTACCCGGATCTGCCGAAGGGCTATCAGATCTCGCAGTACGAGGAGCCGTTCGCGACCGGTGGCGCGGTGCCGATCGAGCAGGACGGCGTCGAGAAGGGCGTCCCGCTGGTGCGGATCCATCTGGAGGAAGACGCGGGCAAGCTGATCCACGACGACGCAGTCACCGGCGCCGGCGTCTCGCACGTAGACCTGAACCGCGCGGGGGTGCCGCTGGTCGAGATCGTCTCCGAGCCCGCGCTGCGCACACCCGCGGAGGCCGGCGCGTACCTGCGCAGCCTGCGCGCGATCGTGCGCTGGCTCGAGGTCGGTGACGCCGACATGGAGAAGGGCCAGCTGCGCTGCGACGGGAACGTCTCGGTGCGGCGCGTGGGAGATCCGAAGCTCGGCACCAAGGTCGAGCTCAAGAACCTGAACTCGGTGCGCGGGATCGAGAAGGCGCTCGCCTACGAGATCGCGCGGCAGATCGAAGTGCTCGAGGGCGGCGGCCGCCTGCATCAGGAGACGCGCGGCTGGGACGAGCGTGCGGAGCGCACGCGCCCGCAGCGCAGCAAGGAGAACGCGGCCGACTACCGCTACTTCCCCGATCCCGACCTGGGTCCGCTGCGTCTCGACCTCGAGCAGATCGAGCGCTGGCGTGCGGCGCTGCCGGAGCTTCCGGCCGCGCGTGCGCGTCGCTTCGAGCAGGCGTTCGAGCTGCCGGGCGCCGACGCGCGCCAGCTCACCGACGAGCGCGCGCTCGCCGACTTCCTGGAGGAGACGGTACGGCTCGGCGCGGCTCCGAAGGCGGCCGCGAACTGGATTCTGCGCGACGTGCTCGAGCGGGTCCGTGGACGCGCCGGAGGTGTTCTGGCCACCGCGCTCGAGCCCGCGCACCTCGCGGAGCTGCTCTCGCTGTGCGCAGCGGGGAAGCTCACCACCGCCAGCGCGAGGCAGGTGCTCGCGGAGGTCGCCAGGAGCGGCGCGCGCCCGGCGGACGTGATGCGCGCGCGTGGTCTGGAGGCGCTGTCCGACGCCGGCGAGCTCACTGCGCTGCTCGAGAGCGTGCTGGCGGCCAATCCCGAGCCGCTGGCGAAGCTTCGCGCCGGCGAGGCGAAGCTCTCCAACTTCTTCGTGGGTCAGGTGATGCGCGCGACGGGCGGCAAGGCCGATCCCGCCGTGGTGCGCGCGCTGCTCGAGGCGAGGCTGCGCGCGTCGTGACGCTGCGGATAGCACTTCTCCTGTGCGCACTTCCGGCCGCGGCGAACGCGGCGGCGCCCGTCGAGTGGCTGGATGCCGTCGTCGAGATCGGCGCGGGCGATGCGGCTGCGGCGGGCTTCTACATCGACGCCTCGGGGTCGATCGCGACCAGCGCTCGGGCAGTGGGCAGCGCGCCGACCGTGCAGGTGCGCTCGCGCAGCGGCGCGGAGCAGATCGGTCAGGTCGTGTCGCGCGACGAGCGCCGCGATCTGGCGCTGGTGCGCGTTCCGGAGCCGTCGCGGGCCTTCCTGGCGCTGGGCTCCGCGGGACGCGGCGGCGACGAGATCGAAGCACTCGCGTTCGACGCTTCGCAGCGCGGCACGATCTCGGCGGTGCGCGTGATCGACGACGTCGACTACGTGGAGACGCTGGGCGTGGCTGCGCTTCCCGACGGCGGCCCGGTGGTGTTCCCCGCGACCGGCGAGGTGATCGGCGTGCGCGTCGGCAAGCCGAGCGATTCGGAGCGGGAAGGCGCGACGCTGGCCGTGGCGGCTCCCGAGTTCGACCGGGCGTTCGCCTGCGTGCTGCGCCCGGGCGGGCGCTGCGACGCCAGCAGCCCGCCGGCGCCCGAGGAGATCGCGCGCGTGCAGGCGCCGCCGAAGCCGGAGCGCCAGCCGGAGCCGGAGCCGAAGCCGGTTGCGAAGCCGAAGCCCACGCGCGAGCCGAGGACTGCAGCCGGCGCGGCGAAGGACGGCGACTACGTGCACATCTCCGGCACCCGCGTCGCGCTCAAGCGACCCAAGGGCATGGTCAAGTCGCGCAGCTTCGCCGGGCTCGAGACGCCCGACGGCCAGCTCCGCATCACGGTGACCGAGCTGCACCGACCCCTCTCTGAGGCGTCGAACAGCTACACCGAGGCGGAGCTCGCCAAGGCGGGAATCCGGCTGCTCGGTCGCGAGGACATGTCCATCGCCGAGCGGCCGGGGTTCATCGCGTACGCGGCGCAGGGCGACTCGGTGGCGCTCTGGCTCGCTGCCTTCGGCGAGGGCGACGACAGCGTGGTGCTGACGGCGAACGCGCCGCTGGCGAACGCGAAGCAGGTTTCGGACCTGATGCACGAGACGCTGGTCTCCGCGCGCTGGGAGCGCAACGCCGTCCTCGATCCATACGACGGACTCGATTGGGAGCTCGCCGGCGAGCTGCGGCTCAAGTTCGCGCAGCGCGTGCTCGGCGACCTCACTTTCACGCGTGACGGCGCCATGCCGGGCGACGCCTGGGACGATCCCGTCCTGACCATCGGCAAGCGCGCGGGCCGGATCGAGGAGAGCGCGCGCGCCGACACCTGCCGCGAGGCGATCGAGAAGGCGCCGGGCGTGCGCGAAGTGGCGAACCTCGAGGTTGCGGAAGTGTCGCGCGAGGGACTCAACGGCTGCGAGATGGCGGCCACCGCCGTCGAGGCGACGAGCGGCAAGGGCGTGATCCTGTACCAGGTGCTGCTGTTCGACGGCTCGGGCCGCTACTGGTTCCGCGCCCGCGTGGGCGTGAACAAGCAGTACCGCTATCTGCCCGATCTGCTCGACGCGGTGAAGAGCTTCAAGCGGCGGGGCTGACCCGCTCGACGCCGACGCGCACCGGCTCGCCGCCGAGGTTGCTCTCGAAGGGCCGATCGCCCGGCGTGGCGCCGTCCAGACGCAGCTCGACCGCGAGCGTCTGCTCGGCGATCCAGGCGCGATGGCGCTCCGCCGACGCGCGCCACGCGGAGGGGAGCTCGACGTCGGCGCGGATCCGGTCGGACACGTGCAGACCGGCTTCGCGCCGCGCCTGCTGGATCACGCGCACCAGGTCGCGCGCGCGGCCCTCGTCGAGGAGCTCGGGCGTGACCTCGAGGTCGAGCACCGCGATGGCGTCCCCGGACGCGAGCGCCTGACATGCGACGCCTGGTCTGGGCTCGAGCAACAGCGTGAACTCTCCTGGCTCGAGCGCCTGGCCGCCGACCTCGACACGGCCCGCGTCGAGCGCCTGCCACTGGCCCTGCTTCGCCGCGCGGATCACGCCCTGCACTGCGCCGCCGAGCCGCGGCCCGAGCACGCGCGCGTTGGGCACCAGCTTGCGCGTGGCGAACGACGTGATGTCGTCGGAGAGCACGACCTCCTTCACGTTCACTTCGTCGCGCACCAGCTCGAGGTAGGGCGCCAGCCGCGCGATGTCGCCGCCGGCGACCACCAGCCGGCGCAGCGGCTGGCGCACGCGGACGTCGTGCGTGCGGCGCAGCGCGAGTGCGGCGGAGCACACCTCGCGCGCGCGGTCCATGTCGGCCACGAGCTCGCCGTCGTGCAAGAGCTCCGCCGCGTTGGGCCAGTCGGCCAGGTGCACGCTGCGCCCGCCGGTGAGCCCGCGCCAGATTTCCTCGCAGAGCATCGGCAGCAGCGGGCTGGCCGCGCGCAACACCGTCTCGAGCGCGGTGTAGAGCGTGTCGAACGCGGCCTGGGTGTCGGCGTCGTCCCCGTGCCGCCAGAAGCGGTCGCGGCTCCTGCGGATGTACCAGTTGTTGAGCGCGTCGAGGAACGCGGTGAGCTTCTGGCAGGCGCCCGGCAGGTCGTACGCGTCGAGGTCGGCCTGCATGCCCAGGACCAGCTCGCGCGTCTTGGCGAGCGCGTAGCGGTCGAGCACGTGCACGGCGTCGGTACGGCGGCGCGCGCGGATGCCCTCCGAGTTGGCGTAGAGCGCGAAGAAGTACCAGGCGTTCCAGATCGGGTTCAAGACCAGCCGCACCACCTCGCGGATGGACTGACCCTCGCGGTCGATCTGCAGGTCCGCGCCCCGAAGGATCGCAGAAGAGACCAGAAACCAGCGCAGCGCGTCCGCACCGTAGATCTCGAACATCGCTTCGGGATTCGGGTAGTTCTTGAGCCGCTTCGAGAGCTTCTGCGCGTCCTCGTCGAGCACCACGCCGTGGCAGATGCAGTTCTCGAAGGGTGGCCGGTCGAACAGCGCGGTGCCGAGCACCATCAGCGTGTAGAACCAGCCGCGCGTCTGTGTGATGTACTCGACGATGAAGTCGGCCGGGAAGTGGTGCTCGAACCAGGCGCGGTTCTCGAACGGATAGTGCACCTGCGCGAACGGCATCGAGCCCGACTCGAACCAGCAGTCCAGCACCTCGGGCACGCGGCGCATCATCGACTTGCCCGTGGGGTCATCGGGATTCGGCCGCACCAGCGCGTCGATCGTCGGGCGATGCAGGTCGTGCGGGCGCGCGCCGAAGTCGCGCTCGAGCTCGTCGAGCGAGCCATACACGTCGGTGCGCGGATAGCGCGGGTCGTCACTCCGCCAGATCGGGATCGGTGAGCCCCAGAAGCGGTTGCGGCTGATCGACCAGTCGCGCGCGCCCTCCAGCCAGGTGCCGAAGGCGCCGTCGCGCACGTGCGGCGGCATCCAGTGAATGTGGCGGTGGTTCAGCTCGACCATGCGCTCGCGGAACTTCGTCACCGCCACGAACCAGGAGCTGACGGCGCGGTAGATCAGCGGCTGATCGGTGCGCCAGCAGTGCGGGTAGTTGTGGACGATGGTCTCGTGGCGCACCAGGGCGCCGCGCTCGCGCAGCGCGCGGATGATGTCCGGGTTGGCCTTGAACACGAGCTGGCCTTCCCAGGGCGGGACCTCGGGCGTGAAGCAGCCGCGATCGTCCACGGGGCAGACCACCGCGATCCCCTCGCGCGCGCACACGTCCATGTCTTCCTCGCCGAAGCCCGGGGCCAGGTGGACGATGCCGGTGCCTTCCGCGGTGTCGACGAACTCCGCGGCGAGCACGCGGAAGGCGTTCGGCTGGCGCGCGAAGAAGTCGAACAGCGGGCGGTAGCGGCGTCCGACCAGCTCGCTGCCGCGGATGCTGCCGATCGGGCGCGCGCCCTCGAGCTCGCGCGCGTACTTCTCCTGCGTCGCGGCGCCGATCACCAGGCGCCGGCCGTCCTTCTCGAGGAGCGCGTACTCGATCTCCGGACCGACCGCGACGGCGAGGTTCGAAGGCAGCGTCCACGGCGTGGTCGTCCAGACCAGGAGATCGAGCGGCGCGCCGTCGCCCCGGACGGGCGTGAGCTCGAAGCGCACGGTGATCGCAGGGTCCTGGCGCGGGCGCGTGGCGTTGTCGAGGCGCGTCTCGAAGTTGGACAGCACGGTCTCGGCGGCCCACGAGTAGGGCAGCACGCGATAGCCCTCGTACACCAGACCCTTGTCCCAGAGCTGCTTGAAGGCCCAGAGCACGCTCTCCATGTAGGAGAGGTCCATCGTCTTGTAGTCGTGCGCGAAGTCGACCCAGCGCGCCTGGCGCGTGACGATCTCGCGCCACGCTTCGGTGTAGCGGAGCACGCTCGAGCGGCAGTAGTCGTTGAAGCGGTCGATGCCGTATTCGGCGATTGCGGCGTGCCCCGAGACGCCGAGCTCCTTCTCCGACTCCATCTCCGCCGGCAGGCCGTGGCAGTCCCAGCCGAAGCGGCGCTCGACTCGGCGGCCGCGCAGTGTCTGGTAGCGGGGGATCACGTCCTTCACGTAGCCGGTCAGCAGGTGGCCGTAGTGGGGCAGGCCGTTGGCGAACGGCGGCCCGTCGTAGAAGACGTACTCGTTGGCGCCGTTCTCACCCGCGGGTCGCGCGTCGATCGAGGCCTGGAAGATGCGCTCGCGCCGCCAGAACTCGAGCACGCGCCGCTCGAGCTCGGGAAAGCTCGGCTGCTGGGGGACGTCGGGGTACATCGGGGTCTTCGCCTGGCTCATGCGTGGCCTCGCAACCTAGCCCGGCCGCGACGGCCCGGCTAAGCCGGGGCCTGTCCGCCTTTGCCGCGACGGCTGTCGCCGAGCGGCCTTCGCTCGGCCGCGGCGGCCTCGCTGCGCGCGCGCTTCGCGCGCTTGCCTTTGCCGCGACGGCTGTCGCCGAGCGGCCTTCGCTCGGCCGTGGCGGCCTCGCTGCGCGCGCGCTTCGCGCGCTTGCCTTTGCCGCGACGGCTGTCGCCGAGCGGCCTTCGCTCGGCTGCGCCTCGCTGCGCGCGCGCTTCGCGCTTGCCCCGTCTTTGCCGCGACGGCTATCGCCGAGCGGCCTTCGCTCGGCTTTGCCTCGCTGCGCGCGCGCTTCGCGCGCTTGCGGCGTGCAACCCGGCGCGCGGGTCGCTAACCCTGCAAGCGATGACGCGCGCTTTCGCGTTGGCGTGCCTGCTCGGCGCCGCGGCTGCGGCCCCGGGCCCGGAGACGCTCGACGCCGACGCGCTGGTGCGGCGCGCCGAGAACGTGCTGCGCGGCGACACCGCGGAGATGCGCGCCGCGATGACGATCGTGCGCCCGCGCTGGACCCGGACCGTGCGCTTCCGCTCCTGGGACGATCGCGCGCACGATCGCTCGCTGATCCGGATCCTCGAGCCGGCCCGGGACCGCGGCTCCGGCTTCCTGAAGATCGAGCAGACGCTCTGGACGTACCTGCCGGCGGTAGAGCGCACCACGCGGCTGCCGCCGTCGATGCTGTTGCAGCCCTGGATGGGCAGCGATTTCACCAATGACGACCTGGTGCGCGAGTCGTCGCTCATCGACGACTACACGCCGCGCCTGCTCCCGGAGCGCGAGATCGACGGCGTGCCCGCGCTGGGGGTGGAGCTGCTGCCGAAGCCGGAGGCGCCGGTCGTCTGGGCCAAGATCGAGATGTGGCTGGAGAAGGAGCGCCTGGCTCCGCTGCGCGGCAGCTACTACGACGAGCCCGAGAAGGGCAACTTCCAGGCCGTGCGCACGCTGCGCTACTCGGACGTGCGGATGGTGCAGGGCCGGCCGCTGCCGCACACCTGGGAGATCGAGTCGCAGGACAAGCCCGGCCAGATGACGCGCGTGGTGCTGGAAGAGATCGCGTTCGACCGCGCGATGCCGGACGAGATCTTCACGCAGAAGAACCTCGAGCGCGCCGAGGCGGTGCGATGACGCTGCTGCGCATCGCCTGGCGCAACCTCGGCCGCCGCAAGCTGCGCACCGCGCTCACGACCGCGGCCAACGTGTTCGCGGTGTTCATCGCGATCGTGAACCTGTCCATCGGCGCCGGCAGCCACGAGCGCTGGATCGAGCAGGGCGTACGGCTGTACCCGGGTCACCTCGAGGTGACCGGCGCCGAGTGGCGCGACCAGCGCACGCTGGAGTACGGCATGCGGCTCACTCCCGAGGACGAGGCTGCGCTCGACGCGCTGCCCGCGGGGGCGGTGTGGGCGCCGCGACTCGAGACCTGGGCGCTCGCGATCCCCGACCGCGACGAGTCCACCGGCCGCGCCGCGATGCTGGTGGGGGTCGATCCAGCGCGCGAGGCCGCGGCGTCGCGTCTCGCCGGGCTGCTGGCGAGCGGGCGCTTCTTCGACGGCGGCCAGGGGCCCGAGGTCGTGCTGGGCAGCGCGCTGGCGCGCAATCTCGGCGTCGCACTCGGCGAGAACGTGGTGCTGCTCTCGAGCGACTACTACGGGTCGCAGGCCGCGGGCCGCTTCCGGCTGGTGGGCACGCTCTCCGTCGGCGAGCCCGAGCTCGACGGCTACCTGGCGCTCGCGCGACTCGACACGCTGCAGGCGTTCCTCGAGTTCCCGCAGGGCGTCTCGCACGTGGCGATCTTCGGTCGCGACAGCCGCGACGTGGAGCTGCTGCACGGCGCGCTCGCCGCCCACTTCGAGCAGGACGGCCACGAGCTGCTGACCTGGCCGGAGCTGCTGCCCGACGTGGTGCAGTTCATGCGCCTCGACGACATGGGCAACTGGCTCGGCAACGCGATCCTGATCGCCGTCGTGGCGTTCGGCCTGCTCAACACCGTGCTGATGTCGGTGATGGAGCGCGTGCGCGAGTTCGGCGTGATGCGCGCGCTCGGCGTCCGACGCCGTCAGATCTTCGGGCTGGTGATGCTCGAGTCCGGCCTGCTCTCGGCGCTCGGGGTCGCACTGGGTCTCGCGCTTGCCGTGCCGCTCGTGCTCTGGCTCGAGGGCCACCCCGTGCCGATGACCGCGCTGTCGGACTCGGCCAACGACGTCGCGTCGCTGTTCGGGATCGAGCCCGTGATCATGTTCCAGCTCACCTTCTGGCAGTGGGGAGCGCTGCCCGTGCTCCTGCTCGTGCTGGCTCAGCTGGCCTCGATCCCTCCGGCGCTGCGCGCGTGCCGCGGTCGCCCCGCCGACGCGCTGCGGACGCTCTAGGCATGCCGATGCTGCTGCGCGTCGCCTGGCGGAACACCTGGCGCAACTGGCGGCGCAGCGCCGTCGTCATCGCCGCGATCGCCGCCGGGCTCTCCGCCTGCGTGGTGCTCGTCTCCTGGAGTCGCGGGATGATGGTGCAGATGGCGGAGAACATGATCCGCCTGCGGCTCGCGCACGTCTCGGTGCTGTCGCCGGACTGGTCCGCCGATCCCGCGCCGACCCGCAACCTGCCGGAGTCCGGGCGACCCGCGCGGGAGTGGCTCGCGCGCGTGCCCGGGGCGCACGCGGCGGCGCGGCTGGAGGGCGACGGCCTGATCCAGAGCGCGCGCTCGAGCATGCGGGTGACGCTGGTCGGTGTCGAGCCGGCCGCCGAGGCTACGGTCTCCGTCGTGCCCGAGTCGATCGTCGAGGGCGCCTGGCTGCCGGAGCGGCCCCCCGAGCGCGCAGCGCGCGAGCTGCCGTCGATCGCGATCGGCAAGGCGCTCGCCGAGCGCCTGCGAGTCCGCCCGGGTGACAAGGTGGTGGTGCAGGTGCCGGGCGAGGCGGGGATCGGCGCGTTCCGCGTGATCGGGCTGTACGGGGTGGCGTCCTCGGAGTTCGAGCGCGTGTACGCCTTCGTGCGGCTCGAGGACGCGCAGCGGCTCTACGCCGTCGGCGACGCCGTGACCGAGGTCGCGGTCTGGCTCGACCAGGCCGAGGCGGCGCCGGAGCTTCAGACGCGGCTCGCGGTCGAGCTCGCCGCCGCCTGGCCGGGCGTGCGCGTCGCGGTGATGCGCTGGCAGGAGCGCGAGCCGCGCCTGGCCGGAATGCTGCAAATGATGAACGACATCGGCTGGATCATGTACGTGGCGGTCTTCGTGGCGATGGCGTTCGGGATCGCGAACGTGTTGCTCATGGCCGTGCACGAGCGCACGCGCGAGTTCGGCGTGCTGCGTGCGCTCGGCCTCCGCGCGCGCGCGCTCCTCGGCCTGATCGTGCTCGAATCGCTGGTGCTCAGCGCCGTGGGCGTCGCCGTCGGCCTCGCGCTGGCGCTGCCGCTCGTGCTGTGGCTCGGCCGGGTCGGCCTCGACCTGGCGATGTTCTCCGACGCGCTCCGCGGGCTCGGCGTCGGCTCGCGTATCTACCTGCGCTTCGGGCTCGAGGACGCGGGCAGCCCGATCGCGATCGCCGCCGTCACCTCGCTGGTCGCCGCGTTCTGGCCCGCGCTGCGCGCGGCGCGCCTGCGCCCGGCCGAGGCGCTGCGGCGGCTTTAGGAATGGGCGATGGCTGAGGCGATCCTCGAGGCGCAGGACGTGGTCAAGGTGTACGCGGAGCGCGGAGCGCCGACGCGCGCGCTCGACGGCGTGACGCTGCGCTTCGACCACGGCGAGTTCGCCGCGCTCGCCGGCCCGTCGGGCTCGGGCAAGACCACGCTGCTCAACCTGCTCGGCACGCTCGACGTGCCGACGTCCGGCAGCGTGCGCGTGCACGGCGTGGACGTGGCGTCGCTCTCGGAGGGCGCACGCGCGGAGCTCCGGCTGCGCAAGCTCGGCTTCGTGTTCCAGGCCTACAACTTGATCCCGGTGTTGACCGCCTTCGAGAACGTGGAGTTCGTGCTGCTGCTCCAGCGCGTGCCGGCCGCCGAGCGCCGGGCCCGGGCCCGGGAGCTGCTCGCGGCGGTCGGGCTCGGCGAGCTCATCGACAAGCGCCCGACGGAGATGAGCGGCGGACAGCAGCAGCGCGTGGCCGTGGTGCGCGCGATCGCCTCGAACCCGGAGGTCGTGCTCGCCGACGAGCCCACCGCCAACCTCGACTCGCAAACCGCGGAGAGCCTGCTCGACCTGATGCAGCGCCTGAACGCCGAGCGCGGCATCACCTTCCTGTTCTCCACGCACGATCCCCGTGTCATGCGGCGCGCGCGGCGCGTGGTGGAGCTCGTCGACGGGCGAATCGAACGGGACGAGCGCCGCGCTTGAGCCGAGCCGCGCTCGCAGCGATAGCACTCGCCGTCGCCGCAGCGAGCGCGGCGGGCGCCGCGGAGCTCGACCGCGGGGACTGGCGCTTCGAGCTCGGCGGGAACCTGCGCACGCTCGGGATCGGGACGCGCATGCTGCGCTCCGACACGCTGCTCGAGGAGGGCAGGCTCCGGCGCAGTGACGCCGGGCTCTTGCTCGAGCGCGCGCGCCTGAACGGCCAGGCCGTGTGGCGCGATCGCTGGTTCGCGCAGGTCACCTATGACGCCGAGGGGCGCGTCGGCTCGTTCCTGGACAGCGTCGCGTTCGAGGTCGGCGACGCGCTCGGCAATCGCACCTGGCTCGACCTGGACCACACGCTCTCGAGCCACGACGACGGCGACCTGCGTCACCTGCTGTACCGCGCCTTCGTGCGCTACGAGTCCGAGCGCGTCGAGGTCGCACTCGGGCGCCAGCGCATCCCGCTCGGGCGCGCGCGGCTCTGGAATCCGATCGATCTGTTCAATCCGATCCCGCCGCTCGCGATCGAGGGCGATCAGCGCATTGGTCAGGACGCCGGGCGGGCGCGCTTTCGGCTGGCGGAGGGGCTCTGGGCGGGCGGGATCTGGTCGCCGCAGGACGATCCGGACGAGCACCGCGGCGCGCTGCGCCTGGAGCTGTCGCGCACCGAGTTCGACGCGGCGCTCCTCGCCGGCCGCTTCGGGCGCGACTGGGTGCTCGGAGTGGACGGTGCGACGAACCTCGGCGGAGCAGCGGGGCGGCTCGAGGCGACCTGGAGCGACCTCGAGACCGGTCCGCGCATCTGGCAGGTCGTCGCCAGCGTGGACTTCACGTTCCCGCTCGGGAGCGGCCTGTACGGGCTGGTCGAGCACTTCTACAACGAGAACCTGATCGAGGCCGACACGATCGCGCGCGCCGCGCTCGCGCTGCCGCGCGACGCGCTGCTCGAGCTGCTCGCCGAGGCGCAGGTTCCTCTGCTCGATCGCCTGACCACGCGCGTGCGGCACCAGACGGGCGTGCAGGTCGGCTACGACCTCACGCCGCTCCTGCGCGCCGACTTCCTCGTGCTCTGGGACTGGCGCGGTGCGAGCGCCGCACTGGCCCCGGCGCTCTCGTGGTCCGTGCGCAGCGACGTCTCGCTCTCGCTCGGCGCGCAGCTCTACCTGGGCTCGGATCCGGACAGCGAGTACGGCGACGCCGCGAACCTGGTGTTCGCGCGCTTCGACTACTACTTCTGAGCGCGGGAGCGACGCAGCGCCGCAACGGCAAGCGCGAAGCGCGCGCAGCGAGGCCGTCCGCGGCCGAGCGGAGGCCGCTTGGCGACAGCCATCGCGGCCAAAGCCACCCCGACACAGGCGAGCGTCGCCGGCTCCGGGACCGGAGTGGGCATCACCCGGAAGCCGCGGTTGAAGTGGTAGAGCGTCTCGTCGAGCGTCTGCCGCAGCGCCACCTGGAAGCGGAAGCTCCCTGACTCGCCCGGCAGCAAGGCGAAGCGCAGCGCCAGGAAGGACTCGCCTTCCTCGTCGGAGATCACGCCCACCGGATCGCCCGGGTCGCGCACGAACCCGTAGCTATCGTCGGCGAGCGTGGCTTCGACGTAGCCGCCGAGCAGCCGCGGCGGCAGCGCGCCGCCCGTCGCGTAGTAGCCCTCACGAAGACTCGTCAGGACGAGCAGGAGGTTGGCGGGGGCTTCCGCTGCGTACGCGTACGCCGGCAGGAACGTGAACGTGCCCTCGTACGACAGCACGGTCCAGGTCGCGGGGTCTGCCGGGTTCGGCCGGTTGCCGCTCGGGTCGTACACGCCGCTGCGCGCGACCGAGTAGGTGTAGTCCACGCCCTTGCTCAGCGGGTCGAACGCCGCGGGATCGGACAGGTCCGCCGCGCCTGGCAGCGGCGCGAGCGGGAGGTCGATCAGCTCATCGAGCGACAGCGCGCGCGCTTCGCCCGCGAGCATCGACACCAGACCCGCGGCCAGCAGCGCGCTCCGTAGACGCATCGCGATTCTCTCCTTCGAAGCTGCGGGGGCGCTGCCGGCGACGCGCCGCGCACCCCTCGCGAAGGCGTTGCAGAGCAAGTGGCGCGCTGCGTGGCGCGCGTGTCGATGTGCGACACCGTTGCGTGTCGCTGATGGCGGCAGCCGTCGCCGTGTGTCGGCGCGCGTCCGTTGGGATCCCGCCCCGGTTGCCTGCTGCTGATCCGTCAAGTCACTCGCCTGCGCGGCCGATCCGAGAGCTTCGGAGGGCGAAAGGCGGGAGGTTTCGCCGATGCGACGGGTCAGTCTCCAGATCGCCAGCCTCGCTCTCCTGTGCGCGTCGTGCGCGACGCCGCTCGCGCGCACCACTTCGCTCGACTTCTTCGTGACCGCGCCGGCAGAGGATCCCTGGAACCAGAAGATCGAGAGCTGGCAGGCGCGACACCAGCAGGACGGGCGCGCGCGCAAGCCGCTCGAGGGCAGCTCGCTGGCCGACAGCTACGCGGAGTTCACGGGCGAGATGCGGCGGCGGCTGGCCGCGCAGACGGTCGAGTGGGTGCAGGGCGAGAGCCAGCGCCACTACCGCTCCGACGGCGCCGAAGATCACTGGGCGACGCTCGGCGAGGTGATCGACCGCGGCAGCGACGACTGCGACGGGCTCGACCTGCTGACCTTCGTGCTGCTGCGCCGGCTCGGCTTCGCCCAGGACGAGATCTACCGCTCGATCCTGGTCGAGCGGGCGAGCGGGCAGCACCACATGGTCACGCTCTGGTTCGACGACCGCGCCGATCCGTTCGTGCTCGATCCCACCGGCGTGGTGGCGCGCGGCATGGTGCGCCTGTCCCAGATTCCGGGCTGGGAGCCGATCGAGCTGTTCGACGAGGCCGCCCACTTCCGCGTCGAGCCCAGCTCGAGCACGACCAGCGTCGCCGGTCGCTAGAAAGCGCCCTATAGTCGGCGCGATGGTGCAGGTGGGGGCGCTCGCGGCGGTCGAGCCGGAGGATCCGGGCTATCCGAGCACCACACCGCCCGATCCACTGTATCCCTGCCAGACGACCGACCCGATCGGCGCGCCGCTCGATGGCATCGCCACCCCCTTCATGTGGTCGCGCCTGGCGGGACCGCTCTCGCGCGCGCTCGATGTCACGTGGCAGTCGCTCGGTCTGCTGCGCCGCGCGCGCCCCGAGAGCTGGGTCTCGATTCACTTCGGGCGCATCGCGGTCAACGCGCACGCGTGGGAGCGCCTGCGCGCGCTCTGGGCCGGCGTCGACCCGGACCCGGCGCTGATCCCTGCGCCGCCGCCCGGTCTCGCGCGGCTGCCTGAGCGGTTGGAGCGCCTGCGCGTCGCCCTGCGCCGCGGCAAGCTCGACGCGCGCGTCGATCGCGCGCGCCACGACGCCGACCGTTCGCTGCTGCGCGCTCGGGCCCGCGATCCGCGTGAGCTCGAGGCCGCCGAGCTGGCCCGCGGCCCGCTCGACGAGGCCGCCTGGATCGAGGCGTTCCTGCCCTGGATCTTCGCGGGCGTGACGGGCACGCCGTCCGAGTCCGCCAACGACCGCGTGCAGGTAGGCGTGGTGCTAGAGCAGCGCTTCAGCACCGAGCTCGGCCGGCGCCTGATGCGCCAGGGCCAGCTGCGCTCGCCCGTCGACGCGGCGTACCTGACGCAGGAAGAGCGTCTGGCCGCCGTGCACGAGCCTTCGCCCGCGTGGCGTGCGCGCGCCGAGGCGCGCGCGACACGCATCGCGCGCTTCGTCGAGCTCGAGGTTCCCGCGCGCTTCTGGGGCCGCCCACGCGTCGAGCACACGCGCTAGTGGCCGAGGACGCCCGGGAGAAGCCGTCGCTCGAGCTGCCGTTGCTCTTGCTCCCGAACGCGCACCCCTGCAGCGGCTGCGGCGACTGCTGCACCTACGTCGCCGTGCGCATCGGCAGCCCGCGCACCAACACCGACTACGACCACATCCACTGGTATCTGTCGCACCGGGGCGTCGCGGTTTACATCGACTGGGACGGCGACTTCTACCTGGAGTTCCAGACGCGCTGCGAGCATCTGACACCGGAGCGCACCTGCGGGATCTACCGCGAGCGCCCGGAGATCTGCGCGGAGTTCTCCTGGGACGAGTGCGAGAAGGCCACGGGCGAGCTCGGACACAAGGTGCGCTTCGACACGCCCGCGCAGTTCACGACGTGGTTCGGGGAGCGCCGTCCCAGGGCGTTCGCGCGCTACATCGCGTTCCGGCGCGAGAAGCTCGCGTCCCGCGATCGCCAGCGCGCTCGCACGACGCGCGCGCAGATCCCGCGCGCAGTGCGACCCGTCGCTACTCGCTGACGGGCTCCTTGACGTCGTCTTCGTCGTCCTCCTCGACGCGGATGTCGAGCCGGCGCTTGCCGGCCTCGGAGCGCTGGTTCGCGGCCGCGCGCTCCTGCTCGATCTCGACGGTGAGCGCGCGCCGCACGTCCTCGTCGCGCTCGGTCTGGAGCGACAGCCGCTTGCGCTTCAGGTCCGCCAGGCGGTTCTCGAGCAGCCGGTTGCGCTGCGCGACCAGGCGCGGGGACAGGGCCTGCGCCTCGCCGCTGGCGAGGAACTTCACCGCGACCTCGGTGCGTGCCTGGCTGCCGTCGGTCGAGCGCGCGAGCACCTCGAGCACGTTGCGGCCTTCCTGCATGAGCAGCAGCGCGGAGAACGAGCCGTCCGGGTTCTGGAGCTTGTACTCGGCGCTCGCGCCGGTGGTGCGGTTCCGGATCGAGAGCTCCGCGATCTCCGCGAAGTCGACGCTCTCGAAGATGGCGCGCAGGTTGTTGGGGTCGCGCACCGGCGTGAACACGCCGCTCGAGACGCGAGCCATCTCCACGGTGACGATCGGCTCGTCGAGCGCCTCGTCACCGATCGCGTAGGTGTCGATGCGGATGCCGACCTTGGCGGCCTTGACCGCGGCGCGGATTGTCTCGCGGATGTTGCTCGACTCCTGGCCGGTGTAGGGCAGGGTGGGGCGGCCGTCGGTGAGGAGCAGCATCACGCGGCGTGCGTCCTTGCGCGGCTCGGACATGGCGCTCCGGGTGCCGAGCAGCTCTGCGGCGGCGAGCCGCACGCCCGCCGCCATGTTCGTCTTGCCCCAGGGCCCCACGTCGAACAGCTCGTCCAGCCCCTTCTGCACGCGCGAGTAGTCGGTGGTCAGAGCCACCTGCGTGAAGGCGTCCAGGTTGATCGGATCGTCGTCGCCGGAGAAGGCCACCACGCCGACGCGCGTGCTGCGCGGGTCGAGCTGATCGAGGAGAGTGCGCACCGCGGCGATCTCGGCGGCCAGTACGCTGTCGCCGCGGTCGGAGTTGGGCAGCGGCAGGACGGTGCCGAAGATCGTCCCGAACTTGCCGCCCCGGCGCGCGCCGATCTTGCCGTCGCCGTCGATGTCGGCGCCCGCCGGCGCCGAGGTGCTCTCCGAGATGTCGAGCACGAACACGATGTCGAAGGTCTGCATCTCGCCGAAGCTCGCCAGCGCCGTGCCGGAGAGGAACGCCATCCCGCCCGGATCGCCGATGACCGCTTCCGGGGTCGGTGACTCGATCGTGAGCTCCAGACGGGAGCGATCGGCCGCCTTCGCGGGAGGCGCTGTCGCGACAGCGCGTTCGGGTTCGGCCGCGAGCGCGGCCAGCGGCGCGAGCAGCAGCGCGGCGAATGCGCTCGCTCGCGTGCGGCCTCGCACGCGCATCGCCTCGCGCTCTCGCTGCCGCCGTCGCTCCACTCTGCGCCTCGGTCTGCGGAAACTAGAGGATGAGTGGAGAGGCTGCTACGTTGCCGCGCCGGGGGTGAGGTTGTTGACTGCTGAGCTGCGTCTGCTTCCCGGCTGGGCGCGGCGCCTGTGGGGTGCGCTGCGCGAGCGTCGAGCGCGTGACGGCCGCCGCGCGCGTGCGCTCCGGGAAGTCGTGTTCGGGATCGTCGACCTCGAGACCACCGGTCTGGCGGCGCGTCGCGACCGGATTCTCGAGGTCGGACTGGTGGTGCAGCGCGGCGGCCGCGTGCTCGAGCGCTATTCGGATTTGGTCGACGTTGGCATGCCGGTGCCGCCGCTGATCGCCGCGCTGACCGGCATCCGCGACAGCGATCTGCTGGGCGCTCCCGCCGAGGCCGACGTGGTGCGGCGCTTCGCCGGCGTGCTCGAACGCCGCGGTGTCGAGGTGCTGATCGCGCACAACGCGCGCTTCGATCGCGGCTTCCTGGTCCGCGCCTGGCGCGCGCACGGGATCCAGGTGCCGCTGCCGCCCTTCCTGTGCTCGCTCCGCGT
Organism: uncultured Myxococcales bacterium; assembly: GCA_964454165.1. Classification (GTDB taxonomy): domain Bacteria; phylum Myxococcota_A; class UBA9160; order SZUA-336; family SZUA-336; genus CAYVQJ01. Next base: position 156,319 of record CAYVQJ010000112.1, on the reverse strand, counting down.
GGCGCGCGCTCTGGTCGAGGCGCCGCGCTACGGGCTGGCGGCGCTGGTGGCCGCGCTCGGCCTGCCCCCCGCACCGCGCCACAGAGCACTCGGCGACGCGGAGATGACGGCGTCGCTCTGGTCAGAGCTCTTGCGGCGCGCGCGGCTCGAAGGGCTGGCGTCGCTCGAGGCGCTGGCCGCGCTCGAGCCGCGCAAGCGGCGTCCGCTGGAGCCAGCGCCCGTCGACGCTCCCGTGGCGATCGGATAGCTTCGCCCGTCCACCGGAGGCGTCCGGATGCGCGGCGTGCGGTTTTCAACCTGGCGATTCCCGGCGGCGCGCGTGCTCGCGTCTCTCGTCGCCGTGTGGGCGTGGGCTGACGCGTCGGGCGAGCCGCCAGCAGCGCCAGCGCTCGTGATCGTCGTTGATGCCGGTCATGGCGGAGCCGACGACGGCGCGCGCGGGCCCGCGGGCTCGCTCGAGAAGGACGTGGTGCTGGTGATCGCGCAACGCGTCGGAAAGGCGCTCGAGGCGGGCGGCGCGCGGGTCGTGCAGACGCGGCGCGACGACGCCTTCGTGTCGCTGGCCGAGCGCAGCGAGATCGCCAACGCCGCCCGCGCCGACCTGTTCCTGTCGATCCACGCCAACAGCGCGCCCGACCCCGGGGCGAGCGGATCCGAGACCTACTTCCTGTCGCCGGACGCCAGCGACGCCGACGCCCTGCGCACGGCGCTCGCCGAGAACGAGGTGTTCCGCCAGGCGGGCGCGGCGGAAGACAGCGTCGACGTAGTCGGCGGCATTCTCGGTGACCTGATTCGCACCGAGCACATGCAGGGCTCGAGCCGCGCGGCGGCCGCGATCCAGCACAAGCTCGCGACGCTCGAGGTGCCGAGCCGGGGGGTGAAGCAGGCGCCGTTCGCCGTGCTCTCGGGCGTGAACATGCCGGCCGTGCTCGTCGAGGTGGGCTTCCTGACCAACGCGGCGGAGGAGAAACACCTGCGCCGCGCCGAGTCACAGACGGCGCTCGCACGTGCGCTCGCCGAAGCGGTGCTCTCGCTGTCGGAGTCGCGCAACGCCGCGTCTCCAGAGGAGGGGCGATGAAGAAGCGATCCGACGGCCGCGGCCCGAACGAGCTGCGCGCGACCGAGATCCAGTTGAACTATCTCGAGAACCCGCTCGGCTCGGCGCTGATCCGCGTCGGCCGCACCGTGGTCCTTTGCACCTGCACGCTCGGCGACTCGCTGCCCGGCTTCCTGCGCGGCACCGGCCGCGGCTGGGTCACTGCCGAGTACTCGCTGCTCCCGGGCTCGACCGACACGCGCACCGAGCGCGAGGCGTCGCGCGGCAAGGTGTCGGGCCGCACGCAGGAGATCCAGCGCCTGATCGGGCGCTCGCTGCGCGCGGTGACCGACATGGAGGCGCTCGGCGAGCGCGCGCTGTACATCGACTGCGACGTGCTGCAGGCCGACGGCGGCACGCGCACCGCGTCGATCACCGGCGGCTGGGTCGCGCTCGCGTCCGCGTGCCGGAGCCTGGTCGAGCGCGGCGTGCTCAAGCGCGATCCCCTGCGCGACTCGATCGCGGCGGTGTCGGTCGGCATGCTCGGCGGCGAGACGCTGCTCGATCTGCCGTACGAGGAAGACGCGCGCGCCGAGGTCGACATGAACGTGGTGCAGACGGGTCGCGGCCGGCTCGTGGAAGTGCAGGGCACCGGCGAGAGCGGCACGTTCGACCGGCGCGAGCTCGATGCGATGCTCGACCTGGCGGAGCAGGGGATCGCGCGCCTCGCCGAGATCCAGCGCTCCGTGCTCGAGGCGAGCACCCGGCCATCCACCCCGCGCGCGTGAAGACCGTCCTCCTCGCCACGCGCAACCGCGGGAAGCTCCGGGAGCTGTTCGGGTTGTTCAGGGCCGGCGGCGTGCCCTGCGACACGCTCGCGGAGCACCCGGAGGTCGGCGACGTCGACGAGACCGGTGAGAGCTTCGACGAGAACGCGCGCCTGAAGGCCAGCGCCGCCGCGCGCGCGAGCGGGCTCTGGGCGCTCGGTGAGGACTCGGGCCTCGAGGTCGACGCACTCGGCGGCGCGCCGGGCGTGCGCTCCGCGCGCTACGCCGGAAAGCACGGCGACGACGTCGCGAACAACGCGAAGCTCCTCGCGGAGCTCGCAGACCTGCCGGATCGCAGCGCGCGCTATCGCTGCGTGCTGGCGCTCGCGCGCCCCGACGGCGCGATCGTCGCCACCACCAGCGGAAGCTGCGAAGGCCGCATCGTCGCCGACGGCCCGCGCGGGGCAGGTGGCTTCGGCTACGACCCCTGCTTCATCCCCGCAGGCCGCGACGTGACCATGGCCGAGCTCGCCCCCACCGAGAAGGACGACCTCTCCCACCGCGGCCGCGCCGCCCACGCCATGCGCCCCCTCCTCGCGCTGCACCTCGGTTAGGTTCAAGAGATGGCGCCGCGATCGGCAGATTGGCTCCGGCAAGCTGAGGCAGACCTCGAGTTCGCGCGACACGCGATGAGCGGCGGTCGCCACGAGTGGGCGTGCTTCGCCGCCCAGCAGGGCGCGGAGAAGGTCGCGAGGGCGGTTCATCTCTCGCTGGGACAGCAGGCGCGGGGCCACTCGGTGACGGAGCTGCTGGACGCACTGCGAGCGCGAGTCCCGGGTATCGAGCCAGGCCTGCTCGATCGCGCTCGCGCGCTCGCGCGCTCGACAAGCTCTACGTGCCGACGCGCTACCCGAACGGCCTGCCGGCGGGCGCGCCGGCGGACTACTTCACGCGCGCCGAGGCCGAGCGCGCGATCGCCGACGCGGAGGTGATCAATGCGTTTTGTCGAAGAGCGCTACCGGGGTAAGAACGTCCGAGTCTTCGCCCTCGACCGCGAGCGCGTGCGCGCCCGGCTGGAGGATTGCGCCCGCGCGCTCGTCGCCGAAAACCCCGACGTCCTCGAAGTCCGGCTCTTCGGCTCCGTGGCGCGGGGAGAAGCGCACCCCGGGAGCGACGCCGACCTGTTCATCGTGCTCCGGGGCTCGCGCCTCGGGTTCCTGGATCGCGGTGCCGAGCTGCTCCGCCACTTCACGGGCGTCGGGATCGGCTGCGACATCCTCGCCTACACGCGCGACGAGATCGAGCGCATGCGCGCGGAAGGGAACCGCCTGATCCGGATGGCCGACGCAGAAGGTGTCGTTCTCGCCGGTCAGCCCTGACGACCTGCTCCAGCTCGTCGCCACGGCTACTCTCCTGCGTCACCGGGGCGTAGCGCAGTCTGGCTAGCGCATCGGCTTTGGGAGCCGATGGTCGCCGGTTCGAATCCGGCCGCCCCGACCAGTCTTGCGGGGTAGCGGCGGGATCCGCCCGCCTGCCCGGCTTCGCTCGGGCGAGGCGCCCTCGCTGCGCGCGGCTGCGCCGCTTGCGGCCGGCATCGACCGAGGGTCCTGTGCTTCCGTCAGGGCCAGACTCGCTTGGCGATCGAGCGGAACTGCGAGATCCCGAGGGAGCCTCGCTCTGTGCGAGCTTTGCCGCCTGGCGCGCGCAGCCGCGCCTCCACTGCGGACCGCGGAGCCTCCCAGATCTCGGAGGCCGCGAAGCTCTCGTCGAGCAGAACCAACAGCACAGCGTCGAAGTCCTGCGTGAGGTCGATTGCACCGACGCGCGCTGAGCGCTGGGTAGTTCGGCGACCCTTGATCTGAAGCCGCTCGACTCGACCGCCGACATTGCGCAGCGCGTCGTAGCCGGGCGTTCGTGGGGGAGCGAGCTCGAGCCCGAGCTTGGTGATCGCCTCGTGCTCTGCGATCTCGCCGGTGACGCCGAGCGGCCGCCCGGTCGCCCGGTAGTACTCGACGGCCAGGCGCTTGACGTCGGCGAGGATCTCGCGCGCTGGTCTCAACCGATCACCACTCTCCGACGTTCGGCATGGACTTCCATGGCTCCTGCGGGGGGAGGGCGTTGCCCTTCTGGAGGAGCTCGACGGAGATCTGGTCGGGGGAGCGGATGAAGGCCATGCGGCCGTCGCGCGGGGGGCGCAGGATCTGAACGCCGGTGTCGTGCAGGCGCTGGCAGGTCGCGTAGATGTCTTCGACTTCGTACGCCAGGTGACCGAAGTTGCGGCCGGCGCCGTACTTCTCGGGATCCCAGTTGTGGGTCAGCTCGACCTGCGCGCTGTCGTCGCCCGGCGCGGCCAGGAACACCAGCGTGAAGCGCCCGGGCGGAACGTCGTGGCGGCGCAGCTCGACGAGCCCGAGCTTGCGGCAGTAGAAGTCGAGCGACTCCTCGAGGTTCGCGACGCGCACCATGGTGTGGAGGTACTTCATGGGCGCGAGCATACCGCGTAGCATGGGCGCGCCGTGGACGATCGCCAGCAGGCGTTCTCGGGAACCCAGGACGTGCAGCCGCCGCATCGCTTCGACGAGCGGCGGCTCGAGGCGTGGCTCAGCGCGAACGTGAAGGGCTTCCGCGGCCCGCTCCACGTGCGCGAGTTCAAGGGCGGGCAGTCGAACCCGACCTATCAGCTCGAGTCGGCGGACCGCCGCTACGCGCTGCGCCGCAAGCCGCCGGGAGCGCTGCTGCCTTCCGCACACGCGGTCGATCGCGAGTACCGCGTGCTGCACGCGCTGCAGGGCTCTGGCGTGCCGATCCCGCGCACGCACGCCCTGTGCACCGACGCGTCGGTGATCGGCACCTGGTTCTACGTGATGGACTGCGTGGAAGGCCGCGTGATCTGGAACGACCTGCTGCCCGGCTTCACGCCGGCGGAACGCCGCGCGGTCTGGGACTCGCTCTGCGCGGCGCTCGCCGCGCTGCACAACGTGGACTGGCGCGCGGTCGGGCTCGAGGACTTCGGCCGACCGGGGAACTACTTCGCGCGGCAGATCGGGCGCTGGACCCAGCAGTACCAGGCGTCGGAGACCGAGAAGATCCCGGCGATGGATCGCCTGATCGCGTGGCTGCCGCGGAGCATCCCGCCGGGCGACGAGTCGGTGATCATCCACGGCGACTTCAAGCTCGACAACACCATCCTGCATCCGACCGAGCCGCGCGTGGTCGCGGTCCTCGACTGGGAGCTCTCGACGATCGGGCACCCGTTCGGCGACTTCACCTATCTGTGTACGCCGTGGTGGCGCGAGGACGGCTTCGACGCGCTGCCGGAACGGGCGGCGCTCGGCATCCCCAGCCGCGACGAGATGAGCCATGCGTACTGCGCCCGCACCGGCCGCGAGCCGCCGGCGAGCTGGGACTGGTACGTCGCCTACAACCTGTTCCGCGGCGCCGGGATCCTGCAGGGCATCCGCGGCCGCGTGCGCGACGGCACGGCCGCTAGCGAGCACGCGCGCGAGATCTCGAGCCGTGTCGCACCCATGGCCGAGCGCGCCTGGGAGATCGCAAGCAAGCTCGGTGCATGAGAAAGAGGACCCGACAATCGCTAGTGCTCGTCGGAAGTCTGCGGCCGATCGCGGGCACTCGCCCCGGGGCGAGTAACAGTGGCCCACGGTTCTCGCCGGAAGCGTGCCATGTGCGCTTACTTGCGCGCCCGGCCCCTCAACGCGGCCTGCAAAAACCTGTCAAGCCCGTTCTTTGCCAGAACTGGCCGCGCCTTGGGAATCGAGCTTCAGCAGCTTGGCTGCGTTCAGGCCGAGGATCTTGGCTTTGTCCCCGGCCCGTAGGAAGTCGCAGGCGCCGACGAAGCCGCGCGGGTCGTACCAGCCCATGTCGAACGGATAGTCGGTGCCCACCACGAGGTGGTCGGCGCCCCATAGCTTCACCAGGTGGCGGAGCTGGTCGCGGTCGAAGACGAGCGTGTCGAAGTAGAGCTTCGCGAGCGAGCGGCGCGGCTTGCGCCGAAGCGCGGTGCGCGTGTCGTCGCGCGCGGACCATGCGTGGTCCATGCGTCCCGGGTAATGCGCGACGTAGCCTCCGCCGTGCGCGACCACGATCTTCAGGCGAGGGAAGCGCTCGAGGACTCCGTCGAACACGAGATGGGCGACGGCCACGGTCGAGTCGAGCGGGTTACCGATCACGTTGTTGAAGTAGTGATCGACCAGCCGCTCGCCCCCGGTGAAGCCGTTGGGGTGCAGGAACAGCATGACGTCGAGCTGCTGCAGCTTCGCCCAGAACGCGTCGCGCCCGCGCGACACCTCCGCGCCCGCCACATTCGTCCCGATCTCCACGCCGCGGAAGCCGAGCTCCTTCACGCAGTGCTCGAGCTCCGCTGCGGCGAGCTCCGGCGCCTGCAGCGGCACGTTCGCGAGCGCCACGAAGCGGTCGGGGTGCTTCGCGACGATCGCAGCCAGGTTCTCGTTGATCGCGCGCGCGGCTTTGGCACCGAGCTCCGGCTCGAGCGAGTACTTGAACTGCATGGGCGAGCACGAGATCGCCTGCACGTCGACGCCCATCTTGTCCATGTCGCGCAGGCGCTGCTCCACCGAGGTCAGGCAGACTTGGACGTTCGCAACCTGCTTCTGGTTGGTCTCGCGCGAGAGCGCGTTGGAGAAGCGCAACGACGGCTCGCGCGCCGGGTCGAAGGCGTGCTGCACCAGAGTGTCGGCGGGCGGGTAGTGGACGTGGCAGTGCAGGTCGACGCAGAGAGGTCGGCGCTTGCCCTTGGACGCTCCCTTGGTGCCGCCGCGGGCGGCCGCTCCCGGACAGGTGAAGAGCCTGCTCGCGCGGCTCATAGCTGCTCGGTGCGGAAGCCCGCGCGCGTGTAGCGCACGAACGGGGCGGGGAGGGCGCGCGGGTCGGCGGACGCGAGGCGCTTCTCCACCTCGCCGATCACCATGGCGGTGACTTCGGGGACGTCGAGGCGGCGGGCGTCGGCGACCGGGACCCAGTGCAGGTCGAGCAGCTCACCGGAGCCGGCGAGCGCGTCGGCGCCTTCGCCGCGCACGTGGGCCGCGTCGATCATGAAGAAGCGCGTGTCGAAGCGGCGCGGGTTCGCGGGCGGCGTGATCGCGCGCGCCACGAACTCGAGGGCCTCCAGCGGAGGCGTGAGCGCGTGCCGGAAGTAGGCGCGCCACGGCGCAGAGCGCGTGCGCGGCACGGGCGCCTCAGTCGGCCGCCCGACGAGGAGGCCCGTCTCCTCGTAGGTCTCGCGGATCGCCGCGAGCGCGAGCGCGCGCGCGCGGAGGGGAGAGCAGCCGTGCGCGACGCGCGCCTGTACGTCGGGGCGCAGCTCGAAGCGCTGAGCCAGCGCTGTGTCGGCGCGGTCCACCCGGCCGCCGGGGAACACGAACTTGTTCGGCATGAACACGTGCCCGCCGTGGCGCTGGCCCATCAGCACCCGCGAGGCGTCGGCGTCGCGGCGGAAGATCACGAGCACTGCGGCGTCCCGCGGCCGGATCCGTTTACCGGACGACACCGCTGCTCCGCAGCTCGCTGATCTCGCCGTCGGACACGCCGATCTCGCGCAGGATCTCGTCGGTGTGCTCGCCCAGGAGCGGCGCGGGGCGGCCGATCTCGGCGGGCGTGCGCTCGAAGCGCGCCGCCGGACGCGGCTGGCGGATGCGCCCCGCGTGGGGATGGTCGCTCTCCACGATCAGCTCGTTGGCGCGAAGCTGCGGGTCGTCGAGCAGCTCGCGGCGCGAGAGGATCGGCGCGCACGGCACGTCGGCGGCGTCGAGCCCGGCGATCCATTCCGCCGTGGTGCGCGTCGCGAACGCGCCGGCCATGAGCTCGAGGCGTTCGTCCCAGTGCAGCACGCGGCTCGCCGCCGTCTTGAAGCGCGGGTCTTCGAGCCACTCCGGATGGCCGACCGTACGCGCCAGCGCTTCCCACTCGCGGTTCGAGACGACGCCGGCGGTCATGTAGCCGTCGCGCGTCTGGAACACGAGGTCGCGCACCTGCGGCGGCCCCGCGTGCGCCGCGCCCGCCCCGCCCTCGCGCACCAGGGTGTAGCGCGCCATCGCCTCGGGCCAGACCAGCGCGACCGCGGCGTCGAGCATGGCCAGACGCACGTGCTGACCGCCCGCCCCGCGTTCCCGGGCGAGAAGCGCAGCGGTGATCGCCTGCGCCGCCGTGACGGCCGAGACCTCGTCGGGGATGATCGTGCGCAGCATGCGCGGCCGGCCGGTCTGCCGGTCGCCCTGGATCGACGCCAGCCCCGACAGCGCCTGGATCACCGGGTCGTACACCCGCTTGTGTTGGTAGGGCCCGCGCTCCCCGAAGCCCGAGATCGAGACGTAGATCAGGTCCGGGCGGGCGCGCCGCAGCGTCGGCTCGTCGATCCCCATGCGCTCGGCGGTGCCGGGGCGGAAGTTCTGCAGGAACACGTCGGCGCGCGCGACCAGCCGGAGCAGCAGCTCTACCCCGCGCTTCTGGCGCAGATCGAGCGCCAGCGAGCGCTTGCCGCGGTTGGAGACCAGGAAGATCGGCGCCAGCCCCTTGCCGCCGCCGATCCCGCGCGTGCCGTCGCCTCCGCGCGGGTCTTCGATCTTGATCACCTCGGCGCCCTGGTCCGCCAGCAGCATGGCGGCGCGCGGGCCCGAGATCATCGTGCTCGCGTCGACGACGACGAACCCGGAAAGCGGGCCAGCCACTAGTGGAGCCGCGGCTGCACCAGCCGGGGCAGGATCTCGCCGATGCGGCCGTGGATCACCGCGTCGGCCAGCTCGTCCATCTCGGTCGGGTCGCCGTTCACGATCACCACGCGCGCGCCGCTGCGCTTGGCGATCGGCACCACGGCAGCCGCCGGGTAGACGCCGAGCGTGCTCCCGACCGCGAGCAAGAGGTCCGCCTCCAGGGCGGCGCGCTCGGCGCGCTGCAGGTCCTCGGCGATCAGCGACTGCCCGAAGGAGATCGTCGCCGACTTGAGGATCCCCCCGCACGAGCGACACGGCGGGTCCGCCTCGCCCGCGCGCACCCGCGCCAGCGCGCGCTCCATCGCAGCGCGCTCGCCGCACTCCATGCACATCACCTCGCGCACGTTGCCGTGGATCTCGATCACGCGCTCGGGAGAAGAGCCCGCGCGGTGGTGGAGCCCGTCCACGTTCTGCGTGATCAGCGTGTGCAGCTTGCCGCGCCGCTCGAGCTCCACGAAGGCGCGATGCCCCTCGTTCGGCTCCGCCTTCCAGGTGGGAGACTCGAGCCGGTTCCGCCAGGCGCGCTTCCGCACCTCGGGATCGCTCATGTAGTACTGGAGGGTCGCCGTCTTCTCGGCGCCGGGGTTCCGGGTCCAGACGCCCTGCGGGCCGCGGAAGTCGGGAATGCCCGACTCGGTCGAGATGCCCGCGCCGGTGAGTCCCACGATGCGCTGCGCGGCGTCGATCCAGCCGCGCACCGCCGCGATCGCCTGCTCGAGGTCCGTGCTCGCCGTCGGCATCGACACACTTTGCACCAAACGCGCTCTGCGACGCTACTGGACCGTGATGCTGATCTGCTCCGATGCGATCGGGGGATCGTGCGGCACGTGCGCGGCGTCGCCGAGCAGGAGCTGCAGCGTGTGCTTGCCCGGCGCGAGGATGAGCGTGGTCTCCGTTTGGCCGCCGCCGAAGTGCCGGTAGTGATCGTCCGCCGGGATTGGCAGGTTCGCCGGCGGGAGCGGCGCGTCGACGAGCAGGTGGTGGTGGCCCGTGGCCGGATTCGCCACGCCCGCGGGCGCGACGCCCATGCCGCGCAAGCCGAAGCGAACGGTGACCGGGCCGGTCTGCGTCTCGCCGTTCGCGGGAGTGATGAAGTAGACGCCGGCTCCAGCCGGTGCGGGCGTGCGCTTGGGCGCGTCTGCAGCCAGGACGGGGAGCGCGGCGAAGGCGAGGAACAGCGCGGCGACTGAACGGGTCATCGAGTCTCCTTCTCGGGCGTGGGGCGCCGGCACACTGTAGCTTCGGCGCGCGCGCAAGCGCGAAGCGCGCGCAGCGAGCACGCCGCGTGCGAGCGAAGGCCGCTTGGCGGCAGCCAGCGCGGCCAAGGCAAGTGCTTCGCGCGCGCAGCGAGCGCGCCGCGCGCGAGCGAAGGCCGCTTGGCGAGAGCCAACGCGGCCAAGGCGGGGAGGGCGATGAGCACGTTGATCACCGGCGGGGCGGGCTTCATCGGCAGCCGGCTCGCCCGCCACCTGCTCGAGCGCGGCGAGCGCGTGATCGCACTCGACAACTTCGATCCCTACTACGACCCGGCGCGCAAACGCGCGAACGCGCGCGAGCTCGAGGAGCGCGGCGCGCGCGTGCTCGACGTGGACGTGCGCGACGCCTCGCGCCTGCGCGCCGTGGTGGCGGAGCACGGCGTGCGCCGCATCGCGCACCTGGCCGCGCTGGCCGGTGTGCGCGCGAGCGTGAACGAGCCGGCGCGCTACTTCGAGGTCAACGCGGTCGGCAGCGTGAACGTGCTCGAGGCTGCGCGACACGCTGGTGTGGAGCTCGTGGTGCTCGGCTCCACGTCGTCGGTCTACGGCGCGACGCAACGCGTGCCGTTCGTCGAGGACGACCCCGCCGACCGGCCGCTCGCCGCGTATCCCGCGAGCAAGCGCGCGGCCGAGATCGCGGGCCACGCCGCGCATCACCTGCACGGCCTGCCCGTCACCGTGCTGCGCCTGTTCAACGTCTACGGACCGGCGGGGCGGCCCGACATGATGCCGCTGCGCCTGTTGCGCGCGGCCGTGCGCGGCGAGTCGATCCCCGTGTTCGACGAGGGCCGGCTCGCGCGCGACTGGACCTACGTCGACGACACGGCCGAGGGCATCGCCGCCGCGCTCGAGCGTCCGCTCGGCTACGAGATCCTGAACCTCGGGCTCGGCTCGCCGGTGCGGCTCTCCGACTTCATCGAGATCGTCGAGCGCCTGGTCGGGCGGCCCGTGTGCCGCATCCCCGAGCCCGCGCCGCGCACCGAGCCGCCGATCACCTACTGCGACAACACCAGGGCGCGACGGCTGCTCGGCTTCGCGCCGAAGGTGGACCTCGCGGAGGGCATGGCGCGTACCTGGGAGTGGTTCCGCGCCTCGGAGGGGATTTGACGCGAGCGCTCCGGCTCGCGGCGGGGGTCGCGCTCGTCGCGGCCGGCTGCGCGCGACAGCCGGCGTCGCCGGCGGTGGCCGTCGCCGCGGACGCTCCGACGCTGCGCATCGGGACCTCCGGCGACTACGCGCCGTTCTCGCGCGATGGCGCCGGCTTCGACGTCGACGTCGCCGAGCGCATGGCCGCGGATCTGGGCTACGGGATCGAGTGGGTGCCGTTCCGCTGGCCCGAGCTCGCCGAGCGGATGAGCCGCGGCGACTTCGACGTGGTGATGAGCGGGATCACCTGGCGTCCCGAGCGCGACGTCGCGGGGTTCCTGTCGCGCGCCGTCGCGTCGGGCGGGCCGTGCGTGGTCGGCGCCGCGGCCCCCGCACGCGTCGCCGTGAACCGCAGCGGCGCGCTCGAGAAGTGGGCGCGCGCTCGCCTCGCCGGCGTCGAGATCGTCGCGGTCGACGACAACCTGTCGCTCGGGCGGCGCTTCGCGGCGGGCGAGGTCGACGCGTTCGTCACCGACTCGTTCGAGATCACCCACCTGGCGCGTCCCGAGTGGCCGCGGCGCTGCGAGCCGCCGCGGGAGCGGAAGGTCTACTGGGTGGCGCCGGCGCGCGCGGCGGAGCTCGGGCCTGCGCTCGAGCGCTGGCTGGCGCTGCACGAGCCGGAGCTCGACCTGCTCCGCGCGCGCTGGCTCGGCTCGCCTGCAGCGCGCGACGGCGTGGAGCACGTGCTCGACCTCGCGGCGCGGCGCATGGCGCTGATGCCGGCGGTCGGGGCGTGGAAGCGCGCGCGCGGCGAGCCGATCGAGGATCCTGCGCGCGAGGCGCGCGTGCTCGAGCACGCCGGCGCGGACGCCTCCGCGGCAGGGCTGGACGCAGCCTCGGTGCAAGCTCTCTTCCGCCGCCAGATCGAGCTCGCGCGCGCAGTGCAGGCGCGCACCACCGACGCTGCGGGGCTCGAGCTCGAGACTGAGCTGCGCCCCGCGATCTCGCGCCTCGGCGAGCGGCTCGTGTCCGCGCTCGCCGAGGTCGCGCCGATCGGCCGCGACGAGGTCCCGCTCGAGCGGCTGGCGCTGTTCGAGCCCTGGCTCGGGCTCGCGGAGCAGGCGGTCCTGCAGCGCGCCCTGCTCGCGGTGCGCCCGGCGCGCGGCCCGCACGAGTCGGCGCGGGAGTTCAAGGCGCCCGAAGCGAACAGCGGGCGCGAGGCCTACTCCGCCTGGTTCGCCGACTCCGACGGCCGCACGCTCTACTTCGGGCTCTCGCCGTTCTGGACGCCGTGGTGGCAGGGCGGCGGCGACGCGACCGCGGACCTGCGCGAGCCCGGCGATCACCTGATCGGCCGCTTCGACCTGGCGCGCGAGCGCTTCCTGCCCCCGCTGCGCGTGCGCAGGCGCGACGAAGGAGCGCGCGGGTCCGTGTGGGACGTGCTCGCGCACTCGAGCGGGCGGGTCTGGTACACGACCTTCTTCGAGGAGATCGGCTCGGTGCGCGCCGACGGCGGCGACGTGCGCCACTACTCCGAGCTCGGCGTCGGCTGGAACGAGCTGGTCGAGGGCCCGGGCGGAAACGTGTACGCGACGCGCTACGGCGACGCCTCCGGAGCGCGACCCGCGCAGGGCAGCGGCTCGGTCGCCATGATCGCGCCCGACGGAACCCTGCTCGCCGAGCATCATCTCGGCGGCCCGCCCGACAGCTACACCGCGCCCAAGAGCCTGGCCGTCGATCCGGCGAGCGGGGAGGTCTGGCTGAACACCGACAGCTTCGGTCCCGACGGTGTGGTCTCGCACGAGACGATCCGGCTGGCGGCGGACGGTCGGGTGCTCGAGCGCACGCAGGGTCCGGAGGAGCTGCTCTTCCCCGCGTTCGACGCGCGCGGGCGCGCCTGGCTGGCGTTGCGCTCCGGCGGCCATCTGCGAGTGCGCGTGCTCGGCGCGGCTCCGCTCGAGCTCGACCTGGGCGAGCTCGGCCCCGCCGACTTCGCCCAGGAGCTCCGGCCGACACCGGACGGTGGCGCGCTGGTCGGGCGCTGGTCGGGTCGCGTGCAACGGGTCCGTCCGGCGGGACAGGCCTTCGCCATCGACGAGATCCGCTTCGAGCTGCCGCCGGACTGCCGGCCGCCGACCGGCCGCTCGGCGCTGTACACGCCGGTGGTCCATGGCGACCGCGCCTACGCGACACTTTTCTGCGGCGCTCGAGTGCTGCGGGCGCCGCTTCCGCGCTGAATCGCGCTTGTTCCGCCGCGCGCCGAGGAGCAGAATCGCCAGGACTCCCGAGAGGAGGACCCGCATGGATCGCCTGGCCGAGATCCTGCAGAAGCGGTCGCCCGTGGTGTACCCGCTCGACCCCGACGCGCCCGTCGCGGCCGCCGTGGCCCGGATGGCGCAGCAGGGCGTGGGCGCGGTGCCGATCGTCGAGGGCGGCGCGCTCGTCGGCATCTTCAGCGAGCGCGACGTGATCCGGCGCGTGATCGCCGCCGGGCGCTCTCCGGAGCGCACGCCGCTGCGCGAGGTGATGACCCGAGACCCGATCACCGCCCACGCCGGCGAGTCGCGCGCGAGCGCGATCCTGAAAATGCAGGCGGTGGGCTGCCGCCACCTGCCGATCGTGGCCGACGGCACGGTGATCGACATGCTCTCGATCCGCGATCTCCTGTTCTCCGAGATCGCCGAGCGCGAGGCGGAGATCCAGGACCTGAAGCAATACATCCAGCGCGGGTATTAGGTCTTAGGTCTTAGGCCGCGACGGCTGTCGCCGAGCGGCCTTCGCTCGCGCGGGGACGCGCTCGCTGCGCGCGCCTTCGGCGCTTGCTGGGGCATCGGCATCGGGGCTCACTGGGGCGGGCTCGCCGGCTACCGCCTGTTGGGTTTCGGGGTAGCTTGAGGCGGTATGCGAATTGCGGTCGGGCAGATCGACACCACGATCGGGGACTTCAAGGGAAATCTCGCGAAGATCCGCGAAGTGGTGGCGCGGGCGCGGGAAGGGCGGGCCGACATCGCGCTCCTGCCGGAGCTGGCGATCTCGGGGTATCCGCCGCTCGACCTGCTCGAGCGCCCGAGCTTCCTGCGCGACAACGAGCGCGCGATCGCGGAGCTCGCGGCGGAGTCCGGCGAAGTAGCGATCGTCACGGGTGCGATCGCGCCGGTGCCCGGCGGGCGGCCCAAGCCGATCGCCAACGCCGCGCTGGTGCTGCACCGCGGCGAGATCGTGTTCCGGCAGGACAAGACCCTGCTCCCCACCTACGACGTGTTCGACGAGGCGCGCTACTTCCAGCCGGCCCGCGAGCGCGCGCTCTGGAGCTTCGGCGGGCGCCGGATCGGGCTCGTGATCTGCGAGGACGTCTGGAGCGGCGACTTCTGGGGCGAGCGGCGGCCCTACGACGTGGACCCCGTCGCAGAGCTGTGTCGGCTCGGAGCCGAGCTGCTCTTGTGCGTGTCGTCGTCGCCGTGGCAGCAGCGCAAGGGTCCCTTCCGCGAGGCGATGATCTGCGACGCCACGCGCCGGCACGGCGTTCCGCTGGTGTTCTGCAACCTGATCGGCGGCAACGACGAGCTGATCTTCGACGGCGGCAGCTTCAGCGCCGACGCGCGCGGCCGCGTGGTCCAACGCTGCGCGCGTTTTCGCGAGGACCTGGCGCTGGTCGAGCCGTTCGCGGCGGACCGCGCCGAGCTGCCGGCCGAGAACGCGGACTCGATCGAGTCGCTCGAGAGCGCGCTGGTGCTCGGCATCCGCGATTACTTCGACAAGCTCGGGCTGCAGCGCGCGGTGATCGGCCTCTCCGGCGGCATCGACTCCGCGGTCACCGCTCAGCTGGCCGCGCTGGCCCTCGGGCCCGAGCACGTGCTCGGCCTCGCCATGCCCGGCCCGTTCTCGTCCGACCACAGCGTGGCCGACGCGGAGGCCCTGGCGCGGAACCTGGGCGTGGAGCTCCGGCGCGTGTCGATCGAGCCGATGTACCGCGCGTTCCTCGGGCAGCTCGCCGCGCTCTTCGGCGCGCGCGAGAGCTACGGCCTGACGCAGGAGAACCTGCAGGCGCGCATCCGCGGGACGCTGCTGATGGCGGTCTCGAACTTCGAGAACCGCCTGGTGCTCGCGACCGGGAACAAGAGTGAGCTCTCCGTCGGCTACACCACGCTCTACGGCGATCTCGTCGGCGGGCTCGCCGTGATCGGCGACGTGGTCAAGCGCGACGTCTACCGGCTCGCGCGCCACGCCAACCGGTCGGGGCCGCGCATCCCGGAGAGCAGCATCGAGAAGCCGCCGTCCGCCGAGCTGGCGCCGAATCAGCGCGATAGCGACACGCTCCCGCCCTACGACGTGCTCGACTCGATTCTGGCGCAGGCGATCGAGGAAGGGCGGCTGCCCGCGGAGATCGAGGTGCCGCCGGGCGGCAGCGCCGACACCGTGCGCTGGGTGCTGCGCCAGATCGACCGGAACGAGTACAAGCGGCGCCAGGCGCCGGTGGTGCTGCGCGTGTCGCCGAAGGCGTTCGGCTTCGGCAGGCGGCTGCCGATCGCGCACAAGAGCGGCTGGGGCGGATGACGCGCCGACTCCGCGTCGCGCTCGCCGCGCTCTGCGCGCTGGCGCTCGTCGGCTGCGCCTGGCTGCCGTTCGGCTCGCCCGGCCTCTCGTTCGGGCGTGCCAAAGCGGAGACGGAGGAGCTGCGCGGGCTGCGCTTCCGCTCTGGCGGGGTGCGGAGCTGGCTCGGTCTGGCGCCGCGGCTCTCGCTGCGCTGGATCGACCAGGCCGAGGTCGGCGAGCTCTCGCGCCGCGAGGTCGCCGAGAAGCTGCCGCCCGGCTTCGCCGAGGCCTACCGCGACGCGTATGCCGCGCTCGGCGTGTTCCCGCGCCACCTCGACCTCCTGGCCGCGTTGATGGCGCTGCACGAGGACCAGCTCGTCGGCGTTTACAGCCCGCGCGACCGCACGCTGTACGTGGTGCGCGACGCGCCGCTCCACCTGGACGGCGACGTCGAGACGATCCTGGTGCACGAGCTGGTGCACGCGCTCCAGCACGATCACTTCGAGCGGCTGATGCGCCTGGTCGAGGATCTCGCCGGCAACGACGACGTGCTCACGGGCGTCGCGACGGCGATCGAGGGCGACGCTTCGTACACCATGACCGGCGTGCTGCTCGGCACCGACGCGGAGCTGCGCGGCGCCGCGGCGCGCGACGCGAAGAAGTCGTGGCTCTCCGACGTGGACCACCCGAGCGGAGTGCTGGCGGAAGTTCCACTCCTGCTGCGCGAGTCGCTGCTGTTCCCGTACGCGCACGGCGTCGTGCTCGCTGCCGACGCGCACGCGCGCGCGGGGAACGCCGGGCTCGACGCGCTGCTCGCGGCGCCACCGCTCTCCAGCACGCGCGTGCTCTACCCCGGCGACCGCGATCCCGTCGAGTTCGTGCGCCTGCCGGAAGCGGCCCTCGGCGACGCGCTCGCCGCGCGCGGCTGCCGGCTCGGGCAGTCGAACGTCGCGGGCGCCGTCACCATCGACGTGCTGTTCCGCGACCACGCAGACGGCGAGGGCATCGGCGATCTCGCGAGCCGCTGGTCGGGCGACCGCTTCCTGCACGTCGCCTGTGAGCGCGGGCCCGAGCTCCTGTGGCTCACACGCTGGGACGACGCCGAGTCGGCCGGCGCGTTCGCCGAGCGCTACCGCGGGATCGCAGCGTCGGCCGCGCGCGCGGCGGGCTTCGAGCGCGAGGCCACGGTGGAGCTGGACGGCCGCAGCGCACTGGTCGCAAGCCCGGGCGTGGCCGCTCTCGCGCACGAGGCGCTGCACGGCTCCGAGATCCGAAGCTACGACACGCTCGACGCCTGGTGGGCGGACGGCTGCTTCCCGGGGAGCTGCCCGAAGTGAAGCCGCGCGTCGAGATCGTCTACTGCCGCCAGTGTCGCTGGCTGCCGCGCGCGGCGTGGGTCGCGCAGGAGCTGCTCACGACGTTCGCCGACGAGCTCGGCGAGGTCGCGCTCGTGCCCGGCGAGGGGGGAGTATTCGAGGTGCGACTCGACGGCGAGCCGCTGTTCTCGCGCGCCGAGGCGCGGCGCTTCCCGGAGCCGAAGGAGCTCAAGCAACGCATCCGCGACCGCGTCGCCCCCGGTCGCGACCTCGGCCACAGCGAGTCTTAGCCGCGACGGCTGTCGCCGAGCGGCCTCCGCACGCTGTGCGTGCTGCGCGCGCTTCGCGCTTGCTGGAAGTCTTGGCCGCGATGGCTGTCGCCAAGCGGCCTCCGCTCGCGCGGACGCGCTCGCTGCGCGCGCTTCGCGCTTGCTCATCCGCCGATGCGGAACATCTCGATCTTGCGGGTCGGGTGCAGCTCACCGGCGGCCGCGAGCTTCTCGGCGCGCTCTTCCGAGTAGCGATCCGTGCGGGCGCGCCAGGTGCCGGTCACCAGTGCGCGCAAGTCGTCGTCGCTCGCCCCGGCGCGCAGCGGAGCCTTGAGGTCGCGGCCCGTCGCGGCGAACAGACAGGTCACGAGCTTTCCCTCAGGCGACAGCCGCGCGCGTGTGCAGTCGCCACAGAAGGGCTGGGTCACGCTCGAGATCACGCCGATCTCGCCCGCGCCGTCGCGATAGCGGTAGCGCTGCGCGACCTCGCCGCGGTAGGCGGCTTCCACGGGTTCGAGCCCGAACGCGGCGTCGACGATCGCCACGATCTCGCGCGCCGGCAGCACCTGCGACAGGTCCCAGCGGTTCAGCGTGCCGACGTCCATGAACTCGATCATCCGCAGCACGTGTCCCGTGCCGCGGAAGTGGCGCGCCAGCTCCACCAGCGTGTGGTCGTTCACGCCGCGCTGCACCACGCAGTTGAGCTTGATCGGCGCCAGGCCCACGTGCTCCGCCGCGGCGATTCCCTCGAGCACGCGCTCCACCGAGTACTCGCGGCCGGCCATCTTGCGGAAGACCGCCTCGTCCAGGCTGTCCAGACTGACCGTCACGCGCTGGAGCCCGGCGTCGCGCAGCGCTTGCGCCTGCTCGGCCAGCAGGAAGCCGTTCGTCGTGAGGGCCAGATCCTCGACTCCGGGGATCGCCGCCAGCCGCGCGACCAGCACCGGAAGCTGGTGCCGCACCAGCGGCTCGCCCCCGGTCAGCCGTAGCTTCCGCGCTCCCAGCGACACGAACACCCGCGCCAGGCGCGCGATCTCCTCGAACGTCAGCAGCTCCGGGCGCGGCAGGAACTGGTAGCGCTCGCCGAACACCTCCGCTGGCATGCAGTAGGGGCAGCGGAAGTTGCAGCGATCGGTCACGGAGATGCGCATGTCGCGCAGCGGCCGGCCGAACGCGTCGGGGAGGGCGGGGGCGCTCACGTCCCCAGAATACCCCGCGGCCACCCGTCCGCCGCGCGCTGCCGTCTGCTATTCAAGGGGCTTCGCGCGGGCGTAGCTCAATTGGATAGAGCAGCGGGTTTCTACCCCGTAGGTTGCGGGTTCGAGTCCTGCCGCCCGCGCCACCTCGAGTGCGTTGGGTTGCCGGGCCGGCAAGCGCGAAGCGCGCGCAGCGAGCCGCAGGCGAGCGAAGACGGTAGGCCGCGGCCGCCCGCGGCCGTACACCGCTCAGGCCCCGTAAGCGCAAAGCGCGCGCAGCGAGGCGAAGCCGAGCGGAGGCGTAGGCGCGGCTGTGCCGCGCCGTACACGCACGGACTAGGCGGCCCTTCCGATCTCGCGCGCGATCTCCTGCCTCGTCGCACCGAGCGCCGCGAGCGCGCGCACGTAGAGGTCGACCGTCGCGTCTCCGCGCTCCATCTTGGCGATGCGCGATTGGTTCGATCCCATCTTCTGCGCGAGCTCGGTCTGGGTCACGCCCGTCTTCTCTCGCAGGCGCTTGATCGCGGTCGCAAGGTTGACCTTGACCTCGATCAGCACCGCGTCCTCGTCGGAGAGGTGCAGCAGGTCCTGCACCGTTCCGAACCTCCAACCTTCGGCCTCGAGGGCCGGTCGCTTCTTTGCGTCCATGTCCTTATGTCTCGTGGGGGTGTGGTGAGCGGCTTACAGGTCGATCCCGAAGAAGCGCTGGAAGCGGGCGTTGTACTCGGCGTCGGGCAGGTTCTCGCCCATCGCCACCCACTCCTCGTCCTGCATTGCGTGGCGGCCCTCGATCAGGCCGTGCGCGTCCCAGCCCACGATGTGCCGCAGCGGAGTCTCGGCCGCGGTGACGGCCTGCAGGATCACGTCGGCCACCGCGGCGGGGTCGCCGGGCTCGCGCAGCATGCGCGCGTACATCTTGCCGTTGCGCCGCATCACGTGGCGGTACGGCGAGCCCTTGTCGTAGCGCGTCGCGGGTGCGGAGTTGTCGAAGATCTTGGTCGCGAACGCGCCCGGCTCGACGATCACCACGCGGATCCCGTGCGCGCGGACCTCGTGCGCGAGCGCCTCGGAGAGCGCCTCGAGCGCGTGCTTCGAGGCGGAGTAGGGGACCTGGCAGGGCACGGCCACGCGCCCCGCGATCGAGGTCACGTTCACGATCGCCCCCGACTTGCGCTCGCGCATCTTCGGGAGCACGGCCTGGATCATGCGCAGCGCGCCGAAGTAGTTGGTCTCGAACATCGCGCGGTGCTCCGCTTCTGGCACTTCTTCCAGCGGGGCCGCGCCGCCGATTCCGGCGTTGTTCACCAGCACGTCGAGCTGGCCGTCGCGCCGGAACACCTCGGCCACGCCGCGCGCGACCGAGTCGGGATCGGTCACGTCGAGCGGCAGCACCTCGAGCGGCAGCCCCTCCCGCTCCGCGAGATCGCGCAGCGGCCCGGCCTTGGCGGGATCCCGCAGGGTCGCCCAGGTGTGGTGCCCCGCGCGGGCGAAGCGCAGCGCCGTCGCGAAGCCGATTCCCGTGCTCGTTCCCGTGATGAGTGCGTTCGGCATGCTGCGGCGATCATACGGCGGCGGCGAGTGTCTGGGCGAAATCCCCCTTGGGGGCTACGTGGACCGAGTCGAGGCCCAACCACGCCGCCATCGTGTGTAGCTCGGTCGCGAGCGCCCCGGCCACTGTACGCGGCGCGTGGCCGGACTCGAGATATGACGCCAGCACCAGCAGGCGTCCGGCGGCGCGGTCGGACTTCAGGTCGACGCGTGCCACAAGGCGATCTCCGAGCAGGAAGGGCAGGACGTAGTAGCCCCACTTGCGCTTGCTGCCCGTCACGAAGATCTCGATGCGGTAGTCGAAGTCGAAAAGCCGCGCCGCGCGCTCGCGGTGCCGGAGCACGGGATCGAACGGCGAGAGCAAGGTCTCGACGTCGATGCGTTTCGGCAGCTTCGCGTTCGGGTGCAGGAAAGCCGGCTCGTCCCAGCCCTCGACCCGTACCTCGCGGAGCTGTCCCGCTTCGACCAGCTCAGCGATGCGCGGACGCGCCTGCGGGATCGGCATGCGGTAGTCGTCCGCCAGATCGTCCAGCGTGCCGACGCCTTGTGCGCGAGCCGCCACGCGAAGCAGCTCGCGCTGCGCCTCGTCTCGGTCCAGCCGGCGACTGAAGTGCTCGCGGGGGACTACGCGCTCCGCCAGATCGTACACGCGCGCGAAGTTCGGCAGCCGATCTGCAATGGCGAGCGCGCCTCGGCCGAAGTGATGCTCCATGGCAGCCTTCGCGGCCGTCCAGCCCCCTGCGGGGCCCGGCGCGCCCTTGGGCTCCGGGATATCGTCGGGCTTGAGCGGCCCGCGCTCGCGGATCTGGTCCAGGATCCTTGCCACGTACTTCGGGTTCCGGGCGATGAGCTCGTCGAAGCCACCGCGCCCGGAGCTGTGGACCTCCATGCGGTGCCGCAGCAGCGGCCAGGTCTCCATGGGCACGATCGATGCCTCGCGCGCCCACTGCTCCGTGAACTCTCGCCCGCGGTAGACGAGAGCGTCGAGCCGCGAACGGTCGTATGGACCGAGGCGAGAGAACGGCACCTGGTAGTGCGCCGGCACCAGCACGTTCACGTAGTCGAGCTGGAGTAGCCCGAGCTGCCGGATCAGGCGCGCCAGCTGCCGCCCGCTGGCCGGACGCTTCGGCCGTGGCTGATCGAATCCCTGCGCGGCCAACGCGATGCGACGCGCCTCGCGGAGCGAAAGATCATCTCGAGACATGGGCGGGATCTGCGGATCATACGCTCCCGTCCGGACGGTCCGTGAACGGCGCATGGAGGCCGGGTGGCGATCCGGCGCGCGGGGCGGATAGGATCACCGGCCGCGTGGGGCGATCGCGCACACGATCCAGGGGGGAGTGAGGATGAGGACGATTGCGCTGGCGATCGCCGGAGTGGGCAACTGCGCCAGCTCATTGATCCAGGGAATCGAGTACTACCGCGAGCGCGATCCTGACGAGAGCGCCGGGCTGCTCCACCCGGAGCTCGGCGGCTACCGACTGCAGGACATTCGGCCCGTCGCCGCGTTCGACGTCGACGCGCGCAAGGTCGGCCGGCCGCTCGAAGAGGCCATCTTCGCGCTGCCCAACTGCACTAAGACGTTCCAGGAGAAGGTCCCCGCCTCGGGTGTCGAGGTCCGGATGGGGCCGATCCTCGACGGTGTCGCCGCGCACATGGCCGACTACCCGCCGGAGCGCGCCTTCCGCACGGCCGAGCGGCCGCCGGTCGACGTCGCGCGCACGCTGGCGGAGAGCGGGGCCGAGGTGCTCGTCTGCTACCTGCCGGTCGGCTCCGAGAACGCGGTGCGGCACTACGCAGAAGCGTGTCTGGCGTCGCGCGTCGCTCTGGTGAATTGCGTGCCGGTCTTCATCGCGTCGGATCCGGTCTGGGCGGCGCGCTTCGAGCGCGCGGGGCTGCCGATCGTGGGCGACGACATCAAAAGTCAGGTCGGCGCGACGATCGTCCACCGCGTGCTGGCCCGGCTGCTCGGCGACCGCGGGGTCAAGCTCGACGCGACGTATCAGCTCAACACAGGCGGAAACACTGACTTTCTGAACATGCTCGAGCAGGCGAGACTGCGCTCGAAAAGGCACTCCAAGACCGAGTCGGTGCAGTCCCAGCTCGACGTGCGGCTGGCGCCCGAGCAGATCCACATCGGCCCGTCCGACTACGTGGCCTGGCAGAAGGACAACAAGGTCTGCTTCATCCGCGCGGAGTGGCGCGGCTTCGGCGACGTGCCGATGAACCTCGAGCTCCGGCTCTCGGTCGAGGACTCGCCCAACAGCGCCGGCGTGGCGATCGACGCGATCCGCTGCGCGCGACTGGCGCTCGACCGCAAGCAGGGCGGGCCGCTGCTGGCGGCGTCGGCGTTCGCCATGAAGAGCCCCCCACGTCAGATGCGCGACAGCGACGCCCGCCGCGACCTCGAGACCTGGATCCGCAGAGGCTGAGCCCCGTCCGTGCCGCGACGGCTGTCGCCGAGCGGCCTTCGCTCGGCTACGCCTCGCTGCGCGCGCTTCGCGCTTGCTCAAGTCGCGTCGGGTGTTCCCGATCGTAGGGGCATGGACGCCACGCGTGCGCAGGCGCTGCCGCTCGGGCGCGCTCCGGCGCGTGAGCGGCGGCTCGATCGGGCGCTGCTGCGCCGCGCACATCTCTACGCCGATGTCGTGCTGGTGTCGGCCGCGTGGTGCGGCGCCTTCGAGCTGCGCTCGCAGCTCGCGGGCTGGCTCGGGCCGATCAACGCGGCCGAGCTCTATCTGGCCGCGCTGCCGCTCGTGGTCGGCGGCTGGATCGGCTCGTGCTGGCTGTTCGGGATCTACCAGCTTCCGCGCGGCGCCAGCGCCGTCGAGGAAGCGCGAGCGTTGCTCCGCGGCGGCGTGCTCGGCCTGCTGGTCGTGGCGTCGATCGGGTTCTTCTGGCGCGAGATCGAGCTCGGCCGGAGCATCGTGTTCTGGAGCGCGGGCCTGGCGCTCGTACTTCAGGGCGCCAATCGCGCAGGCTTCCGCGCGCTCGAGCGGCGGCTGCGCTCGCGCGGCTGGTGCGACGCGCGCGCGCTCGTGGTCGGCGCCGGCACCACGGGCATCCGACTGCTGCAGCGCATCGAAGACAACCCGCGCTCCGGCTACGCCGTCGTCGGCTTCCTGGACGACGACCCGGCTGCGGCCGGGCGTGCGGCCCGCCGGCCCGTGCTCGGGCGACTGGCCGAGCTGCGCGAGATCGCCGAGCGCCACGCCGTCGACGAGGTCGTGTTCGCGATCCCGTCGCTCGCGCACGAGCGGCTGCTCTCGCTGGTGCTCGAGTGCGACGGGCTGCCCGTCTCGTTTCGCATGGTCACCGCGCTGTTCGACGTGCTGACGACGAGCGCGCCGGTCGAGCTGCTCGACGACATGCCGCTGGTGCGCCTCGGCGCGCCGCGCACCGGGCGCGCCTACCGCGTCTGCAAGCGCGCGTTCGACATCTCGGTTGCGGCGCTCGGGCTCATCGCCACGGCGCCGCTCTGGGCGTGGATCGCCTGGCGCATTCGCCGCGACGACGGCGGCCCCGCACTGTTCCGGCAGCTCCGCGTGGGGAAGGGCGGCGTGCCGTTCCTGATGTGGAAGTTCCGCACCATGCGCGCCGGCGCCGCTCCCTACGCGCCCGCGCCGAGCGATCGCGACGACGCACGCGTGACGCCGTTCGGCCGCTTCCTCAGGCGCACCAGCCTGGACGAGCTGCCGCAACTGCTGAATGTGCTCCGCGGCGAGATGAGCCTGGTGGGACCGCGCCCGGAGATGCCGTTCATCGTCGAGCAGTACGACGACTGGCAGCGCCGCCGCCTGCTGGTGCCGCCAGGAATCACCGGCTTGTGGCAGATCCTCGGCCGCAAGGACCTGCCGATGCACGCCAACCTGCAGTACGACTTCTATTACATCCACAACCGCTCGCTGCTCGGCGACGCCTGGATCCTGCTGCGCACGGCGTGGACCGTCCTCTCGGGTCGCGGCGCGTTCTAGCGCCGCGCGTCGGCGATCGCCTCCAGGGCCTCGAGCACTTCGGCGCTGAGCGGGGCGCGGAAGAGGTCGAGGTTCCGGCGCAGCGTCTCGATCGGCCAGTCCCACCACGCGAGCTTCTGCAGACGCGACGCCCAGTCGTCGGGCACGCGGCGGCGCAGCTCGCGTGCGGGGGAGCCGGCGACGATCGAGTAGGGCGCGACGTCGCGCGTGATCACGCTGCCCGCGCCGAGCACCGCTCCTGCGCCGATCGCGACGCCGGGCAGCACGATCGCGTGCGCGCCGACCCAGACGTCGGGCCCGAGTCGCGTCCGCGGTCGCGGCAGCGGCACGTCTTCGCCGAGGCCGCCCGCCGCGCGCCGGTACGGGAACGCGTGCGTGGTCGCGCGATCCAGCGGGTGCGCGGTCGCGCCGAGCGTCGCGTCCGAGGCGATCGAGCAGAACGGCCCGACGTCCGCGAGCTGGCACTTCGCCGAGCGTCCCAGCGCGCTGAAGCGCTCCACGCGCGTGTCGATCAGATTCACGCCGGCGGCGAGCAGCGCGCCCGGCGCCACGCGCGACGCGGCGTCGACGCGCACGCCGTCGAACGAGCAGCGCACCCCGCGCAGCCGCAGCGCCAGCACGCGCAGGATCCAGCGCGGATGGGTCACGGCTGCGCCCACCACCAGGCGCCCCACGCGAGCGGCGCGCATGCGAGCGCCTTGGCGCACAGTCGCCCGAAGCGAATCTCGGGCCGCAGCGAACGCACGCCGAGCCACTGCGTGGCGAACAGCGCGGCGTAGCCCACGACCGTGATCAGCGCCGCCGCCAGCAGGCCGAAGCGTGGCACCAGCAGGTAGTTCAGCCCCACGTTCACGAGCATCGCGCCCGCGCTGCCGATGGCGATGCGCGCGGTCTGCTGCGCGTGCAGCAGGTACGCGATGGCGAAGGTGTACAGCGCGAACCAGAGGTAGCCGTACACGATGATCGGGACGAGTGGTGCGCCCTCCGCGTAGCGCGCTCCGCCGAGCAGCCGCGCGAGTGGCGGCAGCGCGAACATCAGGACCGCCGCGGCCGCGCACAGTGCCGTGGTGGAGCGTTGCGCCAATGCGTCGATGCCGCGTTCGCGCGCGGGGCTCGCCAGGAGCGCGAGCATGCGCGGCGTCCACCACGCCGAGAAGCCGACGCAGAGCGCCTGCATCACCATCCCGAGCCGGTAGGCGAAGCCGTAGATGCCGGTCGCGCGCTCGCCGAGCGTCTGGTTCACGATGATCTGATCGAAGCCCGCCAGCGCCGCGATCGCGAACGCGTGCGCGATGAGCGGAACCGAGAAGCGCAGCAGTGGCGCGCAGAGGGGCGTCTCGAACGCGAGTCCCGGCGAGCGACGCCACGCGGCGAGGCCCGCGAGCCCGATCGCGAGCGTGGCGCCGGTACAGGCGAGCGCCGCCGCGGTCGCGTCGAGCCTCGCGCCGCTCCGCGCCAGAACGGCGAGCGCTCCGAGCAGGAGCGCGGGCTCCGCGCACTGGGTGAGCGCGTGCAGCGCGCCGCGGTTGCGCCCGCGCAGCGATGCCAGCCACGCCTGGCGCAGCGCCTGGGCGGGCGCGCCGAGTGCTGCGAGTGCTATCAGCGCGGGTGCGACGCCCACGAACTCCGCGAGAGAGGAGCGCGCCAGCCAGACCGCGGCGCCGAGCACGAGTGCGGACGCCGCGCCGAGCAGTGCTGCGGTGCCGAGGACCGCGGCCAGCGGGTCCGCTCGGAAGCAGAAGCGCACGATCGCGGCGGGCAGCCCGAGTCCGCTCGGGATCGCGAGCAGCGCGACGAGCGTCAGGTAGAGACAGAGTGCGCCGAACTCCTCGACCGGGAGCAAGGCAGCGCACGCCAGCAGCGCCAGGTACGCGAGTCCGCGCCCGCCCGCTTCGCCGGACAGGTACGCCAGGCTCTCGCGGGCCTCCGGAGACAGCACGCGCGCGACGGGCGCGAACGCGCGGGAGATCAACGCGGCCGGCGTGATGGCGCGCATCCGTGCAAGCTGATCGGGGACGGGTCGGAGGCGCTTGAGAAAGCAGCCGACGGCCGACCGAGAGGGCGCTCTCAGCGGCGACACGCACGGGGCCGATAGCGGGAGCGGGGGAGCAACGCGTGTCCGCGTTCGCCGTGATCAGGTGCAGCCAGGCGCACACAGCGACGACCGCGTTGTCGCGAGCACGAGGCGTCGGCGTGAGGCGCTCGTGACACGTGCGACCGCGCTCGCGCTGGCCGCGGCGATCCTGCTGCCCCTGCTCACACTGCGCGTGGTCCAGGTCCGCACCGAGAGCGTGAACTGGGACGAGTTCGCGCTGCTCGACCGGGCCGCCCTCGCCGCGCGCGGCGACGAGCTGCGGACGGGCGGGCGTCCCGGCCTGGGCACGCTCGCGCTCGTGCCGTTCGTCGGCGACTGCGACGACGAGATCGGCGCCGTGCGGCGGGCGCGGCTGGCCTGGCTCGCGCTCACCGCGGGCTTGCTCGCGGGACTCTTCGCGCTGCTGTTCGAGGTCGGACGCGCCTCGCCGCACCGGATCTCGAACGCCGCGCTCGGCACAGCACTGCTCGCGGGTGTCCCGGCGTTCCTGCGCTGGTCGCTGCAGGTGCGCACGGACCAGATCGCGCTCTGCGCGGGGCTCTGGGGCGGCGTGGCGCTGCTGGCGTCGCGCCGGCGGCCGTGGCTGGCTGCGCTGGCAGGCGTCGCCTTCGGCCTCGGCTTCCTGGCGACACAGAAGCTGGTCTACGTCGCCGCGCTGATCGCACTGCTCGCGGCATTCGCCGAGCTCTCGGCGCCCGACCGCGCGCCCGCGAGAGCGGCGCGCCGCGCCGTCGTCTGTGCGCTGTGTGCGCTCGCGGTCGTGCTCGCCTTCGACGCCGGCATCGCGGCCTTCTATCGCGTCGCGTCTGGCGCCGTCGTCGAGGGAACCCTCCGCGCGTTCGCGTTCTACCGCGAGACGCTCGGCTTCGCGCACTACCGCGCGATGCTGCCGACGCTCGTGCCGCACTGCGTGTTGCTCGCGGCGCTCGCGATCGCGAGCGCGGTCGCGCTGCGGCGCGGCGAGCGGCCCGCGGCGCTCGTCGTGGCCTGGGCGGTGCTCGCGCTCGGCACCGCGATCGCGCTCTTGCACGCCGGCGCCTTCTTCTACTTCTGGATGACGCTCGGCCTGTTCCCCGCGGTCGCGATAGCACTCGGGGCCGACGCGATCCGTGCGGAGCTCCGCGCGCGCCTGCCGCGCGCCGAGGCGCTCGTGTTCGGCGGTGTCTGGCTCGTGCTCGGCGCACAGACGCTTCTCGAGTCGCGTGACCTGCTCCGCGACACGCAGTCGGTGCAGGCGGCGAGCCTCGCCTTCGTCGCGCGCAACTTTCAGGCCGACGATCGCGGCTTCCAGGCGGAGCACGCGAACTTCTGCCGCAGCGATCCCGACCCGTTCCCGGTGTACTTCTCGCAGAGCATCGCCAAGCGCTTCTCCGGGCCGCTCGCGCCGGAGCACGGACAG
Source organism: uncultured Myxococcales bacterium (assembly GCA_964454165.1). Classification (GTDB taxonomy): domain Bacteria; phylum Myxococcota_A; class UBA9160; order SZUA-336; family SZUA-336; genus CAYVQJ01. Next base: position 129,101 of record CAYVQJ010000112.1, on the reverse strand, counting down.
CTGTTCCTGGACGAGTTCCGCGCGCGGCCGGTCCGGTTCATGGTGTCGTCGTGGCGCATGAACCAGTTCCCGCCCGCGATCCAGAGCTTCTGGCGCGAGCACTACCAGCCGTACTTCGCCTCGGTCTGGGTGCCGGGTCGCCGCATCTCGGGCCGCGCCGCCGAGGCGCAGACGCTCGAGCTGATCGTCGGTGGTCGCTACCGCTGGCTGCCGCGCGCCCCCGGCGGTGACCTGCAGGTGGACGGCGCGCGCGTGGCGCCAGGAGGCACGCTCGAGCTCGCCGCCGGCCCGCACCGCGTAGTGCTCGCCGCCGACGTCGACGCCGGCCTGCTCGTGCTCGCGCTCCGCGAGCCGCCGGGGCCGCAGGCCCCCTTCTACAAGGGCTGGTTCTAGCGCCCTAAAGGAGCTTCCCGCGGCGCCGATGGGAGAGCGGGTCGAGGACGGCGAGGGTCCGGCTTGTCGCTGCGTTTCGCACAGCTCGTCGTGGGTTCGAACCAGGCGCACTCGCTCGCCCGTGCGCTCGACAGCGTGCTCGCGCAATCCGTGCTGCCGGACGAGATCGTCGTCGGCGACGATGGCTCGAGCGACGACTCGGGCGACGTGATCGAGGACTACGTGCGACGCCACCCGAAGCGGATCCGCCCGGTGCTGCTCGAGCGGAGTCGCGGCGCCGCGGCGCTTCGCAACGCCTGCGTGCTGGCGTCGGGCGCGGATCTGATCTCGATCCTGCAGGCGGACGAGGAGCTCCTGCCCGGGAAGCTCGAGGCCGAGCTCGCCGCGGTCCGCGCGCACTTCCCGGCGTTCGAGGTGTTCTACTCCAGCGCGCGCGTGACGAGCGCGCGCGGTGCTCGGATGCGCACGCTGCCGCGGCGACCGCAGGAGGGCGGGCTCTTCCTTCCGCTCGCGCGTCAGCGCCTGCGCCTGCACGGGGCGATCTTCTCGCGCCGACTCTACGACGAGATCGGCGGCTTCGACGAGCGCCTGACAACCTGCGCGGACTGGAAATTCGAGCTCGAGCTCGCGCTGCGCACGCGCATCAAATACGTGCCGGGCGTGTTCGCCGTGCGGCCGGAGCGGGTCGAGTTCGCGGACGCGCGCAGTGCCTCCACGCAGCGCGACTGCGTGGAGAGCGCGTGCGAGGACGTGCGGCGGCGCCATGGCCTGCTCCCGGCGGAGCGCAGGGCTCTGGCCGCGGCACGACAACACTTCGCATGGCGGGCGGAGCCGAGCCTGGCCGGGGCGCTCTGGCATCTGCTTCGGGCGTGTCTCGCGGATCCGACGTGGCTCGGGAGGTACGCGCGGCTCGCGGTCCTGCGACTGCGCGCTCCCGTGCGAGCGGCATAGCCGTGGGCGGCGGCGACGCCGGCTCGATCCTGCTGGCGTGCGCGAACGAGAACCACTTCGCGAACGCGCTGCCGGTGGCTGCCGAGCTGGCGCGCCGGGGCCTGCGCGTCACGCTGCTCGGGCTCGACGCGATCTACGGTCAGGGCGTCGCGCGCGCGGCCGCCGCGGCGGGCCCGCTTCCGAACGGCGTCGGCTTCGCGTCGCTCAACGTGCCCGCGCTCGAGCCGCCGTTCGCGCTGCTCTCGCTGCCGGCGCGCGCGCTCGCGGTGGCGCGCTGTCTGCCTGCGCTGCGCGATACCGCGCGCGGCCGCGCCGGCGTCGTGGTCGGGATGGACGGAGCGAGCGAGCGCGCGCTGCTCGCCTGCGCGCGGCGCGAGCGGCGCTTCACAGCGATCCTCTGGGACGGCCTGATCGCCCGGGCAGCGCGCGCTGGTCTCGCGGCGGGCGCTGTCGGCTGGCGGCTTCGGCGTGCCGCTGCATTCCGCGCGCGTCGGGCGCTGCTGGCGCTCGGCGAGGCCTTCGGCGCGGGCGCCTTCGTGCCCGGACTCGCCGGCCACACGCCCGTCGACCGGATCTACACCATGGGGCCGTTCGTGACGCGTGCCTTCGCCGAGCAGGGCGTGCGCTCCCGGCTCGAGACGACGGGACTGCCGCGCCTGGCGCCGCTGTTCAGCCGCGCGCCTGGGCCGCGTGCGCCGCGCGGGCGCCTGCTCTACCTCACGGGATCGTTCGCGTGGCACGACGAGGCGCAGCTCGCGGAGTGCCAGCGGCGCGAGCTCTCGGCGCTGGCGGCGCTCGTCGCCGCGACGCCGTGGACGCTGCGCGTGCGCGTGCACCCGCGCGAGGATCCGGCGTGGTACCGCACGCTCGCCGGCGTCGAAGTCTCGCTCGGACGCGAGCAGCCGCTCGAACGCGACGTCGCCGACGCGGAGTTCGTCGTCACCGCCATGTCGACCGCCGCGCTCGAGGCGATGGCGCTCGGGCGAGCGGTCGTGGTGCACCTCGGCGCGTTCCCCGCGGCGCTGGCTGACCTGTCGCTGGGCTCGCACCCGGACATCGCGGTGACGCGAAGCGGTGCCGAGCTGCTCGCGACGCTGGAGCAGCTGCGCGCCGAGCCGCCGGACCTGCGCGCGATCCTCGCTGACTTCTGCGCTTGCACGACCCCGCGCGCCGCAGAGGCGATCGCCGCCTCGATCGCCGACGGGATCACCGCGCGCAGGTGACTCAGGGGAGCGCGTCGAGGAACTGGCGCATGCGTGCGTACGCGGCGTCGAGGCGCGCGGCGACGGGGGCGAAGCCGGCGAAGCGACTCGCGACCTCCGCGTCCAAACGCGCGAGCAGACGCGCGAGCGCCCCGCGGCGGCGCGCGTACCCGTCCGCGAGCCCGAGGCTCTCGGCGGCGCCGATCCCGCGCCCGTCCTCCGCGAGCAGAAAGCTCGGCTTGCGCAGCGACAGGAACGCCAGGTGCGCGTGCACGCGATAGCCGACGTGCAGATCGCAGTCGCGGTAGAAGCGGAGCTTCTCGACGTCGAACGCCGCATCGACCACGTTGCAGCCGAGCCGCCGCGCCAGCCCGGCGAGACCGCGCGCCAGCCAGGCGTCGCTCCTGCGCGTGAACGCGTCGGCGTCGAGTCCGCGATGGAACACGCAGGCGATCTCGGCCTGGGGGAAGCGGCGCCGCAGTCGGATGAGCAGGGCGGCGTTCTGCGGGACCAGCACACGCCGCGCACCCGGCGTGAACACCAGGCGCTCGATCCGCTCCGGATGCGCGAACTCCCGCCCCACCGAATCGGGGTCGTGCCAGACCGTGCAGCCGGTCACCACGCTGTTCGAGATCCCGTGGCGCCGCAGGATCTCGCGGGTCAGGTCGTCGCGGCAGGAGCTCTGCTCGATCCGCCCGTGGATCCAGCGCAGTGCGCGCAGCGCCTCGGCGTCGAACGCGAAGCGCTCCGGGGCGCGGGCGGGCTCGCCACACCAGCCGAGCGCTAGCGGGATCACGGGAACCTCGAGCCGCGCGAGCTCGCGGCACAGCGGATACACGCCGGGCCAGAAGTCACGCGCGTAGGCGGGCCCGCCGAGCAGGATCACCGCGCGCGCGGCGTTGATCTCACCGAGCTTGTCGTCGAGCGGCGTGCCGCGATCGACGCGCTCGAACGTGCGGTCGGGTCGGTAGCGCTCGAGCAGCGCCTGACCGCGCGCAGCGATCAGGAAGTCGCCGACGTTCTTGCGCGCGCCGGAGAGCAGGACGTAGTCGGCGCTCAGCGCGGGGCTCGCAGGCCGTCGAGATCGCTCTCGACCAGCACCTGATCCGCGCGCACGGGGCGCGCCAGCGCGCGGCCGATCACGCGCGGAAGCTCCTGTGGTGCCAGGCCCGTGCCCGGCCGCTTGATCTCGAGATCGCCCGCGGCGAGCACGTGACCCGCCGGCAGGTCTCGCGCGGCGACCAGCGAGCGGCGCGCGTGCAGGCGCGCGGCCTGCTCCGCCGGCAGCACGCGCTTCTCACCGCGGCCGCAGAGCTCGCGCAGCGCCGCGATCTCGCCCACGGCAGTGCGCAGGTCCGCCTCGTCCATGGCGTGGTAGTGATCGTTGCCGGGGCGCCGCTTGTCGAACGTGTAGTGCTTCTCGATCACGCGCGCGCCGAGCAGATACGCCGCGGCGAGCACGCGCATGCGCGGATCCGGTGGGACGTGGTCCGAATAGCCGACGACGTGATCGGGAAACGCGGCGCGCAGCGCGTGGATCACCGCCAGGTTCGCGTCGGCGGGCGCGGTCGGGTAGGCGAGCACGCAGTGCAGGATCGCGACCTCGCCCGAGCCGTGGTCCTCGAGGAAGCGCACCGCGGCGCGCGTCTCGTCGAGGGTGGAGGCGCCGCTGGACAGGATCACGGGCTTGGCCGTCGCCGCGACCGCTTCGAGGAGCGGCAGGTGCGTGAGATCCGCGGAGGCGATCTTGAACGCCGGCACCAGCTCCGCGAGCCAGACGACGCAGTCGGTGTCGAAGGGCGTCGACAGGAAGTCCACGCCGGCCTTGTCGCAGCTCGCGGCGAGCGACTCGTATTCGACGCGGCCGAAGCGGTCGTAGCGCTGGAACAGCTCGAACTGCGACGCCGCCGGCTCCTTGCTCTGATCCCAGTAGGCGGCGCTCTCGCGCGAGGCGAGCTTGCCCGCCTTGTAGGTCTGGAACTTCACCGCCTGGGCGCCGGCGCGCGCGACCTCGCCGATCATGCGCTCGGCAAGCTCGAGGTCGTTCTCGTGGTTCACGCCGACCTCCGCGATCAGGTACGGCGGCGCGTCCGCGTCGATCGCGTGGCGTCCGATGCGCACTAGCGCGCCTCCAGTTGCAGATCGCTGCGCAGCGCGGCGTGGTGTCGCTCGCGCGCCGCGAGGCCGTCGAAGATCGCGCGCAGGATACGCTCGGGACCCTGCCACAGGTCGAGCCCGAGCATCGCCAGCCGCATCTCCTCGCGCGCTTCGAAGGGCAGGACGTCGGCGACCGCTCGCGCGATCTCGTCGGGCGCGCGCAGGCGCCCGAGCCCGAGGTTGCGCACGCCGTAGGCCTCGCGTGCGCAGCAGTGCCGCTCCTCGCGCTCGTTCTGCGCCAGCACCAGCGTGGGGGTGCGGCAGGCGATCAGCTCGTACACGGTGCGCCCGGCGGAGCTGATCGCGAGGTCGGCGCGCGACATGTGTGCGCTGATCGCGCGCGCGTCGCGGGTGATCGTGTGCGAGCGGCGCGTGCGCCGGGCCCACGGCTGCAGGCTCGCCTCGGCCGCGTAGCCGCGGCCGAGCACGACCGTCACCGCGAAGTCCGCTGGAACCTGGTCGAGCGCCTCGAGCGCGCGCAGCGTCAGGTTCGCGGGATCGGTGCCGCCGAACGTGACCAGCACCTCTGCGACCACGGGCCGCGTCGGATGCGGCGCCAGCGCGTGGAACTCCTCGCGCAGGCAGGCGACCTCGGGCCCGCAGATGCGGCGCACGCCATCGGCGCGGGCGTCGGCATAGAGCTCGTTCACGACCAGGTCCGCGGCGTCGGCGCCCGTGCCCAGATCCTCGAAGGTCGCGACGAAGCGCCCGGGCCCGCGCACGGACTCGACCCAGGCGGCCTCGGTGTCGAGCACGTCGACGAGCACCACGTGCGGCTCGAACGCCGCCAGCCGCGTCGCGAACTGCTCCGGCGCGCAGCGCTCGAGCGCCACGCCGTGACTCTCCGCCAGCGCGACGCCGTCCGCGCCCTTCGGGTCCATGAAGAAGCGGATCTCGTGGTTGAACAGCCGCGAGCAGAGCGTGAGCTGGCGGTACACGTGACCGAGTCCGAGACCACCGCCCCCGTCCACGCGCACCGCGATGCGCCGGCGCTCGAGCCACTGCTGCGCCAGCCACCAGTCGGCGGGCGCATCGATGTCGACCGCCTCGCGCTCCGGCACCGGGAGCAGCCGCACGCGCGGGCCGAAGCGGCTGTCGGGCGCGACCCATTCGCGGCGCGTCGCGAGCAGTGCGCCGGTCTCGCGCCAGGCGGGCTCGAGCGTCTGGCGGTTCTTGCGCTCGCTCTGTCCGGGGCGTGGGCGCTCCGGATCGCCGAGCCAGCGCAGGTGCCGGTCATCGACGACCGACAACGCGGTGTCGTAGCCGTCGTCGACGAGAGCCGCGACCGCCGCGTCGAAGCGCGCGCTCGTGAGCAGCGGGCTCGTCGGCTGCACGGTGACCACGACGTCGAAGCTCTGCGCACAGCACTCCTCGATCGCGCCGACCGCGTGGTGCACGACCGGATCCAGGGTCACGGCGTCGCCGCCGAGCTCGGCCGGGCGCGGCAGCACGCGCGCGCCGAAGCGAGCGGCGATCTCCGCGATCTCCTCGTCGTCCGTGGTGACCCAGAGCGACGGCTGGAAGCGCGAGCCGGCCACGGCCACGAGCACGTGCGCGATCAGGGGACGCCCGGCGAGCAGCCGCACGTTCTTGCGCCGGATCCCCTTGGACCCGCCGCGCGCCGGAACGATGGCGAGCACGCGTGGCGCCAGCACTGTCCCCTCCCGCGGGTCTTTTCGGCTCGCCCCGGCGATCTCTGTCGCCGAAGAGAGGCGCGTGGCCCCGCCCAGGTCCGTCACGCTGCTCGGCGCGCGCGTCGACGTGCTGTCTCGAGCTGCGCTCTCGGCGCGGGTAGCAGAGCTGGTGCGTGCGGGGCAGGGCGGTGTCGTCGCGCACCACAACCTGCACAGCGTTGCGCTCTGCCGCCGCGACCCGCGCCTGCAGGCGTTCTACCGCGAGGCGGACGTCGTGCACGTGGACGGCATGGCGCTGGTGTACGCGGCCCGCCTGCTCGGCCTTCCGCTCTCCCGCGAGCACCGCACCACCTACGCCGACTGGATCGAGCCGCTGGCGGCGCTGGCCGCACGCGAGCACTGGCGCGTGTTCTGTCTGGCCGGTCGCCCCGGTGTCGCGGCGCTCGCCGCCACACGCCTGCGGGAACGCCATCCTGGCCTCGAGATCGACACCGAGCACGGCTGGTTCGAGCCCGCGGCGGGTCCCGCGATCGCGGAGAAGATCGGCGCCTTCCGGCCGCAGCTCGTGTTCGTCGGCATGGGCATGCCGCGCCAGGAGCTCTGGATTCGCGAGAACCGGGACGAGCTCGGCCCGGCGGTGGTGCTGCCGTGCGGGGCCTGCTTCGACTACGTCGCGGGCGCGCTGCCGACACCGCCGCGCGTCGCCGGGCAGCTCGGCCTGGAGTGGCTGTATCGCCTGGCGGCCGAGCCGCGCCGGCTGTGGACGCGCTATCTCGTCGAACCCTGGACGCTCGCGCCGCTCTTCGCGCGCGAGCTCGCGGGGCGGCGCGCACGGCGCTGATCGTCCTATTCTTCTGGCGTGCTGTATCTGGTGGCGACGCCGATCGGGAATCTTGGCGACCTGTCGCTGCGCGCGCTCGAGACGCTGCGCAAGGTGGATCTCGTCGCGAGCGAGGACACGCGTCGCACGGGGCGGCTACTCGCGCACCACGGCATTTCGGCGCGGCAGCTCGCGTTCCACGAGCACAACGAGACGCGCGCCGGCGAGCGCATCCTCGAGGCATTGCGCGCCGGGCAGAGTGTCGCCCTCGTCACCAACGCCGGCACGCCGGGGATCTCCGATCCCGGCTTCACGCTGGTGCGCGCCGCGATCGCGGCGGAGATCGCGGTCACGATGATCCCGGGGGCCAGCGCGGTGATCGCGGCGCTCGTGCTCTCCGGCTTGCCCGTCGCGAGCTTCAGCTTCCGCGGCTTTCCACCACGGCGCGCCGGGCCGCGCACGCGCTTCCTCGCGCTGGATCGCGACTCGCCCCACACACTCGTGTTCTACGAGAGCCCGCACCGGCTCGAGGCCTTCCTGTCCGCTGCGCTCGAGGTGTACGGCGACCGACCGGCAGCGCTCGCGAACGACCTGACGAAGCTCCACGAGCAGGTCTGGCGCGGGCGCCTGTCGGAGCTGGCTGTGCGCGCGAAGCAGCAGAAGCTCCTCGGCGAGTTCACCGTCGTGATCGCAGGCGCTCCCGGTGGCGAGTAGCTCGGTGCTCGCGCTCGGGCACGGCGCGCTGTCGCTCCCGACATTTCTGCCGGACGCCACGCGCGCGGTGGTGCGCGCGCTCGACGCCGCGGACCTCGAGGCGTGCGGCGTCGCTGCCCTGATGATGAACGTCTTCCACGTGATGCAGCGCCCCGGCTCCGGCGCGGTGCGCGCGCTCGGTGGGCTGCACGCGCTCTCGGGCTGGTCCGGTCCGATCGCGACCGACTCCGGCGGCTTCCAGGCGTGGTCGATCGTGCGCAACGACCCGCGTCTTGGGCGTGTCTCCGACGACGGGCTGACCTGGCGGCGCGCCGCGGGCGAGCGCGAGTTCCGGCTCACGCCCGAGAAGAGCGTCCAGCTCCAGCTCGCCTACGGCTCCGATCTGCTGTTCTGCCTCGACGACTGCACGCACCCCGACGACCCACTCGCGCGCCAGGAAGAGGCGGTGAAGCGCACCGTCGCCTGGGCGCGTCGCTCGCGCGCCGAGTTCGACCGGCTGCTCGACGAGAAGCGCCTCGACGCCGGCGCGCGCCCGTTGCTGTTCGGCGTGATCCAGGGGGGAACGTCGCACGCGCTGCGCGAGCGCTGCGCGGCGGAGCTCTGCGCGCTCGGCTTCGACGGCTACGGCTTCGGCGGCTTTCCACTCGACTCCGAAGGCCGCCTGCTGGAGGAGACGCTGGCGTATACGCGCGGGCTGGTGCCGCGCGAGCTGCCGCTGCACGCGCTCGGCGTGGGGCACCCGCGTTCGATCGCCACCTGCACTGCGCTCGGCTACGGCCTCTTCGACAGCGCGCTCCCCACGCGCGACGCGCGCCGAGGTCGACTGTACTGCTTCGAGGTCGACCCAGCAGGGCTCGAGCTCACGCCCGGGGGCGAGTGGCTCTCGACCTGCTACATCGAGGACAAGCGTCACTCGCGCACGCGCGCGCCGATCTCGCTCCATTGCGACGCGCTCTGCTGTCGCCGCTACTCGACGGCCTACCTGCACCACCTGTTCGAGCTCGAGGACGCGCTCTACTCGCGCCTGGCCACGCTCCACAACCTGCGCTTCATGGCGCGTCTCTGCGCGCTTCTCCGTGGCGAAGGCAGCGCAGTCCGCTGATCCCGAAGTCGTGCGGCTGGTCGAGGCCGTGCTCCGCAGCCGCAAGTACGCGCGCGTGCTGCCCGGGCTGGTCGCCTCGATCGGCCGCCGCGAGCTCGAGCGACGCGCGCGTCTCGCCGACGCGATCCAGGCCACGCGCCGCCAGCTCCACCAGGTGATCGGCGCCTGCCTGCCGGCGCCGCGCTTTGCCGACTGGTGCGCGTCTCTCGAGGCGGCGGCCGACGGCGACCCGCTGCGTGCCGCCGCGCGCGCGATCCTCGCCGCACACACCTCCACGCGCGAGCGGCTCCCCGAGCTCGAGCGCTTCTGGCGCGAGCTCGACTCCGAGCTCCGCCCGGGGGCGCGCGTGCTCGACCTCGGCTGCGGCATGCAGCCGCTTGCATTGCTCTGGCTCTCTCGCGCGCGCGAGCTCGACTACCGCGCCTGCGACGTGGACCTCGACCTCGTCGATTTCCTGAACGCCTTCTTCGCGCGCGCGCGCCTGCCGGGCCGCGCCTTCGCCTGCGATCTGTCGCGCGCCGGCCCGCCGGACGAGGTGGACGTCGCGCTGCTCTTGAAGGTGCTGCCCGCGCTCGACCGGCTCGACGCGTCGGCGGGAACCCGGCTCTTGCGGTCGCTCCGCGCCCCAAGGCTGGTCGTCTCGTTTCCGACCGCGAGTCTCGGGGGCAAGGCGCGCGGCATGCGCGAGAGTGCCGCGCGCCGCGTCGAGAGCCTCGTCGCCGGCGAGCCATGGCGTGTCGCGCGCGCGTTCTCTCTCGACGCCGAGCAGGTCTACGTGCTGGATCGGCTCTAGCGGGAGCCTCGGCGGCGCAGCATCATGCGGGCCGATGCAGCTCCGCTACGGGATCAACCCGCATCAGAAGTACGCCAGCGCCGAGCCGGTCGACGGCGGGCGCATGCCGGTCGAGCTCTTGAACGGCCAGCCTTCGCTGATCAACCTGCTCGACGCGCTCAACGCATGGCAGCTCGTGCGCGAGCTGCGCGCTGCGCTCGGGCTCCCCGCGGCGGCGAGCTTCAAGCACGTGTCGCCGGCCGGGGCGGCGGTCGCGGTGCCGCTCGAGCCCGAGCTGGCGCGCGCCTACGAGGTCGAGGGCCAGGTACTCACGCCGAGCGCGCTCGCCTACGTGCGCGCGCGCGGGGCCGATCCCAAGAGCTCGTTCGGCGACATCGCCGCGTTCTCCGATCCCGTGGACCGCGCCGCCGCGGAGTTCCTGCGCGGCGTGGTGTCGGACGGCGTCGTCGCCCCGGGCTTCGACGCCGACGCGCTCGAGATCCTGCGCAAGAAGCAGGACGGCCGCTTCCTGGTGCTGCGCGCGGACCCGGACTTCGCGCCGCCCGCGCGCGAGTCGCGCGAGCTCTACGGCGTGCGGCTGGTGCAGGACCGCAACGCGCACGCGATCGGCGACGCGGACCTCGCCGACGTGCGCTGCGGCGCGCTCACGCCCGCGGCCCGGCGCGACCTGCTGCTCGCGCTCGTTGCACTCAAGTACACGCAGTCGAACTCCATCGGCTATGCGCTCGGCGGACAGACGATCGGGATCGGCGCCGGACAGCAGTCGCGCGTGGACTGCACCAAGCTCGCCGGCGCCAAGGCGGACACCTGGCATCTGTTGCGGCACGAGAGGGTGCTCGGCCTGCGCTTCAAGCAGGGCGTGCGCCGGCAGGACCGGATCAACTGGCGCGTGCGCTACGTCGAGGGGGACCTGCTGTCCGCCGAGGCGGATGCGCTGCGTCAGGCGCTCGAGGCGCCCGCTCCCCCGCTGACCGAGGCGGAGCGACGCGCGTGGCTCGGCAAGCTCGACGGGGTCGCCCTGGCTTCGGACGGCTTCATCCCGTTCCGCGACAACGTGGATCACGCGGCCCGTCACGGTGTGAAGTTCATCGCGCAGCCCGGCGGCTCTGCACGCGATCCCGAGATCGAGCAGGCGTGCCGCGAGCACGGGATCGCGCTGGTACGAACGAACCTGCGACTTTTCCATCACTAGATGGTCGGACCGATTACGGATTTCGCATCGCCACGCTTGCCGACTCGCGGCTCTACGTGTTTCACTCCGGCCGGCTTGACGCTGGAATCAACGGAGGACGGGCGGGCATGACGGGAATCGGGCAGAGGTCGCGGTCGACGGACACGCTGAGCAAGGCATGCGCCGTCTCCAAGAGCCTCGAGGTCGTTGGAGATCGCTGGACGCTGCTCCTGCTCTTGCGCGCTTCCGAGGGGACGAACCGGTTCGAGGGGTTCCGCGAGCAGCTCGGGATCGCGCGCAACATCCTCTCGGGGCGCCTGCGGCACATGGTCGAAGAGGGACTGTTCGAGCGCGTCCGCTACCAGACCCGTCCGGATCGCTACGAGTACCGGCTGACGCCAAAGGCGCGGGATCTCGCCGACGTGCTGTCGTCGTTCCGCCGCTGGGGCGATCGCTGGCTCGGAAGCTACGGCGAGCATTGAGCGTCCGCGTCGAGCGGCGGGCGGCAGAGGCGCACGTCGCGCTCGTTACCCTCGATCGACCGCAGAAAGCGAACAGCCTCGACCCGGCCGCGTTGTGCGCTCTGGCCGGCGCATGGCGCGAGCTGGCGGCCGATCCCGACGTGCGCTGCGTGGTGCTGACCGGCGCCGGCCAGCGCGTGTTCTGCTCCGGCATGGACATGAACACCACGATTCCCGCCTCGCAGCGGCTCGCGCGCGGGGAGCAGGTCAGCCCGGAGGAGTTCGAGGGGCTGCGCTCGGTGCAGGACGCGCTGCTCGCGGGGTTCGATCTCGGCAAGCCGCTCGTCGCCGCGGTCAACGGCCACGCGCGCGCCGGTGGCTTCGATCTCTTGCTCGCCGCCGAGATCCGCTACGCCGCGCCGCACGCGACGTTCGCGCTCGAGGAGGTCGCGCTCGGGCTCTACCCCACGGGCAACGCGACGGTGCTGCTGCCGCGCCAGCTCCCCTGGGTGCACGCGCACGAGCTCCTGCTGGGCGCGCGCCCGATCGACGCCCAGCGCGCGCTGCGGATCGGCCTCGTGAACGACGTGGTGCCGGCTGCGGAGCTCCTTCCGCGCGCGCTGGCGATGGCGGCGGTGATCGCGTCGAACGCGCCGCTCGCGGTGGCCGCGACGCGCGCCGGCGTGCGCGAGCTGCTCGGCCTGCCGCTTCCCGAGGCGTATCGCCGCCAGGAAGAGCTCGGCCGCCCGCTCCGGCGCACGGAAGACGCGCGCGAGGCGCAGCGGGCGTTCGTCGAGAAACGCGCGCCGATCTGGAAGGGGCGGTGAGCGAGGCGGACCGCGAGCGCTGGGATCGCCGCTGGTCCGAAGCGACGCACGCCGAGGGCGGCTCGCTCGCGTGGCTCGAGCTGCTGCGCCCGCATTGGCCGCCGGGCCGCCGGGCGCTCGATGTCGCCTGCGGCGCCGGACGCATGGCGCTCTGGCTGGCGCGCGCCGGCTTCGAGGTGCTCGCGGTCGACGTATCTCCGGTCGCCCTCGCGCGCGCGGACGCTGCGGCCGCTGCGCTCGGGCTGCGCCTCCAGACCCAGGCGCTCGACGTCGAGTGCCTTCCGCTGCCGCCCGGTCCCTTCGACTGGATCGCCTGCTTCGCGTACCTGCAGCGCGACCTGTTCCAGGTCCTTCGGGAACGCCTGGCGCCGGGCGGCCTGCTGGTGTGCGAGATCGCGACCGTCCAGAACCTGGAGCGCCACGCCCATCCGAGCCGGCGCTACCTGCTCGAGCGCGGCGAGCTCGTGCGCCTCGTCGCCCCGCTGGAGCTCGTCTACGCAGACGAGGGCTGGCACGAGGACCGCCACCTGGCGCGCGTCGCTTGTAGAATGGCCCGATAGCGGAGGGCCGGATGGGGAAGCTCCAGGGGAAGACCGCGCTCGTGACGGGCGCGAGCCGCGGCATCGGCAAGGAGATCGCGAAGCTCTTCGCCGCGGAAGGCGCCCGGGTGGCGTGCGTCGCGCGCACGCTGTCCGAGGGCGACCACAAGCTGCTCGAGGGCTCGCTCTCGACGACGGTGGGCGAGATCCTCGCGGCGGGCGGTCAGGCGGTGCCGATCGCCGGCGACGTCTCCGAGTACGCGGAGTGCGAGAAGCTCGTGCGCGCCGCGCGCGAGGCCTACGGGCGCATCGACGTGCTCGTGAACAACGCCGCGCTCACCTACTTCATCCCGATCAGCGAGTTCCCGCCGTCGAAGTGGCAGAAGTCGCTGGCCGTCAACGTGAACGGGCCGTTCTTCCTGTCGCGGCTCGTGCTCGACGAGATGATCGCGCGCAGCTCCGGCGCGATCGTGAACATCTCGAGCGGCGCGGCGATCGGCCCCGGGCGCGGTCCGTACCCGACGCCGCCGCTGCGCGGCGGCACGCTGTACGGCGCGGAGAAGGCCGCCCTCGAGCGCTTCACGCAGGGGCTCGCGTCGGAGGTGTACGCGCACGGGATCAGCGTGACCTGCGTCAGCCCTTCGCAGATCGTGCCCACGCCCGGCGTGCTGTTCCACCGCCTGATCCCGCGGCCCGACGTGCCGCAGGCGGAGCCGGTCGAGTACATGGCGCGCGCGGCGCTGCTGCTCGCGACGGAGCCGCTCGACAAGGTCACCGGCCGCGTCACTTACAGCCAGCAGATCCTGGCTGAGTTCGGCTGGATCGAGAAGGGCCGCGGCATCGGCTTCGACATGCGCGGCTCGGGCTACTCGGAGATCTAGGGAGGTTTTCCGATGGGCGTACACCATATCGCGTTGGCGACGCGCGACGCGAAGGGCAATCACGAGTTCTACACCAACGCCATGGGCTTCTCGCTCGTGCGCGTCGAGGTCGGCCCGACCGAGGGCCCGGGCGGCTGGGCGAAGCACCTGTTCTACGACACGGGCGAAGGCGCGATGATCGCGTTCTGGGATCTGCACGACGCCTCGCTGCCGAAGGACTTCCCGACCGCGATCGCTACGGGTGTCGGGCTGCCGATCTGGACCAACCACCTGGCGTTCACCGCGCACGGCCTCGACGATCTGACGCGCCGGCGCCAGCGCTGGCTCGACAGCGGCCACGAGTGCATGGAGATCGACCACGGCTGGTGCACCTCGATCTACACGCGTGATCCCAACGGGATCCTGGTCGAGTTCTGCGCGACCACGCGCGAGTTCACCGCGTCCGATCACGCCGACGCGCTGCGCCTGCTCGAGGCGAGCGAGCCCGGTGAGATCCCGCGGCCCAAGCCGCCCAAGATGTTCCGTCCGCAAGCGCGCTAGCCGCGCGGGGAGAGAGGCATGGAGCAGTACGACCTGGTGATCCGCGGGGGGACGGTCGTCGACGGAACGGGCGCGCCCGCGCGTGTCGCGGATCTCGCCGTCTCGGCCGGGAAGGTCGTCGCGATCGGCGACGTGTCCGGGCGCGCGGCGAAGACGCTCGACGCGACCGACCGGGTGGTGGCGCCGGGCTTCGTCGACATCCACACGCACTACGACGCGCAGCTGCTCTGGGATCGCATGTGCACGATCTCGCCGTGGCACGGCGTGACGACGGTCGTGATCGGCAATTGCGGCTTCGGCGTGGCACCCACGCGGCCCGCGCACCGCGACCTGATCCTGCGCACCCTCGAGAACGTGGAGGGGATGTCGCTCCAGGCCCTGAACACCGGCCTCGGCGCCGACTGGCCGTTCGAGACGTTTCCGGAGTACCTCGACGCGATCGAGCGGCGCGGCATGGCGATCAACGTGGGCGCGTTCATCGGCCACACCCCGGTCCGGCTCTACGTGATGGGCGAGGAAGCGACGGAGCGACCCGCGACCGAGGACGAGATCGCGCAAATGCGCCGGATCGTGGCCGACGGGCTCGCGGCCGGCGCGCTCGGCTTCGCGACCTCGAAGGCCGTGACGCACGTCGGCTACGGCGGGCGCCCGGTGCCGAGCCGCGCGTCGGAGCTCCACGAGATCGAGACCCTCGCCGGCGCGCTCGCCGATGCGGGCCACGGCGTGATGCAGGCGACGATCGGGCGCGGCTTCTTCACCGAGGAGTTCGCCGCGATCGCGCGCAAGACCGGCCGCCCCGTGACCTGGACCGCGCTTCTCGCCGGCGCCTTCGGCCCGACCGGCCACCGCGACGTGCTCGCGCGCCACGCCACGCTGCAGCGCGAAGGCGTGCAGGTGGTGCCGCAGGTCGCGTGCCGGCCGCTGATGTTCGAGTACCAGATGAAGGCGCCGTTTCCGTTCGAGAGCTCGCCCTTGTTCAAGCCGGTCTCGGCCGCGGATCTCGAGGGCAAGAAGCGGATCTACGCGGATCCCGACTTCCGCCGGCAGCTGCTCGAGCGGACCGCGCCGACGGGCATGTGGGGGCGCACCGAGATCTCGTGGTGTCCGACAGAGCCCGCGCTCGAAGGGCGCGTCGTCGCGGAGGCCGCGCGCGAGAAGGGCGTCGATCCAGTGGCGCTGGTGCTCGATCTCTCGCTCGCGAACGACCTCGCGGCGCGCTTCCGGCTGGCGGCGGCGAACATCGACGAGGCCGCCGTGGCGGAGCTGCTCGTGCATCCGTCCGTGGTGCTCGGCCTCTCCGACGCCGGCGCGCACGCGAGCCAGCTCTGCGACGCGAATTTCGCCACGCACCTTCTCGCGCACTGGGTGCGCGAGAAGCGCGTGCTCTCGCTCGAGCAGGGCGTGCGGCTGCTCACGTCGCGCTCGGCGGAGGTGCTGGGCATCGACGATCGCGGGCGGCTGGCCCCCGGTCTGGCGGCCGACGTGACCGTGTTCGACGCCGACCGCGTCGGCACCACGGGGCTCCGCCGCGTGAACGATCAGCCCGCGGGTCAGGACCGCCTCGTCGCGGATCCGATCGGGATCGACTACGTGATCGTCAACGGCACCGTGATCCGCGACCACGGCAAGGACGCCGTGGACCCGGCAGGCCCGCTCCCCGGCCGGCTGCTGCGCGGAAGGAGGAACTGATGGAGCACCCGATCATCTCGGCCGACTCGCACATCACCGAGCCGCCGAACACCTACGTGGACTACATCGATCCCGCGTTCCGCGCGCGCGCACCGCGCCTCGAGCGCGTGGACAAGCTCGGCGACGTGTTCGTGGTCGACGGCATGTCGCGTCCGATCACGATCGCGCTGGCGGCGGCAGCCGGGAAGCCGCAGGAAGAGCTGCGCCTCCTCGGCGGCCGCTTCGATGAGATGCACCGCGGCGGCTGGGATCCGCACGCGCGCCTCGCCGACCAGAAGCGCGACGGCGTCGACGCCGAGGTGATCTACCCGACCGTCGGCATGGTGCTCTGCAACCACCGGGACTTCGACTACAAGAAGGCCTGCTTCGACGCCTACAACCGCTGGATCACGGAGTACTGCTCGCCGTATCGCGACCGGCTGCTCGGCATCGGGCAGACGGCGATGCGTTCGCCCGAAGAGGGCATCGCGGACCTGCACGCGATCAAGGCGCTCGGCCTGCGCGGCGTGATGATGCCGGGCAATCCCGCGGTCGAGGACTACGACTCGCCGATCTACGACGACTTCTGGCGCGCCGCGATCGAGCTCGAGCTGCCGCTCTCGTTCCACATCCTGACCTCGAGCGACGACGCGCGCCCGGTGCGCGGGCCCAAGATGAACGGCTTCCTGTCGATCATCCGCGGCTGCCAGGACATCATGGGCACCTTCATCCTCGGCGGCGTGTTCGAGCGCCATCCGACGCTCAAGATCGTGTGCGTCGAGGCGGACGCCGGCTGGGTGCCGCACTACATGTATCGGATGGACCACGCCTACAAGCGCCACCGCAACTGGCTGCCGCCGGGGCAGGCGCTGTCGAAGCTGCCGTCGGAGTACTTCCGCGAGAACATCTACACCACGTTCCAGGACGACTGGGTCGCGTTCCAGACCGCCAACCTCGTCAACTGGCGCCGCCTGATGTGGGCGAACGACTTCCCGCACAGCGACTCGACCTGGCCGTGGTCACAGGAGATGCTCGCCGAGCACGCGCGCCACCTGACTTCCGAGCAGCGCCGCGCGATCCTGTACGAGAACGTGAAGGAGCTCTACCACCTGCCCGGGTAGCGCCGACTGACTCAGTCGCGGCGCTGGCGTTCCAGCTCGCGCTCGAGCTCGTTCACGCGCGTCTCGAGCTCGCGCACGCGTTCGCGGAGCTCGGGGTCGGACGCGCCCGGCGGCGGTGGTACGGGCACCTGGAAGGGCGGGGGGCCAGCGCGCGCTTCCATCGAGCGAGGCGTCACCGCGAGCCTCTGCTCATGGCCCTTGCGCAGGATCAAGAGCTCGACGGGCTCGCCCTCGGGCGCCTGCTGCAGGGCGTCGACCAGCTCATTCTGCTCGTAAAGGAGCCGGCCGTCCGCGCCAAGGATGATGTCGCCCGCCTGCAATCCCGCCTCGGAGGCGGGGCTGCGCGCCTCGACCGCCGCCACCAGCAGCCCGGCGTCGCCCTCGACGCCGAAGTACTCCCGCAGATCGCGCGTGAGCGGCTGCACATGCACGCCGATCCGGCGCGGCCACGCCGCGGGCTCGAACCAGCCGGGCGGCTCGTCGTACGGCCCCTCGCCCGGCGGCGGGTACGGATAGTGAGCATGTGCGCAGCCGCCGGCGGCCGCGAGCAGGGGCAGAGCAGCGATCAGCCGCCACGCGCGCACGGGCATTCCGGACCTCCAATCGTCCTTCCGGGTACGACGGGTCTCGTCCGTGCCCCATTCGAGCACCGTCAGTGCATGTGGAGCCCGGCGAGCATGCGCGCGAGGATCACGAGGTCGAGCAGGTTCACCGCACCATCTCCGTTCAGGTCCGGGTTCGGGGTGACGAGGCACGTCGCGAGGTCGGTCTGGCACGCCGCTGCGTTCGCCGTGCACGCGTCGAGCGCAGTGCCCGCCTGGGCCAGACTGAGCTGGCACTGCGCGAGCTCGTGGTCCGCCGCGGCGGGGAACGGATCACAGGCGTTCCCGAGCCCGTCCAGGTCCGCGTCGAGCTGATCGGGATTCGTTGTCCCCGGGCAATTGTCGCCGTTTACCAGCGCGGAGCGCCAGCCGGCGATCGAGACACCGCCCGCATTGTCGAGCGCGAGCGCGACGGCGCGCTCGCCGCAGCTCTGCCCGTCGATGAGTCGAGTCCAGATCACAGACCCGTCGGCGAGCGACACGCGTTCGACCTGGAGTCGTGGAGTCATGTCGACGAATCGGTACCCAGCCAGGTAGGCGCTATCAGGGAGATCGAGCGCCACCGACCTCGCGACGCAGCAACCCCCGCCGAGCGTGTCGCCGATGGGTGGAGACGCGCGACTCCAGAGCATCGCGCCGGATGCGCCATCGAAGCGGGCGGCGGCGAACCGCGACCCGTCCGCTTCACCCGCGGTGATCGCATCTCCCTGGTCGGTCAGAGCGAGGGCGTTCCAGCGATCGATGTCACCGGCCGTCTGCGTCCCGTGCCACGTGTGCCGCCAGCGCTCGGCGCCGTCGCTGCCGCTGAGCTTGAGCGCGAAGGACTCGACCCAGCCGCCGCCATCGATCTGGCCGACCGCGATGACGTCGAGCACTGCATCGATGGAAATGGCCCATCCATAGCCGCCCGACTCGATCTCCTTCCGCCACAGCTCTGCTCCAGAACCGCCGGAGAGCTTCATCACGAGGAAATCCGGGTAGCCTGCGGGGTCGCTCACGAGGCCCCCCGTGACGTAGACGTCGCCCGCAGGGTCGACCGCCACGGCGCGGGCAACCTCCGTCACCGGGTCGTGCTCGGGCTCTCCGCCGCTCAGCGCGGCGCGCCAGAGCTCGCGCCCGTCCGAACCGGCCAGCTTCAGCACCAGCAGGTCTCCCGGAGGCGACGCAGCTCGCACTGCGCCCGCGATGAGCACGTCGCCTGCGTAGTCTGCGACAACGCTTTCGATTGCCGTGTCTGGAAGCGCTGCCTGCCAGCGGGGTGCCCCCGTTTCGAGCGTCAGCCGGCCGACGATCCCGACGGCGCCACCCTCCCAGACGCCGTCGCCGTCACTCGCGCCGAAGGCGATCGTGCCGTCGGGGCCGAGTGCCAGCGCGGCTGACGCCCCTGCGCCGCCCTGCGCAGTCCCGAGGACTGTCCTCCAGCGCTCGGAGCCATCGGCAGCTCGATGACGAACCAGGGCCCACTCGAGCTCGGCCCTCTGCTGCAGACCGATGGTGACGACGTCTCCTCCAGCTAGCGCGAGAATGGCGAGCGCCCCATCCCCGGGTGTCGCGTAGGTCCACGCCCGCGCGAGGGGTGACGCCAGAACTCCGCCGATCAGCCCGACGCACAACCAACGCGCATCGCTCATACAGCCCTCCCCATGTGGTCCGCCGCCTACGAGTCCGGGGAGGGGTGGGACTCCGCGGACGCTAGCGCCGTGTCCCATACCTTCCACGCCAGGGTCGGGCGATCTCTACTCGCGGAGCACGCTCGGGTCGCGTGGCTGGCCGTGCGGGACGCTCGTGATTCGTTCCTGGGCGGACACGGGCGGGTTCGGTTCACCGATGTTGGTGCTGGCCCCGGGGCCAGTAACAGTGGACGCGTGGTCTCGCCGCTGGAAGCGCGCCATGTGCTCCGTGCCGAAGTCCTGGGTCGCTGCGTAGCCGTTGTGCGCGCGGCAGCGCAGCGTGATCTCCTGGGCGCGGTGGCGCTTCGAGCGCGCGAACGGCACGACGTGGTGAAACTCGAGCGCGTCGTGCGCCGCGCAGCGCCGGCCATGCGCCACGAACGTGCAGCGCTCGCCGTCGCGCGCGACTACGGCGCGCTTGACTGCGGCAGGGATGTGGCGCGACGCCGGGCCCTGTGAGCCCTCGACTTCCGCCCGCTTCGCACGCGGACTGGAAGTCTCGGCGAACTTGGTGCGCCGCGCCTCGCGCAGGAGCGCGTCGAGTGCGCGCTCGAAGATCCGGGCGGGATCCCCGTCGGGGATCAGGTGGCGCAGCAGCGCCTGCGCCTGGCACAGCTTGGCGTAGGCGGCGGGGCCGGCCGTGAACTGGATCCTGTAGCGGCTCTCCCCGAGCGGCTCGGGCGAGGGCCGCTCGCCTTCTGGCCGGGACGGAGCGGGACAGGGCATCGGGATCCGGGCTACGGACTCGGCGGCAGGGCTCGGCGTCGCCGCCTGGAGCTCGAGCGCCGCCGGCGCGGCCGGCGGCTGAATCACGCGTCGTACCTCCGCACGCGCATCCGGCTTCGGCGCGCGGTCGGCGAGCATCTCCTCGATCGCGCGTTTGCTCCGGTACCGCGCTCGATCCAGCAGCTCCACGTGGTTCGCCTGCGTCAGATGCGGCACGAGCAGTCGGAGCCCTGACAGATGGAGCTCCCCGGTGCGCACTCGCTCCAGGATCAGCGGAAAGGCGCGCGCCGCGCGGGCCGCGCCGATGCGCTGGAATGCGACGGATTCCGAGAAGTGGAGCACCTCGACGCAGTAGACGAAGAGCGAGTGGAAGCCCTGGGGGACGTGCAGCCTGCGGGCGTCCACCTCGCCGAGGTGGACCAGGAGATCGGCTTCGAGGCCGCAGTCGCGCGCAGCGAGCGCGCGTAGTCCCTCGAGCAGGGCGTGATCGGGGAGCGTGCAGAGCGAGAACGGCGAGAGCGACACGGGTGTCCTTCCCGGGGTGAGGGAGGTTGGGTCGCTGCAGGGGGAACGCTGTCACGCTATCACGACGCTTTTCGGTGTCGCAGGATCGCACGCGAGGAGCGATCTCGGCTACGACGGACTTCCTTCACTTCGACGCCGAATCGTCGCGGCAGCGGGCGCTGGCGCGTGCGTGTCGACGAGAAACGAGCGGGGAACGAGGCGCGATCGTCGCGCTTGCAAAAGCCTGTCAAGCATTTTCTTTGCCAGAATCGGCCGTCCTTTCGTCAGCCCGCTTGCCGCGCGAACCGGAGCAGGGCGTCGGCCGTGGCGTCCGGTGCTTCCATCGGGAGCAGGTGGCCGGCGTCGATGTCCTCGACACGCGCATCCCGGGCACGCGAAGCGAAGGCCTCGTACAGCGAGCGCGGGAAGTTCCCGCGCGCCGCCCAGAGCAGGAGGCTCGGGGCGCGCAGGTTCGCCGCCTCCGTGAAGGGGTCCAGACTCTGATTGTTGGCGTAGACCGCGGCCTCGACTGCAGGTGCGCACTTCAGCTCGACCTGTCCGTCGGCGCGATCGCGGAAGCCCTCGGCCGCGTAGAGCTCGAGCGCCCGCCGGTCCCATGCCCCGAACGCATGGCCATCGCGCGACCACGCCGCGACGATCGCCTGGCGTGACGGCCACACCGCGCGGCGTTTGAGCGTGCCCTCGATCCGATCGGGCGGACCCCGGCGAAATGTCTCCGGCAGCAGCTCGGTCGGGCCGAAGATCACCGGATCGATCATCGCGACGCGACCGAAGAGCTCGGGCCGGCGCGCCGCGGCGAGCGCGGTGCACGTGCCGCCGAAGGAGTGGCCGATCCCGAAGTCGACGCGCGCGCGGCCGAGGTCCGCGAGCACCCGTTCCACGACCGCTGCGAGATCGCCGACGAAGCTGTCCCAGTGGTAGGCGTCGGGCGGAGGCGGGCTCGACGAGTCGCCGTGGCCGCGCGCGTCGAGCGCGATCACGCGGAAGTGCGGGCGCAAGCGCTCGGCGACCAGGTCCCAGAGTGCTCCGCAGAAACCGTTGGCGTGGTGCAGGAACGCGAGCGGACCGTCCCCGCCCCAGTCGAGCAAGGCGAGCTCCACGCCGCGCTCTGGCAGGGCGATCTTCCGGCGCACGACGTCACGCAGCACGGCGCGGCATTCTACGGGTTACATGCGGACGGCGGATGCTGTTGTCGTTGGCGGGGGGGTGATCGGGTGCGCGATCGCGTGGGCGCTCGCGCGTGAGGGGCTCGCCGTCGTGGTGGTGGAGCGCGATCGCATCGGCGCGCACGCGTCGGGCGCCGCGGCGGGCATGCTCGCGCCGCTGGCCGAGTCGGAGGGCGAGGGGGCGCTGTTCCGCGCTGGTGTCGCGGCGCTCGAGCTGTTCCCCGCGTTCGTGGCCGAGGCGCGCGAGCTCTCCGGGATCGATCCGCAGCTCGTCCCGAGTGGCGTGCTGCGTGTCGCAGGCGCGCGCGAGTCCGACGCACTCGCCGCCCGCGCGCGTGCGCTCGCGCCGTTCGGCGTCGAGTGGCTCTCCGCCGATCTCGCGCGCAAGCGCGAGCCCCGACTCGCACCGGACGTCGCCGGCGCGCTCTGGTCGCCGCGCGAGGCGCACGTGGATCCCGCGTTGCTCACGCGCGCGCTCGGGGCGGCGGCGGCGCGTCGCGGCGCGCGCTTCGAGCTTGGCGCCGACGCAGTCGGTCTCTTGCGCGACGGCGAGCGCGTCTGCGGCGTCCGCCTGCGCGACGGCGTGGTCGGCGCCGCGGAGGTCGTGCTCTGCACTGGCGCGTGGACGCGCTTCTGGGAGGACGCGACGGGCGCGTCGCTCCCGGTCGAGCCCGTGCGTGGTCAGATCCTGGCGCTCGAGTCCCGCGAGCCGGCGCCGCGGGCGATCGTGTGGGGCGACGACGCCTACCTCGTGCCGCGCACCAGCGGCGCGCTCGTCGTCGGCGCGACGGTCGAGCGCGCGGGCTTCGACGTGCGCGTGACGGCCGAAGGCGTCGCGTCGCTCCTGCGCGGCGCGACGGCTCTGCTGCCGGACCTGGCGCAGGCGAGCTTCCTGCGCGCCTGGGCGGGCCTGCGCCCGGGGACGCCCGACGCTCTGCCTCTCGTCGGGCGCGTGCCCCGCGTGCGCGGGCTCTCCGTGGCGGCCGGCCACCATCGCAACGGGATCCTGCTCGCCCCCGTGACGGCGCTCTGGCTGGCGGACCTGCTGCTGCGCGGCCGCCTGCCCGACGCCGCTGCGCCCTTCGACCCGGCCCGCTTCGCCCGTTGACCGACCGCGCGCTCGCGACGCAGAATGCGCGCGGTCGCCCAAACCCGCTGGAGGTATCGCATGAAGGCCGCAGTGCTGCGCGAGATCAAGAAGCCGCTCTCGATCGAAGACGTCCAGATCTCGAAGCCCGGACCGCGCGAGGTGCTGATCCGCACCGTCGCCGCCGGCGTCTGCCACAGCGACGTGCACTTCCAGAACGGCTCCTACATGTACCCGATGCCCGCGGTGCTCGGTCACGAGTCGGCGGGGATCGTGGAGCAGGTCGGCTCCGAGGTGCGCTACGTCAAGCCGGGCGATCACGTGATCACCTGCCTGTCGGTGTTCTGCGGCCACTGCAAGTACTGCACGTCGGGTCGCCCGTCGCTCTGCGACAAGGCCGAGACGCGCCGCCGGCCCGACGAGCCGTTCCGCCTCTCCAAGGACGGCAAGCCGATGTTCCAGTTCCTGGACCTGTCGTCGTACGCGGAGCAGATGCTGGTGCACGAGCACGCGATCGTGAAGATCCGCGACGACATGCCGCTCGATCGCGCCTGTTTGATCGGCTGCGGCGTCACGACGGGGATGGGCGCGGTGTTCAACACCGCGAAGGTCGCCCCCGGCTCGAGCGTCGCGGTGATCGGCTGCGGCGGCGTCGGACTCGCGGCGGTGCAGGGCGCGGCGCTCGCGGGCGCCGGGCGCGTGATCGCGGTCGACATGGTCCCGTCGAAGCTCGAGCTCGCAAAAAGAATGGGCGCGACCGACGTCGTCAACCCGAAGAACGGCGACCCGGTCCAGCAGGTGAAGGACCTGACCGGCGGCGGCGTCGAGTACTCGTTCGAGGCGATCGGCCTCAAGCTCACCGCGGAGCAGGCCTTCGGCATGCTGCAGAACGGCGGCACCGCGACGGTGATCGGGATGATCCCGCTCGGTCAGAAGATCGAGCTGCCCGGCGTGGACTTCCTGTTCGAGAAGAAGATCCAGGGCTCGAACATGGGCAGCAACCGCTTCCGCATCGACATGCCGCGCTATGTGGACTTCTACCTGTCGGGCAAGCTCAAGCTCGACGAGATGATCAGCCAGCGCGTGAAGCTCGAGAGCGTGAACGACGCGATGGCCGCGCTCGAGAAGGGCGGCGACATCGCGCGCACCGTCATCACTTTCGACTGAGGGTCACGCGTCCCTCGGCGCTGTCGGCGACGCGGACGTCGAAGACGCCGGTGAGCACGCGCGGACCGCTGCGGACCTGGATCCAGATTCGATAGGCGCCGGTCTGCGGGAACGCGTACGGGAACACGACCTCGCGCGCGGGCTCCACGGCGCGGGCGGGCAGCGGCGTGGCGTCGCCGTCGCGGCGGGAGAGCACATCGGCGGCCGCCATCGAGATCGTGCCGATCGGATGCAGGTGCGTGAACACGGACCCGTCGTCGCGCCGCACCACTGCGTGCCCGAGCATTCCGAGGTACGGATCGAAGAGCAGCGGGGCGCCGTCGGGATCGAAGACCTGGATGCGCAGCGAGGTGTCGCGGTCGACGATCAGGGCGCCGGGCGTCTCGAGCCGCATGCGGCGCGCGCCGGGGAGGGCGCTCTCGAGAAACGCGCGCGGCCCGGGCCCGGGGACGTCACGCCGAACGTGCCAGGAGTCGTCGTAGTCGAGCGCGGTCGGCGCGTCGCCATCGGGCAGCTTCGCCGCGGGCGACAGGCACCAGATCTCGCTGCCCGGCGTCTCGTCGGCCTGCAGCACCGTGTCGGGCGGAGCCGGTAGGCGGACCTTGCTGACGAGTGTCTCCGTCGAGCCGTCCTCGTAGGTGAGCTCGCCGTAGAGCTCGTAGCTGCCTTCGGGCAGCGGCGGCACCACGCTCTCGAAGCTCGTCCGCGTGCGCCGCACCGGATGCAGGTGCGCGAAGGCGTCGAGCGCAGGCTCACGCAGCAGGAACAGGTGCAGCAGCTTGCCGTGGTCCGTCACGAGCGTGTCCCAGCCGTAGGTCGCGGGGGACTCGGGTCCCGGCACGAGACGCAGCCGCTGGAGCGCGCCGTCGCTCTCGACGCTCGCCTCGGCCGCGACGGGGCGCGCGAGCGCGTTCGCGAACGCGGCGTCCATCTGGTCCCAGCGCAGCTTCCCGCCCACGAGCGCCGCGGCGAGCACGAGCGCCGCCGCCAGCTTGGCGCGGCGCCCGCGCTGTCGATCGCGCGCGGACGGCGCGGCACCCGTGGGCAGCGCGGCCTCGCGCGCGGCCGCGCCCGCGAGCAGCGCGCCGAAGGCGAAGAGCAACGCGCCGCAGACGACCAGCAACGCGCCGAGCGCGCGCGGCATCTCGGGTCGGACCAGCGCTGCCGCCTGCAGGGGCACGGTCGTGCGGCCGCCGCCGCGCGCGCTCTCGAGCACGACCTCGACCCCGTACGAGCCGCGCCGCAAGAGCCAGAACGAGGCGTTCCAGAGCCGCTCGTCGCCCGCGACCGGACGCGCGCTCGAAGGCGGCGGCGCGCCCGCGGCTCCCGCGCCCACGAACACGGGACGCAGCGAGAGCGCGGTCACGTCGCCGTCCGCGAGGCGAATGTCGGCCTGTGCGACACCTGGAAGTGTCGCCGGCGGGCGGATCACGACGCGCAGCGGGTGAGGCCCGGCGCTGCCCTCGAAGAACACGTTCGGACTTCCCACGTGGGCGTGCGCGGGCGCCGCCGCGAGCAGGAAGGCGATGAGCGCGAGCTGGCGCGGTGTCACCGCACGAGCCGCCGCAGTGCTACGCCGAGCCCGAGCCCCGCGCGCGAAGCGAGCACTGCGAAGCCTGTCGCGAGCGCCGCCCGCGCCGGCGTGAATGCGTCGGCGGGTCCGTGCCAGAACTCGGCCTGCGCCGCGGGATCGATGCGCAGGAAGAACGGCCAGTGGCGCCCACCGCCCGCGAAGAGCCAGCCGTCGGCGGCCGGCGAGAGCAGGAACGCGGCGAACCCCCACTGCGCCGCCGCGAACGCCGCGAAGAACCCGAGGCCGCAGCCCGCGGCCAGCAGCCACGCCTGCGCGCCCGCGAGCCGCTTGGGCGCGCGGCGGCAGAGCAGGTCGAGCGCCAGCGCCGGAACGACGAGCAGGAGCGGGAAGGGCGGCGGCAGCAGCGTCTCGCGCGGGTTGTAGATCGGGCCCACCTGCGGGGCGCCGGGAACCAGCGGCAGGATCCAGACCGCCGCCGCGACGAGCAGCGTGTAGCAGAGCGCCGCGGCCGTGGCGGGGAAGCGCAGCCTGCCCGCGACAGCGAGAGCAGTGAGCGCGATCGGGTACGTCGCGCACGCGAGCTGGTAGAACGGCGCCGAGTGCTGCCGGTTGGCGAAGTGAGAGGGCAGCGTGACGACGCCGACGAGCGCCAGCACCACGGCTCCGCAGGCGGCGAAGGCGACTGCGCCGAGCACGTGGTCCTGTCTCGTCACGCGCGCCAGCCAGGCGCCGACCACGAGCGCGCCGAACGCGGCGGCCTTCAGGATCTGCGGCGGATGCCAGATGCCGGCGACCAGCCCGTAGCCCGCCTGCCACCAGCGATCGAAGAGCACGGCCACGAGGAACGCGAGCGCGCCCCAGAGCGCGAGCCAGGCGCCGAGCGGAGCGCGCAGGCGCCCGAGCGCGATCCCCGCCGCATCCGCGCGCGCAGCCGGCGCGACACTCGCCAGCGCCGCGCAGCCGGCGAGCGCGACCGAGAGGTAGGTAGCGGCGTGAGGCGGCGACCAGAACAGATCGACGCCGACCGTTGACTCGAACGAGAAGTCCCAGAGCAGACTCGCCGGCACACCTGCGGCGCCGAGCAGCAGCAGGAGCGACGGCAGCGACGAGGACGCGCCTTCGCGGCGGCGGGACGACGCTCGCATCAGCGACCGAGTCTACGGCGTGCCGAGCGCCTCGCCGAGCAGGGCGGGCGCGGCGTCGGCGAGCACGTCCGCGAGTGTCTGCGTGTTGGGCACGGCGACCGGCGTGCGTGTCGCTCCGCGCCAGAGCACGGCGCCGCTCGCGGGGTCGAGCAGCGTGAGGTCGAGCCACGCCACCAGAAAGCCGCTGCTCGAGACCCGCCAGCGCGAGAGCTCGATCCAGAGCACCGGGCCCGCGAGACCGCCGCGACGCCCCGCCTCGAGCGCGGCCGCGGCGTCCGCGGGCGCTGTCGTCACCGCGCGGTCGACCTGGGCGAGCGGGAGCAGCGGCACACTGCGGCGCGCGAGCTCGTCGAAGAGCAGCGCGCGCAACGCCTCCGGCACGTCTTGACCGCGCGCGTGCTGTCCGCCCATGCGAGCCAGAAAGTCGCCGCGCGTGAGGCGCAACGGGTCGCCGCTCTGGTTCCGGATCGGCAGCAGCGCGATGGGCGCCGAGGCAGCGAGGTCGGGAAACGCGGTCGACTCGGCGCCGCCCTCCCGAGGCGTGGCGCAGGCGCCGCCGAGGAGCGGTGCGCCGAATGAAATCGCGACCACGACGAGCGCCGCGGACGCGATGCGCGGCCGCAGCCGCCCGAGCGCGCTCGCCACCAGCCAGACCGCCGCGGCGAGCAGCACGTCGACCGGCCCGGCGGGCAGGTCGAAGCGATACGCGAGGGCGAAGCCCCCGAGCGAGACGGCGCCGCCGATCGCGCCCGACAGCACGATCGCGCTCGCCAGACCCGGCGCCAGCGCGAGCGCCGCGAGCGGCGGCAGCAAAAGGCAGGCGAACACCACGAGCGGTCCCGCGGCCATCACGCCGAGCGCGATGGTCGTGCCGAGCAAGAGCTGCAGCAGCGCGTCGCCGCGCTCGGGCCGCACGCCGATCGTTCGCGCGAAGTCGGGATCGAACGACGCCAGGAGAAGCTCGCGGCGCCACAGCGTGAAGGCGGCGCCGGCGACCGCCGCGAACGCCAGCAGCACCCGCAGGTCGGCGTCGGAGATCGCGAGCAGCTCGCCGCGCAGCAGGCTCGCCATCTCGAGGTCGCCGGTGGGATCCAGCGCGACACACAAGAGCGTCGCCGCGGACGCGCTCGCGAGCACCGCCCCGATCCGCCACTCGGCGGGCAGGCGCGTGCGCCCGCCGAGCGCGATCAGCGCCAGCGCGAGCAGCGTCGCCGCGAATGAGCCGCCGAGCGCCAGCAGGTGCGCGCCCTCCTGCCCGTGGCTGTGGCCGCCGACCCAGAACGCGAACGCGATCCCCGCCGCGCCGGCCTGCGGCAGCGCCATCCCGAGCAGCACCAGGCGCCGCAGCACCACGTACACGCCGAGCACGCCGCACAGCGTGCACACCGCGAGACCGCCGAGCAGCGCGTTGCGGAACAGGAAGTCCGGCGAGAACAGCTCGCTCATCGCGGCGGCTCGAAACGCACGCTGCCGTTCTCGACGCGCAGCACGCGGTCGATCCGACCCTCCAGCGCCTGGGTGTGGTGGCTGACCATCCAGATCGAGAGCCCGCGCGCGCGGCGCAATTCGTCGAGCACCTCGAGGATGCCGCGCTCGGCCGGGGCGTCCACGCCCGCGGTCGGCTCGTCGAGCAGGAGTAGCTGCGGCGCCACCGCCAGGGCGCGCGCGAGCAGCACGCGCTGGCGCTGCCCGACCGAGAGCGCCGCGAACGAGCGCGCCGCGAGCTCGCCAGCGCGGCACGCCTCGAGTGCGGCGCGGGCGCGCGCGCGGAGCGTCGGCCCGAGCGGGCGCCACGGCGGGCGCTCCGCGTAGGTGCCGAGCAGCGCCACGTCGAGCGCGGACAGCGGATACAGCGGATCCAGCGTATCGCGCTGCGGTGCGTAGCCGATGCGCAGCGCCGCGCTCCGCAGCACGCGCCCGCGGAGCGGAGGCAAGAGCCCGAGCAGCCCGCGCAGCAGGGTGGTCTTGCCGCTGCCGTTCTCGCCGACGATCGCGACGAGCTCGCCCGGCTGCGCCTCGAGCGTCACGCGGCGCACGATCGCGCGACCCTCGTAGCCGAAGTCAGCGGCGTCGAGGCCGAGCAGCGCCCCCAAGCTAGCGAGCGCCCGCCTGCACCGCGGCGACGAGCGCGCGCAGATTGGCTTCGATCATGTCGAAGTAGCCGTCGCCGCCCCCGAGCCCGCCCGCCAGCACCGCGATCGTCGCCACGCGCGCACCCACGCGATCGGCGATCGCCTGCGCGAGCCCTGCCTCGTAGCTCGACTCGCGAATCACCAGCCGCACGTTCTCGCGGCGCATCCGCTCCACGAGCTCCTCTACGTGACCGGGCGTCGCGGGCACCCCCGGGCGGGTCTCGATCTCGCCGACCAGCACGAGGCCGTAGCGCTCGGCAACGTAGACGATGTCGCGGTGGTAGGAAACGGCCTTCACGCCGCGCAGCGGAGCGGCGAGCAGCTTCCACACCGCGAGCCGCGCTTCGAGAGCAGCGTCGAAGCGCGCGCGCCCGGCGCGATACGTCTCGGCCCCCTCCGGATCGACGCGCTCGAGCCCCTCGGCGATCGCGCGCGACATGTTGCGCGCCTGCTCGGGATCCAGGTTGAAGTGCGGGTTGCCGAGCGGATGCAGCTCGCCCTGCTCGCGCGAGAGGCTCACCGGGATCTCCAGCGGCTGCACGTGGAGCGAGGCGTCGATGTAGCCCGGCTCGCCCGGCAGGATCCTCGGGTTGCGCGCGACCTCGAGCAAGCCGGGCAGGTAGGCGTGCTCGAGCCCGAGCCCGAGCACCGCCAGCGCGTCCGCGCGGTTGAGCTTCACCACGAAGCTCGGCTTCATCGGGACCTTGTGCGGATCCTGCGTCCCCTGCGCGAGCGACTCGACGGCGACGCGCGCGCCGCCGATCTGCCGCACCAGATCGGCGACGTCGGGAACGCTCGCCACGACACGAAGCTCCGCGCGCGCAGGTCCGACCCATGCGAGCACCGCGACGAGAAGCGCCCTACCGACTCTGGAAACCATGAGCGTGACTCCCCAGGAAGGCGGTCCACTGCACCGTGAACCGCTGGTTGGAAGGACCGTCGACGTCGAGGTGGTCGAGCTGCAGGCGCAGCCGCTGGAACTCCGACGGCTGCCAGGTCAGAAATGCGGTGTAGGTCCGCTGCAGATCCAGGTCGGCGAAGAGCGCCTCGGCGTAGTCGAAGCGCAGCCCGGCGGAGTAGCGGCGCGTGAAGAAGCTCTCGACGTAGGCGTAGCCGCCCTGGCGCTGGAACGTGTCCGAGCCAATGATCGGGTCGCCCGTCAGCGCGTCGATCCCGAGCTCGACCTCCACGAACTCCTCGTCGTTCCAGAGCCACTCGGCGCCGAGCACCGTGCCCTGATAGAAGCTGCTGGTGCCGGGCTGGTGGCGGAACGTCACGTCGGCGCCCCACAGCCGGCGCCGCGCGTCGCCGGGGCGGAAGGCGAAGCTGCCGCCAGCCTCCGCGTTGAACGTGTCCGTGAGGTCGACGTACGCCAGCGGTCGCGTGAGCCACGTCAGGTCGGAGAAGGAGCGCTGCTCCTCGACGCGTCCGAACGCAGCCGGCTCCTCGCGGCGCTCGGCGCCGATCGAGTTGAACGCTCCGCCCGTGAGCTGGAGGAAGAACGGCGCCGGGGTGAGCCAGGAGATCTCGACGCCTTCGCCCTGTGACTCGCCCGAGACGATGCGGTCGAGCGACTCGGGCCGATCCGCGAAGGGCAGCGCTTCGTCGTGCCAGTGCGACAAGCGCCCGACCTCCGCGAAGAAGCGGCCGCCCTTCACGCTGAGGTTCCAGGGCAGCGCCGTGGTTGCGAGCGCTGCTTCCTCGATGTTGAAGCTCTCTTCGCTCGTGCCGTTGATGCTGGCGTAGCCGCGCAGGAAGGGGTCGATCGGCGCCGAGATGAACAGCTCGGCGCTGCCGAGCAGGAAGCCCGCGCCTTCGTCCTCGGTGTCCGAGCGGCCCTGCGCGTCCACCACGAAGCTCGCCGCCGGGTTGTTGGCGTTCTGCGGCGGAGTGCGGGCGGTCGACGACTCCTGCAAGGCGGGCGCGATCGAGTCTACGCGGCGGGAAAGCTCTGCCAGCGAGGCCAGCGCCCGCGCGAGCTCGGTCCGCGTCGTCGCCAGCTCGCGCTTGACCTGATCGATCTCGGCGTCGGCACGCGAGACCGCCGGCGTGAGCAGCGCGGCGCACACGGCCGCGCCGATCCAGTGACAGAACGGCATGACTCCTCCCGGGCCCGAAGGCCCTCGGCTGCGGCGCGCGCTGGCGCGACCGCGGGTCGGTCGCGAAACCGCTAGGCGGAGACGGACCGAACGGGAGGCGCGCGGGCGGCGCAGGCGGAGCGTTCGACACTGCGCGGCGTTCCCGGGTCGCAAGGCGCGGCGGTCGCGGCGAGGTCGTGCGGGGACGACGGGTCGAGCTCTGCGCACGGGGCGCCGAAGGAGCGGCGGCCCTGCGCCAGTGCGTCGCACAGCGTGCACCCGCGGGGACTCTGCTCCGACGGGTCGGCCGGCGAGAAGGCGACACCGTGAGAGGTCAGCGCCGCGCCGGAGTGCGCCGAGGTCACGACCTGGTGCAGCAGGGGCAGCGCAAGCTGCGCGAGCACTGCCAGCACGGCGAGCGCCGTGAACGCGGAGCAGCGTCGATCGCGTGACGAGGTCCGTGCGCGCACTTCGGGCGAACCTAGTGGAGGTGCGAACGCGACGTCAAGGCGCGCGCGCCTCAAGCTCGCCGGAAGCCGCGCCGAACCCGGGTCCGTAGACGCGGGGGAGACCGACGATGCAGCGCTGGCTGGCCATCCTGTTTGCGAGCTTCGCGGTTGCGCTTGCGGGCGTCGCACGAGCGGAGTCCGACGCCAGTACGCGCGTGGCCGGCGCCGAGTCGGCGGACGACGAAGCCGACGCCGGGCCGGCCGAAGCGGACGAAGGCTACGAGGAGCCGACCGAAGACGAGCTCGAGGCCGACGACTTCGAGGGCGATCCGGAAGCCGAGGAGGCGGACGAGAGCGAGCTCGAGCCCGCGGATGAGGATGACGCGACAGACGGCGAAGCTCCCGACGAGGACGAGGCCCCCGACGCGGACCCCGCGAACGACGACGAGTCCGACGCTGCCGCTCCGACCGCCCCGTCCCGGCGCAAGAAGTAGCCCCTAAGACTCGGACTCCACCTGCTCCGCGAGCTTGCGCCGGACGTCGTCCATGTCGAGCTTGCGCACCTGCACCAGCAGCTCTTCGAGCACGCGCGGCGGGAGCGCGCCCGCGTTCATGTACACGGCGACACGGTCGCGGAACACGAGCAGGGTCGGCACGGCGGTGACGTCGTAGGCGCTCGCGAGCTCCGGCTGCTCGTCGATGTTCACCTTGGCAAACAGCGCGTCGGCGTGGCGCTGCGCTGCGGCCTCGTAGATCGGCGCGAACTGTTTGCAGGGCCCGCACCAGGGCGCCCAGAAGTCGACCAGCACGATCGCGTTCCCGTCCACCGCCGCGTCGAATCCGTCACTGGTCAGCTCGCGCGTGCCCACCCCGTCCTCCGCGCCGCAGCTGCGGCCGCGGAAAGCTAGGAGATCCCGAAGCAGCGCGCGACGCCGAGCTCACGTCCCGCCTTGGTCTCGCGGTATTTCTCGTAGAAGCTGGTGTCGACCGCGCGCACGCGGCGCGACGCTGACGCGCGCCGGTAGCGCCGGAGCTGTGACGGCCCGCCGTTGTACATCGCGTACGCCGAGCGGGCGAGGTTGTCCGCGTCACCGGTCGCCGTGTGTTCGCCGCGGCGGATGGCGTGGTCGACCAGGTAGTGCGCCAGGATTTCGGCGCCGGCGCGTGCGTTGTACGACACGTCCGACTCCAGCGCGCGCACGTCGTAGAACCCGTGCCAGACGCGTGGATTCACCTGTAACAGCCCGACCGAGCCCGAGGGCGAGCGGATCGGCACGATCTGGCGGCGCTTGCGCACCCAGTGCCGCCAGCACGTCTCCTTCCACGCCGTGGCGAGCAGGGACCAGCGGTAGATCGCGTGCTGCTCCGGCGAAAGTCTCGCGAGCAGCGGGACGCGCTCCCCGGCTGCGAGCAGCAGCGCGCGCATGCGCGGCAGGTACACGTCGAGCTCCCCTGGTGTGGGCACCCAGCGGTCGAAGCGCTGCGCGTCGGCGCGCTCCGGCTCGTGCGCGAGTGCGACCAGACGGATCGCCGACCGGAGGCGGGAACGCGGCGGCTCGGGTGGCGGCGGCAGCTCGAGCGCCGGCCCGAAGCCGAGCGACTCACGCAGCTTCGGGTCCACGTCTTCGCGGTACTCGAGGGGGTCTCGAGCGTCGTCGGCGACCAGGACACGCGCGAAGCGACGCAGGCCGTGCTCGGAGACGTCGAGGCGCGTGGCGGGGCCGAGCGCGTCGAGCGCGCCGAGCGCGTCGCCAGCGGCTGCGAACCAGACCCAGCGCAGCCGGGTCTCCCCCGCGAAGCGGACCTCCACGCGTCGCAGCAGCGGAGCAAGCTGTGCCCAGCTGCGCAGGAAGAGCACACGCACGCGGTCCCGGCCGCTCCTCTCCGGATCGCGCAGAGCCGACACCATGCGGTGACGGGCGTCGAGGAGCACTGCGCCGAGCTCCGCGCGCAGCTCCGCGTCCGCCGCCCCGCCCGCGGCCTCGCGCACCACGAAGGTGAGGAAGCCGTCCTGGTCGCGCAGCGCGCGCTCGAAGGCGAGGACTTCCTCCGGCGACAGCTCCACCTCGGGCTCGAGCGGCTCGCTCCGCTCCGGAGTGTCGACCTCGACCCGCACGCCCACCACGAGCGCGTCGGCCACGACCGCGGCGTCCGCGAGCGAGATCCGGGGAGCGCTGGGCCCGTCCCGGCCCGGCTGCAGGAACAGCGGGAGCACCGCGCCGAGCTCGGCGCGCGCGGGCTCGAGGTCGAGCGCCAGGCCCGCGAAGCGCGGCCGGGCGAAGCGCTCGATCCAGTCCCAGAGCCGCCGCGAGCGGAACAGCCAGCTCGCCGAGTCCTCGCGCCGCTCCACGCCGGCCAGGCGCAGTCGCACGCGCGCGCCGCCGGCGTGCAGCTCGGGGGCGAGCTCGAACACGAGAGAGCCGCTCCAGTGCTGCGGGAACAGGCACCAGTCCCCGAGCTGCGTTCCCGCGAAGCCGTCAGCTGAGCTCGTCAACCAGACGCGCTCGTTGCGCACCTCGAGCGCCGGCGCCGCCAGCGTGAAGCGCCCACACTCGCGACCGTCGTCCCACAGCACGGCCGTGCCGTCCACGTCGCTGAAGACCGCGCGGCGTACGAGCTCGAGCAGGAAGTCGGCTTCGAAGCGCAGCGGCACCCGCACCTCGCGCGCCGCCCGCGCGGGTGTCGCGATCGAGAGCGCGAGCCCGAGCGCGAGCGCCGCGAGCCCGCCGGGCGTCACAGCGCGTCGATCACCGCGTCCGCGAACTCCTCGGTCGACGCGCTTCCGCCCTGGTCGCGCGTGATGCGCTTACCCTCGGCGTAGACGCGCGAGATCGAGGCGTCGAGGCGTCGAGCAGGCTCCGGCAGTGCTATGTGCTCGAGCAGCATGGCGGCGGAGAGCAGCGTCGCGGTCGGATTGATCCAGCCGCGCCCGGCGATGTCGGGCGCGGTGCCGTGCGCGGACTCGAAGTAAGCGAAGCCCTCGCCGTAGCAGCCGCTCGGCGCCAGGCCAAGCCCGCCGATGGTGGCCGCGCCCTCGTCGGAGAGCACGTCGCCGTACAGGTTGGGCAGCAAGAGCACGTCGAGCTCCTGCGGCCGACTCACCAGCCGGTGCGCCATGTCGTCGATGATGAACTGCTCGTACGCGAGGCCGGGATAGCCGCGCGCCACTTCGCGCACCAGATCACAGAACCAGCGGTCGGTGGCGGGCAGCATGTTGGTCTTGGCGGAGACGGTGAGCTTGCGGCGGCGGCGCAGCGCGAGCTCGCAGGCGAAGTGGGCCACGCGCTCCGTGCCCTCGCGGGTGATCACCTTCGCGGCCCAGCGCGCGTCGCGGGTCTTTGGCACGCGCGCCTGTGGGCCGATCAGGCCGGAGCGCTCGAGATCCTCGTAGCGACCCATCACGCCCACGTACATGTCTTCGAGGTTCTCGCGCACGATCACGTAGTCGATGCCTTCGGGCCGCGCGAGCGGCGAGCGGAAGCCGGGGCGCCAGAGGATCGGGCGCACGTTGGCGTAGGTCCCGCGACCCCAGCGCATGTGCACGATCCCGGGCGTGGTGCCGTTGGTGGAGCCGAACAGCACGGTGTCGGCCGCGTCGATGCGGCCGTTCACGAGCGCCTCGCGCTCTGCCGCGGGCAGCGCCGCGAGCTCGCCGCCCACGGGCAGGACGTCCCACTCGATGGGCGGGTCGAGCGCGCGCAGCACGCGCAGCGCGGCAGCCATCGCCTCCGGCGCGGCGTCGTCTCCGGGGATCACGGCAACGCGCGGCACGCAGGTATTCTGCACCCGGGGAGTCCCGGGCGAAAGCGATCCCGGCGGCGGCCCGCTCGGCTAGTGGCTGCGCGCCCGCAGCGCGTGCGAGATCTGGCGCAACAGCAGCACCGCGACCACCAGCAACATGATCGCCGCGAGCTCGAGCAGGCGACCCGGGGTGTAGGAGCCCTGCAGGATCGTGTACCCGACCGCGTTCGACGCGCGCTCGCCGATCGCCAGCGCGAGCAGTACGAAGCCCACGACGAAGAAGACGCGGGTCACCACTTTCTCGATCATCTCCGAGTTCATGGTCTCTGCTCCTACCGGCGGGGAATCACTACGGATTGATTGATCTCGCCTCGGCCGTAGTCGAACCAGACGACGACGAGGCTACGGTCGTCCTGCTCCAACCAGATCTGCACCAGATCTGGATTCCGCGCGTTGGGGGTCACCGCGACGACCCGGCCCCAGGCAGCCGGGATCGCGTCGGGCAGCGGCGCCGGGCGAAACTGCATCGCCCCGCGTCCACCGTCCAACGGCTCACATCCCGCGAGAGCGAGTGGTGACGCCAATGCGAGAAACCAAAGCATCGATCGTCTCATGCTGACTCCTTCCCTTCGGATCGGCGCAGTTCAGTGTACGCGGATCCGAGGGGAAGGTGCGCAGAATCTCGCGCTGGATCCGGGTTGGCGAGATCCCGGAGGCTTGCGCGGGGAGTTGCCTACGCTCCGCCGAACCGCGCCTGCAGCCGGCGCATGCCGCTGAGCCAGCGCTCGCGGTCGTCGCCCTTGCGACGCACGTACTCCGCGACCTCGGGGTGGGGCAGGATCAGGAAGCGCTCGTCGCGGATTGCAGCCACGACCGTATCCGCGACGGCTTCCGGCTCGAGCATGCCGTCGAGTCCCGCGACGCCACCCGCCGCGGAGCCCGCGGTCATCGCGGTGCGCACGGCTTGCGGGCATAGCACTGACACCTTGATCCCGCGCTCGCCGTAGGTGATCGAGAGCCACTCCGCGAGCGCGATCGCGGCGGCCTTCGTCACGGTGTAGGGCGCGGAGCCGATCTGCGACAGCAGCCCCGCCGCGGACGCGGTCGAGAGCAGGTAGCCGCCGCCGCGCGCCAGCATCCCGGGCAGGAGCACGCGCGCCGCGATCACGTGCGCGAGCGTGTTGACGCGCCAGATGCGGTCCCACTTCTCGTCGGAGACGTCGACGCCGCCCGCATAGCCGATGCCTGCGTTCGAGAAGAACAGGTCGATGGGCCCGAAGCGCGTCTCGGCCTGCGCGACCAGCGCGCGCACCTGCGCTTCATCCGCGACATCCACTCCGACTCCGAGCCCGCCGATCTCCGCGGCCACCGCCTGCGCGCTCTTGGCGTCGAGGTCGGCGACCACCACCCCGCGCGCGCCTTCCTTCGCGAAGCGCCGCGCCAGCGCGCGCCCGATGCCACTCCCACCCCCCGTGACCACCGCGTGCTTTCCCGAAAGCTCCATGCATCCATTGTACGGCGATGGGGACGCTGGCCAGGAAAAACTGGGGTGGATGACCGGGCTCGAACCGGCGACCTCCAGGGCCACAACCTGGCGCTCTAACCAACTGAGCTACACCCACCGGCAGGGACGGCGCAGGACCGAAGTCCAAGCGCGCGGCTGCGGATTCTAGAGTACCCACCTGCGGCTGGCAGGACCCGAGGACTTCTCTTTGACAGGGAGCCGGCCGTGCCCAACGTCTAGGCACGGCTCGTGTGCGCGCGCGGCGCGGGTCGATGGGAGAAGGCATGGACCTGAATCGACTGACGCAGAAGAGCCAGGAAGCGCTGACAGCCGCGCAGGGCCTCGCCGCGCGCTACGGCCACACGGAGGTCGACGGCGAGCACCTGCTGCTGGCGCTGCTCGAGCAGGAAGGCGGTCTCGTGCCGCGCCTGTTCGAGCGCATGGACGTCGCGGTCCCCGCCTTCACCAAGCGGCTCGATGAAGAGCTTCAGCGCAAGCCGCGCGTCTCGGGTGGAGGCGTCGAGCCCGGCAAGATCTATCTGACGCAGCGCTTCTCGCGCGCGCTCGCGCGCGCCGAGGACGAGGCGAAGCGCCTGAAGGACGAGTACGTCTCGGTCGAGCACCTGGTGCTCGCGCTGCTCGCCGAGGGCGCCGGCACCCCGGCCGGCAAGGTGTTCCAGGAGTTCCGCATCGCGCCCGAGCGCTTCCTCTCGGCGCTGACCGACGTGCGCGGCAAGCAGCGCGTGACCAGCCAGAATCCCGAGCAGACCTACGAGTCGCTCGAGAAGTACGGCCGCGATTTGGTGAAGGCGGCGCGCGACGGCAAGCTCGATCCGGTGATCGGCCGCGACGAGGAGATCCGGCGCGTGATCCGGATCCTGTCGCGGCGCACCAAGAACAACCCGGTGCTGATCGGCGAGCCCGGCGTCGGCAAGACCGCGATCGTCGAGGGACTGGCGCAGCGCATCGTGCGCGGCGACGTGCCCGAGGGCCTGAAGGACCGTACCGTCGTCGCGCTCGACATGGGCTCGCTGATCGCGGGCACCAAGTACCGCGGCGAGTTCGAGGAACGCTTGAAGGCCGTGCTGAACGAGGTCAAGGAGAGCGAAGGCCGCGTCCTGCTCTTCATCGATGAGCTGCACACGATCGTGGGCGCGGGCGCAGCCGAGGGCGCGATGGACGCCGGCAACATGCTCAAGCCGCTGCTCGCGCGCGGCGAGCTGCACTGCATCGGCGCCACCACGCTCGACGAGTACCGCAAGCGCATCGAGAAGGACGCCGCGCTCGAGCGGCGCTTCCAGCCGATCGTCGTGGAGCCGCCGTCGGTCGAGGACGCGATCTCCATTCTTCGGGGTCTGCGCGAGCGCTTCGAGGTGCACCACGGCGTGCGCATCCAGGACGCCGCGCTGGTTGCGGCCGCGACGCTCTCCGATCGCTACATCAGCGACCGCTTCCTGCCCGACAAGGCGATCGACTTGGTCGACGAGGCCTGCGCCACGATCCGCACCGAGATCGACTCGCTGCCGACCGAGCTCGACGAGGCCACGCGCAAGGTCATGCGCCTGGAGATCGAAGAGGCTGCCCTGGCCAAGGAGACCGACGCCCCCAGCCGCGAGCGGCTGGAGGATCTGCGTGTGGAGCTGGCCGAGCAGCGCGCCAGCGGTGATGCGCTGCGCGCGCAGTGGGACGCCGAGAAGCAGGAGATCCGCAAGCTCTCGGCGCTGCGCGAGAAGATCGAGCAGGCGCGCAAGGAGATCGAGCACGCCGAGCGCGCCTATGACCTGAACAAGGCCGCCGAGCTGCGCCACGGCCTGCTGCCGAAGCTCGAGGCCGAGCTGGCGGAAGAGACCGAGAAGCTCGACACGCGCTTCGGCGGAACGCGGCTCCTGCGCGAAGAGGTCACCGAGGACGAGATCGCGCGCATCGTCGCGCGCTGGACCGGCATCCCCGTCTCGCGGCTCATGGAGGGCGAGCGCGAGAAGCTGCTCCGCCTCGAGTCGATCCTGCACGAGCGCGTGGTCGGCCAGGACGAGGCCGTGCGGCTGGTGTCCGACGCCGTGCTGCGCGCGCGCGCCGGCGTGCAGGACGCGCGCCGCCCGATCGGCTCATTCGTGTTCCTCGGACCGACGGGCGTGGGCAAGACCGAGCTCGCCAAGACGCTGGCCGCCGCACTCTTCGACTCCGAAGAGAACATGGTCCGCATCGACATGAGCGAGTACATGGAGCGCCACGCGGTGTCGCGCCTGATCGGCGCGCCCCACGGCTACGGGGGCTTCGAAGAGGGCGGCCAGCTCACCGAGGCGGTGCGCCGCAAGCCCTGGTCGGTGGTGCTGTTCGACGAGATCGAGAAGGCGCACCACGACGTGTTCAACGTGCTGCTGCAGATCCTGGACGACGGGCGCCTGACCGACTCGCACGGGCGCACGGTCAACTTCCGCAACACCGTGCTGATCATGACCAGCAACATCGGCTCGCCGCACCTGATGGAGGGTCTCACGTCCGACGGCGAGATCCGCCCCGCGGTGCGCGAGAAGGTGTTCGCGGAGATGCGCGCGCACTTCCGCCCGGAGTTCCTGAACCGCATCGACGAGATCGTGCTGTTCAAGCCGCTGCGCCTCCCGGAGATCGAGAAGATCGTGGAGCTCCTGGCCAAGGCTCTGCGCGCCCGCCTGGCGGACCGCAAGATCGGCCTCGAGCTGTCCGAGCCCGCACGCACGCTCATCGCGAGGCAGGGCTTCGACCCGGTGTACGGCGCGCGCCCGCTGCGGCGCTTCATCCAGCGGGAGGTCGAGACGCGCATCGCCAGGGCGCTGATCGCGGGCGAGGTCCGCGACGGCTCCACGGTCCGGGTCGGTGTGAAGGACGGCGAGCTCGAAGTGAAGATCAACGGGCCCGGGGAGAGCGCGAAGACGGTGTAAGCTCCGCCGCGTGCGGAGGAGGCTCGGGGTCGCGCTGCTGATCGTGGGCGCCGTTGCGGCGGTCGGGTACACGGTCGGCCTCGGGATCTACGCGGTCGCATCCACGCGGCCGCGCGTGTCGTCGGTGCCGCGCGACGCCGACGAGGCGCGCGCCGCCATCCGCGCGCTCGGGCTCGCCGACGAGTATCCGTTCGCGCACGGCTTCATCACCACGCCGCACGGGCGCATGCACTACGCCGAGGCGGGGCACGGGCCGGTCGTGCTGTGCCTGCACGGCGTGCCGACGTGGTCGTTCCTGTACCGGGAGTTCCTGCGCGAGCTCGCGCCGAACGCGCGCGTGATCGCCCCCGACCTGATCGGCTTCGGGCTCTCCGAGAAGCCGCCGGACGCGACGGCGCACAGTGTCGCGGGCCATGTGGACGACGTGTCCGCGCTGGTGCGCGAGCTCGATCTGCGCGACGTAACGCTCGTGATGCAGGACTGGGGCGGGCCGATCGGCCTCGGCGTGCTCGCTCGCGACCCCGAGCGCGTGCGCGCGCTGGTGGTGATGAACGCGTTCGCTCCGGGGCGTCGGCCGTTCGGTGACGGGGTGGGCCGACCGCTATCGGCTCGCGTGTTCGCGCTTCCGCTGGTTGGCGAGCAGCTCGTGCAGGGGCTCGCGCTGCACCACCGGCTCGTGGCGCCGGCGGCGGTCCAGAGCATGGAGCGCGGCGCGCTGGTGCGGCGCGCGAACCTCGGCGTTCAGGACGCCTGGGACGATCGCGCCGGCACGCTGGCTCTCGTCCGACTGCTCCCCGGCGTCGAGTCGGACGCTGCGCTCGCGCGCTTCCGCGGACCCGCGCTGATCGCCTGGGGTATGCGCGATCCTGCATTCGGGGGTGCGGCGCTCGAAGCCTGGAAGCGCGCGCTCCCGGAAGCGCGCGTGCTCGAGCTTTCCGACGCCGGACACTTCCCGCAGGAAGATGCGCCCGAGCAGCTGATCCCCGCGGTGCGCGAGCTACTGGACGCTCAACCGTAGTTTTCGCCCGGGTGCACCAGCGCGAGCAGGAGCTGGAATACGCGCGGCACGATCCCGCCGAAGAGCCACCACGCGGCGAACAGGCCGAACAACCCGAACGGCCCGCCGAACGCAACCGCGCGCCAGCGCTCGGCGAGCGCGTCGGGCAAGAGCAGCGTGCAGGCACTCGCGCCGTCGAGCGGCGGGAACGGGATCAAGTTGAACAGCGCGAGGATCGCGTTCAGCACGAGCAGGATCGACAGAAACATGCCGACCGTGTCGGTGAAGACGACGTCGCTCGCGACCAGCCGCGAGAAGCTCACCCGGGTCGGCGCGTCGAAGATCTCGAGCGCGAGCCCGCCGCGCAGCAGCACGAGCGCGGCGAGCGCGATCGCCGCGTTGGTGGCCGGGCCCGCGAGCGCCATCCACGCCGCGCGCCGGGGGAAGCGGTCAGCCCAGCGCGCGTCGAATGGCGTGCTCGCCCAGCCGACGCACCAGCCCGCGGTCAGCACGCCGAACAGCGGCATGAAGATCATGCCGAAGGGCTCGCGGCGCATGTGCGGGACCGGGTTCAGCGTGACCTGACCGGCGCGATACGCGGTCGGGTCGCCGCCGAGCAGCGCGGCGAGCGCGTGCGACGCCTCGTGCGCGGTGGTCGAGATCACGAACGCGGCGTACCAGAGCAGTGCGAGGAAGAGATCGGGCTCGCGCAAATCAGGCGAACCAGGAGCGGCGCGCCGCGAGGCCTTCTTCGATCAGGAGCGCGATGCGGTCCTTCACCTGATCCACGCGCGCGGAGATCGCCTCGTCGTCCTCGTGCGCGTCGCCGTCGAACACGATCGGGTCGCCGAAGCGCAGCAGGTACTTCACCGGCAGCGGCAAGAAGCCCAGCGCACCGAGCCACGGGAAGAACCACGTGATCGGGAACGCGGGCGCGCCGATCAAGCGGCCGAGCGCGCGCGCGTCGAACAGCCCCGGCGACTGCTCTTCGGACCCGACGATGCCGACGGGCACGATCGGCGTGCGCGTCTGGAGCGCCAGCCGCACGAAGCCGGTGCCGAAGCGCTGGAGCTGGTACGCCTTCGAGTACGGCTTGATGAAGCCGCGATGTCCCTCGGGGAACACCAGGATCGCCTCCTCGCGCTCGAGGAGCTGGACGCAGTTCTCGGGCGTACCGACGACGGCGCCCGCGCGGTGGATCAGCTCGCTCCACCACGGGATGCTCGGCAGGTAGAACTCCGCCATGCCGCGCGCCATGCGCGGCGGCTCGCCCTCGAGGAGCAGCGACAGCCCGAGCAGCGCCCCGTCGAAGGGGATGGTGTTGCCCGCGTGGTTCGCGACCAGTAGCACGCGCCCCGGCGGCACCTTCTCGATCCCCTTCTGGTCGACGCGGAAGTAGTGCCGGTAGAGCCAGGCGCTGAACGCGAGCACGCGCCGCATGTACGCGGGCTCGAGCCCGAACGGGTCGAAGCCGTACTCGTTCAGCTCGGTGGGGATCTGCGCCAGGCGCTTGTCGACGTCCTCGGCGAGCTGGCGCCACTCGAGCGGAAGCGGCAGGTCCATCGACGGCAGTATAGGCCTACGGCTCGAGGTGACGCAGCAGCGTGTCGGCGGCTTCGAGAGCGTGCGCCGTGGCCTGCTCCATGCGCGCGGCGGGAGCGTCGGTTCCCGTCGCTGCGAGCCACTCCTGCTCCAGCGCGTCGAAGCGCTCGCGAACGTGCGGCAGGCGGCGCGCGAAGTCGCGCTCGACCGCCTGCTGCAGTCGCTTGAGACGCCACCAGGCGGAAGCGTCGTCGGGCTCGGCGTTTCCGCGCGCGAGCGCGTCGGGCAGCGGCGCGCCCACGTAGAGCGGCAGGTAGACGCTGCTGCACGGCGTCGCCAGCGCGAACCAGCGCTCGGGGCGATCGAGCGAGACGACCATCGAGGCGGTGGTGTCCTCCATGACGTCGTTGTGCGCGCACAGTGTCCAGTAGGCGGGATCGGACTTCTCGGCCGCCCGCGGGACCGGCGCGCCGTCGCCGTGGTCGCGCAGCAGCGCGAAGAGCGCGCGTTCGTCGAGCGCCCCACGCGCCTTCTCGAGCAGCGCACTCGAGCGCGCCAGGCGCGCGTCGGAGAAGACGGGCGAGACGAGGCGCGTCGAGCGGTAGGCGGCCTCGAAGTCGAGCCGCCCGCGCGCGGCGCTCCACCAGCCGCGCTCGCAGGCGAAGCGCTCGACGTCGGCGCTGCCGAGCTCCCAGTCCGCGCCGATCGACGGATGGTTCGAGATCGCGCCGACACCGCGCACGCGCCGCGCTACCCAACGCCGAGACGACGTCTGCACGCTCCAGCCCTCGCGCGCGTCGGC
Organism: uncultured Myxococcales bacterium; assembly: GCA_964454165.1. Taxonomy (GTDB): domain Bacteria; phylum Myxococcota_A; class UBA9160; order SZUA-336; family SZUA-336; genus CAYVQJ01. The sequence goes on along the minus strand of CAYVQJ010000112.1, from coordinate 86,342 downwards.
GACGAGGAAGCCGTTAGAGTAGGGCAGGGTCTTGTGCATGAAGCCGGGGCCGCCCTGTCCGTGGCGCTCCAGCAGCGCACCGATCGTCTCGACCGCCTCGCGGGCGGAGCACGCGCGCTCGAGCGCCAGCCGCACCAGGTCCATGCCAAGCAGCCCGACGGCTGGCAGCTCGAGCTCCTCGTGCGTGAACACCGTCTCGTTCCCGATCACCACGCCGTGCTCGTTCACGCCCTGCTCGAGGCCAAAGCACCAGTGCGGACCCGAGCCGAGCACCGCGAACGTGTCGCGCACCTGCGGGAGCTCGAGGTACGTCGCACGCACGCTCGCTCCGGGCGCATGCTCGGCGCGCGGCAGCGCACGCAGCGGCTGCGCCTCGAGCTTCTCGCGATCGCTGTTCTTCCCGAACAGCGTCGCCGCTCGCACCGTCTCTGTACCGAGCGCCACCGCGCAGTCGCACATGCCGACCGACTACGCTACACGACGGCCCAAGAGCCCGGTTAGCTCAATGGATAGAGCACCAGACTTCGGATCTGGGTGTTGGGGGTTCGAGTCCCTCACCGGGCGCCACGGTCAACCGGCGCTCCAGGTCTTCCACGGGCCGCGGATCGCGAATGTGGCGCCGGGCTTCTGGATGTTCACGAAGAGCCAGGCGCCGTCGGGCGAGAAGCAGGCGCCGGCGAGCTCCTCGACGCTCGACGGATTGCGCGCGAACGGCGCCGCGTTGCCGCGCGCGTCGATGTGGATCAGGCGGTCGCCGTCGGGGGAGTCTTCGCACACCAGCAGACCGCCCCACGGGCACGCGACCAGGTTGTCGGGACTCTCGAGCGCGCCCGCGTCGGTGCTCTCGTAGCCGAGCTCGAGCGTTCCCGGCGTGTGCGCCTCTTCGGTCCGCGCTTCGAACGGACTCGGCCGGTAGCGCCAGAGCTGCCCGAGCCGCTGCGCGCCGCCGAGCGTGCAGCTGAAGACGATCCCGGACGGAGTGCGCACGATCCCCTCGCCGCGCGCGAAGCGGGCTGCGCCGTGATCGCGCGCGCCGCGCAGGCGCAGGTCGTCGCCGGGCGCATCGACGTGCGCGAGGTCGACCCAGGCGACGGCAAGTCGTTCGCCGAGCGGGATCGCGGCCGTGGGCGGGCGGTTGTGAGTCTCGGCCTCGGCGCGATCGCGCAAGCGCAGCGCCTGCAGCCGGCCCGCGTGCAGCTCGGCGCGGCGATCCGGGACGAAGCGGTAGAGCAGGCCGTCGGCGCGATCCTCGGTCAGGTACAGGCAGCCGCTCGCAGGATCGACCGCGACGCCTTCGTGGTTCATGCGACCGAGCGCTCGCAGCGGGAGTGGCGCGACCAGGCGCGTCGCGTTCGCGGGGACCTCGAACGCGTAGCCGTGGTCGCGCGTGAAGCGCTCGCCCGCGCTGCTCACGTCCTCCTCGCAGCTGATCCAGCTCCCCCACGGTGTCACGCCGCCCGAGCAGTTCCGCGCGGTTCCCGCGAGGCTCATGAAGTGATGCTCGAGCCTGCCGCGGGCGGGATCGAACACGAGAGTGGTGGTGCCGCCGAGTAGCGGCTCCCCGCGGCGACCCGCGTCGTAGAGCAGTGCGCGATCGACGCCGGCGAGTCCCCGCCGCTGCGGCTCGGTCTGCGCCGGGTCCCATGCCTCGAGCAGGACCTCGTGATTCCGCACGAGCGCCACGCGGCCGTCGGCGCGCGCGAAGGCACCCATGCCGTCGTGCTGACCGGGGACGATGAGACCGTCGTCCATTGTCTCACCCGCACGCGACAGCACGCGGTAGGAGAAGCCGGGCGGCAGGTCGAGCAGGCCTTCGGGGTCTGGCACGAGATCCGGCCGAGCTCCGTGGCCGCGCGAAGCGAGCGCGTCGCCGAGCGGAGCGCCTGCGAAGCCTGCGGCGAGCAGGGCCAGCAGCGTCTGTCGGCGGGTCAGCTCCACGGCCTATGGCGTATCGACGCCCGCCGGCGCCGACCGTAGGCCCTGGGTCAGCTTGCGGCGAGGGTCTCCACTCTGGGCGCGGGGCGCTCCTCGCCGTAGCGCAGCCAGACGCCGTGCTCGAAGTCGTAGAGCTTGCACTGCCGCGTTGCCGCCAGGTACGCGCGCAGCGACAGGCGCTTCTCGTGCACCACGTCGGGGAAGTGGCGCAGGATCGCGTCCGCGGCCTCGGGCAGCCCGTAGAACGGAATGCGCATGTCCACATGATGCGGCACGTGCAGGAAGATGTTGTGGAAGAACAGGTCGAGCACGCGCGGGATGCGCAGGATCGTGGTCCCCTCCATCTGGCCCTTGAACTTCGTCCAGGCGGAGCGCGCGTGCCACGTGATCTCGGGATCGATGTGGTGCACGTAGACGGCCCAGCCGATCACCCAGTTGAAGAGCAGCCACGGCACGACGAGGAGCTTGGTCAACGTCCAGAGCGCGCCGCCGAAGCTGCCGTACTGTGCTGCGCCGAGTGCAGCGAGCGCCGACACAATGAGCGTGGTCGCCGCCGCCACGAACCACCAGTCGAAGCGGATCGCGGACGCGAGCTTCGCCGGCGGCTCGAGCGTGATCATCTTGTTCCACCAGACGTCGCGCAGGTAGTACAGGCCGGAGCCGACCGCGGACCACTCCGCGCGATGGCGCAGCCGCCCGAACGGCGAGAGTGCCTGGTACTGCTCGGGCGAGAGCGGGTGCCAGACGAAGTCGCCCTGCGCGCGCACGGTGTGTCCATGGTGGATCCGGTTGTGCCCCAGAACCCATGGCCCGTACATGTGCAGCGAGGGCAGCATCGCGAGCTGGCCGACCCACCAGCAGGTGCGCTCGCTCTTGAACAGCGCGCCGTGCGCGGCGTCGTGTCCGATGATGAAGAGGCCGCTCACCGAGAGGCCGGAGAGGACCCAGAGCGGGAGCAGCAGCCAGGGCGAATCGGTGGCCGCCAGCGCGACCAGCACGCCCGCGTGGAGCGCGATCGCGCGGCCGAAATAGGCGAGCCCCTTCCAGGTCGGGTTCTCGTAGCAGCGCGCCGGGATGATCTCGATCACGGATGCGAGCGACTGGCCGCCGGGTTGTGGCATCCCCAGAAACCATAGGGAAATCCGGCCGGGCCATCTGTCAAAGTTCTGCCAAAGGTGGGGCTGGCCCCGCGCGGCGCGCTGCCCGCGCCGGCGACACCCGTAAGTCCCGCCGATAGACTCGTCCCGTGGCGGGTGCGGGCGAAGCGGCGCTGGATGCCGCGCTGGGGCGACTGGGCTACGCGGAGTTCCGCTCGGGGCAGCGCGAGGCGATCGAGGCGCTGCTCGCGGTCGGGCGGCTCCTGCTCGTGGCGCCGACCGGGGGCGGCAAGAGCCTGTGCTACCAGCTCCCGGCAACGCTGCTCGACGGCACCACGCTCGTGGTCTCGCCGCTGATCGCGTTGATGCACGACCAGGTCGAGGCGCTCAGCGCGCGCGGGGTCGCGGCCACCTACCTGGCCTCCACGCTCGCGCCCGACGAGACGCGCCGGCGCCTCGCCGGACTCGCACGCGGCGCGTACCGGCTGGTGTACATGGCACCCGAGCGCCTGGTGCTCCCCGCGTTTCGCGGACTGCTGAAAGACCTGGCGGTGCCGCTCGTCGCGGTGGACGAGGCGCACTGCATCAGCGAGTGGGGTCACGACTTCCGGCCCGAGTACCTGGAGCTCGGCGCTCTCCTCGGCGAGTTCCCGCGCGCGCGCGTGATGGCGTGCACCGCGACCGCGACGCCGCTCGTGCGCGACGAGATCCTCGCGCGCCTGGGCCTGCCGCCCGACACGCCGCAGCTCGTGCGCGGCTTCGCGCGGCCCAACCTGGCATTGAGAGCGCGGCCCGTGTTCGCCAAGCGCGAGCGCGAGCGCGAAGTGGACGCGACGCTCGCAGAGGCGCTCGACTCGCCCGGCGCCGGACGCGGCGCGGCGATCGTCTACACGCCGACTCGTCGCGCGGCGGAGCTCGAGGCCGAGCGCTTGCGCTCCGTGGGCTGGAGCGCCGCCGCGTATCACGCCGGGCTCGCGGGAGAGGAGCGCGACTCGACGCAGCGCCGCTTCATGTCGCGCGAGCTCGAGGTGGTGTGCGCGACCAACGCCTTCGGCATGGGGATCGACCGCGCGGACGTGCGCGCCGTGATCCACCTGGCGCCGCCGGCGTCGCTCGAGGCGTACTACCAGGAGGTCGGGCGAGCCGGGCGTGACGGCGCGCCGGCGCTCGGCCTGCTGCTCGTGTCGCCCGACGATCCACCGCGCCGCCGTCACCTGATCCAGAGCGACGCCGAGGGCAGCCGCCTGCCCGAAGAGCTGATCGAGCACAAGTGGGGCATGTATCTCGAGCTCTTGCGCTGGGCGGAGGGCGGGAGCTGCCGCCACGACGCAATTCTGCGTTACTTCGGCGACGAGGCTGAGACGCTCGCCGGCTGCGGGCGCTGCGACGTGTGCCAGACGCTCGAGCAGGCCGGCCCGGCCGACGCGGCAGGAGTCGAGATCGTGCGCAAGGCGCTCTCGGGCGTGGCGCGCGTGCACCGGCGCTTCGGTCTGCGCGCCGCGGTGAAGCTGCTGCGCGGCGAGCCGGACGAGCGCCTCGCGCGCGCCGGCCTCGATCAGGTGAGCACCTTCGGCGTACTGCGCGACGAAGCCGAAGCGTGGCTGCTCCAGCTCGTGCAGCGCTGCGTGACCGCGGGCTGGGTCACGTTCGAGGGGGACGACAGGCCGGTCGTGGCACTCACCGATCCGGGCCGCGAGGTGATGAAGGGCCTGCGGCCCGCGCGCCTCGTGCTGCCGTCGCGCGAGGGCGCACGCGCGGCCGGCGGCGGGGGCCGGCGCCGGGCGCAGGTCGGCGCCGCGAACGGCGCACCGGCGAGCGCGCGTGAGGAGGCGCTGTTCGAGGCGCTCCGGGCGCGCCGCCAGGAGATCGCGCGCCGCCTGGCCGTTCCCGCGTACGTCGTCGCGCACGACCGCACGCTGCGCGATCTGGCACGGCTCGAGCCGCGTACGACCGCCGACGTGGCGCTTGCCTGGGGGATGGGCCCGTCGAAGGTCGAGCGCTTCGGCGCGGATCTGCTCGCAGCCGTCGCAAGCGTCGGCTGAAGGGCGCGCGCTTGCCTTTGCCGCGACGGCTGTCGCCGAGCGGCCTTCGCTCGGCTGCGCCTCGCTGCGCGCGCGCTTCGCGCGCTTGCGGCGCGTATCCTCGCGGGGATGGCGGATTTCAGGCTCTACGAGGGGATGCTCTGGGAGCCGGGCGCCGGGTACTTCCTGCTCGAGCGGCATCTGCGCCGGCTCGGTCGCGCCGCGGCGCACTTCGGCTTCGACGTGCACCCCGACGCTGCGCGCAAGGCGCTGCTCGAGTTCGCAGCGACGCTTCCGGACCAGCCCCGCAAGGTCCGGCTCGAAGCGTCGCGCGACGGGTCGATCTTCGTCGAGCACGTCGACGTGAAGCCGAGCGCGCCCGTCTCCGTCGCCCTCGCGCGCGATCCCGTGGACAGCAGCGACGAGTTCCTGCGCCACAAGACCTCGCGCCGGGACGTCTACGAGCGCGCGCTCGCCGCGCACCCCGAGGCGCAGGACGTGCTGCTCTGGAACGAGCGCAACGAGCTCTGCGATACCTGCGCCGCCAACGTCGTGCTCGAGCTCGATGGCCGGCGCCTGACGCCGCTCGCCGCGTCCGGCCTGCTGCCCGGCACGTTCCGCGAGCACCTGCTCGAACGCGGCGAGATCGAAGAGGCGCGGCTCCTGCGCGACGTACTGCCGCGCGCGACGGGTCTATGGCTCGTCAACTCCGTGCGCCGCTGGTCCGAGCTGCGCCTCGTTCGCTGAGCGCTCGAGCGCGTAGAGCACGACCTCGGCGCCGTTCACAGTCACGGGCCCGTGGGCGCGCATCCCGACCTTCTCCAGCACGCGGCGCGCGGAGCGCCCACATCCCCCAGAGCCGCGCGTGCTCGCGCATCGCGGCCAGAGCACGTCCTACCGGTGCGCCGCCGCGGAGAGCGCGCCCATGCGCTCGGCGACCTGCCAGAACTCGCGCACCGTGTCGTGCAGGATCTCGGCGACGGGCCGCACCCCCTCGATGCGCCCGACGATCTGACCCGAGAGCGCGATCGACGCCTCCATCTCGCCCTGGAAGTAGAGCTCGCGCACGCGCCCGAGCTCGGTCATCTCGACCTTCTCCTCGCGCTCGAGGCGCTCGCTGCGCGCGGTGCGCAACGCGCGCAGGCCCGGGCGGTGGTGGCGATTCAGGAAGACGGTGTCGGTCTCGGCGGCCTCGCAGATCGCCTGCTTGAAGTTCGGGTGCACGGGCGACTCCGCGGCCGAGACCATGCGCGTGCCCATCTGCACGCCCTCGGCGCCGAGTGCGAACGCCGCGGCCATCGAGCGCCCGTCGCAGATCCCGCCGGCCCCGATCACCGGCACGCCGAGCTTCGAGCACACCAGCGGCAGCAGCACCATGGTCGCGACGTCGCGCGGGTTCTTGAAGCCTCCTCCTTCGCCGCCCTCGACCACCAGACCGTCCACGCCCGCGTCCACAGCCTTCTGTGCCGCGCGCAGCGTGGGCACGACGTGGAACACCACGAGACCCGCCGCCTTGAGCTGCGCGGTGTACTTCGCGGGATCGCCCGCGGAGGTGGTCACGAAGCGCACGCCCTGCGCGATCACGAAGTCCACGATCTTCGGATCGCGCACGAAGAGCTGGGCGATGTTCACGCCGAAGGGGCGATCGGTGAGGTCGCGCATCTTGCGGATCTCTTCGCGCACACAGTCGAGCTCCCCCGACGACGTCTCGATGATCCCGAGCCCGCCCGCGTTCGACACGGCGGAGGCGAGCTGCGCGCGCGCGATCCAGCCCATCGGCGCCTGCACGATCGGATAGTCCACACCGAGCAGCTCGGTGACGCGGTTCCGGAGCGGTCGGGGTCGTTCGTTCGACATGGCGCGCGAGTATACGGGGGTCTCTGCTACCGTGGCGCGGATGACGGACCAAGCTCTCGCCGAGATCGATCGCTACATCGCCGAACAGAAGGCCGACCGGAGCAAGCCGGGCTGGAAGCTCGCCGTGCCCGAGCCGCCGCAGGTCTCCTTCGACGGCAAGCGCCGCTACCTCTGGGAGCTCGACATCAACGTGGGGCCGGTCTCGGTGCGGCTGTTCCCGGACGTCGCGCCGAAGCACGTGGCGAGCACGCTCTACCTGACGCGGCTCGGCTTCTACGACGGCACCGGCTTTCATCGCGTGATCACGCAGTTCATGGCGCAGGGCGGCTGCCCGCGCGGCACCGGGACCGGCGGCCCCGGCTACGAGTACGAAGGCGAGTTCGACAAGAAGGTGAAGCACGACAAGCCCGGCCTGCTCTCGATGGCGAACGCGGGCCCGGGCACCGACGGCAGCCAGTTCTTCCTGACCTTCGTGGCCACGCCGTGGCTCGACGGCAAGCACACGATCTTCGGTGACGTAGTCGGCGGTGTGGAGACGCTCGGCGAGCTGGAGCGGCGCGGCTCGAAGAGCGGCACCACGAGCGAGAAGCTCGAGCTTCGCAAGGCGACGATCCGCGTGGAGTGAGCGGCCCGATGGAGCGCTGGAAGGAGATCGAGGCGCGCGCGGAGCAGCGCCACGGCGGGCCGAAAGGCGTCGCCGCCGAGCTGCCGAAGGCGAAGTCGCGCGCGCAGCTCCTGCGCGTGGGCGACGAGCGCTGGCTCGCGGAGATGACGCGCGGCGTGTTCCAGGCTGGCTTCGTCTGGCGCGTCGTCGAGCACAAGTGGCCGGGCTTCACCGCCGCGTTCGACGGCTTCGATCCCGCGAAGGTCGCGCGCTACTCGGAGAAGAAGCTCGCCGAGCTGGCACGCGACGACCGGATCGTGCGCAACCCGCAGAAGATCCACGCCACGCGCGACAACGCGCGCTTCCTGGTCGAGCTGGCCCGCGAGCACGGCAGCGCGGCGCGCTTCTTCGCGAGCTGGCCGGAGAGCGACATCGTCGGGCTGTGGGACGTGCTCCAGCAGCGCGGCGCCCGGCTCGGCGGCTTCACCGGCCCGTTCGTGCTGCGGCACCTGGGCAAGGACACGCCGATGCTGACCGAGGACGTCCTGCGCGCGCTGCGCGAGCAGGGTGTGATCGAGGGCAGCCGCGCCAGCTCGAAGGGCGCCCTGCGCGCAGTCCAGCAGGCGTTCGAAGCCTGGCGCAAGGAGAGCGGCCGCAGCCTGTGCGAGATCTCGAAGATCCTCGCCCTGTCCGTGCCCTAGCTGCCTGAGCGGCGGCGGGCTTCGGCCAGCGCGGCTTCGATCCTGTCGCGCGAGCGCGCGAGTGTGTCGTCCTGGAAGGCGAGCGTGGGGATGGCGCCTTCGGTCGCCGGGGCGCTGCGGGTCCACACGCCGAACTCGTGCACTCCGGTGCGGAGTTCGGGCTCGCCCTCGCACAGGTGGAAGAAGCGGCGGGCGTAGCGGCTGGTCCAGGCCGGGTCGCGACCCCAGTACGCGCGCTGGAACAGCGCGAAGAGCGGGAGCAGCGCGTCGTAATCGTGCTCGGCCGCGAGGAGCACGCCGGGAATGCGCGCGCGCAGGCGCTCCACCAGCGCGCGCGTCCCCTCGTATACCGAGTGGTCGGGGTCGTTCTGCCAGACGTGGATGGTGTCGAGGAACACGCCGTCGAAGCCGAAGTGCCGCGCGAGCGTTTCGATCTGAGTGGCGAGCGCGTCGCGGAAGCCCGCATGACCCGGGTTGAGCCAGGCCTGCCAGCCTGTGTCGTGCGCGCGCGCGAAGTCCCAGTCCGGCTGATTGCCGTGGAAGCGGTTGCGCGTTGCGCTCTTCATGTGCGCCGCTGGATCGAGGTGGCGCCAGCGCGGGAGCTCGAGGTTCACGCAGTTGCCGCCGAACATCGGCATCAAGTGCATGCCGAGCGCGCGCGCCCCGCGACACAGCTTCGCGAAGCCGGCGTCGCCGCCGAGCCGCGGCTCCGGGCGGTACTCACCGTACTGCCAGTAGTAGCGGCCCTCCCAGCCGGGCAGATACGCCAGCACGCGGCGCGCGTCGATCCGCTCCGCGACGAAGCGCAGCACCTCGAGCATCGCCGCGTAGTCGAGGAATACTCGCCCGCTCCAGTGCATGCCGTGGAGCGTGAGCACGAGTGCTACCTCGCGCGCCCACGCGGGCACGTCGGTGCGCGCTTCGAAGCTCGACAGGCCATGTGCGCGCTCGAGCCAGGCGACGTGCTCCGCCTCGAAGACGGAGGGGTCGACGCCGCGCGCGATCTCGAACGGCGGCGCCTCGATCTCCGTGGCGAAGCGGCGCGCGTCCTCCTCGTGGATCAGCTCCACCACGCCGCGACCGGCGAGAGGTCCGACGCGCTCCACAGCGAGGGCGAAGCGCTTCTCGCGCACCGCGGGGTCCTCGGCGCGGAAGCCCCAGGTCTCGTCGCCCGTGCGAGCGCAGAGCAGGGGCGTCGGCAGGCGGTTGGGATAGGCGAACACCTCGCCGGCCGCTCCGATCGGGCGAGCCGCGCCGGTCGAGTCCACGACGGCAAGCGGCCCCTCGAGCCCGCGCACGAGCAGCTTTACGCACCGGATGCGTTCCGGCGCGCGCGCGCTGACGAGAGCCCGCCAGCGACCGTGCCCGCGGCGCTCGAGGCGCAGACGGATCTCCCCGGCGGCGCGCTCTTGCTGGCCCGCGAAGGCGAGGGCATCCGCGCGCGCCGTCCAGGTGTCGCCATCGCGCGCGAGCGAGCAGCGTTCGGCAGCGGCGCCGTAGACGTTCTCGAGCGTGACCAGCGCGAGCGACAGCGCCAGACCGTCGACTTCGAACACGGGATCGCAGAGGTCGAAGCTCGCGAAGTGCACGCGCGCAGCATAGAGTCTCCGCGCGCATGGGTGTTCGGGCTGACCTGCACGTCGAGGTGCACGAGGGGAGTGGGCCGTATCTGCTGCTCGTGCACGGCATGCTGGCGAGCCGCGCGCAGTGGCTGCGGAACCTGCAGGCGCTTTCGGAGGTGTCGCGACCCGTGGTGGTCGAGCTCTACGGGCATGCGCGCTCGCCGTCGCCGGAGGATCCCGCGGCGTACCGGCCCGAGGCGTACGTGCAGGAGTTCGAGCGCATCCGCGAGTCTCTGGGCGTGGAGCGCTGGCTCGTGTGCGGGCAGTCGCTCGGCGCGGCGCTCACGCTGCGCTACGCGCTCGAGCGTCCGGAACGCGTGATCGCGCAGGTGTTCACCAACTCCAACTCGGCGCTCGCGGACGCGGCGTGGGCGGTGCAGGTGCGATCCGGCATGGAGGCGACCGCGCGCGCCCTCGAGGCGCGCGGGCTGGCGGCGCTCGACGCGTTTCCGGTGCATCCGCGCCGCGCGAAGCGGCTGCCCGCGGAGGTCAAGGACGCACTGGTCGCGGACGCTGCGCTGGCGAATCCGCGCGGGATCGCGCTCACCGGACTGCACACCGTGCCGGACTCGTCCGTGCGCGAGCGCGTGCGCGAGAACCGCGTGCCGACTCTCCTCGTCGTAGGCGAGCGCGAGGAGCGCTTCGCCGAGCAGCGCCGCTACGCCGAGGCGACGATGCCGAAGCTCGAAGTCGTCGCGACCGACGCCGGCCATGCCGTGAACGCCGAAGCGTGGCAGCCGTTCAATGCCGCGGTCACCGCCTTCTTCGCGCGGGTCCTCGCGTCGTGACGCCGGGCGCGCCGGCCGAGCCGTTCGAAGCGACACGCTCCCCCTTCGTGCCGCAGAGCCTGGTCGACCTGTTCCTGCGCCCGCGGAGCTTCTTCTCGGCGCAGATCGCGCTCGGGCGCACGCCCTACGTGCTGGTCGTGATGTGGTGCTACGGGATCGCGAGCGCCATCGAGCGGATCGAGCGCGAGGTGCTGCGAGCGGACTTCGGCCGGCCGCGTCCGGGGTGGGAGTCACTCGCGCCGTGGGTCGTCGACTCGTGGTGGGGCTTCTGGGCGTTCGCCCTCGCTTCGGGCGCGCTGGGAGGCGTCGGGCTCTGGCTGCTCGGTGGCTGGTGGTACCGGGTGCGGCTGCGCTGGTGCGGTGCACTCGAGCCCGACCGGCGGCGCGCCCGGCTCGCCTACGCCTACGCGTCCTTCGTGTTGGCCGGGCCCTCGGTCCTCTGGGCGCTCGTCGAGACCGCGAGCTACCCGAGCTACGCGGCCGCCGCGGCGTCGGACGACCTCACGAGCACTCTGCTGCTGCTGTTCCCGTTCTGGTCGCTCTACACGAGCTTCGCCGCAGCGACCACCTTGTTCGAGGTGCAGCGCGGGCGCGCTCGGCTCTGGTTCCTCGTGCTGCCTGCGTTCGTCTACCTGGTCGCGTATGGAGTGCTCGGTGCGCTGCTGGTCAGCTTCGGGAAGCCAGCGCCGTCGTGAGCTCCTCGGCGCGCCGCGGCGCCAGGCGCTCGAGGACGCGCTCGGCCTCCGCGACGATACGGCGCACCACGTCGCCGGCCGACGGCACGTCGTGGATCAGCGCGGACGACTGGCCCGCGGCGAGCGCGCCCACGTCGGTGCGGCCCTCGAAGCGGCCGGTGACGTAGGGATCGAAGCCGAGCCACTTGGCGATCACGCCGAACTGCTGCGGGAAGGGCTTGATCGTCGCGATGAGCTCGGGGTTCTCCCAGGCCTCGGTGGTCTGGTTCTTGACGACGCGGCAGGGCTTGCCCGAGAAGCAGCGCGTGATGGTGGTGCCCTCGTCGTCGATCTCGACGATGCGGTTCTTGTAGGCGTCGTGTCCGTTCGCCTCGCGCGTAGCGACGAAGCGCGTGCCCATCCAGACGCCGGCGCCCCCCATCGCGAGGGCAGCGGCCAGGCCGCGTCCGTCGGCAATGCCGCCCGCGGCGAGCACCGGCACGTCGACCGCGTCGATCACCGCGGGGAGCAGCGTGAACGTGCCGACGCGACCGGTGTGTCCGCCCCCGTCGTATCCCTGCGCCACGACCGCATCCACGCCGCCCTTCGCGACACGCAGCGCGTTCTTCGTGTTGCCGACGACCGCGAGCACCTTCATCCCTTGCGAGTGCGCGGCGCCGACCACGGGCGCCGGGTCGCCGAGGCCACTCGCGAGCACGGGCACGCGCTCCTCGAAGATCACCTCCAGGTGCTGCTCGACCTCGCGCGTGAAGCGCACGGCGGCATCGCTCGTCTGCGGGCGGCCGACGGTTGCGAACAGCACGTCCACGCCGAACGGCCGCTCGGTGAGCGAGCGCACCTTGCGGATCTCCTCGCGAAGCTGGGGCGGGGTGAGCGACGCCGAGCCGATCACGCCGAGGCCGCCGGCGGCCGACACCGCCGCGGCCAGCTCGGCGCGCGCCACGTACCCCATGCCCGCCTGCACGATCGGGTACTCGATGCCGAGCAGCTCGCAGATGGGCGTGCGCAGAGCGGGATGCGTCATGTCGGTCCTCCTAGGCCCGCAGGTTCGAGACGCGCGGCAGCACCTTGGTGAAGAGCTGCTCGATCGAGCGCATCAGCGTGGCGTGCGGAATGAGCTGGATGTAGGTCCACGCGAACAGCCAGGACAGCGGCAGCCGCGCGAGCAGCCGCTCGAGCTGACGCGTAACGGTGTCAGCCGTGCCGACGAGCGCGAGGCTCTCGCCGAGGAAGTCGGGCATCGCACCCGTCGTCGGGTGCGGATAGCCCTGCGAGAAGCCGAACGGCTCGAACCAGGTCGAGCCCACGAACGTGCTCGAGTCGTGCCAGAGCGCCTGCGCTTCGGCGTCGCTGTCGGCGATGATCACATCTCGCAGCACGCCTATACCCTGGCCGAGCGGCCGGCCAGCCTCTTTGGCGTACAGCTCGAACAGCGCCTGCTCGCGAATCGGGTGCAGCGGCGGCAGGATCGCGGTCACGCCCTCCTGCGCGCACCAGCGGATGCTGCGCTCCGACGACGCGAACGGCTGGAAGAGCGGCGGGTGCGGCTTCTGCAGCGGCTTGGGCACGACCGCGACCGCCTTGATCACACCGTTCTCCACGCCGAGACCCCAGTCGCGCGTGGCGGCGAGCGTCCACGGCGTGGGTCCGGGCGGGATGCGCCAGTAACGGCCCTCGTAGGAGAGCGCGTCCTCGGTCCACGCCTTCTTGATGATGCGGAAGCACTCCTCGAAGGCGAGGCGATTGGCCTCGTCCACCGCGTCGTGCTGGTGCGGCAGCGCGCCGTGGATGCCGTGCGTCTGCTGCGCCATCACGTCGACCCAACGGCGCTGGTAGCCGCGCGCGAAGCCCGCGTCCGCGCGCCCGCCCGACATGTGGTCGAGCATCGCGATGTCCTCGGCGACGCGGATCGGGTTCTGCGCGGGGAGGACGATGCCGAGCTGGCCGACGCGGATGCGCTTGGTCTGCATCGCGACGAACAGGTCGAGCAGGACGGGGTTGTTCGAGAGCTCGATGCCCTCGACGTGGAAGTGGTGCTCGGTGAACGAGATCGAGTCGTAGCCGAGCGCGTCGGCGAGCTTCGCCTGCTCCGAGAGCTCGGCGAGCATCTTGCCGTAGAGGTCGCCGCGCAGCCCCACGCGACCGCGCTCGATCTCGGCGCGATTGCCGACCGTGGGCAGGTAGAACGCCGAGACCTTCACGCGGGCCTCCTTCCGTCGGGCGGCCACGCGGCCACGCCGTCTTCCAGTGGGATCTCCAGACTGCGCAAGAGCGACGAGAACAGCCGCCAGTTGCCGATCGCGACCACGAGCTCGATGCGATGCTCGGGCGACAGGTGCTTCTCGAGCTCGGCCCACGTCGCCGCGGAGATCACGCCTTGCTCGAGCGTCTCGTCGGTCGCGGCCAGCACCGCGCGGTCGGCGTCGCCGAGAAGGCTCGAGGCGCGCCAGTCGCGTACCGCGAGGAGCGCGTCGTCCGGCAGGCCGAGCTGCTTCGCCACGCGCCAGTGCTGGGTCCACTCGTATTCGGACTTCGTGACCCAGCCGATGCGCATGATCGCGAGCTCGCGCAGGCGCGCGTCGAGCTGGCCCCGAAAGAGCAGCGCGGTGAGCATGCCTTGCAGCGCCTTCGCCACGCCCGGATGCCGCAGCAGCACGCGGAACACCGAGAGCTCCGCCATCTGCGCCGAGAGGCCGTTCGCCTCCGCGGCGGCCTTCGCCTCCTCGATCGAAAGTCGCGGGACGCGGGCTTCACTCATGACGTCTTCTCCAGTCGGTAGGCGCGCCGGACGTTCTCACCCAGGAGCTTCGCGCGCGCGGATTCCGGGAGCGCTCCGACGAGCCGGGTCAGGTTGGCGACGTACTCGGGCGGGTGGTCGGGGTGCGGGAAATCCGACGCCCAGAAGAAGCGGTCCTCCCCGACCAGCGGGATCACGCCGGCGAGCGAGCGCTCGTCGGGATCGCCGGAGATCCAGCACTGCGCGGCGAAGCACTCGGACGGGCGGCGGCGCAGGCGCGCGCGCACGACCGCGCCCTGCGGCGAGTCGTAGACCGCATCCATGCGTTCGATCCAGTGCCCGACCCAGCCGGCGCCCGATTCGAGCACCACCACACGCAGCTCGGGGAAGCGATCGAACACGCCGAGCTGGAAGAGCGAGGTGAACGCGTGGCGCACGGCGTCGCCCGCGGTGACGTTGATGAAGAAGGTGTTCTCGGCGCCGGTCATGCCTTCGTAGCGCCCGGGCGCGGCCCAGAGCGGCTCGAAGGTCGGGTGAATCCCGAACGGCAGGCCGAGCTCGGCGGCGGCCTGGAACACGCGGAAGTGATCGGGGTGCCCGATCGCCTTGCGCGTCCAGCAGAACGGCGGCGACCAGACGCCGCGTACCCCCTCGCGCGCAGCGCGCCGCAGCTCGCGCTCCGCCGCTTCGGGATCACCAAGGGAGAGCTGTGCCACCGGGACGAGCCGCCCGCCCGAGTCGGCGCAGAAGTCGACGATCCAGCGGTTGTAGGCGCGCAGGTACGCCTGCGTGAGCGGCTCGTCGTCGCACTCGGCGATCCAGAGCACGCCGAGCGTCGGGTAGAGCAGGGCGGCGTCGATTCCCTCCTGGTCCAGACGCGCGACGCGTTCCTTCGCGTCCATCGCGCCGAGGGGAGCCTGGTCGGCGTAGTCGCAGCCGGTGCGCTCGCGCTCGAGCGTGAAGCCGCCGAGGCGGTCCATCGCGCCGAGGCCGGCGGGCATGCCGTTGCGCACCAGCTTCGACGGCCGCCCGTCGATCTCCAGATACTCGAGGCCGCGCGCGTCGCGGCGAATGCGCAGTGCACGCGCCCGCTCGCCGGGATCCAGGTAGTGCTCCCACAGGTCCGGCGGCTCGAGCACGTGGCCGTCGGCGTCGATCGCGCCGTCGAACGGAAGGCGCGGCAGAGGCTTCATCTCGACCTCCAGCGTGCGAGGGCCTGCGCGACTTGCGCCGGCGCGTCCACATGCGTCCAGTGGCCGAGTCCGGGCAACACCACGAGGGTCGCGTGCGGGATCGCGTCGCAGAGCAGCTCCGACGCCTTCGAGCCCAACGGGTCCTTCTCGCCGACGACGAGCAGCGCCGGGCAGCGCAGCGTCGCGAGCTTCGGCGTGAGCGGATCCGCATGCAGGCTCGCGAGGCAACGCGTGACTGCTGCCATGGCACGAGCGTCGCCGCGGATCGGCTTCGTCGAGCGAGCGCCGTAGATCTCGCGCCGAATGCCGTCGATCCCGTCGCACTCGCCGGCCGCCGCGATGCGCTCGTACCACTCCCCGACGCGCGCGCTGCACTGGCCCGTGGTGCCGAGCAGCACGAGTCCGTCGACGCGCTCGGGGTAGGCGAGCGCCGTCGCCATCGCGACCACGCCGCCCAGCGAGTGGCCGACGAGCGTCGCGCGCGGCAACGCTGTCGCGTCGAGCGCCGCCGCGACGTCGCCCGCCAAGGCCGCGAGCGTGTACGGACCCGGCGGCGCGTCCGAGTCCCCGTGCCCGCGCTGGTCCACGAGCACCACGCGCCCGCGCTGTGCGAGCTCGGGGGCCAAGCCGCGCCAGATCTCGCGCGTGTCCGCCAGCCCGTGCAGGCAGACGTAGGCCTCGCTCCCGGCACCGAGCGTCTCGAGCGCGATCGCGTGGCCGCCGGCGTCGATTCGGCGCAAGTGGTCTCCCCGGGCGGGGCGCTTGTGGCCCGCGCGTCGCCATTCTTACAATGGCTGCGGGCAGATCGTCCATCGGAGGCTCTTTGGGCGCGCGGACCGCTCTCGCGATGGTGCAGACCGGCGTGCGGCGGCTCGAGCCGCGCGACCTGCCGATTCCGGAGATTACCGACGACTCCGCGCTCCTGCGCGTGGAGGCCTGCGGCATCTGCGGCAGCGACTACGAGCAGTTCGAGGGCGTGCTGCGCGCGCCCATGCCGGCGATCCCGGGCCACGAGCCGCTCGGCCGGATCGAGAAGATCGGCGACCGCGCGGCGCGGCGCTGGGGCGTCGACGTGGGCGATCGCGTGGCGGTGGAGACGATGCTCTCCTGCCGCTTCTGCGGACCCTGCCTCGGCGGCAGCTACCACCTGTGCCGCTCGCGGCGCATCTACTCGTACATCCCGCTCTCGGAGGCGCCGGGGCTGTGGGGCGCGTACGCCGAGGTGATGTGGCTCGATCCGAACGCGATCGTGCACAAGGTCGACGAGACGCTGCCCGCGTCGACCGCCGTGATGTTCAACCCGCTCGGCGCGGGCTTCCGCTGGGCCGTCGAGATCCCGCGCACGAAGCCCGGAGACACCGTGCTGATCCTCGGGCCCGGGCAGCGCGGGCTGGCCAGCGTGCTCGCCTGCCGCGAGGCGGGCGCAGGGAAGATCATCGTGACCGGCCTTTCGGCCGACGCGCGCAAGCTCGCTCTCGCGCGGGAGTTCGGCGCGCACGCGACGATCGATGTGGAGCAGGACGATACGCGCCGCCGCGTGCGCGAGCTGACCGACGGCCTCGGCGCGGACGTCGTGGTCGACGTGTCCTCCTACGCGACCGCCCCCGTCGCCGAGTCGCTCGACTACGTACGGCCCGGCGGCACGATCGTGCTCGCCGGCGTGAAGGGCTACAAGCCGGTGCCCGACTTCGTCTCCGACAAGATCGTGATGAAGGAGATCACGCTCAAAGGCGCGATCGGCGTGACCTCGACCGGCTACGAGAGCGCGATCCGCCTGATCGAGTCGCGCAAGTACCCGATCGAGCGCATGCACACCCACGACTTCGGCCTGCGCGACGCGGAGCGCGCGATCAAGACGCTGGCGCGCGAGATCCCGGGCGATGAGTCGATCCACTCCTGCCTGATCCCGTGACGCGCGAGCAGCGCTTCGTCTTCGACGAGGTGGCCGAGGTCTACGACCGCGCGCGGCCCGATTATCCGAACGTGCTCGTGGACGACGTGCTGGCGTTCGCCGCCCTCGGGAACCGCAGCCAAGCGCTCGAGATCGGCGCCGGGACAGGAAAGGCCAGCGTCGCGTTCGCCGCGCGTGGGCTGGACCTCACCTGCCTGGAGCCGGGCGCGAGCATGGCCGCACTCGCGCGCCGGAATCTCGCGCGCTTTGCACGCGCGCAGGTGATCGAGTCCACGTTCGAGGCGTTTGCGGTTCCCGACAAGCCCTTCGATCTGGTCTTCGCGGCGCAGTCGTTCCACTGGGTCGATCCCGCGCGCCGTCTCGACCTCGCGGCGAACGCGCTGCGTGCCGGCGGAACGCTCGCGGTGTTCGGGAATCTGCCGTTCCCTGGCGAGGGCCCGCTCGACGAGGCGATCCAGCGCGCGTACGCGCTCTCGGCGCCCGCCCTGGCCGAGCGTGTGCCCGGCAGCGTTGACTCGCGCGAAAAAGGCATCCCGGTCGAAGCGGAAGTCACGGCGTCGGGCGCCTTCCGCGACTTCTCTTCGCGCCGGTACCCTTGGTCGCGCGCCTACACCGCGCCGGAGTACCGCGAGCTGTTACAGACCCAGTCCAATCACCGCCTACTCGAGCCGGACGCGCTCTCCGCGCTGCTCGCCGGCGTCGAGTCGGCGATCGCCGCCCACGGCGACCAGGTCGAAGTGCGCTACGAAGCCCGCCTGATCCTCGCCCGCCGCCGCTGACCCGCCCGCGCAGGGTCGGGATCGGTTCCGGGCTGGCACCTCGAGGCGCCCCGTCTTACCTTGCCTGCGCCCCTCTCGATGTCATTCGAGGGGGTTCCTTGTCCAGGTTTCTCGCCCTCGCCATCTGCGTCGGTATTCAATTTTTTCTCATTCCAGAGACCGCGGAAGCGTGGCAATACCTACGCCCCAGCGGTCGTGCGGTGGCCGTTCTCTCGCTCGACGATGGGCGCGTAGTCTCCGCGGGGCTTCAGGGGTCCGACGCGTCGGAGATGGTCGTCGTCGGTCACGCCTCCAGCGACGGCACGGAGCTCTGGAGGCACGTACTCACTACCGGGAGGGGTAGCGGGGCAGCCCACGCGGCTCTCGCTAGAACTGCGCCATCCCTGTTCGTCGCGACGGGCCAGCGAGACGGATCGGACTTCTCGTGGGCATTCGGACCCTGGTGGAGCTCGGTCGGAAAACTGTCGCGGGTCGACGGGAACCTCGAGTGGTTGGTGGACCTGCCCAACATCGGGCTCTTTGCTCTCGCGCTGACTCCGGGCGGCGACCCGGTGGTCGGTGGCCTCAGCCGGGATCCAGCGTCGGGTCGTGAGAGTCTGCTCGTCTTGAAGTTGTCGGGCGCCACCGGACAGGAAATGTGGCGACGCCAGATAGAAGGCGGCGTCCACGAACGGGACGGCGCTACGGAGGTGGCGCGATCCCTCGCGATCGACGGGGACGGCGCCGTCTTCGTAGGCGGGTCCCTCGTCAACGATGCGCAGTTCTTCGATCATCCGGACCCCGGACGAATCCCTAACGGGTTTCCCGACTTCGTAGTCCTCAAGCTCGGGGGCGAGGACGGCGTCGAGCACTGGCGGCGTGAGATCGAGAGCGAGGATGGCCACTGCTCGGCGATCGCGCTCGACCTTGGTGGCGACGTGATCGCCGCGGGCGGCGCCAATACCCCGAATGGATGGATCGACGCCCTGGCGGTGAAGCTTGCCGCCGCAGACGGCGCCGAGATCTGGCGGGACCTCGACGGCGGCCCGGGCACGCAGGCGGGTGGTGACATCGACCTCTGGCTCGAGGCGATGCTCACGCCAACGGGCGATGTTGTCCTTGCCGGCGAGGCCAACTCGGGACTGCTCGCGGCGAAGAAGCTCCTCGGCGGATCGGCGATCCCGGCCTGGAGTCGCTTCATTCCACCGATCGGTGGAGTGCTTGGCGGCGGCTGCTGTATCGCGTTCGCAGTCCGGTCCGATCAGTTTGGCCACGCGTATCTCACCGGGATCACCTGGATCGATGGGGCTCAGCGAGCGCTTGTCGAGAAGCTCGATGGCGTTGCAGGAGGACCGCAGTGGCAGCGGGTCCTCGAGGTCCCGAGCTGCGGGGGCTACGCATCCGCGCTCGATGTGGATCTCGCGGGAGGCATCGCGATCGCGAGCCCGAGCTACGCACGAAGCTCCGACCATTGCGTCTCTGGCCAGTACGTCATCACCAAGCTCGACGCGGCGACCGGTGCGGACTGGACGGGTCCCCCGCCGATCTGCGGAAACGGCGGCCTCGAATCGGGGGAGGCCTGCGACGACGGGAACACGGCTGGCGGCGATGGCTGCTCAGCGATCTGCTCGATCGAGCCGCCCGACGGGGACGGGGACGGAGTGCCGGACACAGACGACAACTGTCCTGAGATCGGTAACCCGGCCCAGGAAGACGCGGACGGCGACGGCTCCGGAGACCCGTGCGATCCGTTTCCCGACGATGCGGACCACGAGCAAGCGCAGTGCGAGGCGGATCGCGCCGCATGCGAGAGCTCGCTGACCGCGTCCCAAGCCTCCCTCCTGACCTGCGACGCGCAGCTCGAAGGGTGCACGATGCAGCTCGCCAGCTGTCGCTCGACGCCGAACCCCGACATGAACGGCGACGGCGCGGTGAACGTCCTGGACCTCGTCATCCTCGCTCGCCAGCTCGCGGGACTGCACCACCACTGAGCCAGCGTCCGGGCACGAGGCGTCCGTGCATGAAGGTTTTCTCATCTCGTTCTAACGTGGCTCACAGATTCGGTTTGCTGACCTCACGGGGGTGGGGGAGCGGCTGCGACCGGGAGCACTGGAGCAGCTCGCCTCGCTCGCGGTGGTGCTGGTGCTCGTGGCGACGGGGGTGCGGCTCGCGCTGCTTGCCAGCTCCGGCCACCTGCTCGCCGACCTCGACGTTACCGGGATCGCGCGAGTCCTGAGCACCGGGCTGCGCCTGGACGCCGTCGCGATTGCGTACGGGATCGCGGCGGTCGCGCTCCCCGTCGCGCTTCCGCGCACACTTCGCGCGCGCGCGCTCGCGCTCTCGAGCGGGCTGCTGCTCGTCGTCGCCGTGCTGGTCCACGCGGCGGAGCTGTCGTTCTTCGACTACTACGGGTTCCGGCCGAATCACCTGGTGTTCGAGCACGGCGGGGATCCGGAGGTGCTGCGTGCGATCGCGAGCCAGCATCTGACCGCCACCTGGGTGCTCGGGACACTCGGAGCGCTCGCGGCGGCGTGCGTGCTCCAGCTACGTGTTGCGGGGCTCCTTGCGCGCTGGGGAAGTGTCGCGCTCCGGCGCGTACCCGGAGGGCGCGCGCTCGCGACGCTCGCTCTGCTCGCGCTGACTGCGTTCACCGCCCGCGGCTCGCTCGATCACCGGCCGCTCAACCCGAGCGCTGCGGCGGTCTCGTCGAACCGCGTCGCGAACGAGATCGCGGGGTCCGGCGCCTTCAACCTCGGCTACCTGGCGGTCCAGCGCCTCTCGGGAGTGGCGCCGCGGCTGCAGCGGAGTGCTGCGAGGCCCGCCTGGCCCGAGGCCGTGCGCCGGGTTCGCGCGCTGCTCGAGGGACAGGGACGCTTCGAAGCGGACCAGCCGAATCCACTGCTGCGCGTGATCCACGCCCCCGCCGCTGCCGAGCGCCCGACGAACGTGGTGATCGTGGTGCTGGAGAGCTTCACCGGGCGGCTGGTCGGCGCGCTCGGCGGGCAGCCCGCGCTCTCGCCGGAGCTGGATGCGCTGGCTCGCGAAGGCCTGTTGCTCGCGAACTGCTACGCGACCGGCGAGCGCACGGTGCGCGGGCTGGAGGCCGTGCTGTCGTCGTTCCCGCCGCTTCCCGGTGTGTCCGCGGTGCGACGGCCGGAGGCGGCGCACGGCTTCGCCACGCTCGCCTCGGTGCTCGCGCCGCACGGCTACGACAGCGTCTTCCTCTACGGCGGACAGGGGATCTTCGACCACATGCGCGGGTTCTTCCTCGCCAACGGCTTCCGTGCGTTCATCGAGGAGGACGACTTCGACGCGCCCGCATTTCGCGGGAGCTGGGGCGTGTCCGACGAGGATCTGTACCGGCGCGCCAACCGCGAGCTGCAAACGCGCTGGGAAGCGCACAGGCCCTTCGTGGCCGCGCTGCTGACGGTCTCGCTTCACTCCCCCTGGGAATTCCCGAGGGACCGTGCGCCGGCGCTGCCGCCGGAGACGCCCGTGCCCGACGGCTTCGCGCGGGACGAGCTCGCGAACTTCCTCTACGCGGACTTCGCCCTCGGAGAGTTCATGCGCGAGGCGCGCGAGCTGCCGTACTTTCGGGACACGCTGTTCGTGTTCGTGGGCGACCACGGCGTGCACCTGCGCGGCCGCGCGCTGGTGCCGTCGGAGGAGTACCGCGTGCCCGCGCTCTTCTACGCGCCCGGACGCGTCGCTCCCGGCCGGATCGAAGCGGTCACCAGCCAGATCGACATCGCGCCGACCGTGCTCGGGCTTGTCGGCGGCGACGCGCTCGAGGTGCCGTTCTTCGGCCGCGACCTGCTGCGCGCGCCCGCGGGGGACGGCTTCGCAATCCTCTCCTACCAGCGCCAGCGCTACGCGGCGCGCCGCGGCGACCGGCTCACGATCGTGGACGAGGAGGGGGCCGTGCATGCCCACCGTCTGCGCGGCGCCGAGCCGGCGCCGCCGACCGATCTCGCGCGCCATCGCGAAGACGCGCGCGACATGCTGGCAGTGCTGGAGGTCGCGCAAACCCTGCTCGAGTCGGGCCACTACGGCACGCGATCGCCTTCGCCGTTGCGGATCGCGCGGCCCGCGCCGGCGGCGCAAGAGGCGGTCAGGCAATAGCACGGCCTCGCCGGCGGGCATACCTTGCGCCGGACCGTCGCGTGACCCATAAGCTCGAGCGATGGCACCAGCGGCGATGGGCATCCTTCTCTGCGCGCTGCTGGTCGGCTTCACTGCGAACGCGCAGGACCTCGAGCCGCGCGCTTACTCGAACGTGCCGGTGGGGCTGAACATTCTGGTCGTCGGCTACGGGTACACGGAGGGAGGCGCCTCCACCGACCCCGCGCTCCCGATCGAGGACGCGGAGCTCGAGCAGCACAGCGCGCTCCTGGCGTACTCGCGTTCGTTCGATCTGCTCGGACGGCTCGCGAAGGTCGACCTCATCGCGCCGTACTCCTGGCTCTCGGGCAGCGCCCTGTTTGCCGGCCAGCCGGTCGAGCGCGAGGTGGATGGCTTGGGTGATCCCCGCCTGCGCCTGACCTGGAACTTCCACGGAGCTCCGGCTCTGTCCCTCGACGAGTGGATGCGGCGGCCTGACGACCTCGTGGTGGGTGCGAGTCTGCAGGTCACGCTCCCCGCCGGGCAGTACGACGACGAGAAGGCCGTCAACCTCGGGACGAACCGCTGGACCGCGAAGCCGGAGATCGGCATCTCGAAGTCCTGGGGACCGGTCGCTCTCGAGCTCTCCTCCGCAGTGACCTACTTCCAGGACAATCGGGACTTCCTCGGCGCAACGCGGGAGCAGGCTCCCCTGTACGCCTTCCAGGCGCACGGCGTCTACAGCTTCCTTCGTCCGCTGTGGGTTGCGCTCGATGGCACCTATTACAGCGGGGGTCGGACGCAGGTCGGCGGTGTGCGCAACGACGACCGCCAGTCCAACACGCGCGTCGGCCTCACCGTCGCGATTCCCCTTGGTGCCCGGCATTCGCTGAAGCTCTACGGGAGCACGGGTGCCTCCACGCGCGTCGGCGCTGACTGGGACGCCGTCGGCATCGCGTGGCAGGTCCGCTGGGGCGCCGGGCTCTAGCGCCCGTCAACCCGCCGGCCGTCTTCCCCAGTCGGTCTCGACGGCGAAGCGGAGCAGGCGGTCAACGTAGTCGCTGACGCGCGGCGGGGCGATGCGCGACGGAGCGAGGGCTGCGCGCGCGTGCGTGGTGTCGAAGCGCGGGTTCGAGGCGAGGTAGGGCAGGTACGCCTCGCCGACGTGCATCACGTAGCGCACGCTGCCGAACGAGATGCGCTGCAGCGGGCGCACCGCGAAGCGGCGCCAGAGGTCGGGGTTTACGTAGACGATCGGCCGGCGTTTCGGGAAGAAGCGCCGCACCACGTCGGCGAGCTCGCCGAGCGTGGTCGCGCCTTCGCCGGCGGCCAGGTGGTAGGTGCGGCCCACGCTCTCGGGTCGCGCGCGGATCGCGAGCAAGGCATCGCGCACGAAGTCGACGGGCACGAGGTCGAGCGAGGCGTCGCGATGGCCCGGGAGAATGCGCCAGAGCCCGGTCGCGTAGAGCCGGATCGGCCAGTAGATGGTGGCGAAGCTCGAGGTCTCGCCGCTCTTCGACTCGCCCACGATGATGCTCGGGCGCAGCACGCAGATCGGGAGCTCGCGCGCCGCCTCGCGCACCAGCAGCTCGGCCTCGAACTTCGACTGCTCGTAGCCGTTGCGGTGACCGGCCGGCGCGCCGAGCTCGTCTTCGCGCACGAGATCGCTGCGGCCCCCCGCGACGAAGGCGGTGCTCACGTGGTCCACGCGCGCGAGATGCCCGCTCCGCGCGCGCTCGCGTGCGAGATCGAGGACGGCGCGCGTCCCGTCGACGTTCGTCGCGCGCGACTCCGCGAGTGGCAGGTCCAAGCGCACGTTCGCGCCGCAGTGCAGGATCGAATCGCACGCCTCGAGGATCCGCGCGCGGTCGCGTGCGGCGAGGCCGAGACCGGGTCGATCGAGCGCGCCGGGGCAGGGCACGAGCCGCGCCGCGAGGTCGGCCGGGAGCTCCCAGCCGGGCGCCGCAATGCTGTCGCGAAGACGCGCGAAGCCGTCCGCTTCGTCGCGCGCGCGTACCAACGCGAACAGCGTCTCGCCCTGCTCGAGCAGACGCCGCGCCAGCTCGCGGCCCAGGAAGCCGGTCGCGCCGGTGACGAAGACCGGCATGCCTACGCCGCGACCAGCTCGACCGGCAGCCGCTGCGGCCCGCGGAAGATGAAGCTCGGGTGGAGTGGCAGCGGCGCGTCGTCGCTGCGCTCGAAGCTTCGCGTGCGCGCGAGCAACGTCTCGAGGGCGACCTGCGCTTCGAGCCGCGCCAGGTTCGCGCCGATGCAGTAGTGCACGCCAAAGCCAAACGAGAGGTGGCGGTTGGGCCGGCGCGCGATGTCGAAGCGCTCCGACTGCTCGAACACCGCCTCGTCGCGATTCGCCGAGCCGAGCCAGCTCATGACCATCTGCCCGGCGCGGATCTTCACGCCGCCGACCTCGACGTCGCGCGTGACGCGGCGCGGGTCCATCTGCACCGGCCCCGAGCAGCGCAGCACCTCTTCGATCGCGTCGGGCACGCGCGATGGATCGGCGCGCAGCGCGGCCAGCGCGTCGCGGTGCGCCAGCAGCTCGACGACCGAGCTCCCGATCAGGTTGGTGGTGGTCTCGTTCCCGGCGATGAGCAGCAGCGTGAGCATCGACATCATCTCGTCGAACGAGAGCCGCGAGCCCTCGAGCTCGGCCGCGACCAGTCCCGAGAGCAGGTCTTCCCGCGTCGCGCGCCGCCGCTCGTCGACGAGTCGCGAGAAGTAGGCATTCATGTCGGCGCGCCGCCGCTCCATGGCCGCGAGCCGCGCCTCGCTCGGCGGCGCGCCGACCAGACCGGTCCCCGCGCCCGCGATCACCTCGTCGGACCAGCGCTTGAACTGCGCGCGGTCCTCGGCGGGAACCCCGAGGATCTCCGCGATCGCGATCACTGGAAGCGGCGAGGTCAGCGCTTCCACCAGGTCGACGCTGCGCCGCGCGAGCGCGTCGTCCAGCAGCTCGTGCGCGACCTCTCGTAGCCGAGGCTCGAGCCGGCGGATCACGCGCGGCGTGAAGGCCTGGTTCACCAGCCCGCGCAGGCGCGTGTGCTCCGGCGGGTCGCTGCTGAGCATGTCGGGCACGGCCGCCCGCAAAGCTCCCCGAATCTGGAAGTTCGAGAACGACCCGGCGTCGCGCAGCACGGACAAGACGTCGTCGTAGCGGAAGATCGAGACTGCGTTGAGCGGCTCGTGTACCCAGACCGGCTGCTCGCGCCGCGCCCGCGCGTAGAGCGGCCACGGCTCGCGCCGGAACGCCTCGTCGAGCGGATTGAACGCGTCCACGCTCAGGCCAGCCAGCGCAGGCAGCCCGCGGCCTCGAGCACGCGGTCGAGGGCGCCTTTGTCGGCGACCGCGGCGTAGCGCGCGCGCAGCGCCGCGAGCGAGCGCGCGTGGTACTTCTGCGGCTTCTGTGCCCAGCGCCCGCCCGCGAGCTCGACCTGCATGCTCTCGGCGTTCGACTCGATCGCGCGCGCGTTCGCGGTCGACCACGGCAGGAACAGCGCGCCGACCTCGTCGCGAAGCAGGGGGGCCAGCGTCGGCTCGAGCGCGCTCCAGGGCTCGAACGCGCCCGCGGCCTTCGGCGCCAGCATGCGCTCGATCCACTCGCTCGTGCGCGGCGCGCGGGAGCGGATCAGCGCACCGGGCGTGGGATCGGTCTGCGCCTCGTAGAGCTGCGCAAAGAGCCCGAAATCCGCGAACGCGGGGCGCGCGCCGAACAGGAACGGGCGGCGCGCCAGATGCGCCTCGACCAACGCGAGCGTGTGCTCGAACGAGCGCTCGATCGTGTCCTTGGTCAGCTCCGACGAGCCCACGAAGCCGATGCGCGGGACCATGCGCTCGCGCACGATCTTCGCCATCCCGCGCACCTGCTCGTCCGTCGCGCCAGCCGGTGCCTGGTCGCGCGCGATGCGCTCCGCGCACGACCACTGGTCCGGCTCGTACCACCAGCGGTAGTGGAACATCCACTTGTTGCCCCACTCGTCGCCGAACTCCTCGAGCAGCGCGGAGACGAACGCGGCGACCGGCTCGGCCGGGTGGATCGACGGCTCCGGCACCCTGCGCTCCATGGCCTCGAGGATCGGCGTCGAGTCCTGGATCCCGGTGTCCTCGGGAGTGACCACGAGCGGGATCAGCGGGAGCTTGGCGTGGCGCTGGTACTCGGCCGTGTTCGAGGGCCCGCGCACGACCCACTCGTGCGGGATCGCCTTGTACCGGAAGTACGAGCGCACCTTCACGGAGTAGGGTGAAAGCTCGGAGCCGAAGACCTTGTAAGCGTTCGTCATCGAGTTTCCTAGCGCAGCGTGATCGCCGCGTTCGAGAGCACCGGGGTCTTGCG
Organism: uncultured Myxococcales bacterium; assembly: GCA_964454165.1. Taxonomy (GTDB): domain Bacteria; phylum Myxococcota_A; class UBA9160; order SZUA-336; family SZUA-336; genus CAYVQJ01. The sequence continues at coordinate 59,973 of CAYVQJ010000112.1, read as the reverse complement.
CTCCTTCGTCGCGGCCGAGATCAGGATCGTCTTGCCGTCCTGCCAGGCCGAGGTGACGAGCGTCTCGCCCGGGAACACCACGCCCGAGAAGCGCGCCTGGTAGCGCGCCACCTTCGACGTGTCGCCGCCCAGGCAGGCGTCGACGACCGCCTTGCACACGATCCCGAACGAGCACAGGCCGTGGAGGATCGGTCGGTCGAAGCCGCCGAGCTTGGCGAACTCTGGATCGGCGTGCAGCGGGTTCTTGTCGCCCGACAGGCGGTAGAGCAGCGCCTGCTGCGGCAGCGTCGGCGACTCCGCCACGACGTCCGGCTTGCGCGCCGGCGCCTCGTTGCCGGGCTTGGGACCCGGATCGCCGCCGAAGCCGCCCTCGCCGCGCGCGAAGATCGAGAAGCGGTTGGTGAAGAGCCGCTCGCCCGACTCGAGCCTGGTGTCGATCTCGTTCACGATCAGCGCGGCCTTGCCCTTGTCGTAGAGCCCCGCGATGCGACCGCTCGAGCGGATCTTCGCCTCCGGCGGAATCGGGCGGTGGACTTCGATGTCCTGCTCGCCGTGCAGCACCAGCGCGAAGTTGATCTGCATGCCCGGCACGCCCGCGAAGCCGCCCATCGAGCCGAACACCGGGACTACGCCGAAGCTCGGCAGCACCTTCAGGTTCTTCTCGTAGGTGTACTCGAGCTCTTTCGGGTCGGTCGCGCGCGCGCCGGCGCCGACGCCGAGGTGGTACAGGATCACGTCGTCCCGGGTCCAGCTCCCGGTCGAGTCGGGGAGCGTCGCGCCGAGCGCCTTCTTCGGATCGATGGGCATCGGATCTCCTTCGCGGGTTACAAGGCAGCCAATGGTATCGTGCGCGCGTGGCGAGTGGCGCGCGCGTGGTCGTGGTGACCGGGGGCACCGGGGCGCTCGGCCGCGCCGTCGTCGCGGCGTTCCTCGCGGCCGGGGACCGCGTCGTCGTGCCCTGGATCGTGAAGGCCGAGCGCGACGAGGTCGCGTCCATCTGGCGCGACACCGTCGCCTTCGGGCGCGTCTCGCTCCTGGAGGCGGACGTGGCCGAAGAGGCGGGCGCGACGGCCGTTGCGCGCGCCGCCGGCGAGGTCGCGGTGCTGGTCAACGGCGTCGGCGGGTTCGCAGGAGGGACCCCGGTGGTCGAGACTTCGCTCGAAGTCTGGGACCACCTCTACCGCATGAACGTGCGCAGCGCAGTCGCGATGTCGCGCGCCGTCCTGCCCGGGATGCTCACGCGGCGCGACGGCGCCATCGTGTGCGTGGCCTCGCGGGCGGCGATCGATCGCCCCGCGGGGCTCGCGGCGTACAGCGCCTCGAAGGCGGCGGTGAGCGTGCTGGTCGAGACGCTCCAGCGCGAGGTCGAGACGAGCGGCGTGCGCGTGAATGCCGTGGTGCCCACCACGATCGACACGCCCGCGAACCGAAGCGCGATGCCGGGCGCCGACTTCTCGAAGTGGACGCCGCCCGAGCGCATCGCGGCGGTGATCGCGTGGCTCGCGAGCGACGCTGCTGCGACCGTGCGCGGTGGTCTGATCCCGGTGTAGGCCTTGGCCGCGATGGCTGTCGCCAAGCGGCCTCCGCACGCTGCGCGTGCTGCGCGCGCTTCGCGCTTGCCCTGGCCGCGATGGCTGTCGCCAAGCGGCCTCCGCTCGGCTGCGCCTCGCTGCGCGCGCGCAGCACTTGCCCTACGCCTTCAAGCGCGGGAAGCGGGGGGCGCGTTTCTCGAGCAGCGCCTGTGCGCCCTCCCGCGCGTCGGGGCGATCCATCGCGGCCCACTGCACCGCGTCGGCTTCACGCAGCGCCTCGGGATAGCCGACACCGAGATGGCCGTACACGAGCCGCTTGGTGTCGGCGAGCGAGGCCGGCGAGACCGTCGCTGCGAGCTCTCGCACGAAGTCCTGCGCGCGTGCGACGAGGTCCGCGGGCTCGGTCAGGAATTCGACGAGGCCGATGCGCGCCGCCTCCTCGGCGTCGACGCGCCGCGACGTCCAGAGCAGCTCGAGCGCGCGCCCCGCGCCGAGCAGCCTCGGCAGGATCCAGGTCGTGCCGTGCTCGGCGACCAGGCCGCGCTTCGAGAACACCGTCGTGAACCACGCGTCGCGCGCGGCGAAGCGCACGTCGCAGAGCGCCGCGAGCACGAAGCCTCCCCCTGCGGTGGGACCGTTCACCGCAGCGATCACCGGCTTGGGGACGGCGAGCAGGTACGTGAACAGACCCGGGATCTCGTCCGGGTCCGGCGTCCCGCGCGCAGCCGAGCCGCGATCTGCGGTCTCGGCGAGCACCGAGGCGTCGAGACCCGCGCAGAAGCCGCGGCCGTTGCCGGTGATCACGATCCCGACCACCGCGGGATCGCGCACGGCGTCGTCGATCGCCGCGCGTAGCGCACGCAGCATCGGGTAGGTGAACGCGTTCAGCTTGTCGGGGCGGTTCAGGCGGATCGTGGCGACGGGATCGGCGACCTCGACCAGGATCTCGTCCGCCACGCGGCTACGCCTTCGGCTCGCTGCGGGCGGTCTGCCCGAACAGCACCTGGCGCGCCTGCTCGTCGGGACCCGCAGGCATCACCGCCTCGCGCATCACGCCGAAGCCCTTCTGAACCTGCGGCCGCGCGCGCAGCGTCTCGAACCAGCGCTGCAGGTGGGGGAACTCGTCCAGGCTCTGCCCCTGGCGCTTGTACGGCACGACCCACGGCCACGACGCCATGTCGGCGATCGAGTACTCGCCGGCCAGGAACGGGCGATCGGCCAGGCGCTGGTTCATCACGCCGTAGAGCCGGTTGACCTCGTTGGTGTAGCGGTCGACCGCGTACTGGATCTTCTCCGCCGCGTACTGCCGGAAGTGGTGCGCCTGACCCGCCATCGGCCCGAGCCCGCCCATCTGCCAGAACAGCCACTGCAGCGCCTCGAAGCGGCCGTGCGTGTCCTTGGGCAGGAACCTCCCGGTCTTCTCGGCCAGGTACACCAGGATCGCGCCCGACTCGAAGATCGCGATCCGACCGCCCGGCCCGTCGGGGTCGACGATCGCCGGCATGCGGTTGTTCGGGCTGATCGCCAGGAACTCGGGCTTGAACTGCTCGCCGCGCCCGATGTTCACGGGGATCACGCGGTAGGGCAGCTCCATCTCCTCGAGCGCGATCGTGATCTTCCAGCCGTTGGGGGTGGGCCAGTAGTAGACGTCGAGCATGGGTCCTCCGCGCGCGATCCTACGGGTGCCTGGTCGGCGCGCGCAACTCAGCCGCCCGTGCCGTAGCCGCGAGGATGCCCCGCGTGCCAGGCCCAGGCGCTGGCGACGATGTCGTCGAGGCTCCCGCGCCGGGGTTCCCAGCCGAGCGCCTGGTGCAGTGCTGCGGGATCGGCGACGAGCGCGGGCGGATCGCCAGGCCGGCGCGGCAGGACGCGGCGCGGGATGGCGCGGCCGCTCGCGCGCTCGCAGGCGCGCACGACCTCGAAAACGCTGTGGCCGTGACCGGTCCCCACGTTGTAGAGCGCGTGCGTGCCCGGCTCCGTCGCGCGCAGCGCTCGCTCGTGAGCAGTCGCCAGATCGTCCACGTGCACGTAGTCGCGCACGCAGGTGCCGTCGGGCGTGGCGTAGTCGTCGCCGAACACCTCGAGGCGCTCGCGAACGCCCGCCGCGACCCCGAGTGCCTGTGGGATCAAGTGGGTCTCCGGGTCGTGGTCCTCGCCGTGTGCGGCGTCGGCGGAGGCGCCGGCCGCGTTGAAGTAGCGCAGGATCGTGTAACCGAGACGGTACGCCGTCGCGAAATCGGCGATCAGCCACTCGGCCGCGCGCTTGGTGCGCGCGTAGGGGCTCTCGGGCGCGAGCGGTGCGGACTCCGGGATCGGCGGAGTCGTCGCGGAGCCGTACACCGCGCAGCTTCCGGAGAAGAGCAGGCGCGGCACGCCAGCGTCGCGCATCGCCTCGAGCAGCGCGAGCGTGCCGGCGACGTTCGTGCGCCAGTGGCGCTCGGGACGGGCAACCGACTCGCCGACGGACACGGCCGCCGCGAAATGCATCACCGCCTCGGTCCGCTGGTCGCGCAGCGCGGCGCCAAGTCCCGCGCGATCCAGCAGGTCGCCGACGACCAGCCGTCCAGCGGGAAGCGCCTCGGCGTGCCCCGCGGAGAGATCGTCGTACGCGACGGCGTCGTGCCCCGTCGCGAGCAGGTGCCGCAGGCAGGCGCTGCCGACGTATCCCGCTCCCCCCGTGACCAGAACCCGCAGCTCGTTCGCCTCCCGCGTGCAGCATAGTCTGACCGTGTACACGCGGTGCGCCGCGCGCACCGCTGCGGCGGAGCCGCGGCTACGGCTTCGCCTCGCTGCGCGCGCTGACGTATCTTGAGCGCACCCCAACGGAGGTCTCCACCGATGCGCGTCCGCAACTGCCTCTTCGCCGCGCTCTGCTTCGTGGGCTGTGCGCTCTCCCCGCCGATGCCCGGCTCACGTCCCGAACGCCTGCTCGAGTACCGGCTGGCGCCGCCGGACGTGCTGCAGGTCACCGTGCGGCCCGAGCCGGTGATCGAGCGCGATGTGACCGTGCGACCGGACGGCCGCATCTCCTTCGAGCTGATCGGCGACGTCCAGGTCGAAGGCAAGACGGTGGACGAGGTTCGCGCCGAGATCACGGGCCTGCTGCAGCAGTACATCGTGAGTCCCACCGTCACGGTCACGCTCACCAGCTCGAACAGTCGGCGCTACTACGTGTTCGGCGAGGTGAACCGGCCCGGGGCCTACCCGCTCGTTGGGCGCGTGACTGCGGTCGACGCGCTGGCTCAGGCCGCAGGCGAGACGCGCTTCGCAGCCCTGAACGCCGCGCGCCTGGTGCGTGGCGGCGGCGAGCAGCCCCAGGTGTTCCCGCTGCGCTTCGTCGACATCACGCAGTCCGCCGACGCCAGCACCAACTTCGAGCTGCGCCCGGGCGACGTGGTCTACGTGCCGCCGTCGACGTCCGCGCGCATCGGCAACGCGATCGCGATGATGTTCTACCCGCTGCAGCAGATCATCGGGTTCGGCGCCAGCGCCGCGACCCAGGTGTTCGTGCCGGGGTCGTAGCAAGGGCGGATGCGCGCCGACGCGACCCTCCAGCACGGCGGCTCCGTGGGGCTCTTGCTCCGCCTCGCCGCGCTGGCAGCGGCGCTCGTCGCGCTGGTACCCGCGCTGCGGCTGGTGCTCGGGGTCACCGCCGGCGACGACTTCTTCGGCCATGCCTACGCCGTGCCGCTGGCGGCGGCGCTCGCGCTCTGGCGCAACCGCGCGGGGATCGCCGCCGCACTCTGGAGCGAGCCGCCGGCGCTCGGCTGGCTCGCCTGCCTCATCGCTTCGCTGGCGCTCGTCGTCGCACTCTTTGCGGACATGGTGTTCATGGCGGGACTCGCGATCCCGGCGCTGCTCGCGGCGACGGCATACGCGATCGGCGGCCGGCCGCTGCTGCGGAACGCCTGGGTGGGTCTGCTGCTGCTCGTGTTCATGGTCCCGCCGCCCGGATTCGTGGTGCGCCAGCTCCTGTTTCCGCTCAAGCTCGTGGTGACCGAAACCTCGGGCCGCGTGCTGCAGGCGCTCGGCTGGAGCGTCGCGTGGCAGGGCAACGAGATTCTGGTGCCGGGTCACACGCTGTTCGTCGCCGACGCCTGCAGCGGACTGACGTCGATCGTGACGCTGCTGCCGCTCGCGGCCCTCGTCGCGTACCTGGCGAGTCGTCGCGTCTGGCGACGGCTCGTGATCGTGGCGAGCGTGATCCCGCTCTCGCTCCTGGCGAACGTGCTGCGCGTGACCGTGACGGTCGCGCTCGTTGGGCGGCTCGGGCCCGACGTCGCGGCGGGCTCGCTGCACGAGAGCTTCGGGCTGATCACATACCTGATCGGCACGCTGGCGCTGCTCGGCGTTGCCCGCGTGTTGCGATGAAAGTCGCCCTTCGCCTCACGCTCGCGCTGCTGGCGCTGCTCTTGCCGCAGGCCCTGCTCGGATTACGCGGCGCTCCGCGGCCGTGGCAAGGGCCGCCCATCGCGCACGCGATCCCGGGCACGGTCGGAACGTACGCGCTCGTGGAGCGGATCCGGCTCGCGCCGGAGATCGTCGCCTCGGTTCGACCCTCCGACTACCTGTACTGGCAGTACGCGGCCGAAGGCAAGCTGCCGCTCGTGGCGTACGTGGCGGTGTACCCGAGCATCCGCGATCTCGGCGCGGGAGCTCACGATCCGCGTCTGTGTTATCCCGCGCAGGGCTGGGAGGTCCTGGAGGCGACCGAGGTTACGCTGCCGATCGACGCTCGAGAGCCGCTCCGCGCCACGCGGATGCTGTCGCAGCAGGGCGAGCGCCGCGAGCTGGTGCTGTTCTGGGTGCAGCCGGCGGGGCGTTGGCCGGCGTCGCCCGCGCTCGAACAGCTGCTCGGGCTGCGAGACGCGCTGCTCGGCCGGGATCGCTACGTCTTCGTGCGAGTCTCCACGCCGGGAGACTCGGAGGCCGAAGCGCAGCAGCTCAGCGAGTTCGCCCGCTCGATCGCGCCGCGCGTGCGCGGCTATTTGGACTAGAGCTTGCCCGTGCCGCGACGGCTAGCGCCGAGCGGCCTCCGCACGCCTGTGGCGTGCTGCGCGCGCTTCGCGCTTGCCCGTGCCGCGACGGCTAGCGCCGAGCGGCCTCCGCACGCCTGTGGCGTGCTGCGCGCGCTTCGCGCTTGCCTAGACCTTCGCGCGGCGGCGCGAATTGGGGCTCTTCAGGTAGGGTGAGAGCTGGTACGAGGGGTACATGTACGGGTTGCTGGCGTCGATGCGGTTCAGCACGACGCCGAGCAGCTTCGCCCCGGCTCGCGCCATGTTGGTCTGGATCTCCGTATAGCCGCTCTTCGCGTAGCTTCCCGGGCGATGCACGATCAGCGTCATCGGAATCTGTCGCGCCAGGACCAGCGCGTCTGTCACGGCAAAGAGCACCGGCGAGTCGACGAGGACGATGTCGTAGTGCTCCTCCGCCTGGTTCAGAAGCGTTCGGAACGCGCTGGACCCGAGCAGCTCCGACGGGTTCTCTGGCGGCTCTCCGCTCGGAATGCAGTCGAAGCCGAGACCGATCGGGCGGCGCACGGCGTCGGTGAGCGTTGCGCTGCCGGCGAGGATCTCGGCGAGACCGGGAGCGCGCGAGAGCGCCAGCACGCGGTCGAGACGCGGCCGGCGCAGGTCGGCGTCGATCAGGAGCACGCGGCGTCCGGCGGCGACAAAGCTGGAAGCGAGATTCGCCGATACCGTCGTCTTGCCCTCGCCAGCCACGCCGCTCGTGATGAGCAGTCGCGCCAGCCGGGAGGTTCCGGCGGCGAAGAGCAGGGCGGTGCGCAGGATGCGGTAGCTCTCGGCGCCCTGTGTGCCGCTCTTCGCCGTGGCCTGGTACGCGGCCGGGCCGCCGTCCGCGACGATCGGCAGCGATCCGAGGTACTGGCAGCCCAGCGCCCGCGCGATCGTCTGCGGGTCGTACAGCGACAGGTCGAGCATCTCGCGCAGCACGCCCAGGCCGAGCGCGAACGCGGCGGCGAGCGCGATGCCCATGGCGAGCACCTTCGGGCGCTGTGGCCAGACAGGGGACACCGGCGGCACCGCGCGGTCCAGGATCTGCGCCGGCCCCTGGTCCGTCGCGGTCGCGAGCATCGTCTCCTGCTGGCGCCGGAGCAGGACGTCGAGCGACGCCCGGTCCACCTCGAGATCGCGCTCGATGCGGTTGTACTCGCCGATGGACTCCAGGTCGCCCGCTGCCTCCTCGGCGCTGCGCATGGATTCCTGCAGCACCCGCACGCGCGTGCGCAGTCTCGCATGCTCCGCCTCGAGCGCCCGCAGCTCCCGCAGCTCCTCCTCGTCGGGCGGCGCGACCAGCGTGGCGTCGCCGGTCTTCGCCTCCAGGCTCTGCACCACGGTTTCCAGGCGCGTGACCTCGGGGTGCGTCGGCGTATAGCGCAGGCGCGCTTCCTCGAGTGCGGCGCGCGCTGCGGCGAGACGCACCTGCGCGTCCGGATCGGCGCCCCGCGTGGCAGGCGCCTCGCGGGCGCGCAGCTCGCCGATCCGCTCTTGCGCGGCCGTCAGATCCATCCTCGCCGTGCGCAGCTCGCCGGCCATCTCGGAGAGAGCATCTCCGCTGCGCGGCGCCCGGCCCGGCCGTCCTGAGCGCTTCTCCAGCGCTCCGAGCTGCTCTTCGTTGCGGCGAACCTGGTCGCGCACCTCGAGCACCTTCTGACTCAGCCAGCTCACCACCGAGCGCGCCGCCGCCTGGCGCCGATCGCGCTCGTAGTCCAGATAGGCCTGCGCGACCGCGTTCGCGAGATAGGCAGCGTTGGCAGGGTCATCGGCGCGCACCGACATCACGAGCACAGAGCCACCGCCGCCCTCGATGAGCTCGAGCCTCGCGCGGAGCCCCTCGACGCGGGCCTTGCGCAGCTGATCGGCGGACGGAGGCACCGGCTCGTCCCCGCCGAGCCAGCCGCGTACGCGGCCGCGAATCCCGGGGCCACCCCCGTCCTCGGCAGACGGGAGCTGATCGACCACGCGACCGAGCACGCTGTCGGAAGACACGACGGTGATCAGCGCGCGCATCAGCTCGCGGCCGAACTGCAGGGGAACGCCGGGCATCACGTCGGGACCGAGCTCCAGGGCCTCGGGCTTGCGCTGCACCGAGATCGTGGCCGTCGCCATGTACTCCGCAGGCAAGAGCAGGGGCACGGAGATGCCGGGGATCAACGCCAGCACGAAGCCGATCGCCACGAGCAGGCGACGCCGTCGCAGGCCCGCCAGCAGCACGTGCAGGCTCAGTCCGCCTTCACCCGGCTCGTCGGATTCGTCCGCCATTTCCACGCACACTCGGTGCAACGGCCATGCCGCGCCACGGCACAGCGCGACGCCGCCCGGTGTCGCGCTGTCACCGCGGCTTCCACTAAGCGGAAGCGCGGCAGGCAGCGGCTGCAGTCTACGGCTGCTCCTGCGCATCGGCACGGGGCTGCCGCGCGTGCGGCACGGGAACGCGTTTGCGAAGGTCAACCCGCCAGCGGACCGAAGGAAGGATGCGATGACGGAGGCGGACGCGCAGAGCCCACGCGGTCTCCGGGCCGGCTCCCAGGCGCCTTCGCCCCTCCGGCTCGGGGTCTTCGGCGCCCCTCTAGACACCGGCAACCTGGGGGTCTCGGCGCTCGGAATCTCGACGCTTTGCGGCCTCGCCGGGGCGCGAGAGCGCCTCGAGCTCTCGCTCTTCGACTACGGCGTCGGCGAGCGGGCCGTCGAGCTCATGGGCCCGCAGGGCTGCTTCACGGTGCGGCAGCTCGGCTGCGCAGACTCGCGGCGCATCTGGCGTCCAGGGAATCTCCGCGCGATGTCGTGGTGCGCTCGGCTCGGCCTGCGCGGGCTGCATCCGATGCTGCGCCGCTTCGGGGCGTTGCACGGATTGCTCGACATCTCGGGCGGAGACAGCTTCACCGACCTGTACGGGGCCTGGCGCTTTCGCGCCATCACTCGCCCGAAGCGGCTGGCGCTCGACCTCGGGATCCCGCTCGTGCTGCTGCCGCAGACGTACGGGCCGTACACCGAGACCGAGCACCGGAGCGTCGCGCGCGACGTGATCCGCGGCGCGCGACAGGCGTGGGCCCGCGACGCGCGGAGCTTCCAAACGCTGCGCGACGTGCTGGGGGATGCGTTCGACCCGACGCGCCACCGTCTCGGCGTTGACGTGGCCTTCGGGCTGCCGGCGCGCGCCCCGTCGCGGACGGACGTCGCGGCGCGCCTCCGCGAGCTGCGCGCGCAGCCCGGACCGTTGCTCGGCCTGAACGCGAGCGGGCTGCTCTGGAACGCCGGCGCCAGCCGCGCGCAGTTCGGCCTGCGCGGCGACTACACGCCGCTCTTGCGCGAGCTGCTCGAGCGCCTGCTGGCGCTCGAGGGCGCACGCGTCGTGCTGGTGCCGCACGTGGTGCCGCCGTGCGCACCGGAGGAGTCGGACGTCAGCGCGGCGGAAGCGCTGCGCGCGGGGCTGGCTCCGGGCGCCGCGTCGCGCGTCTGGATCGCGCCCGCGCTCGACGACCCGCGCGAGGTCAAGTGGCTGATCGGTCAGCTCGACTGGCTGTGCGCGACGCGCATGCACGCGTGCATCGCTGCCCTCTCGCAGGCCGTGCCCACGCTCGGGATCGCCTACAGCGACAAGGCGCTCGGGGTGTTCGAGTCCGCGGGCGCCGGCGACGCGCTGCTCGACGCGCGCGCGCCCGACGCCTCGAGCATCCCGGCGCAGGCTGCCGCGCACGCCGCCGCGCGCGCCCGCGCGAGCCGCGTGCTGCGCGAGGCGCAGCCCCGACTTCGGGCCGCGCTCGACGCTCAGTTCCGGAGCATCGTGGACGCGATCGGATGACGGCGCGGCGCGGCAGCGGCGAGAGCGGGCGCGCCACGCTCGCGCGCGCGACGGCCCTGGCCGGGCTCTCCTTCGGACTGGTGCAAGCGTGCGCGCTGGTGCGCACGATCATCGTGGCCCGGCTGCTCACCCCCGCGGACTTCGGTGTCGCCGCGACGCTCGGCCTCGTGGTGCACTTCCTCGACATGGCGAGCAGCCTGTCGGTGGACCGCCTGCTGATCCAGGCGCCCGACGGCGACGACCCGAAGCTCCAGAACGCGGCCCACGTGATCGAGCTCGTGCGCGGGGCGCTCGCGGCCGGGCTGATCTTTCTGCTCGCGCCGCTGCTCGCACAGGCGTTCGGCGCGCCCGACGCGGCCGGCGCGTTCCGCTGGCTGGCGCTGGTGCCGCTGCTGCGCGGGCCCCTGCACCTCGACTCTCGCCGCGTGCAGCGCGACTTCCGCTTCCGCGCCGCAGCGCTGTCCGAGGGCGGCGCCGCGCTAGCGACTACGCTCGCGGTCTGGCCGCTGTCGCGCGTGGTCGCGGGCTACGAGCTGCTGCTGTGGCTCCTGATCCTGCAAGCGGGGCTCGCGCTCGCCTTGTCGCACGCCGTCGCCGTGCGCTCGTACCGGCTCGAATGGGACGCGAGCGCTGCCGGGCGCATGCTCGCCTTCGGCTGGCCACTCGTGGTCAACGGCCTGCTCTTGTTCGGCATCTCGCACGGCGATCGCGTCGTGATCGGGACGGCGCCACGCCTGTTCGAGCAGGCGAGCTACGGCCTGGCGGACCTCGGGCTCTACTCCGCGGCCTTCACGCTGGTGCAGGCGCCGACGCTGCTGCTGGTGCAGGTGACCAACGCGATCGTGCTGCCTTTGTTCTCGCGCGCGCTGTCGGATCTCGAGCTGGCGCGGCGCTACGCGCTCTGCAGCGCCGCGCTCGCCGTGCCCACGGGCGCCTTCGCGATTCTCTTCATCTTGTGTGGTGGGCCGCTCGTCGAGGTCATCTACGGCGACGCTTACGCCGGCGCAGCGGCTGTCGTCGCCGCGCTCGGCGCCATGCAGGCGGTCCGCATCATTCGCCCCGCGCCGACGCAGGCGGCGATCGCGCGCGCCGATACGCGCACGCCGATGCTCGCGAACGCCCTGCGCTCGTGCGCGCTGCCCGCGATGGGGGTGACCGCGGCCGCGGGCGGGGCGCTCGCCTCGATCGCGGCCTGCGGCCTCGCAGGCGAGGTCGCAGCGCACCTGTACTCGCTGGTGCGCGTCCGACGCCTGCACGCCGTGCCGCTCGGAGCAGGGCTGCGCCCGCTGTTCGCCGCGGCCTGCGCGGCGCTGGCCGCAGCAGCAGCCAGCGCTTCGCTGCCCACCGAGGCCTGGCTCGCGCGTGGCGCGGCCGCGCTGGCGATCAGCATGGCGGGCGCCGCGCTCGTGCTCGCGCTCTCCGCTCCGCTGCGCCGTTTCGCCGTCGAGACGGGTCGGGCGCTCCTGTCGCGGCTCGCGCCCGGCGCCGGTGCGCGGGAAGGGCGGCCGTGAGTCTGCGCCCCCGCATCCGCACCGTGTTCGACGTCGCCGCGGCGCAGCTCTGCACCGGCTGCGGTGCCTGCGCCTACGTCGATCCGCAGGCGATCGAAATGGTCGATGCGCTGGAGCACGGCCGGCGTCCCTGGCAAATCGGCGAGCACCGCGAGCCGCGCGCGCGTGAAGCGCTGCAGGTCTGCCCCGGCGTCGGACTGGCGCACCGCGGCGCGCCGGAGCCCGCGGAGATCCGCGAGCTTCGCGCGGGTTGGGGGCCCGTGCTCGAGGTGTTCGAAGGCTACGCCGCCGACCCCGAGCTGCGCTTCGAGGGCTCGAGCGGCGGCGCCGCGAGCGCGCTGGCGCTGCACGCGCTCGAGCGCGGCGGCATGCACGGCCTGCTTCACGTGGCGCCGCGCGCCGACGCGCCGTACCTCGCCGAGAGCGTGCTCTCGACGACGCGCGCGGAGATTCTGGCCGCGACTGGATCGCGCTACGCGCCGGCGAGCCCGTGCGACGGGCTCGGGCGCGTCGAGCGCGCGCCCGCGCCGTGCGTCTTCATCGGCAAGCCCTGCGACGTGGCCGCGGCGCAGCGCGCGGCGGAGCTGCGGCCTGCGTTGCGCGCGAGGCTAGGGCTCTCGATCGCGATCTTCTGTGCGGGCGCGCCGTCGACGCGCGGCACGCTCGAGTTCATGCGGCAGCTCGGCGTCGACGATCTCGCGAGCGTGCGCGAGGTGCGTTACCGCGGGCGCGGCTGGCCCGGGCGCTTCGCGGTGCGCGTCGTGGATGGCCGTGGCGAGCGCGTGCTCGACGCGAGCTACGCGCAGTCGTGGGGGGTGCTCCAGCGCCATCGCCAGTGGCGTTGCTACGTGTGCGCGGATCACACGGGTGAGTTCGCCGACGTCGCCGTGGGCGACCCGTGGTATCGCGAGATCCCGCCGGGCGAGCCGGGGCGCTCGCTCGTGCTCGTGCGAAACGAGCGCGGTCGCGCGGCCGTCGCGGCGGCGCGGCGCGACGGCTACCTGGTGCTCGAGCCCGCGAGTCCCGGGATCGTGCGCGCGTCTCAGCTCGAGCTGCTGAAGACGCGCGGCGCTCTGTTCGGGAGGCTATGGGCGCTCTGGCTGACCGGCGCGGCTACGCCGCGCTTCCGGGGCATGCCGGCGTTCCGCTTCTGGCTGCGGGAGCTCTCGGTGCGCGAGAAGCTCCAGTCGTTTTACGGCACCTGGAAGCGCGTGCTCCGGCGGCGGCTGCTGCTGCGCCAGAGCTACGCCCCGTACACTCCGGAGTCGAAGTGACGCTCGGGCTCGTCGCGTTCGGGTTGCTGGCCTGCGTGCTCGCCTACTTCTCGCCGCACCTCGCGCGTGTGCGCGCCGAAGCGCTGCTTCGCGCGCGCTGTCGGCGAGAGCGCGCACTGGCACTCTCGTACGACGACGGGCCGGGCCCCGAGCTGCTGCCGAGGCTGCTCGAGCTGCTCGCCGAGTACGGGGCGCGCGCGAGCTTCTTCCCGCTCGGGCGCCGCGTCGAGCTGCATCCAGAGCTGCTCGATCGCCTGACCGCGGCCGGCCATGAGGTGGGCTGTCACTCGCAGCTGCATCACAACGCGTGGCGCAGCTCGCCGCTCCGGGCGAGCGCCGACGTGCGGCAGGGTTTCCGCACGCTCGCGCCGTGGCTCGGCGCGCGTCCGCTGTTTCGTCCGCCTCACGGCAAGCTCACGCTGACTTCCTGGCTCACGGGTCTCCGGCGCGGCGCCCGCCTCGCATTCTGGACCTGCGACTCCGGCGACACACACGAGACGCTGCCCGGCGCCGACGCGCCGGACGCGCTCGAAGCAGAGCTGTGCCTTGCCGGCGGAGGTGTCGTGCTGCTGCACGACTTCGATCGCGAGCCCGAGCGAGCGGAATACGTGCTGCGCGTGACACGCCGGCTGCTCGAGCTGGCGCGGCGCGAGGGGCTCCGGATCGTCCCCGTCGGCGAGCTGCTGGCTCCGGCGACGCCGCGCGTTCTGGCCGTCGCGTCCGGCGGCGGCCACTGGATCCAGCTGTTGCGCCTGCGTTCCGCGTTCGAGTGCTGCGACGTGGCATTCGTCACCGTCGAACGCGGCTACCGCGAAGGTCTACCGGCGTCGAGCCGCTTCTACGTCGTGCGCGACGCCACGCGCTGGGACAGGCTCGCGCTCGTCGTGCTCGTGCTGCAGCTCGCCTGGATCGTGGTGCGCGAGCGACCCCATGTGGTGATCTCCACGGGAGCCGCGCCGGGCGTGCTCGCGTTAGCACTGGCGCGTGCGCTCGGCTCCCGCACGATCTGGATCGACAGCATCGCCAACGCCGAGCAGCTCTCGCTGTCCGGGCAGCAGGCGCGCCGCTATGCGGATCTCTGGCTCACGCAGTGGCCGCATCTCGCGCAAGAGGGAGGCCCGCGCTTCGAAGGCTCGGTGCTGTGATCTTCGCCACCGTTGGAGGCCAGACGCCGTTCGACCGCCTGATCAAGGCCGTGGACGACTGGGCCGAGTCGCGCGGCCGCGACGACGTCTTCGCCCAGATCGGCAAGAGCGAGCTGCGACCGCGCCGCGTGGGCTGGACCGCTTTCCTGGACCCGCCGGCGTTCCGGCGCAGGGTGGCCGAGGCGCGCTTGATCGTCGCGCACGCCGGCATGGGCTCGATCCTGACCGCGCTCGAGCTCGGCAAGCCGCTGCTCGTGTTGCCGCGACTCGCCGCGCTGCACGAGACGCGCAACGAGCACCAGAGCGCGACGGTGCAGCGCTTCGCCGGCCGCGGCATGTTCGTCGCGGCCGCCGACGAGCGCGAGCTCGCGGGTTGGCTCGATCGACTCGATGCCATCGAAGCCCCGGCCCCGATCTCCGCGGTCGCGCCTCCCGAAATCCTCGCCGCGCTGCGCCGCTTCGTATTCTCGCCGTCCGCCGGAGTGGCGCGCGCTCAGGGGCAGACCGGGCACTCCGATCCGCTGCACCAGGGCGTTCCACTGACGCCGTCGCCGCAGAACAAGCCGAGGTAGCCGGCGCAGGAGCCAGGCGTGTCCTCGCAAGCGCGCAGCGCACCCCAGGCGGTCTCCACGAATGGAGAGACGTAGGCCGAGTTCCAGCCGCCGCGACCGGCGACACCATGTGCTGTGGCGCACGGAGTCGGGCCGCACAGGCGCCCGCTACCAGGCCAGCACGCCGGGACCGGGTCCCACGCGGGTCCCGGCTGGCTGTTGGAGCAGCTATCCAGCGCCCACACGCCGCCTGGATAGGCGTCGGGATCGCCCGGAATCAGCTCATATCCCATCCAGCGATCGAGGACCTCGAAGAAGGGGTCGTGCGCCCAGACCTCGCGGAGCTGGGGCCAGAGCCAGCCGAGCAGCGCTGCGCCGTTCGAGCTGCCCAGGCCGTACGCGTACGGATTCGGATAGCCCTGGGTCGCGTCGTTGCCACCGCCGTCGACCAGGCCGTGAGGATCGCGGCAGCTCATGAAGCGGATGCCGCTCTCCGCGATGCGGCTGAAGCCGGGCACGGCCTGCACCCCCTCGAACGTGACGGGCGGCGGGCGCGCCAGCGATCCGGCCTGCGAGATCAATCCCAGCAGCGTCTCCGCCCCCGCGGCGTTCACACCCGGCAGGGCTCCGCCGGGCGACGCGCTCAGGTACAGCGTGTCGCTGCGCGGCATCCCGCGCGCCGGACCGACCGTGAAGCTCGTCGTGCCACCGACGTTCGGACCCAGATCCGGCGCCCCCGCGCAGGAGAGCTGGCCGAACGGCCCGGAAGGGACCGCGCAGCCCCCGAACGAGAAGTTGGCGGCAGACACGCCGAGTGGACCGATCAGGCCGAGCACGAGCTTCTGCACCTCGAGATAGCTCTGGAGCGTCAGGTCGAAGCGCGTCGGAGACGCGCCCTCGCCGACGGCGGGCACGATGCGCAGATGGATCGCAGCGTCGGCGTCGCCCTCGGCGAACTCGACGTCGGCCGACGCGAGCGCACCGCCGACGACCCGAAGCCCGAGCACCAGGCCGTGGCCCGCCAGACCTTCGTGCGTGAGCGCGGGGGGCGGCGTGGGGCTGGCGACGAACGGCAGCGTGAGCGTCGCGAGGCGCACGGGCGCGCTCGCGGGCTGGCACAGCGCCACGCCGCCATTGCGGCGCAGTCGCAGGTACAGCGTGTCCGCTCGCGTGCCCGGCGGAATCTGGATCAGACCGAACGACGTCGACGCCGCAGCGTCTGCGCCGGGCCCGAAGCTGAGCTCGGGTCCCGGCGGAGCGAGGGTTGCGAGCGGCAGGATCAGCCCGATCCCGATCTCGGCGAGCGCGAACTGCCCGCACTCGAGCTCGAGATCGAACCGGCGGTTTCCCATCGGCCGTACCCGGAGCGACGCGGGCTGGCAGGCGTCGCCCACGCCGTCCTGGTCCAGGTCCTGCTGGCCGGGATTGACGAGCGTCGGGCAGTTGTCGCAAGCGTCACCGATGGCGTCGGCGTCCGCGTCGAGTCGGGCGGGGTCCGCGCGATAGGGACAGCCGTCGCAGTCGTCACCGAACCCATCCTGGTCCGTATCGAGCTGCCCGGGGTTGGGGATCGCGGGGCACACGTCGCAGGCATCGACGACGGCGTCGCCGTCGGTGTCGGGCCCGGTCGGTGGTGAGCCGCTCGCGCAGGGATTCGGCTGTCCGAAGAGCGGGTCCCCGCCGAGGAGCGCCGGCTCGCACATCTGGGTGATCCCCGGACTCTGCGCTGCGATTGCGCGCTCCATCACGACCACGTCGAGCAGGTCGCACGCGCGCGTGCCTGCGACCTGGCAGCGTGGGCGCAAGAGCGGGAGCGCATCGGGACTCACGCCACTCGCCAGCAGCGAGCGCAACGTCTGCGCATCCAGCTTCGCGACGCGGCCGTCACCGGAGACGTCCCCGCACTGGCAGACGTTGCCGATGCCCTCCGAGATCCAGCCCGTGAGGTCCCAGGGTGCGGCGACTCCGCCGCTGTCGCTCTGGCTGGGGTTCGCGGTCTCCGGGCAGTTGTCGAACTCGTCGCCGAAGCCGTCGCCGTCGCGGTCCTGCGCCGGCTGCGCCGAGCGCACGATCTCGACCTGATCGATGTCTACCCCGCCGGTCCACCACTCGGTCGCGTTGCTCGCGAGGCTCGCGGGCGCATGCACGGGACACAGCTGGCCGAACAGCGCGCGACCGGTGGCCGCACTGCGGTAGGTCTCGGCGTCTTCGTTGAACCATTTGTCGGCGAGGGGTGCGCTCGGCGTGGGCGTCTCGTCGAGCTCGATGTCCCGGATCAGCTGGCGCATCTCCGCGTCTCCGAGCAGCGTGGCGGCGACGGCCAACGGGAGCTTGCGGCCCGAGCCGTGGCCGCCGCTCGGCAGCCAGCGTGGTGAGGTGGCGAGCGCGGAGCCGAGCCCGACCGAGCGGATGATCCCGAACAGGTCGATCCCCGCCTGCACGACGCTCCGGATCAGCATGCGCCGCGACGGGTTGCCGAGGTCGAGCGGGCTCGTGTCCACCAGGAAGAGCGCGGCCTCGCTGCGCGCCCGGGAGAGGTCGGCGCCGTAGGTGCCCGCGTTGCCCCCCCCGCTGTTGGTGAGGCCGAGCATCGACTGGGTGAACCCCCCTGCGACGTTCCAGTGGTCGACGTGCGGACCTCGCAGCCGCCAGAACGCGGTCGCGAGCGAGATCGCGCCGGGGAGCCCCGAGACGCCGAACGTCGGCAGGGTGGGGTAGGCGACGTCCGCATCGCGCCAGACCTGGGTCGGCTTCGACGAGCCGTAGTACGGCGGGCGGAAGGCGTCGGCGGCTGGAACGCTGCCGACCACGTTGACCACGTGATACGAGTGGACGCACACCGAATTGCTCTGCACGCCGCCGGGGCACTTCGTCGCGGCCGGGTCCAGGGAGAGGGCCTTGAGCCAGGACTCGCCCGCGTTCGCCACGAGCGGGAAGCTGCGCACGTTGCACGAGTCCCGATACAGGACGTTCGTGGTGCGAGCGTCGTAGCAGTTGTCCTGCGTGGACGGGTTGCGCGTCAGGCCGTTGATCTGCAAGTTGTCGCTCGAGCGCGCAGCCGGGATCTCACTCTCGAGCGCAACTCCCACGCTGCTCGAGGCGGGGTTGGGGTCCAGGATCCAGAAGTCGCCGGTGACGTAGCGACCGCAGCTGCAATCCTCGCCCGCGCAGTTGAACGACAGTGTCCACGAGCCGATGCCCTGCGAGTTGCACCCCGAGCACGAGGTAGAGCCCAGCGTGTAGTCGAAGCTGCGGTCGGAGCTCGAGGAGGAGACGGAGCGGCCGCTGCACGGGGGTGTCGCGCAGTCGCACGCTGCGTAGGCCGGAAACGCGCCCGCGGCGAGCAGCAGCAAGGCCACGAACGATCCGATGCGCAGGCGCAGCATTGCGACGCTTCCCCGTTCACCCCCCCCGCGAGGCGGACGGCAGCATACCACCGACGGTGGGGCGCCGACCGGATTTGCGGAACCGCGTCCGAGGGCTCAGGTGACGACGGCGGCCCCTTGCGGGGCGCGAACCCGGACGGGCCGCGGCGCGAGCATCTGCTCGAGCGAGGGGATCGTCGCCAGCAGCGCGAAGAGCAGGATCAGGATCTGGTCCACGTAGGCGACCGCGGTCATCGCCATCATGTGCGCGAACAGTGAGCCGCCGATGCCCCAGGCCAGGTACTCGAGTCGCGCGCCCGTTCGGTCCGTGCGCGCCAGGCGCCGGGCGCGGCTCAGGCTGACCCCGAGCGACCGGAAGCAGAGGCCGATGATCGTCACGAAGCACAGGAATGTCGTCAGGCCGCCGCGCACGCCCTCGAGCACGAAGTGGTTCGTCACGTCGTTCAGGCCCCAGCCCCAGTGCCCGGTGGAGGGAATTCCGAGCAGCGCCCACTCCGTGAAGTGCCGGAAGAACGCGTCGATCAGCGCGTAGCGATGCCAGCCGGTGGAGCCGCCGACGACGGTCAGCGCCGCGAACACGAACCAGATCGGGTGATTCATCACGAGCTGCAGGAACACCGCCGCGGCGACGAGCGCCCAGCGCACCAGGTTCATCATGCGGCGCAGCGGCCAGAGCAGCCAGACGATGCCGCCGCCGATCAGCGAGAGCAGCGGGCCGCTCGAGGCGCTCAGCACGACGATCACAACGGACGCCGCGAGTGCGGCGAGCGAGAGCACTCGGCGCCGTGCGGTAGCGATGGCGTAGCCGAGGATCATGGGCGCCAGCCCGCCGCCGAAGTCTCCCGCGAGGATCGGGTGCGCGAATGCGCCCTGACAGCGCAGGCGTCCCTCGCGCTCGACGGTGAACTGCGGGACGCCGCCGAGCACTGCGAAGACGTTGCGGCCGGTCAGGAATTCGAGCGTCATGAACGCCGCGAACGGCACCGCGATCAGCGCGAAGTAGCCCACCGAGCTTTGCAGGTCGCGCGGCGTGCGCAGCAGGAAGCGGAACAGGAAGTACGTGCCCGACGCCTCGAAGGCGAGCCCCGCGCTCCAGATGAACGCGCTCGAGCCTCCGCGCAAAGTATTGATCACGGCGCTGGAGGCGAGCCACGCCAGGAACGCGATGTCGATCGGATGCCAGCGAAAGCTCTTGTGCTCGCCGCGCGAGAGCACGCGCGTCCAGCCGAACAGCACCAGCAGCCGGATCATGTTGAAGTCCAGGCCGCCGACGACGAGCCGCTGATCGATCGGAATCAGGCACGACGCGAGCAGCATCGGCAGCAGTGCGCGGTGTCGTGGCACGAACAACAGCGCGATACCGAGCAGCAGCGTGAAGCCGAGCGCAAGGGGATCGAGGACCGTCTCCCCGAACTGCTTCCACTCGATGACCCGCTCGTCCACGACGCTCTCTCGTTTGATCCAGCAGCCGCGCTCGGTTAAACAATACGAGATGAGCGTGGCCGTCGCGAGCGCAGCCCCGCGAGAGAGCCCGATCGTGTGTTTCGCCGGCCAGGACTGGTGGTATCACAACCGCGCTCACTCGGACTTCCAGCTGATGCTGCGGCTCGCCGAGCGTCGCGACGTGCTGCTGGTGAACAGCATTGGCATGCGCGTCCCGCTCCCCGGGCGCAGCACGCAGTTCCTGCGGCGGATCGCGCGCAAGGCGGCGAGCGTGGCGCGGCTCTTGCGCCGCCCCGTCGCGGCGCTGCCGCGCTTCCACGTCTTCACGCCCCTGATCTTCCCGTTCTACGGCAGCGCCGCCGCGCGGCGCCTGAACGCGGCGCTGGTCGCCTTTCAGGTACGGGCCGCGTCGCGCGTGCTCGGGCTCGAGCTGCCCGTGGTGATCGTGACGGTTCCGACGGCGCTGGACGCCGCCCGGCGCCTGCGCCACCGCCGCCTGCTGTTCAACCGCTCCGACAAGTACTCGGAGTTCGGTGAAGCCGATCGCGGCACCGTCGAGGCGCTCGAGCGAGAGCTCTTGCTCGGCGCCGACGCCGTGCTGTACGTGAGC
The DNA here is from genome assembly GCA_964454165.1 of uncultured Myxococcales bacterium. Taxonomy (GTDB): domain Bacteria; phylum Myxococcota_A; class UBA9160; order SZUA-336; family SZUA-336; genus CAYVQJ01. The sequence continues at coordinate 39,698 of CAYVQJ010000112.1, read as the reverse complement.
CACGCCTTGATGGCGCAAGAGAGCGCTCTCGTCGGAGACCGCGCGCACTTTCTGGATCACGGAGTGGACCTGGCGCACTTTCGCCGGCGCGACGTGGCCGAGGAGCCCGAAGACCTGCGCCGAATTCCGCGGCCGCGCGTCGGCTTCTTCGGCGGGATCGACGACTACGTGATCGACTTCGAGCTGCTGGAGCGCCTGGCGGAGCGCCTGCCCGACGCGCAGCTCGTGCTGATCGGCGACGCGACGTGCTCGATGCGGCGCTTCGAGCGTTTTCGCAACGTGCACTGGCTGGGCTTCCGGGCCTATGAGGAGATCCCGCGCTACGGCTCGGGCTTCGACGTGGCGATCATGCCCTGGCTGCGCAACGAGTGGATTCGCAGCTGCAATCCGATCAAGCTCAAGGAGTACCTGGCGCTCGGGCTGCCGATCGTCTCGACCGAGTTCCCGGAGCTCGCGCGCTATGCCGGCCTCGTGCGCAGCGCGGCGAACGCCGACGAGTTCGTCGAGATGGTGCGCGCGAGCCTGTCCGACGGAGGCGCGGGAACCGCGGCTTCGCGGCGCGCGAGCGTCGAGCCCGCCTCCTGGGACAGGATCGCCGGAGAGCTGCTCTTGCTCTGCGACGCGGGCGGGTCGGCCGTCTGATGTGCGGGATCGCGGGCATCGTGCAGCGCGACGGGCGTCCCGCCGACGCCGCGCTCGCGCGTGCGATGGCGGGCGCGCTCGCGCACCGCGGGCCCGACGGCGAGGGCGTCTGGGCTTCGGGCGCCACCGCACTCGGGCACCGGCGGCTGGCGATCATCGATCCGAACGGGTCGCCGCAGCCGATGCGCAGCGCAGACGGCCGCGGTCACATCGTCTTCAACGGCGAGATCTTCAACTACCGTTCGCTACAGGACGAGCTGGTGCGCGGTGGCGCCTCGCTGCGCACGGATGGCGACACCGAGGTCGTGCTCGAGCTCCTGCGCCGGCGTGGCGAAGCCGCGCTCGGCGCATTGCGCGGCCAGTTCGCGTTCGCCTACTGGGACGAGGACCGCCGCGAGCTCTGGCTCGCGCGCGACCGCCTCGGAATCCTGCCGCTGTACTGGTACGACGGCCGCGAGGGCTTCGCCTTCGGCTCCGAGGTCAAGGCGATCCTGCCGGCGCTCTGGCAGCCGCCCGAGATCGATGAGGAGAGCGTGCGCGAGTATCTGGCGTACCGCTCGGTTCCGTCGCCCCACACGCTGTACCGCGGCATCCACAAGCTGGCGCCGGGGTGCCTGCTGGTGCGGCGCGCGAATGGCGCGCTCGAGACCCGCGCCTGGTGGAGCCTGCCGGAAGCGCCGCCGGCCGAGCGGGTCGCGCCCGGCGCCGCCGTCGCGCGTGTACGCGAGGCGCTGGTCGACGCGGTGCGCTCCGCGCTGGTCGCCGACGTGCCGGTCGGCGCTTACCTGTCGGGTGGGATCGACAGCAGCCTGATCGTGGCGCTGATGGCCAGGCTCGCCGGAGGCGCTCCGGTGGAGACGTTCGCCGCGGGCTTCGGCGATCCGCGCTTCGACGAGCTTCCGTATGCGCGCCAGGTGGCCAGGCACTTCGGCACCGCGCACCACGAGGTCGTGATCAAGCCCGACGAGTTCCGCGAGCTCTGGCCGCGGCTCAGCTGGCACCGCGACGCGCCGCTCTCGGAGCCCGCGGACGTCGCCATCTTCCGGCTCGCCGAGCTGGCGCGCACGCGCGTGAAGGTGCTGCTCTCCGGGGAGGGCAGCGACGAGCTGTTCGCGGGCTATCCCAAGTACTCCGCCGCGCGCTGGACCCACGCCGCAATGGCCCTCCCCGCCGCGCTGCGGCGCGCGCTGCTGGTGCCGCTCGAGCGCGCACTGCCGGCGTCGGCGAACCGGCTGCGCATCGCCCTGCGCGCGGCAGCCGCGAGCGACGCCGCCGAGCACGCGCGCGCCTGGTTCGCGCCGTTCACCGACTACGAGCGCCGCGCGCTATACCCCGGTCCCGAGCGTGCGACACACCTGCGTGTCTGGGAGCGCAGCGGTGGAGACGTGCTGCGGCGTCTGCTGCTCGCCGACTGCCAGGTGTGGCTGCCCGACAACCTGCTCGAGCGCGGCGACCGCATGTCGATGGCGGCGTCCGTGGAATCGCGCCCGCCGTTCATGGATCACCGGCTGGTGGAGCTGGCATTCGCGCTGCCTTCCAACGTGAAAGTTCGAGGCGGCGTGCGCAAGTGGGTCGTCAAGCAGGTGGCGCGCGAGCATCTGCCGGCCGAGATCGTCGACCGGCCCAAGGTCGGCTTCCGCGTGCCGCTCGACGCCTGGTTCCGCGGTGACCTGCGCGAGCTGGCGCGCGATCTCTTGCTCTCCGGGCGTTCCTTCGTGGGCGGCATCATGAGCCGCCCCGAGCTCTCGAGCCTGCTCGACGCGCACGAGCGCGGCCGCCGCAACGAAGAGCTGCGGCTCTGGACGCTGCTCGGCCTCGAGATCTGGTACCGCGAGTCGCTGCGCACACAGGCGCTCGCCGCGCGCCCATGAGCACGCGCCTGTGGCGCCTAAACTCGCGTGCCAGCGAGTCCGAAGGAAGCCGGGTGAACCTGTGCTCTGTGTCGGAGCTTCGGTCGACGAGCTTCCTCGCGATCGTCACCGGTGTCGCGGCCATCTGGGGCTCGCCGATCCCGGGTGAGAACGAGACCGCGTACTTCACGCAGATCCTGGCGTTCTGGGATCCCGCGTTCCTGGCGAACGACTGGACGTTCGGGCAGCCGACGAGCGCCTACCTGCCGTTCGTCGCGGTGTTCGGGCTTCCGGCCGCCGTGCTGCCCGGGCCCGTGGCGGCCTGGCTCGCGCGCGCGGTGTGCTGGTCGCTGGGCGCGATCGCGCTGCTCCGGCTGGGGAGCGCGCTCGGGCTGCCGCGCGCGGCGACCGCGCTCGCCGCGCTCGTCTGGCTGTTCTACGGCCAGTCGCTGGTGACGGCGGAGTGGGCGCTCGGGACGCTCGAGGCCAAGCAGGCGGCCTACATCGCCGTGCTGTTCGCGCTCGACGCGCTGCTGCGCCGGCGCCCATGGCTGACGGGCGCGCTGGCAGGAATCGCGGTGACGTTCCATCCGGTCGTCGGCGGGCTCGCGGGGCTCGCGCTCGGTGCGACGCTGCTCACGCAGCGCTTCCCGCTGCGCGACGCGCTCGCGAGCGCGGGGCTCGCCGTGGCCTGTGCCTTGCCGGGTCTGGTGCCGTCGCTCTGGATGGCGCCGGGCTCCGTCGCACAGCCGGCCTCCGCCTACGAGCTGTTCGCGATGGTGCGCTACGCCCACCACTGTGATCCCAGCGTCTGGAGCCGGCGCATGCTGGTGCTCACGCTGCTCCTGTTCGCGTTCAACGTCTCGTATCTGGCCAGCCGCCGGGAGCCCGCGTGGCGCGCGCTGCTGTGGTTCCAGCTCGCCTTGCTGCCGCCGTTCGCGCTCGGCTTCGTCGTGCGCGCGCTCGAGCAGTACGCGCTGCTCTCGCTCACGCTGTTCCGCGTCTTCGCGGTGCTGACGCCGCTCGTCTTCTTGCTGGCGGCGGCCGCGATCCTGCTCGACGAGCGGCGCTCGCGCGCCTGGACGCTCGCGCTCGTGGCGCTTGCGCTCTGCTTCGAGAGCCCGCTGCTGGTGGCCCGAGACCTGTTCGCCGCACAGCGCGACGCCTGGACCGCCGCTCCCGACGCCACGGCGCGGGCGTTCCGCTGGATCGCAGAGAACGCGCCCGGAGACGCCGTCGTGCTCTCGCCGCCGTGGCGCGCCGAGAGCTTCCTGCTCACGCGGCGCGCGCAGGTGGTGTCGTGGAAGATGTCGCCGTTCGACCGGCTGGGCGAGTGGGCGAGCCGCGTCGAGGAGTTCGCGCCGGATCTGCACCGCCTGCGCCTGCCGGAAGAGGAGCGCGGGACGGCCATGGGCGACATCGCGGTCGCGCGCCTCGCGCAGGGCTACGCCGCGCTCGACACCGGCCGGGTTCGTGCGCTGGCGGAGCGCTACGGCGCGACCCTGATGGTCTCCGACGCCGACTTAGCACTGCCCGAGCTGCATCGCGAAGACGGCGTCCGCGTGTACGCTGTAGCCCCGTGAGAACAGGAGCACCCCGATGATCGAGCTCTCTGCCAAAGACCTGGTCCGCGAGCCCTACCCGCATCTGGTGCGCGAGCCCTTCCTCGCCCCCGCGTTCTTCGAGCGTCTGCGCGCGGAGTACCCGACGGACGAGCAGTTCGATCGCAACACCAGGCTGCACGCGCGCGCGGGCAAGGACCTGTACCGGGGCGATCCGGTGTTCGACGAGTTCCTCGCCGGCGCGCCGGCGTGGCGCGAGTTCTACGCGTGGTTCAACTCACCCGGTCTCGTTGCGCAGATGCTCGCGCTCTTCGGCGAGGACATGCGCAGACTCGGCTGCGGCGTCGATCCGCGCAAGGCGCGCTTCGTCGACTACACCGAGCCGCGTGAGGCGCTGGTCGAGAAAAAGGGCGTCGCCGGCCTGCTGGTCCGCGCGCGCGACGCGCTCGGCCTCGGCCCGGACCGGAACGACCTGTTCGTGCGCTTCGACCTCGGCCAGGCGCGTCTTGGCTACGGCAAGGAGGTGCACTGCGACCTTCCCAACCGCCTGCTCTCGATGATCCTCTACTTCTCGGACGCCGGAGCGGAAGGGCTTTCGGGCGGCGACCTGCAGCTCCACGAGCACGTCGAGCGCAAGTCGCCGTCCGCCTACGAGCGCTACCCGCGCCCCGAGCGCACCCGCGTGGTGGCTACGCTGCGCCCGCGCAGGAACCTGGGCGTGCTCTTCCTGTGCAGCAACAACTCCTACCACAGCGTCACGCCGATCACGGCCGGCACGGGGCGGCGCAACTTCACCTACTTCAACGTCTCGAGCCGCGCCGCGCGCATCTGGTAGCGGCTGCAGCCGAGCAGCGCCGCTCGTATGACAGCGGTCATACCGCCGCGGCGGGCGTACAGCCGAAAGTGTCGGCGAACGCGCGGGCGGGTGCTCCGGGATTCCCGGCGCCCGGCTCCGCCCCGCGCGTGGCCTGCGCAGTCGTTGCCGTCGGCCGGGTAGTGGGAGAAGTCAGAGATGCTCCAGATCGCGCGTTCCGAGGTGGTGAGGGAGCCCTTCCCTCATGTGATCCGTCAGCCCTTCCTTGCCCCCGAGCTCTTCACACGCCTGCGCGACGAGTACCCCGCGGACGCGGTATTCGAGCGCACTTCGCCGCTGAACGCCCGCGCGGGGCGGGACCTCTACCGCGGCGACGCGCTGTTCGACGGCTTCATCGCAGCGTCGCCTGCGTGGCGCGAGTTCTACAAGTGGGCGAACTCGCCGGCGTACGTCCAGCTCGTGCTCGACCTCTTCGGAGAGGACATGCTGCGCCTCGGCTGCAAGGTCGATCCCCGCAAGGCTCACTTCACCGACTACGTCGAGCCACGCGAGGCGCTGGTCGAGGAGAAGGGGCTGCGCGGCGTCGCCTCCAGGGTGCGCTCCACGCTCGGCGGCGGCGAGGATCCCAACGAGCTGTTCGTGCGCTTCGACCTCGGGCAAGCGCGCGTCGGCTACGAGAAGCGGATCCACTGCGATCTGCCGAACCGCATCACCACGATGGTGATGTACTTCTCGGACGCCGACGAAGCGGGCCTGGAGGGCGGCGACTTGCGGGTGCACGAGCACCTCGAGAAGCGGCAGCCGTCGGCCTACGAGCGCTATCCGCACGAGGATCGCACGCGAGTGGTGGCCACGTTGCGCCCGCGCAAGAACCTGGGCGTATTGCTCCTGTGCTGCAACAACTCCTATCACAGCGTCACGCCGATCACGGCCGGACGCGGGCACCGCAACTGGACGTACTTCAGCGTCTCGAGCCGCGCCGCGCGGATCTGGTAAGTCCCGCGCGTCGCTTGCGATCTACTCGAGTAGCTGCGGCGCGGAGGGCGGCGTGCTGTCGCTGCCCGAGGCGGCGGGGGCCTGGCCGGCGCAGCCTCGCGTGATCGCCGCGAGCGTGGTCTGGCCGACGGCGTTGCGGCTGGTGGTTCGCGCGCAGGCGCGATACTTGCCCCACAGGAACTCGGCAAGGTTGCTGTTGTAGTACGTCGGCGGCTTCGTCCCGTGCAGGCTTAGCCGGCGCGCCCGCGGATCGGGTGACGTCCAGACGCCATCCGCTTTCCAGCGCTCCATGTAATCGAAGAACTCCTTGCCGCGGCTGCCGTTGCCGAGGATCAGCTCGCCGACCTCGGGCACCAGGTACCCGATGACGGCCGTGGTGAGATAGGGACCGGTCGAGCAGCAGCCCTGATAGGAGCCGCCGGGCTCCTGGCCGCCGTCGATGTACTGGTCGGGGTCGCGGCAGTCCTTCGGGCCTTCGTTGCCGGCGAGCACGTTGAAGTAGTCCGAGGAGCTGCAGCCCGCGCGGCCCCAGAGCACCGTGACGTTGTCGCGCGTGCTGGTGTAGGTGCGCCCGTCCTCGTCGAACTCGTCGCCGAGGACTGACGCGCTCCCCGGGCCGATCAGCGTGGTGAAGCGCGAGCGCAGGGCGGTCTGCATCGCCGTGTCGCGCAGCATCACCGCGGCGAACGCGATCGGCGCCAGGCGGTTGGACGAGAAGCCACCGCCGCCCGACCAGATGTAGCTCGCACTCGCCTTGCGCGAATAGTAGAGGTCGAGCCCCTGCTGTACGGCCGTGAGCGCGAGCTGGCGCCGCTCCGTGTCCGGGAAGGTGTCGAGCAGCGAGTGCATGATGCACGACTCGTACTTGGTGTGGATGTCCGCGCCGTACTCCGGAAGGTTGAAGTGGGGCGCGTTGAAGTTCGGGCCGTAGCCGCTGTTGAAGTCGTACGCGGTCGTGCGGCACCAGGCGATCAGCTTCGGGAAGTCGTTCCAGAGCCCGGTCGTGTCGTACCAGACCCGGCCCGGTGCACCGGCCGCGCTCATGCGCGGCAGCCGCGTCCAGTCGATCGACGTGGTCGAGATGCGCGGCTTCTGCGTGCCCGTCCAGGGCGGTCGAAACTCGGTCTGTCCGTTGCCGGCGGGTCGGGCGGGCACGACGGTCAGCGTGTAGCCGAACTTGGTGCACGGCCCGTTCGAGCTCGCCGGCAGCGTGCCGCAAGCCGATCCGACCAGCCCGACCGGGAACGACTCCATCTTCGTGATCGAGATGGCGCGACCCGCGCTGGCCGCGTTCGCGGTGTACGGGAAGGCGGGAGGAGCCCGAAAGTCGCCGGCGCGCGAGTCGAACGACTGCGGGAAGCCGGCGGGGTCGACCATCCAGCCATTCAGGGTCGCGCCGCCGCTCGACAGGACGGCCGGGGTGATCGAGCTCAGCGTGACGCCGCTGCCGCCGTCGAGGACCCAGACGTCGTAGCTGTTCGCGTAGCAGCCGTACTCCGCCGGCTGCGAGAGGTTGAAGCCGAGGGTCGAAGAGCCCTGATCACCGCGCTCGGGACCCCCGTTGTTGCCGTCGTCGGTGAGACGCGGGTCGCGCACCGTCACGGAGATGGACGACGCCGTGCAGTTGGTCTGCGGCCACGTCGCGCAGGGACACTGCGCCTCGGCAGCGCTGGAGACGAGCAGCGCGGCGAGCGTCGCGCCGGACAACATCCCAAGAAGCTTCACGTTGATTTCCTCCAGAGCTCGCACGGACCGCCTCCACGTCGCCTGGGCTGTTGCCAGCGCGTGCCGTGCTTGCCACCTTGGGTATCGCCCATCCCCGACGCGGGCAACGTGACGGCACTCACCTGGGGGGAAGAACGCTGCCGCCCGCGCCGAGCGACGCCCGGCGCCGCGCGCGACCTCGGTGATCCGGGTCACGCAGGCGTCAGCCCGAAGTCCCGAAACTGTCGACGGTTAGCCGATTGCTGAGAGGAGCCATGTCAGATCGCGCATTCTCGAAGTTCGCCCGGGTAGCACTCTCGCTCGTGCTCCCGCTCTGGTTGGTACTGGTTCCAGCGGCAGCCCATGCGCAGGTCTGCAGCTCGATCACCTCGCAGAACGTGCGCTTCAGCTTCGACAAGGCGTACGCCTGCGGGCAGTTCGCCAGCGGCGACTGGTGGGTCGTGCCCGACGCGGCCGGCGGCGTCACGCTGACTGCGCTCTCGCCGAGCCCATACTCTTCAGGCTGCACGCCGACGCAGCGCGACGGCTGGGAGGTCAACCCCGGCGTCTCGAGCGCGCAGGCGCTCGACTCGCGGATCCGCGGCACCACCTATACCCCGTCGCGCATGCCCTGCCTGCCGTATCGCGCCTCGGCGGGTCAATCGCTCGTCAAGACGAATAGCTGGAACCCCACGAAGGCGGACTGCTGGTGGACGTCGAACAGCACTACCGAGACCTGCCTGCAGGACGCCGCGGTGCTGACGGTGCTGGCCACGCCTCCGCCCGCAGACGCATTTCGCCCACCCTACGCGGGGACGGCGAAGCCCATCTATCGCACCAGCGAGCTCGACCTCGGCCTGCTGCCGCGACTGCCGAAGGTCACCGGCACGCCGACGCTCGCGCAGGCCCGGGCGATGTTCGGCGGCCCGTGGCTCGACCACATCGAGGGTTGGCCCGGCCGCGCGATCCATCCGAGCAACAACATGCGCACGCTCGAGAACACGAGCGATCCCGCGGACTACGGTGCGGAGATCGCGCGCGCCACGGGCCAGGCCGCGCTGCGCGCGATGCACGACGAATCGAACAGCGAGAAGCTGCCGCTGGTGGTGTCGCTGGTGCAGTACGGGATCGACCTGTATCACCAGCTTCCGCTCGGGAACCTGTTCCTCGCCTTCGGCGGACAGGGCAATGGCCGCAAGCTGCCGATCCTGTTCGCGGGCCGCCTGCTGGGTCGCCCCGAGTTCCTGGCGATCGGTCAGACCTACAAGACGTGGAGCCAGTGCGGCCAGGTCTTCAGCGAGGACGGCTCCACCTACTACGGCGAGGGCAACGTCGCGCTCTTCGGAGACGCCGGGCTCTGCGGCTGCACCGGAAAGTTTGGCGGCGATCCAGGCTACGCGAGCTGGCTCTCGAGCGGCTGCTCCTCCGGGAAGTCGACGTGCCGCGATCCGCGTGGACTCGTCGACGGCGGCCACGTTGCCCTGCAGAGCAGCGGCGGCGACGTGTGCCGCGCGCTGCGCACGCCCGCGGCCCAGATCACGAGCGGGACCTACGAGGCGAGCGCCTACCAGTACTGCTGCTCGTCGGCTCCCTACATCGGCACGCAGATGGCGGCGCTGCTGGTGGGCGTGCGCGCGGAATGGCGCCACGACGCCTTCTTCGACTACGTCGATCGCTGGATGCGGCCGCCGTGGAACGGAGGGGGCTGGTATGACAGCTCGTACTTCAACGCGATGTACGCCGCGTATCGGACGTGCGCGCCGAGCTGCGGCAGCCCGGACGTGACGCCGCCGAGCCCACCGGTTCTGCTGGAGTGACTCGGCGCGGTTCCTAGTCGCGGGGCGCGACAGCGGTACGCAGCGAGCCGCCCATCGAGGCGACCACGCGACCGAAGAACCGCGCGCGCTGCGCGTCCTCTGGCCGGCGCAGCGCGAGCGCGCGCAACGCGTAGCCCGCTGCACGGCTGACATTGAACGCGAACAGGAGCAGCCACATCGCGAGCGCGGGCAACACGCCGTGGTGTTTGCGCTGCAGCCGGCACAGCGCGTCGGTCAACAACAGCGAGCGTCCCTCTTCCAGCTTGACCGCGCTCGCGCTGCCGTGATGCACGATCTCCCCGACGGGGGCGAAGCGCACGGCCCAGCCGCGCGCCCGGAAGCGCTGGCACCAATCGGTCTCCTCGCCGAAGAAGAAGAACGACTCATCGAGCAGGCCGACCTCGTCGAGCGCGCTCCGGCGCACCAGCATGTAGCAGCCGGACACCACGTCGACGTCGCGCTCGTCGTCGCGCGTCCAGTGGCGCATCTGGTAGCGCCCGAGCCAGCGCGGCCAGGGCAGGCGGTCGAGCCCGCTGGTCAGGAGCGCGATGTTCACCAGGTCCGGCTCACGCGAGCAGGAGAGCTGCAGCGTGCCGTCGGTGTTCAGCACGCGGCAGCCCATGACGCCGACCCTGGGATGCTCGTCCAGGTAGCGCAGCGAGCGCGCGATCACGTCGCCGCGCACGAGCGTGTCGGAGTTCAAGAGCAGGAAGTAGTCGCCGCGCGCGCTGCGCAGCGCCTGGTTGTTCGCGGTGGCGAAGCCCAGGTTGGTCGAATTGGCGATCACGCGCAGCGCGGGGAAGCGCCGCGGAAGCTCGGCCGCGGAGCCGTCCGCGGAGGCGTTGTCCACCACGATCACGTCGGCCGCGACCGAGCCCAGATTGGCGAAGAGCGACTCCAGGCAGGCGGCGGTCATCTCCAGGCTGTTCCAGGTCACCACGATCACCGAGACGCGCACGGCGGCAGGGCCGGAGGGCTCGCTCACGCGCGGGCTCCCAGCGTGCGTGCGGACGCCACGACCGAGTCGTACAGACCGCACATCCAGCGGACCTTGCCGTCCCAGAGCGCGATCTCCGACACGCGGCGGCGCGCTCCCGCGGAAAGCTCCGCGAGCAGCCCGGGCGAGCTCGCGAGCTGTCGGATGCAGCCGGCGAGCTCCTGCGCGAACCGCGCGGGAGTCTCGGGCTTGACCTTGAAGCCGCAGCTCTCGTCGACGACCCAACCGGGACCGCCGTTGTCGGCGACGATCGCGGGGAGGCCGAAGCCGAGCGCCTCGAGCGGGACGTTGCCGCTCGGCTCGCGGAAGCTCGGGAACAGCAGCGCGTCGCAGGCGGTGTACAGCGCATCGACCGCGCTGCGCGCGAGCCTGCCGTGGAAGCGGACGCGCGCCTGCACGCCGAGAGCTTCCGCCTCACGCCGGCAGTCCGGCAGATCCTCCCCGTCGCCCACGACGTCGAGCGTGACGTGGGGCAGCTCGGGGAGTTTGGCGAGCGCACGAATCCCGTCGCGCAGGCCCTTGTTCCGCACGACCCGGCCGACGAACAAGAGCCGGAGCGCACCGGGTGCCGGAGCGGGTCGGCGCACCCGCTCGGGTAGCCGCTCGACCCCGGTCTCGCTCATCACCTCGAAGCGCCGCAGCCGGAGCGGCGCGAGCACGTCGCTCATGTACGGCATCGCGCCGATCACTGCGTCGGCGCCCTCGAGCGACGCGCGCAGCCATGGGTCGTGCCGGAAGCGCCACAGATCCAGCGCGCGCAGCCGCGCATACCAGGGCAGCCTCGTCATCTCGGGCTCGAAAGCCGGCGGGGTCGCGATGCTTCCGGCGAGCGGGCCGATCACGAGCGGCCACCCCAGGCCGACGGCCGGGCAGGGATAGCGCGGCGCGAGCGGCGTGAGCTGGTGCACGAGGTCGAAGCGCTCGCCACTCCGACGCAGGCTGCGCAGCCGCGCGCGCGCGATGAAGTAGAACGCGGCGTAATAAGGCCGCAGCATGTCGTTCGGGCGCTGCAGGCGCGCGGGGACCCTCCACTCGGTCCACTCGATCACGCGCGTGTCCGGTAGCTGCTCCCTGGCGGGCGTGCGCCCCGGCTTGCTCAAGGTGACCAGAGTGACGTCTTGCAGCCGCGACAGGCGCCGCACCCACTGATAGCCGCTCCACGCCTCGCCGGTGTCGGTGCCGTCGATGCAGACACCGACGATGAGCACCTTGTGGCGGGTGCCGGAGCTCTCGGCAGCCGTCATGCAGGACCCCGGCGCGCAGCCCTCACGCCCTGTTCTCCCCGCGCCGGATCGGTCGCTCTTGCACCAGGAGGTCCCGGCGCGCGACACGGTAGGGGATGCGCGCTGGGCTCGCACGCGCTCGCGACGGCCGAGACGAGACGGCTCGCCGCTGTCTCGCTAAAGACTGAACGCGATGGTCCCGACCCTGGCGCGCTTCGCCGAGAGCCGCGACAACAACTACAACCTGATCCGGCTCGTGGCGGCCGCGGCCGTGCTCGTGGGGCACTGCTACCCGCTGACCCGCGGTGACGGGGCGCGCGATCCGCTCGAGTCGGCGATCGGCTTGAGCCTCGGCGAGCTCGCCGTCGACGTCTTCTTCGTGATCAGCGGCTTCCTGGTCACTCGAAGTCTCGAGGCGCGCGGTAACGTCGGGCGCTTTGCCATGGCACGGGTGCTGCGCATCTACCCGGCCGCGATCGCGGCCGCTCTGGTGTGCGCGTTCGGCCTCGGCCTCGCCTTCACGCGGCTCGGGGCGTGGGACTTCCTGGGATCGTCCGAGATCTATGGCTTCGTGCTGCGAAACGCGACTTTCCTGCGCTCTCCCGCGTTCGAGCTGCCCGGCGTCTTCGAGGGCAATCCGTATCCGCTCGCGGTCAACGGCTCGCTCTGGACGTTGCCGTGGGAGATCCGCATGTACCTCTCGCTCGCGGGCCTGGCGCTCGCGCCGAAGCTCGTCGGCCTGCGGATCGGAACGGCGGTGCTCTGGATCGCAGCCGCCGCGCTCGCCGCGCGAACGGCCTGCACGCTCGTGGGCGCAGACCTGCCCGGGAACGTCAACGATGGCCTGCGCTTCCTCTCGATCTTCTATCTCGGCGGCCTGTGCCACGTGCTGCGGGAGCGCATCAGCCTGCGGACCCCGATCTTCCTGCTCTTGCTCGCGTGCCTGGCGCTCGCCGCGCCGTTCGCGCCGACGCTGTTCCGTGTGATGTACCAGCTCGCGCTGCCGTACCTGGTGCTGTTCCTGGCGTACGTGCCTGCGGGGTTCATCCGCCGCTACAACCGGCTGGGCGACTACTCGTACGGCACCTACATCTACGCGTTCCCGATCCAGCAGTCGGTCGCCGCGACGCTCGGCGCGCCGGGCCCGCTCCAGATGCTCGCCGTCGCGCTGCCGCTGACCCTGCTTTTTGCCGTGGTGTCGTGGCACCTGGTCGAGAAGCCCGCGCTCGACTGGAAGCGCGGTTAGAACAACGTGTAGATGAAGGGGGCGGCGGCGCTGCCGCCGAGCAGGATCAGGGTGCCGAGCCCGAGCGTGACGATCAGGATCGGCGCCAGCCACCACTTCTTGTTGTCGCGCAGGAACGCGACGAATTCGGAGGCGAGGCCGGTGCGCGCGCTGCGCGCCTGCTCCTCGAGGCGTTTCCTGGCGTGATTCGACATGGCGGCTCCTCGGTGGCTCAGAATTGGCGGAAGTAGCGCTCCAGCGGAACATCGCCGCTGCGTTCCATCCAGTAGCTCTTTGCGGCCGGGTCGAAGCGGCGGTGCAGCGCGTCGCGGCCAATCAGACGGAACACCAGGCCGACCGGCGTGAGCACGCCGAAGAACAGGATTCCCAGCAGCGCGATCGAGACCACGTAGCCGATCGGGAACGCCAGCAGGGTGAGCGCGATCCAGAGCGGGCGGTTCGCGCGCGGAGCGAGCCAGGAGAGCGCCGCGGACAGCGCGCCAATGCCCCACAACACGCCGGCGACGGTCCATGCGGCGTCCCCGAAGTCGAGCCCGAGCAGGCCACCGCGCCAGGCGACGAGCCCGCCGAGCAGCGCGAACGCGCCGAGCGCGATCCAGCCGAACTGGCGCAACGTGCGCGCGTCGGGGTTCAAGTTCAGCTCGAGGGGTCCGGCCATGCGCGTCTAGTCCAGCTCGAACTGCGCCAGGTAGGCGTCGACCTCGTGCTGCTTGGCCCGGGGTTGATCGCTCTTGCGCAGCACGAAGCTCTCGAGCACCAGCGCGTCCATGTTCGTGGCGAGGAAGCAGCGGTAGGCCTCCTGCGGCGTGCACACGATCGGCTCGCCGCGCACGTTGAAGCTGGTGTTGATGATGACTGGGCAGCCGGTCTTCGCCTTGAAGCTCTTCAGGATCTTGTAATACCGGCCGTGGCGCTCGGGATCGACGGTCTGGATGCGCGCCGACGAGTCCACGTGCGTGATCGCCGGCAGCTGTGAGCGCAGCGCCTTCCGCTTGTCCAGGCCACGCAGGCCGCTGGCGTCGACCGCCAGCCGCTTGTCCTCGCGCACGGGCGCGACCAGCAGCATGTAGGCGCTGTCCTCACCGGGGCGCGTCTCGAACCAGTCCGAGACGTCCTCGCGCAGCACGCTCGGGGCGAACGGGCGGAACGACTCCCGGAACTTGATTTTCAGGTTCATCAGCGACTGCATCCTGGGCGAGCGCGCGTCGCCCAGGATCGAGCGGTTGCCGAGCGCGCGCGGCCCGAACTCCATGCGGCCGGCGAAGTGTCCCACCACATTCTCGGTCGCGATCAGCTCGGCGACCGCCTCGACCAGCGCGTCCTCGTCCTCGTAGTGGGTGTAGCTGGCTCCGCGCGCGTCCAGGAACTCGCGGATCTCCGCAACCTCGAAGCGCGGGCCGAGCAGCGAGCCGTGCTGCAGATCGCCGCCCGCGGGCTTGCGCTCGTTCTCGAGCAGCTGGTACCAGACCGTGAGCGCCGCGCCGAGCGCGCCGCCGGCATCGCCCGCCGCCGGCTGGATCCAGATCCGCTCGAACGGGCCATGCCGCAGGATCTTGCCGTTGCCCACGCAGTTGAGCGCCACGCCGCCGGCGAGCACCAGGTGCTTCATTCCGGTGATCTCGTGCGCGTGGCGCGCGCAGCTCAGCATGATCTCCTCGGTCACCACCTGGATCGACGCCGCGAGGTCCATCTCGCGCTGCGTGAGCGGCGCCTCGGCCCTGCGCGGCGGGCCGCCGAACAGGCGGTCGAACGCGGGCGAGGTCATCACGTCGTCCCAGCAGTAGGCGAAGTAGTCCATGTTCATGCGGAAGGAGCCGTCGTCCCGCAGGTCGAGCAGCTTCTCGCGGATCAGATCGACGTACACCGGCTCGCCGTACGGGGCGAGGCCCATCAGCTTGTACTCGCCGCTATTCACCTTGAAGCCGGTGAAGTAGGTGAACGCGCTGTACAAGAGCCCGAGCGAGTGCGGGAAGTGCTGCTCGCGGATCAGGCGGATGCGGTTGCCACGGCCGACGCCGATCGAGCCCGTCGCCCACTCGCCGACACCGTCGAGCGTCAGGATCGCGGCTTCCTCGAAAGGGGAGGGGAAGAACGCGCTCGCGGCGTGGGCCTCGTGGTGCTCGGTGAAGAGGTAGCGCCCGCGGTAGCCGCCCCCGAGTCCACGGTCGAGCTCGCGCGGCGTATACAGCTTCTGGCGCAGCCAGAGCGGCATGCCCTTCAAGAACAGCTTGAAGCCGAAGGGGGCGTAGCCCACGTAGGTCTCGAGCAGGCGCTCGAACTTGCGCAGCGGCTTGTCGTAGAACGCCACGTAGTCCAGGTCCGCGACGCGCAGGCCGGCCTCGGACAGGCAGTACTGGACCGCGTGAGCGGGGAAGCCGGCGTCGTGCTTCTTGCGGGTGAAGCGCTCTTCCTGGGCCGCCGCCACGATCTCGCCGTCGCGCACGAGGGCTGCGGCGCTGTCGTGGTAGTACGCGGAGATTCCGAGGATGTTCACGGGGCCGACTGAGGCTAGTCCGTCCGCGACGGCCCGGCGCAGCCGGGCCTGCGGCTCCGCTCGGCCGAGGCGGCCTCGCTGCGCGCGCTCTGCGCTTGCGGGTCTTTGCGGTGTCGCGCGCGGGCGGCCGCGCGCTACCGCCTGCGCTCGGCGCTTGCCTCACGCTTCGGGCGGCTCGGGGTGCGAACCTGGCGGCGGACGGCGGCGTACACTGGGGCGCCGCCCGCAGCACGGGCGAGAGGAGGGGGCATGGAGTACGTGGCGATCGTGGCGACGCTGGCGCTCGCTGAGCTGGTGTGGTTCGGCGTGTTGGCGGGGCAGGCTCGTGCGAAGTACGGGGTGAAGGCGCCCGCGATCAGCGGACACCCGATCTTCGAGCGCTACTTCAGGGTGCAGCAGAACACGCTCGAGCAGATCGTGCCGTTCCTGCCCGCGCTGTTTCTGTTCGGGCGCTACGTCAGCGCGCCGATTGGCGCCGTGCTCGGCGCGATCTGGATCCTCGGCCGCGTGGTCTACCTGCGCGCGTACGTGGCGGACCCGGACAAACGCGGGCTCGGCTTCGGGCTCACCGCGATCCCGACGCTGGTGCTGATCCTGGGCTCACTGGTGGGAGCGATCCTCGCGCTTTGAGTCAATCGCCGAGGGCGAGGATCGTGCGCTCCCTGGCGACGCGTTCCCAGCTGGCCCGGATCGCGGCGCGCGCGCCGGCGATGCGCTCGAGCAACGCCTGCGGTGCGAGGCCGGGCTCGAGGAGCTCGCTCACGACCGCGGTCGTCTCGAGGTCGGTGCGCAGCTCCTCGACGGGGCGGCCCGCGACGAAGCGCGCGCGCGCTTCGACGCGCCGCAGCAGCGCGTAGTCGCCGAGCAGCGCGTCGACGCGCTTGCCGTCCGCGTGGGCACGCAGCATCGAGGCGATCGCAGGCAGGGGGACACCCTGCGGCCGGGCGCCGCGTTCCAGCAGAGCGCCACACGCCAGGAACTCCACATCCATCAGCCCGCCGCGCCCGGTCTTGAACGAGACGCGGCCGGGCGCCTCCGCCCCGCGCTCGCGCTCGACGCGCGCGCGCATCTCGACGATCTCGTCCCAAACGCCGCGGCCGCGGCCCGAGACCGCGGCGCGGATCCTCGCCAGCACGGGCGCGGCGCGCGCGACCGCTCCCGCGATCGTGCGCGCGCGCATCAGGGCCAAATGCTCCCACGCGGCTGCGCGCTCCCGCTGGTAGCGTTCGAAGGCATCGGCCGTCGTGACCAGCGCTCCCCGCCCTCCCGATGGCCGTAGACGCGCATCGATGCGATAGGCGACGCCGACTACGGTCGCCATCGACAGGTAGGCGATCAGCCGCTGCGCGATGCGCGGCGCGCGCGTGCTCTCTGCGGGGTCGTCGTCCGAGAGGAAGATCAGGTCGAGGTCCGAGTGATAGGTGAGCTCGCGGCCTGCGATCTTGCCCATGCCGATCACGGCGAGGCCGCCCGCTCCGCCCGGGGCGGCCTGTCCGGCTGCCGCGAGCGCCTGCGCGGTGGTGACCTCGGCGAGGCGCGAAAGGAACTCCGACACCTCCTCGAAGGGCGCCAGCCCGCCTAGGTCGAGGCAGGCAGCGACGAGCTCCTCGTCGCGCCGGAGCGCCCGTAGCTCGTCGAGGAAGCTCTCGAGATCGTCGACGGGGAGCGGCGCCGTGGCCACGAGCGCGTCTCCGCGCGCGCTCAGCCCGCGGTCGGTGCTCGTGTGCGCCAGACACTCGAGCAGCCGCGGGCGGTACGCGATCCAGCGCGCGGCGTCGGCGTTGGCCGCGGCGACGCGGGCCAGCCCGAGCAGCGCCTGCGGCGCGATTCGCTCCAGCGCGGCATCGGCGGCGCGCCGCTCCGCCAGCGACTCGCCGAATCTCTCCAGCCGCGACTCGAGCGGTGTCCCGCGCACGCACTCGAGCAAGCGGCTACGCAGCGTCATCGGGACCCGCTTCGAGCACCAGCGCGTCGAACTCGCGGCGCACGAACGCGCGCTGCCTGGCCCAGTCGTCGAGCAGCCGCTGGCGCGCCTGCGCGCCTTCCGGCTCGCGATAGCGCAGCCGCCGGGCGAGCGCGGTCTGCGCCCGCGCGTCGCGTGGGAAGCGTGCGGTCTGGCGCTCCTCGACGAGCTGCAGCGCGTGCTCCGCGCGACGCAGCCAGGTGTAGGCGTCGGCCAGTCCGGCGATCACCGGCTCGGGCAGGAGCTGCGCCCGGCGAAAGGCCCGCAGCGCGTCCAGCACGTTCCCGGTGCGCAGCTCTGGAAGGCGGCCGCCCCAGAAGAGCTGCAGCGCCTGCACCAGAAACTCGACATCACGGATGCCGCCGGGTCCTTCCTTCAAGTCTTGCTCGAGGTCGTGGCCGCTGCGCCGGCGCTCGTCCTCGATCCGCAGCTTCATCTCGCGCACGCGCCGGATCGCGTTTGGATCGATCAGGCGGCGGTAGACGAAGTCGGTCGCACCGGCGCGAAACTCGTCCGCGACGCGGCGCGGACCCGCGACGGAACGCAGCCGCACCAGCGCCTGGCGCTCCCACTCGGCGCCGAACGTCTCGTAGTAGTGGAGCGCGGCGCTGACCGAGTTCGCGAGGGCGCCCGTGCGCCCCTCGGGTCGCAAGTCCAGGTCGACGCGGTAGCCGAAGCCGTCGTCGCTCGCAGACTCGAGCTCGCGCTTGAGCTCCTGCACCACGCGCGCCACCGCGTGGTTGCGCTCCAGGTCGTCGTCGCCCTCGTCCGCGTAGATGAAGAGCAAGTCCACGTCGGACGAGAAGTTCAGCTCACGGCCACCGAGCTTGCCGAGTGCCAATAGCGCCGGCGGCTCCCCGGGCGCGACCCGCGCTGCCGCACGCAGAGCTGCGTCCAGAATCGCATCCGCCAGATCCGAGAGCTCCCTCGCACTCTCCTCGAAGGGCCGGCCGGCGAGATCGCGCGCCGCGACCCGGAGCAGGCCGCGGTACTTCGCCACGCGGATCGCAGTCCAGTCGGCGTCGACCCCCTCGGGCCGGGGTGGCGGCGGCGGGTCGCCCGCGAGCTCGTCCACCCAGTTGGGATGCCGCAGCAGCAGGCGCGCCAGGAAGTCGCTCGAGCCGAGCACCCGCACCAGCGACGGATGCGCGCGCAGATCGAGTGGCCGCCCGCAGGTCTGGCGGTAGCGGCTCGCGAGATCGCAGAGCGCCGCGGCGCCGAAGCCGGGACGCGCCGTCAGAAGGAGCTCGGGTAACCAGTCCAGACGCGTCGGCGCGAGGTCGGGCGTGTCGGCCGCGCGCGCCAGCGCCTCGGCCGAGCGCGCCGGCTCGGGATCCCCGAGCGCCTCGAGGGGTGCTGTGCTCGGCGCGCCAGATTCCAGCGCTGCGATGGCAGCTCGGAGCGCCGTCGTGGTCACGCCGCCGGCGGCGTCGGACGGCGCCGAAGCTCCGGGGGCAGCGTGAACGTGACGTGCTCCTCGGCGAAGGAGAGCTCCTCGATGCCCTCGCAGCCGAGGGCGCGCAGCCGCTCGCAGAGCTCGCTCACCAGGCTCTCGGGCGCCGAGGCGCCGGCGGTCACGCCGACGACGCGCACGCCGTCGAGCCAGGCGGGATCGATGTCCGCGGCCTCCTCGACCCGCTCCGCTCGCACGCCGCGCGCGCGCGCGACCTCGACCAGCCGGTTCGAGTTGCTCGAGGTCGGCGCGCCGACCACCAGCAGCAGGTCCGCGCGCTCCGCGATTGCCTTCACCGCGTTCTGGCGATTCTGCGTGGCGTAGCAGATGTCGTCCTTCGCGGGGGTGCGGATCGCGGGAAAGCGGCGCCGCAGCGCGTCGACGATCTCGCGCGTGTCGTCGAGCGAGAGCGTCGTCTGGGTGAGCACCGCCAGCTTCTCGGGATCGCCGACCTCGATCCGCTCCACGTCCGCGAGCGTCTCGACCAGCAGCATGCGCTCGGGCGCGTGGCCGAGCGTGCCTTCCACCTCGACGTGGCCGCGGTGCCCGACGAGCACGATCTGGTAGCCGGCGCGCGCCAGCCGCAGCGCCTCGACGTGCACCTTGGTCACGAGCGGGCAGGTAGCGTCGATAGTGCGCAGCCCGCGCGCGCGCGCCCGCTCGCGCACGCCCGGTGCGACGCCATGCGCGGAGAACACGAGTCGGCTGCCTGGCGGGACCAGCTCGACGTCCTCGACGAAGCGCGCGCCCTTCGCGCGCAGTGCCTCGACCACGTGCCGGTTGTGGACGATCTCGTGGCGCACCCACACCGGCGCGCCCCAGGTCTCGAGTGCGAGCTCGACGATCTCGATCGCCCGGTCCACGCCGGCGCAGAAGCCGCGAGGGCGGGCGAGCAGGATCTTCGCGGGCGGCACGCGGCGAGCGTATCAACTCGCCATCAGCCCGCGCCGGCTCAGGTGGTACGCTGCCACTGGGGGATCACGCGGGGGGCCCCGGATGGGGTCGCGGGATCTGTCGCTCTGGGTCGCGATCGGCATCGGCGCCGGGCTCGGCGTCGGGCTGTTGGACGGCCTGCTCGCGCTGGCGGACGAGCCGTCGCGCGTCGACGCGTGGCAGGCCCTGGCGCTCGCGGTCGTCTCGCTGGCTGTCGTCGGGGCCGTCGCCGCGCCCGCCGCGGCGGCGCTGGCGTCGGCAGAGAACGTGAGGCTGCGCACGCCGCTCGCCGGATCCGTGCCGCTGCTTCTCGGCGGGGTGCTGGGCGTGCTCGGCTTCGGCTTCACGACCCTGCTCGCAATCGAGCGCACAATGCCCGGTCTCGGCAGCGTCGCAAAGCCCGTCGTGGTCTGGGTCGCGACCGCCGGAGCGCTCGCGCTCGTCGCACGCTTCGCGCGTCCGCTGGCGCGCCGCTCGGGCGGGCCGCTGCGCCTGCTCGCGCTCGGGGCTGCGCTCGCGGCGGTGAGCGCACTGGCGGCGCGGCTCGCGGACCGCGACGCGAGCGCGCTGCACGCTGCGCCCGTGTACGCCCGCGCGTTCGGGCCACAGCTCGCGCCGCCGAGCGTGCTCTTCGTGGTGCTCGACACCGTGCGCGCGGATCGGCTCTCGCTGTACGGGCATCCGCTCCCGACGTCTCCCGCGCTCGACGCCTTCGCGCGCGAAGCGACCGTCTTCGAGCGCGCGATCTCGCCGGCGCCGTGGACGGTGCCGGCGCACGCGACGCTGTTCACGGGCCTCGCGCCTTCGTCGCACGGCGCGAGCAACGAGCAGCGGCTGCTGCGCTCCGATCTCGACACGCTGGCGGAGCTCCTGCGCGAGCGCGGGTTCGCCACGGCCGCGATCAGCTGCAATGCCAACGTCTCGCGCGGGCTGGGCTTTGAGCAGGGCTTCGACGTGTTCCACGAGGTGTTTCGCGAGGCGCGCGGCGAGCGCGCGATCGACCGCACGCTCGCCGGACGCGTGCTCGGCCGGACGCGTGGCGACAAGGGCGCGGCGCGCGCGGTCTCACTCGCCTCCGCGTGGCTCGAGGCTCGAGCCACCGACGAGCAACCCTTCTTCCTGTTCGTGAACCTACTCGAGGCGCACCTGCCGTACGACCCACCGCGCGCGCAGCGCGAGCGCTTCGCCGACGGGCCGTCGCGGCCGCTGCTCGCCGGGCTCTCGGGCGCCGGCTGGTCGGGCGCGGCGTACCGCCGAATCGGCCGCCGCGACCTCAGCTCGGCGGACGTCGCACAGCTCGCCCGGCTCTACGATGCCGAGATCGCCTACCAGGACGCGCAGCTCGGCGCACTGCTCGAGACGCTGCGCGCCAGCGGTCGGCTCGACGCGACGCTCGTGGTGATCGTGAGCGACCACGGGGAGAACCTCGGCGAGCACGGCGGGCTTGTCGACCACGTCTTCTCGATCCATCAGACACTGCTGCAGGTGCCGCTCGTGGTGCGGCTGCCCGGGCGCTTCCCCGCGGGGCTGCGCTACCCGCACGTAGTGTCGACGGGCAGCCTGTTCGCGACGATCCTCGCGGAGACCGGGTGTGCGCCGGCCGCCGGCTCCGTCGCGTACCCGCCGCTTCCGCGGAGCTCCGACGCGCAGCCTCCGGCGTTCGTCACCGCGGACTACGAGCTGCCCGTGCTGCACCTCGCGAGCTTCGCGCAAGAGGTTCCGGGCGTGGATCTGCGCCCCTTCGCGGTGCGCTCGCGCGCGATCCTGCGCGGCGACTGGAAGCTGGTGCGCCGCTCGCCTGGCGGGGCCTCGCTGTTCGATCTGTCGAGGGATCCGTTCGAGACACGGCCGCTCGATCCCGACCTGCACCGGGAGGGCCGCGAGCTCGAGCGCTCGCTAGAGGCGTGGCACGCGAGCCTGCCGGTCGTCACGACGCACGACGTCGCCGCCGCCGGCCCCGACGCCGTCACGCGCGCCTCCCTCCGCGCCCTCGGCTACTCCGACTAGCAAGCGCGCGGAGCGCGCCCACAGCGAGGCGGTAGCCGGCGATGACAACCCCCGCGCCCCGAACCTGATGCCCCGCAAGCGCGC
Organism: uncultured Myxococcales bacterium; assembly: GCA_964454165.1. Lineage (GTDB taxonomy): Bacteria > Myxococcota_A > UBA9160 > SZUA-336 > SZUA-336 > CAYVQJ01. Next base: position 17,913 of record CAYVQJ010000112.1, on the reverse strand, counting down.
GGAGCGCGCGCGCAGCGAGCGCGTCCGCGCGAGCGGAGGCCGCTCGGCGCCAGCCGTCGCGGCCAAGGGGGCAAGCGCGCGGAGCGCGCGCGCAGCGAGCGCGTCCGCGCGAGCGAAGGCCGCTCGGCGCCAGCCGTCGCGGCCAAGACGGGGCTTTAGAGCGGCACGCCGAGCTTCGCGAGGTCGCTGCGCAACGCGTCGACGTCGATGGCGTGGATCGGCGCGCCCTTTGCGAGCGCGTGGCGCGCGGCGACGCCGGCAGCCTGACCTTCGAGCATGCAGGGCCCTATCACGCGCGCGCTGGCGAACGCCTCGCGCGTGGCGGACAGACAGCGCCCGACCGCGAGCAGGTTGTCGGCGCCGTCGGGCACGAGACAACGGAATGGCAACGTGTAGTGCTCGCCGCGCGGCAGAAACTTCCAGACGGTCTCGCCACCCGGCACGTGGATCTCGATCGGCCAGGCGCTGCGCGCGATCGCGTCGGGGAACTTGCGCAGCCCGAGCACGTCGTCCTCGGTCAAACGCGCGAGCCCGCGCACGTGCACGGTCTCGCGCACACCGAGCCGCGCGGCGGTGTCGGACAGGAAGGCCTGCTCGAAGCCGGGCACGCGCCGCCGAAGAAAATCCGCCAGGCGCTCGGCCTGCGCGCGGCCTTCAACTTCGCCCCGCGTGAGCTGCCAGGGGTCGCGTGCGTCGAGCGGGCCGCCGCCGTCCACGCACACGCGCGAGAGCGCGACCGTGAACTCGCCCGGCCGCAGCGTCGGGATCAGGTTGCCGCCGCGGCGCGGCAGCTGCTCGCGCTCGAACGCCTCCTCGACGATCTCGCGGAAGCGCGCGAGCTCCGGCATCGCGCGCGCCGCGTCGACGTTCTGCATCGTGAACATCATCGAGGGGTACTGGAAGGCGTCGTAGCGCTCGAGCGGCAGGCCGCAGGCGCGCACCAGATCGGCGTCGCCGCTGGCGTCGACGAACACGCCGGCCTCCGCGGCGATCCGGCCGGCGCGCGTCTGGATCGCGATGCCGCGCACGCGGCCGGCGTCGAAGCGCGCGTGCGTGACGCGAGCGTGCAGCAGCAGGCGCAGCTTCGGCTCCGCGGAGACGAGCTCCTCGAGCAGCCGCTTCACGCCCCACGGCACGTAGGGCAGGGCCGCGCTGTCGCGAAACGGCAGCGGGCCGTAGGCGTGCCGGCGCTCGAGCAGCCGCGTCGCGATCTCGAGCGGCACGCCGCCGACGAGCGGCGTCATGCGCTCGTCGGTCTCGCGCCGGTAGAAGCCGCAGAACGTGCCGACGGCCCCGCCCGTGCTCATGCCGCCGAGGAACGGCATGTCCTCGACGAGCAGCGTCTCGAGCCCGGCGCGCGCGGCCGCGAGCGCGGCGGCACAGCCGGCCGACCCGCCGCCTACCACGATCACGTCGGCGGAGAGCTCGAGCGGCAGCGACTCGGCGGGGATCTCGAGCGTCTTCACGCCAGCGCCTGGCGCGCTCGCGGCAGGTTCAAGAGCAGTGACAGCCCCACGTAGTAGCCCGGCCCGGCGAGGAGCGAGAGCCAGAGCCAGAGCGGATCGGGCGCCGGGCGCACGGCGAGCCACGAGAAGCCGACCGTCCAGACGCCGAGCACCGCGAGCGAGACCGGTCGCAGCTGGCGCGTTCGACTCGGGTAGATGTACCGGAGCGGCACGAAGACCGCGGCCGAGAAGAACAGCACGAAGCCGAGGCCGACCGCTGGATCCGCACCGAACAGGTGCAGGTACATCGCGACCACGTTCCAGTACGACGGCCAGCCGAGGAAGAAGTGGTCGTCGGTCTTGGCGTCGTCCTGCGAGAAGCCGTAGCACGACGCCAGCACCGGCAGCGCTGCCCACGCCGGATGCGGCAGCAGCTCGGCCTCGATCATGAAGCAGGCCGGTACCAGGACGTAGGTGAAGAAGTCGCAGATGTCGTCCAGGCGCCGGCCGTCGAACCATGGGATGCGCTCGCGCACGCGCACCGTGCGTGCGAGCGCGCCGTCCGTCGAGTCGATCACCAGCGTCAGCATGAGCAGGTACATCGCCAGGCGCCATTCGTGCGCAAAGGTGGCGTAGAGCGCCCAGATGCCGAGCACGGCGGACGACGCGGTGTACAGGTGGACGAGCCAGGCGGCGATCACGCGACAACTCCGGGCAAGGGCCCTATTCTGCCCGGCGATGAGCGAGAAGCGCGAGATCTTCCGGCAGGGCGACGACAGCTTCGTCACGACCACGGTCGACGCCGTGGTGAACTGGGGCCGCAAGTACTCGTTCTTCCTGTACCCGTTCGTGACCGCCTGCTGCGGCATGGAGTTCATGGCGGCTGCGGGATCGCGCTACGACATCGACCGCTTCGGGGCAGCGCTGCCGCGCTTCTCGCCGCGCCAGGCCGATCTGCTGATGGTCGTCGGCACCATCAGTCACCGGCAGGCGCCGATCCTGAAGAAGGTCTACGACCAGATGGCCGAGCCGAAGTGGGTGATCGCGTTCGGCGCCTGCACCTGCTCCGGCGGTCCGTACAACAACTACTCCGTGGTGCAGGGGATCGACACGATCATCCCGGTCGACGTCTACATCCCCGGCTGCCCGCCCCGTCCCGAGGCCGTGCTCGACGGCGTGCTGCGCCTGCAGGAGCTCGTGCAGCGCTCGCCCGGCTGGAGCCGTCCGCGCCACCGTGAGACCTCCGACCTCCTGCTCCCGATCATCGAGAAGCCCGTTGCGTAGGCGGACCTGAGCGGCCAACCTGCCGCTTAAGCGCTGTGCAACTTCGCCCGATGACGTAAGAGCGCACGCGCGCGGGAGATGGCATGCCAGGCTTCGACCTCGCCGTCCTCGGGTCCGGCCCCGGGGGCTACGTCGCCGCGATCAGGGCCGCCCAGCTCGGGATGCGCGTGGCCATCGTGGAGCAAGACCGCCTCGGCGGCGTGTGCCTGAACTGGGGCTGCATTCCCTCGAAGGCGATCCTGCATGCGGCGGAGCTGTACGAAGCCGTCAAGCGGGGCGTGCCCGGGCTCGTGTTCGAGAAGCTCAGCGTGGACTACGGCGCGGTGATCGGCGCCAGCCGCAAAGCGGCCGACCGCCTGGTTCGGGGCGTCGGCAGCCTGATGAAGAAGAACCGGATCGAGGTCGTGCACGGACGCGGCCGCCTCGCGCCGGGCCGCAGCATCGTGGTGTCGGGCGAGAAGGGCGAGCAGGTGATCGACGCGACGAACGTGCTCGTCGCGACCGGCTCGACCGAGCGCGTCTTCGCAGGCATCGCCATCGACGGCGAGCGCGCCGTGACCAGCCGCCAGGCGCTCGAGGCGAAGCGGCTGCCGGCGTCGGTCGTGATCATCGGTGGCGGGGCGGTGGGTCTCGAGTTCGCGTACACCTACGCGACCTACGGCTCGCAGGTCACGGTGGTCGAGCTGACCGATCAGCTTCTGCCGGGCATGGACGCCGAGGTCGCGCGCGCGCTCGCGAGCGCCTTTCAGAAGCGCGGCGTGACGCTCAAGACGTCCACCGCGTACAAGGGCATGGAGGTGAACGGCGCCGGTGTCTGCGTGACCGTCGAGGGTGAGAAGGGCGAGGAGGAGCTGCGCGCGGAGCAGGTCTTCTTCGCCGTCGGCCGCGCCGCGCTGGTCCAGGGCATCGGGCTCGAGGAGCAGGGCATAGCACTCGAGCGCGGCTTCATCCGGGTGGGTCCCGACTACAAGACCAGCGCCGAGGGGATCTGGGCGATCGGCGACGTGATCGGTCCACCGCTGCTGGCGCATGCCGCCTCCGAGGAGGGCGTGATCGCGGTCGAGATCATGGCGGGGCAGGCGAAGGCGCCGCTCGATCCGAAGCACGTGCCGGTTTGCATCTACTGCCAGCCGCAGGTCGCGAGCGTCGGGCTGTCGGAGGCGCAGGCTCGCGCTGCCGGCTTCGACGTGCGGGTCGGCAAGTTCAACTTCGCGGCGAACGGCAAGTCGATCGCGACGGGACACACCGAGGGCTTCGCCAAGCTGGTCTCCGACGCGCGCTACGGCGAGGTCCTGGGCTGTCAGGTGATCGGCTCGGGTGCGACCGAGCTCGTCGCGGAGGTCACGCTGGCGATGAATCTCGAGTCGACCACGCGCGAGCTGGCCGAGACCTCGCACGCCCACCCCACGCTGTCCGAGGCGATCATGGAAGCGGCGCTCGACGCCGAGGGACGGGTCCGCAATGCGTAGTCGCGGGGAGCGCTGATGGCGATCGCCGTCGTGATGCCGCAGATGGGCGAGAGCGTGGTCGAAGGTACGCTCGAGAAGTGGCGCGTGCGCGAGGGTGATCGCGTCGAGAAGGACCAGGTGCTCTGCGAGATCACGACCGACAAGGTCGATGCCGAGATTCCCGCACCGGAGTCCGGTGTCGTCGCGAAGATTCTGGTCACGCCGGGGACGACCGTCGAAGTGGGAGCGGAGCTGTGCCTGCTCGAGCCGGGAGGAGCCGCTGGGACGCGCGCCGCGGCACCGGCGGCGGCCGCGAAGCCTGCCCCCAGACCCGCTGCGAAGTCCGCGCCCCGGGCCGCGCCCGCGGCGGCCTTGATGACGGCGCGGCAGGCCGCGCCTAGCGCGACCGAGGTGCGAAGCTCTCCCGTGGCGAAGCGCATGGCGGAGCAGCACGGCGTGGACCTGGGTAGCGTCGCCGCGGCCGCAGAGGGACGCGTGCGCAAGGCGGACGTGGAGGCGCACCTCGCGGGCGCTCGTTCCAGCTCGCCGAGCGTGGCCGCGCCCGCCACGCCGGCCAAGCACTCACTGCTCGAATTCCTGGCGCGGCTGCGGGTGCCGACGTACCAGCCACGCGAAGGCGACGAGGTGATCCCGTTCAGCGCGATCCGGCGCCGGATCGCCGAGCACATGGTGGTCTCGAAGATCGTCTCGCCGCACGTCGGCACCGTCGCGGAGGTCGACCTGTCCCGCGTGACGGCCCTGCGCGAGCGCGCGCGCGGCGAGTTCGAGCGCGCCATGGGCTTCAAGCTCACGCTGTTGCCCTTTGTAGTGCAGGCCACGCTGCGGGCGCTGCGCGACTTCCCGCGTCTCAACGCGACGGTGGTCGAGGAGAGCATCGTGCAGCGCGCGGGCATCCACGTGGGCGTGGCGGTCGAGACCGAACGCGGCCTGGTGGTGCCCGTGATCCGCGACGCCGACCGCCTGTCGCTGCGCGGCATCGCGCAGGCGATCCAGGAGCTGGCGACGCGCGCGCGCAACCGCGAGATCACGGCCGACGAGCTGGCCGGCGGCACCTTCACCGTCACCAACCCGGGCCGCGAGGGAAACCTCTACGGCTTCGCGGTGATCAACCAGCCGCAGGTCGGCATCCTGCGCGTGGGCGAGGTCAAGAAGCGCGCGGTCGTGGTCGAGCGCGACGGCGAGGACGTGATCGCGATCCGCCCGATGCTGTACCTGGCGCTGTCCTACGACCACCGCGTGATCGACGGCGTGACGGGTAACGGCTTCCTGTACCGCACCGCGCGCAACCTCGAGGCGGGCGAGTTCGAGGTCTGAAAGGGACGGCGATGGCGATTCCCGCTGCGGACCAGATTCAGATGTACCGGCTGATGGCGCTGGCGCGGCGCTTCGAGGAAGGCGTCTCGGAGGCCTACGCGGAGGGCTTCATCGGGGGCTTCACCCACCTGTACACGGGTCAGGAAGCCGTGGCGATCGGCGCCTGTCTGGCGCTGAACCACGACGACTACGCCATCGCGACCTACCGCGACCACGTGCACGCGCTGGCGCGCGGCTCGGATCCGCGGCGCCTGATGGCCGAGCTCTACGGCCGCACCACCGGTGTGTGTAAGGGCAAGGGCGGCTCGATGCACTTCTTCGACGCCGAGCGCTACTTCGTGGGCGGCTACGCCATCGTCGGCGGCAACCTGCCGATCGCGGTCGGTCTGGCGCTCGCGATCCAGATGCGCGGCGAGGACCGCGTGGTGATGTGCTTCTTCGGCGACGGCGCGTCGAACCAGGGCGTGTTCCACGAGTCGCTGAACATGGCCAAGCTCTGGAACCTGCCGGTGCTGTTCGTGTGCGAGAACAACTTCTACGGCATTGGCACCGACGTGCGCACCTCGTCGGCCTTCAACGAGATCTACCGCAAGGCGCAGGGCTACGGCATTCCCGGCTACCAGGGCAACGGCATGGACGTGCTCGCGGTGCGCGAGCAGTGCGATGACCTGGTCAAGCGCGTGCGCGCGGGCGGCGGGCCGATGCTGCTCGAGCTGCGCTGCTACCGCTTCCAGGGCCACTCGATGACCGACCCCGGGCGCTACCGCCCGCGCGCGGAGGAGGAGCTCTGGCGCAAGCGCGATCCGATCCCGCGCCTGGCGAAGCACCTGATCAAGCAGGGGATCGCCGAGCAAGAGCGGCTCGACGCGATCCACGCCGAGGTCGACGCGCAGGTGACCGAGGCGATGGTGTTTGCGAGCCAGAGCCCCGAGCCAGCGCCCGAAGCGCTGTACCAGGACCTCTGGGTGGAGGCCGACGGTGCCTGAGATCCGCTACTGGGAAGCCGTCAATCAGGCACTGTTCGAGGAGTTCGCGCGCGACGAGCGTGTGTTCACGCTCGGTGAGGACGTGGGTCTGGTCGGCGGGACCTTCCGCGTGACCGAGGGCCTGATGGCGGAGTACGGCTCGCGCCGCGTGCGCGACACGCCGATCGCCGAGGCGTCGATCATCGGCATGGCGATCGGCGCCGCGATGGCCGGCATGCGTCCGATCGCGGAGATGATGACGATGAACTTCGCGGTCGTGGCGATGGACCAGATCGTGAACCACTGCGCGAAGATGCGGTACATGTTCGGCGGGCAGGTCTCGCTCCCGCTGGTGATCCGCGCGCCCGGCGGCGGCGGCACGCAGAAGGGCGCGCAGCACAGCCACTCGATCGAGTCGTGGTTCGTGAACACGCCCGGAATCCGCGTCGCGATCCCGAGCACGCCCTACGACGTGAAGGGACTGCTCAAGACCGCGGTCCGCATGGACGACCCGGTGCTCTTCATCGAGCACGAAATGCTCTACAACACCAAGGGCGAGGTCCCGGAAGACGAGTACCTGCTGCCCTTCGGCGTAGCCGAGGTGAAGCGCCCCGGGCGCGACGTGACGATCATCGCCTGGTCCAGGATGGTGCTCGAGGCGCTGCGCGCGGCCGAGACCTTGGCGAACGAAGGAATCGAGGCCGAAGTGCTCGACCCGCGCACGCTCGACCCGCTCGACATGGACGCGATCCTCGGCTCGGTCGCGCGCACGCGGCGCGCCGTCGTCGCGGAGGAGGGCTGGCGCAACGTTGGCGTCGGCGCGGAGCTCGCGGCGCGCATCCAGGAACACCTGTTCTACGAGCTCGACGCGCCGGTCGTGCGGGTGGCCGCGGCAGACGTGCCGACGCCCTACGCGCGCAACCTCGAGAAGCTCGCGTTGCCCGACGCGGCGCGCATCGTCGAAGCCGTGCTCAAGATCACGCTGTAGCGGAGACCGCCATGCCCAAAGAGATCCGCATGCCGAAGCTCTCGGACACGATGGAGGAGGGCACGCTCCTCGCGTGGCGCAAGCGCGAGGGCGACCCGATCCGCCGCGGCGAGATCCTGGCCGACATCGAGACCGACAAGGCCGACATGGAGTTCGAGTCGTACACCGAGGGGACGGTCCAGAAGCTGGTGGTCTCGCCCGGCGCCACCGTTCCGGTCGGCGCGCTGATCGCGGTGATCCGGCTCCCGGGTGAGTCCGCCGAAGACGTCGCCTCCGCATCCGCCGCTGCGCAGAGCGCCAGCGCGCCTGCCGCACGCCCGGCGGCTGCGTCTCGCGTCCCCTCCGCGCCTGCGGCGCCCGGGCCGCGGCCCGCCGCCGCGGCGCCCGCGCCGCGGCCCGGAGCTCTCGAGCGCGCGCCGGTCGCCGGTCCGCCGCTCCAGCCCGCGTGGTGGGACGCCAACCGCGTGCGCGCGACTCCTGCCGCGCGCCGCCTCTCCGCGGAGAAGGGTGTGGATCTCGCCGAGCTCGCCGGCAGCGGCCCGCTCGGCGCAATCCTGGTCTCCGACATCGAGGCGTACCTGCGCGAGCTCGAGGCGCAGGTACCCGACGCGGAGGGCGTGCGTGCGACGCCCGTCGCGCTGCGCATGGCCGGCGAGCTCGGGATCGATCTCGAGCAGGTGAAGGGCAGCGGACCGGCCGGCCGCATCACCAAGGCCGACGTCGCCGCGTTCGTGCGCGACGGCGAGCGCAAGCGCGGCGAGCGCGAGCAGGCGCTGTTCCGCGGCGCGATGCAGCTCTCCCAGAAGCGCAAGGCGCTGATCCGCAACATGGTGAAGAGCAAGCAGGAGGCGCCGCATTTCTACGTCGAGATGGACGTGGGGACTTCGGGGCTGCGCGAGCTGCGCGACCGCGTGAACGCCGCACCGGGCGCGGAGCGCCCGCGCCTGACCTACACCCACCTGACGCTGCAAGCGTGCGTGAAGGCGCTCGAGAAATACCCCGAAGCGAACGCGACCTACCGCTCCGAGGAGCAGCAGATCGCGCTGTTCGAGCCGATCAACGTGGGCCTGGCCGTCGACGTCGGCGACGAGCTGGTGGCCCCGACCGTCAAGGACTGCCAGGGCAAGAGCGTGTTCCAGCTCGCCGAGTCCGCCAACCGCCTGATCCAGCGCGCGCGCATGCGCAAGCTGCAGCCCGAGGACTACGCCGACGGCACCTTCACGATCTCGAACCTCGGCATGTTCGGGGTCGACCGCTTCTACGCGATCATCACGCCGCCGCAGAGCTCGATCCTGTCGGTGGGCGCGATCGTGGACCGCGCGGTGGTGCGCGAGGGCAGGATCGAGATCGCGCCGATGACGACGCTCGGGTTGTCCGTCGACCACCGCGTGCTGGACGGCGTGAAGGCCGCGCAGTTCCTGGGGGAGATCCGGCGCCTGCTCGAGCACCCCGAAGAGCTCGTGCGCGAGGAGACCTAGGTGTTCGAGGTACGCCGCCTCGGACTCATGGCCTACGACGCTGCGCTGGCGCTGCAGGTGCAGCTGCGCGACGCGCGCATGGCCGGGGAGATCCCGGACACGTTGCTCCTGCTCCAGCACCCCGACGTGATCACGCTCGGCACAGGCGCGTCCGACGCCTTCGTGCGCTTCTCCGCGGCCGAGCTCGAGCGCAAGGGCTACGCCGTGCACCGCACCAACCGCGGCGGCGAGGTCACGTGGCACGGACCAGGGCAGCTCGTGGGCTACCCGATCGTGGACCTCGCGGCGCGCGGCCGTGACGTGCACCGCTACCTGCGCGAGCTCGAGGACGTGCTGATCGGCGCGCTCGCCGACCTCGGCGTCGCAGCGGAGCGGCGCGACGGCTATACGGGCGTCTGGCTCGACGCGCGCCAGAAGCTCGCGTCGATCGGCGTCGGCGTGCGGCGCTGGGTGACGATGCACGGCTTCGCGCTCAACGTCTGCTGCGACCTCGCGCGCTTCGACGCGATCGTCCCGTGCGGGCTCGCGGACGTGCGGATGGCGCGGCTGTGCGACCTGGTCCAGGGGTTGGACATGGCCGCGGTCGAGGCGAGCGTCGCGGAGCGCTTCCGGAAGGTGTTCGCGTGAGCGACCTGATCCAGATCGATGGTTCTCCGGCACGGCGCCACCCCGAGCGGCCGCCCTGGCTCCGGGTGCGCTACCGGCCGAGCGAGGAGATCGACCGGCTGCGCGCGCTGGTCCGCGAGCAGGACCTCCACACGGTCTGCGAGTCGGCGGCCTGCCCGAACCTGCCCGAGTGCTGGTCGCGCGGGACGGCCACCTTCATGCTCGGCGGCAACCTGTGCACGCGGCGCTGCGGCTTCTGCGACGTGCCGACCGGGCGACCCGCGCCGCTCGATCCGGACGAGCCGCGCCGGGTCGCGGATGCGATCGCGGCGCTCGGCCTGCGCTTCGCCGTCGTCACGGCCGTCGCGCGCGACGACGTCCCGGACGGCGGCGCCGCCCACTTTGCGGCGACCGTCGGCGCGATTCGCGAGCGTGGACGCGGCTGTCGGGTCGAGCTCCTGATCCCCGACTTCAAGGGCTCGGAGGCGGCGCTGGCGACCGTGCTCGACGCGGGTCCGGACGTGCTGAACCACAACGTGGAGACGGTCGAGCGCCTGCAGCGCGTGGTGCGGCCGCAGGCGAAGTACCGCCGCTCTCTCGGCGTGCTCGAGACCGCGCGCCGGCTCGGGCCCGGGATCCCGACCAAGACCGGGATCATGCTCGGGCTCGGCGAGAGCGACGCAGAGGTCGGCGACACGCTCGCGGACATCCGCGCGACTGGCTGCGAGCTGCTCACGCTGGGCCAGTATCTGCGGCCGGGCCCCGAGCACCTGCCCGTGGCGCGCTACGTCCCGCCGTCGGAGTTCGAGGCCTGGGAGCGCCACGCGCGCGAGCTGGGTTTCCGCGAAGTCGCCTCGGGTCCGCTGGTTCGCAGCTCGTATCACGCCGAACGCCTCGCACCCTGAGCCGTCTTTCCTATACTCGCGCCGCCCCGCACCCGTCGAGGAGAGCTGATGCCCGGAAAGGTGGTGCCGGTCCGCCGCCAGGAGAGGTTGGGCCTCGCGGAGCGCTTGTACCTGCCGATGATCTTCGTCGGCCTGCGCATCACGGCGACGCACTTTTTCCGGAACCTCTGGGGCTACATCGTCGGCAAGAAGACCACGTTCGTGGTCCAGTACCCCGAGGAGCGCGTCGACTACGCCGACGCCTTTCGGGGTCACCCGGTCCTCATAGCGCTCGACAACGGCGAGCCCAAGTGCGTGGCCTGTGGCCTGTGCGAGTTCGCCTGCCCGACCGATTGCATCACGATCCTGCCGGGCGAAATCCGCGACGGCATCGAGCGCTGGCCGGAGGTGTTCGACATCGACATGTCGCGCTGCATGTTCTGCGGCCTGTGCGAGGAGGCCTGCCCCGAGGAGGCGATCGCTATGAGCCGCGACGTCGAGCTGGCGACCTACGACCGCGAGGCGATGCTGTTCCACAAGAAGGACCTGCTGCGCAGCGAAGCGCAGCTCGGCCGGCGGCTCGGCTTCATCCGCCGAGACTACGCCCGCTGATGTCGGAGCTCCTGGAGCGCGTGAGGCGGCTGCTCGGCGCGGATCTGCTCGCTGCGCACGAGCAGTTCGGTGACACCACCGTGACCCTACCGCGCGAGCGCATCGCAACCCTGCTCGAGCGTATGCGCGACGATCCGGGGCTGCGCCTGAACTTTCTCCTGGACCTGACGGCCGTCGACTACCTGGGTCGCGATCCGCGCTTCGAGGTCGTCTACCACCTGGCGTCGATCGACGTGACGCCGGGCGCGGCACAGCCCTCGCCCCTTCGGCATCGGTTGCGCGTGAAGGTGGGAGTGGCCGAGGTCCCCTGCGAGTGCCCGTCGGCGTCGGCCGTATACGCGTCGGCCAACTGGATGGAGCGCGAGGTGTTCGATCTGTACGGCGTGCGCTTCTCCGGGCACCCCGATCTGCGGCGGCTGCTCCTGTACGAGCAGTTCAAGGGACACCCGCTGCGCAAGGACTACCCGAAGGAGCGGCGCCAGCCGCTCGTCGGGCCGCGCAACTAGGAGGTCTCGTGGTCGAGCCGGCGCACGCGCGCGACGAGAACGCTGCCCGGGGCGATCTGCACACCGAGCACCAGGTGCTCAACATGGGGCCGTCGCACCCGGCGATGCACGGCACCGTGAAGGTCGTGCTCGAGCTCGACGGCGAGACGATCATCTCGATGGACGTGCAGGTCGGCTACCTGCACCGCGGCTTCGAGAAGGAGTGCGAGAGCGGGACCTGGTACCAGGCGATCCCGTACACGGATCGCCTGAACTACAACTCCGCGATCCTCGCCAACCTGGCGTACTGCATGGCCGTAGAGAAGATGCTCGGCATAGCACTGCCGCGGCGCGGTCAGTGGGCGCGCGTGCTGGCGGGCGAGCTCTCGCGCATGGGCGACCACCTGACGCGGCTCGGCGCCTGCTGCCTCGAGCTCGGCGCGATGACGCCCTTCCTGTACGGGATCGAGGCGCGCGAGCTGTGCTGGGACCTGCAGGAGATGCTGTGCGGGGCGCGCGTCACCTCCAACTACATCCGGATCGGCGGGCTGCAGCGCGACGTGCCGGCCGAGTTCCCGGCGGCGTGCGAGGCCCGGCTGCGCGACATCGACAAGCTGCTGGTGGACTTCGACCGCGTGATCACGGCCAATCGCATCTTCGTGGATCGCTTCCGCGGCACGGGTGCGCTGCCGGCCGCGCGCCTGGTCGAGTTCGCCGTGACCGGCCCGCTGCTGCGCGCAGCGGGCATCTCGTACGACGTGCGCAAAGCGCAGCCCTATCTCGTGTATGACGAGGTGGACTTCGACGTTCCCGTCGGCGCCACGGGCGACAACTACGACCGCTTCCTGGTGGTGCAGCACGAGCTCATGGAGAGCATCAAGATCGTGCGCCAGTGCCTGCCGGTGCTCGAGAAGACGCAGGGCGAGTCGGTGGACGTGCAGGATCCGCGCATCCGCTGGCCCGCCAAGGACCGCGTGTTCGGGCGCATGGAGGAGCTGATCCAGCAATTCAAGGGCGTGACCGAGGGCCCGAAGGTGCCCGCGGGCGAGTGCTACCACGCGATCGAATCGCCCAACGGCGAGCTCGGCTTCTACGTGGTGTCCGACGGCACCGGCAAGCCGTGGAAGGTGCGCTGCCGCCCGCCGAGCCTGCTCAACACCGCGCCGATGGCCGAAATGCTCAAGGGTGCGCTGCTCGCGGACATCGTCCCCACCTTCGACATGATCAACATGATCGGCGGCGAGTGTGACCGCTAGGGACCGCTTCACGCACGCCGCTGCGCGCGATCGCTGGGGCGAGCCGGACGCCTGGGAGGGCAGCGTGAACGACCCGCGCACGCGCTGTGAGCACGGAATCCGCTGGAACGAGAAGTGGATCTGGCGCCTCGCAGACGGCGCGCGCCGTCTGGTGTACTGGCATCGCTACGACTTCCGCGGCGCGCGCGTCGAGACGTCGTCAGGGGCCGTGCGCGAGGAGCCGGTCTGAGCGAAGCGGAAGAGCCGCCCCCGCTTCCCCACTCCGGACTGATCCTGCGCCGCGACATGCGCTTCGAGCACGACGGCGCCGCGGTGACGCACCCGCGCGTGCACGCCGCGCTGCTGCGGGGCGTGCGCTTCGCCGACGCCGAGGCTGTCTGGATCGTGCAGCTCGGACGCTTCCGGGCGCAGATCGACGTCGAGGACGTACCCTACTGGGTGGTCGGCTACGACGCCGACGACGGCGTCGCGCAGCTCACCGACGGCAGCCGCGAGGCGCTCGCGACCGAGACGCTGCGCGCCGATCCCGACGACTGCCTGCGCTGCACGGTGAAGGGCCGCTTCGACGCGCGCTTCACGCGCCGCGCGCAGCTCGAGCTGCTCGCCTGTGTGCGCGCGACTGCGAGCGGGATCGAGATCCGGAGCGCGGGCGCGTGGCTGCGCGCGCCGCGACTCTGATCGCCGCCGGCGGCGCTCGCTGGAGGCGCGGACCGGATTCGAACCGGTGATCAGGGCTTTGCAGGCCCATGCCTTACCGCTTGGCTACCGCGCCGGAGGCGGCGAGCGAACTGCTTATAGGGGAGGCCGCGCAGCGCGGCAACCGAACCCGGCGCCGACGCCGCGGTGTATGCTCGGCCCGTGCCCGGATGGTGGAACCGGAAGACACAGGGGACTCGAAGACGGGTCTCCCGCGCGGCGACGCGCGGGCAGCAACCGGGTGAACTCAGGGAAGCCTACCGGCGCGAGCGCCCACGGTGATCCTGAGCCGAGCCGCGGAGGGCAGAGGTTCCGCGGAAGGTGCAGAGACTAGCGGGGTGAGCCCCAACGATAATCCCCGCCCACGAGCGCCCGGCACCTCGCCGCATGCGGCGAGGTGAAGAGATAGTCCGCGCCGGAGGGAAACCTCCGGGGAAGCGTAAAATCCCTGGGAGCTTCGGCTCCGTGTGGGTTCGACTCCCACTCCGGGCACCTTCTGACGGCGTATGGCCAGCGAGCGGTCGCGGCCTACCGGCTTCGCTCTAGTCTGGGCCGCGATGGCCTGTCGCCAAGCGGCCTCCGCTCGCGCGAGGCGTGCTCGCTGCGCGCGCTTCGCGCTTGCGTTAGCGGATGCGGAGTCGGTTCGTCTCGCCGGTGCGGGAGAGCAGGGTTTGCAGGGCGTCGCGGTCGAGGATCGTGGTGCGCTGATACGACATCTCGGGCAGCTCGAGTTCGATCCGGTAGAGCTCGCGCGGACCGCGCAGGATCTGGCGCACGCACGCCGTCGCGCCCTCGTCGATGTCCTGCTGGATCGAGGCGAGGATGCGCTCGACGCGGCGCTCACGCGCGCGGATCGGATCGAGGAATGCGAACGCGCGTCGCTGATTCGCGATGCGGTAGCTGCCAGGTGCGCGCGTTGCTGACATCATCTGCATTCCCGCGGCGCATCCTATCGGAGGCCTTCCGGGGTGGCAACCGAAGCGAGCCTGCGAGCGGCGAGATCCTCGAGCGCGCGATCCCAGCGGTCCAGCGACGTTGGAGAGCCGCCCATGATCTCGACGCCGACACACGCGAGTGCACGCGCACCGCGACTCGCGCGCTCGTATTCCACGCGCGTCCAGCGCGCGCGACCGACGAGGTCGATCGGCCGCGGCTCGCCAGGTACGAACAGCTCGAGCACCAGTCGCGTGCCGACGGTCGGTGGGCGCTCGCAGCGCAGGCAGACCCCGCGGCGCGACGCGTTCGCGACGCCTTCGGCGTCACCCGACCAGTACGAACCGCGCGCGCCCGGCGCGTCCGACACCGGATCCACGCTGACGAGCGTCGCTCGCAGATCCGTCATCAGGCGCGAATCGGCGCGGCGATCCGACGCTGTCGCAGCCGTCGACGTGTGTCGCGACGCGGGCTCGTTCGTCCGGGACTCGTGCATCGGCTTCTCCCATCCTGTGTTCGGAGCGGCTCGAGCCGCGCTTGAGACGCGTCTCAGGTGGGGCAGCCGAGCAGCTCGGCGAACGCGCGCCCCTTGTCGCGCGTCTCGGCGAGCTCGGATTCGGCGTCGGAGTCCGCGACGATCCCGCCGCCGAGGTGCAGGTGCAGCCGGCCGCGCGCGGCGACGGCGGTCCGGATCGCGAGCGCCAAATCGATGCCGCCGGCGGCGTCGAACCAGCCGAGCGCTCCGGTGTACGGTCCGCGCCGCACGGGCTCCAGCGCTTCGATGATCTCGAGCGCTCGCCGCTTCGGCGCGCCACTGATCGATCCGCTGGGGAATGTCGCCTCGAGCAGCTCGAGCCAGTCCACGCCCGGCCGCAGCTCGCCTTGCACAGATGACACCATGTGGTGTACAGTGGGGAAGCTGCGCAGCGCGCCCAGTCGCGCGACACGTACGCTGCCGGTGCGGCACACGCGCCCGAGGTCGTTGCGTTCCAGGTCGACGATCATCACGTGCTCGGCGCGGTCCTTTGGGGAGCGCAGCAGCTCGTGCGCCAGCCAGGCGTCGAGCTCCGGCGTCGTGCCGCGCGGCCGCGTGCCCTTGATCGGGCAGGTCTCGACGCGCGCGCCGACGAGCCGCAGGAAGCGCTCGGGCGAGTTGCACAGCAGGGTAGGCTCGGCTCCGGCGAGGAAGGCGGCGAAGGGCGCGGGCGCGCGGCGGGCGAGGTCCGCCCAGAGCCCCGGGAGGGAGTCGGTCGGGACACCGTCGAAGTCGATGCGCCGCGCGAGGTTGACCTGGTACACGTCGCCCGCCTCGATCCAGCGCTGCGCGCGCGCCACAGCGGAGCAGAAGCCAGCGTCGGACCAACGCGGGACGGCGGATGTGTCCCTGGCCGGCCGGGCGGGGCGCGCCGAAGCGGCTACGCGCAGTGCAGCCGCCGTGCGGCGAACGGCCACGGCGTCGCTGCCGACCACCTGTCCCGCGCTGCCGTCCTGCGCCGCGCGATACACCGCCCGATAGCCGGCCAGACGCACGAGCGGGGCGGGTACGTCCTCCGTCGCATCAGCGCGCAACGGAACGAAGGCGCGCGAGAGGTCGTACGACAGCGCACCGATCAGGACCGCCTCGAAGGGGTCGCGGTCGGGCCGAGGGGCGAGCCAGCTCCGCGCGGCCGCGATGGCCTCGAGCCCACCTCGGAACTCGACCTCGGGGAACAGCCCGATCAGGTGAAGTCCGGGCCCGTTGCTACCCGGCGGTGTGCCCCAGCCTTCGGCTCCGCCGGCCTCGAGCGCACTCACGCACACCGCGTCCGGCAGTCCCTCGACGAGCCTATGGGGAGGCAGCGCGAAGGGGAGTGACTCGACGGCGAGCGGCACGCGCCGGAGGGTAGGCGACCCGAGCCGTCGGGCCCTGGATCCCGGTACCCGACGCCGCCCACACTAGACTGGGATGATGGGTCGATCCGAGGTCGCCACGAGCCGGATCGAAGGCGTGCGGCCGGTGATCGAGGCGATCCGCGCCGGACGGCGCCGCGTGTTCCAGGTCGCGCTCCCGGCGACAGTCCGCTCCCACGGAGCTCGGGAGCTCGCGGACCTCGCCCGCGAGCGCGGGATCCCAACCTCCCAGAATCCGGACCAGTCCGTGTGGGCGGAGGCGGAGCGGTTTCCCGAGGAGCCCTTCGAGGCGCTGCTCGAGGCCCGGGGAACGCGCCGGCTCGTCGCCCTCGACGGGGTGACGGACGTCGGGAATTTGGGGTCGATCGCGCGCTCGGCGGAATCCGCAGGCGTTTCGGGGCTGTTGCTCGAACAGCGCAACGCCCCGCCGATCGGCGCCGGAGCGCTCCGCGCCAGTGCCGGGGCGCTCGAGCACCTCCGGGTCGGGCGCACGCCCAGCCTCCCGCGAGCCCTCAACCTGTGTGCCTCGGAAGGGCTCGCGATTCTGGCAGCTGACCCGGGTGGGAGCCCGCTCTCGGCGGTACCGGATGAGGTCCTAGGGGGAGAATGGGTCTGGCTGTTCGGAAGCGAGGAGCGCGGGGTGCGCCCTGGCTTGCGCGAGAACGCGCACTGGCGGATCGGCATCCCTCAGAGGGGGAACGTAGCCTCACTCGGGGTGGCTGCGGCGGCCGCCTACCTCCTGCTCCGCACCGCCGAGAGAGTGGATGCGGCAGCTAGGAGCGAGAACCCGTAGCGCGGCACGGTGAAATGGCGTATTCATACGCGGCCCCGAACCCGCCGCTCCGCCCGACCTCGCGCCCGCGTCGCGCCGACGCGGCGGGATATTCGTCGATTCGTGCGCTGGCGTAGCTCAATAGGTAGAGCAGCTGATTTGTAATCAGCAGGTTGGCGGGTTCGAGTCCCCTCGCCAGCTCCAGCGCGCCGGACGGGGCAGCGTTCGGACTCGCGCGCGGGCGTTCGGGGTTTCCACACGAGGTTGCTGCGAGTGGCGTGGGCTCGGAGCGTGGCCGATGGGTGGTCGGTGGCGCGGCGGCGGGGCGTAGCCGCGGGTCCGGGTCCGGAGATTCGCGGTCGGGAGAGGTACCGAAGCGGCCAAACGGGGCAGGCTGTAAACCTGCTGACGCGAGTCTTCGGAGGTTCGAATCCTCCCCTCTCCACCAGCGCAGCCGCTCTAGGACGAAGCGGAGTACGGAGCGAGTATCACGCGGGAATAGCTCAGTGGTAGAGCGCGAGCCTTCCAAGCTCGGGGTCGCGGGTTCGAATCCCGTTTCCCGCTCCACCACGTATCGCGGGCCGGCCGCCCATGTAGCTCAGATGGCCAGAGCGCGTCCTTGGTAAGGACGAGGTCGGCGGTTCGATCCCGCCCATGGGCTCCAACACGAAATCGCGCGGGAGAGACGACGGGAAATGTCGAAGGCGAAGTTCGAGCGGACGAAGCCGCACGTGAACGTGGGGACGATTGGGCACGTGGATCACGGGAAGACGACGTTGACGGCGGCGATCACGCAGCGGCAGGCGAAGAAGGGGTTTGCGGACTTCGTGCCGTTC
>CAYVQJ010000111.1:0-58245 GCA_964454165.1 uncultured Myxococcales bacterium | reverse complement strand
GGTTGGGCGGCTGGCTGGAAGCGGTCGTGGACTGGGTGGTGCAGCAGGTCCACGCCTGGGGCTACGCGGGGATCTTCGTGATGATGACGGTCGAATCGACCGTCTTCCCGTTCCCGAGCGAGGTCGCGCTGATCCCGGCGGGCTACCTGGTCTCGCAGGGGAAGATGGACGCCGTCCTGGCGACGCTCGCCGGCGCCGGCGGCAGCCTGTTCGGCTCGCTGATCAACTACTTCGCGGCGCTCTGGATCGGCCGGGCGTTCTTCGCGCGCGCCGAGCGCTGGCTCGAGTGGATTCCGGGCGGTGGCGGCCTGGAGTACACCGAGCGCTACTTCGCCTCGCACGGCGAGATCACGACCTTCATCGGGCGCCTGATTCCCGGGGTGCGTCACCTGATCTCGATCCCTGCGGGGCTCGTGCGCATGAACCTGGCGCGCTTCGCGTTCTACACCACGCTGGGCGCCGGCATCTGGAGCGCGATCCTGGTCGGCGTCGGCTACATCGCGGGGCAGAGCGAGGAGCTCTGGCGACCACTCCTGCGCGACGCGACGCTCTGGATGCTCGGCGCGATCGTGTTACTCGTCGTCGTGTACGTGTGGCGCCACCGCCGGAGTCGCGCGGGCGCATGAAGGGGAGGGCGCGCAGCGCGACGCTGGCCTGCGCAGCGTGTGTGACGGCGGCGTGGCTCGCCGCCTGCGGCACGACCTCTCCCCCGGAGCCGGTGCTCTCGCCCGACGACATCCAGCAGCTTCCTCGCCGCGGCGCCCGGCGCGAGCCGTCGGCGCAGATCCACGTGGTCAAGCGCGGCGAGACGGCCTACGCGATCGCGCGGCGCTACGGCACGACAGTAGGAGCGCTGGCGCAGGCGAACGGGCTCGGCGACGCGACACGGCTCAGTGTCGGCCAGAAGCTCCGCGTTCCGGGCGCGAGCGGCGTCGCGCTCGCGTCGATCCCGCCGGGGCGCGGCGACTGGAGCCGCGCCGATCCTCGTGGCCAAGCCGGCGACCTGGCGCTGGCGTGGCCCGTCCACGGCGCGGTCACGAGCGGCTTCGGCTACCGCAGGGGCGCGCACCACGACGGTCTCGACATCCCGATGCCGAGCGGCTCGCCGGTGCGCGCGGCCGAGGCGGGCCGGGTGATCCACAGCGGCAGCGGGCTCTCGGGCTACGGCAAGCTGGTGATCCTGCGCCACGCCGGCAAGCTCTCGACGGTCTACGCGCACAACCGGCGCAACCTGGTGCGCGTGGGCGAGTTCGTGGAGCGCGGCCAGGTGATCGCCGAGGTCGGCAAGAGCGGAAACGCCAGCACCCCGCACCTGCACTTCGAAGTGCGCCGGGACGGCTCGCCGATCGATCCCCTAAGATACCTGCCGTGACGGACTCGGAGCGCGAGCGACTACTAGCGCGGGTCCGCGACGTCCCCGACTTTCCGAAGCCGGGGATCCTGTTCAAGGACATCACGCCGATCCTGCAGGATCCCGAGACGCTCGAGCTCGCCTGCCGCAAGCTGGCGGAGCCGTTCCTGGGTCGCGCGATCTCGGTGGTGGTGGGGGTCGAGTCGCGCGGCTTCATCTTCGGCCCGCCGGTCGCGCTCGCACTCAAGGCCGGCTTCGCGATTGCGCGCAAGACCGGGAAGCTGCCGTGGGAAACCGTGCGCGAGACCTACGAGCTCGAGTACGGGACCGACGCGATCGAGATGCACCGCGACGCGGTGCTGCCCGGGCAGAACGTGCTCTTGATCGACGACCTGATCGCGACCGGTGGCACGGCCGCGGCGACTGCCCGGCTGGTCCAAAGAATGGGCGGCAGCGTGATCGGCTGCGCGTTCCTGATCGAGCTCGGCTTCCTCGAGGGCAGAAAACGCCTCGACGGGCTCGACGTGCACGCGGTGCTGCGGCTGTAGGGCCTCGCTGCGCGCGCTTCGCGCTTGCGAGCTACAGCAGGTGTCGGCGCAGCGCGAACGCGACGGCTGCGATGCCGGCGCCGAACAGCGCCGCGCTGACGGGCTCCGGCACCGGGCGCGTCGCTTCGAAGCGCAAGCCCGACACCGAGAACTCGTGGCTCTGGCCGTTGACTTTCCCGGGCGCGCTGAACGCGATCGAGTCCACCCAGCTCCCGACCGAGAGCGAGCGCACGCCGTTGCTCCCGCTGCCCTGCAGCGGATCGGCGAAGAACTGCACCGGGCCCAGGCCATCGAGCGCGTAGAAGCCGGTCTCCAGGTAGCCGGACTCGTTGAACAGATCGGTGAGCGCGATCTCCTGCAGCCAGACGCTCTGCGAGAACTGGACGAGCAGTGTCTCGCTGCCTTCGATCTCGTCGGTCTCGTACGCGTAGCGCACGCCGAAGCCGTCCGTGGAGTCCCAGTACAGGCGAGCGTTCGGCGCCGGCAGGGGAGTGAACGTGAGCTCGACGCCCCCCGCGCTGGTGCTGAAGCTCGAGAGCTGGTCCCCTGGCGCGAACTGCCCGCTCCGAAAGTCGACGAGCAGAGCGTGCGCAACCCCGCTCCACGCCCCGGCGAGCGCGCCAAGCGCGACGACAGCCAGGATCCGGCTACGCATCGAAACCTCCCGCGACCGATCGCCCCCTCGGCAATCTCGTGGAGCACTTATCGGGATGGGTGACGCGCGGCTTCTGCGCGTGTCGCGATCACTCGCGCGGCGGCGGGTTGTGCGGACTGCTGCGGATGCGCGTGCGCGCAGCGCCCGTGCGCGGAGCCGGCAGCAAGCGCGCAGCGCGCGCAGCACGCGCAGGCGTGCGGAGGCCGCTTGGCGACAGCCATCGCGGCAAAGGCAAGCGCGCAGCGCGCGCAGCACGCGCAGGCGTGCGGAGGCCGCTTGGCGACAGCCATCGCGGCAAAGGCAAGCGCGTAGCGCGCGCAGCACGCGCAGGCGTGCGGAGGCCGCTTGGCGACAGCCATCGCGGCAAAGGCGAGCGCGCACCCCAGCTCAGCCCCCGGCGTTCTCGAGCTCCGCGGCCGCCTTCTCCCAGTCGGCGTAGAGGTCAGTGAGGCGCGCCTCTAGCGCGCGGCGCTCCGTCTCGAGGCCGCGCATGCGGTCGCCGTCGCGCGCGACGGCCGGGTCGGCGAATCGCCAGCCGAGCCGCTCGCGTTCGGCCTCGGCGGCGTCGATCTCGCGCTCGATCGAAGTGGTGCGCTCGCGCAGTCGCTGCGAGGTGAAGGCGCGCTTGCGCGGTCGCCGCGCCGGAGCGGCGGGCGCCGCGGCGCGCGCGCGAGCCACCTGCGGCGTTGCGGCGCGAGCCGCTCGCTCCTGCTTCCGGACCGCGTAGCCGTCCCAGCCGCCGGCGAAGCTCTCGACCTCCGCGCCGTCCGCGCCGGGCGTGACCTCGAGCACGCGCGTCGCCAGCCGGCGGATGAACGTGCGGTCGTGGCTGATCATGAGCAGCGTGCCCTCGAACTCGAGCAGCGCGCGCGCGACCGCGTCCTGGGCGTCCACGTCCAGGTGATTGGTCGGCTCGTCGAGCACGAGCAGGTTGGCGCGAGCGAGCAGCAGCTTGGCGAGCGCCAGGCGCGCGCGCTCGCCGCCGGACAGCACGGAGACGCGCTTCTGCACGTCGTCGCCGGAGAACAGGAAGGCGCCCAGGATGCCGCGCAGGTTCGGGATCTGGTCGAGCGGCGCGTCGGCCTCGAGCTCGCCGAGCACGGTGCGCGTGGCGTCGAGCGCCTCGAGCGTGTGCTGCGCGTAGAAGGCGACGCGCACGTTGTGACCGAGCTCGCGCACGCCGGCGTCCGGCGCGAGCACGCCGGCGGCGATGCGCAGCAGCGTGCTCTTACCTGCGCCGTTCGGGCCGATCATGGCGATGCGCTCGGCGCGCGCGATCTCGAGGTCGAGCGAGCGGTACACGCGCATGGGTCCGTACGCCTTGGCGATCCCGGCGAGCCGCAGCACGCGCTCGCCCGAACGCGGCGCGCGCGGCAGGCGCAGGCGGATGGCTCGGCCGCTCCTGGGACCCTCGACGTTGCTCGGCGCCTCGAGCTCCGCCCGAAGACGGTCCGCAGCCTTGAGCTTGCTCCGCGCCTGCGAAGCCTTGCTCGCCTTCGCCTTGAAGCGGGTCACGAAGCGATCGAGCTCTGCGATCTTGCGCCCGAGGTTCTCGCGGCGCGCGGCGGCCTCGACCTCCCGCGCAGCGCGCAGCTCGAGGTAACGCGTCCAGTTGCCGGGATACTCGTTCGCGGACTCGCCGATCAGCTCGACGATGCGCCGCGCGTGGCGGTCCAGGAAGGCGCGATCGTGCGACACCACGATCACAGCACCCGGCCACTCCTCGAGCACGCCCTCGAACCACTCGATCGACGGCAGGTCCAGGTGATTGGTCGGCTCGTCGAGGAGCAGCACCTGGGGCCGGCGCGCCAGGAGCTTCGCCAGCTCGACGCGCATCAGCCAGCCACCGGACAGTGTATGCAGCGGCCGGTCGAAGCGGTCGGCCCCGAGCCCGAGCCCGGCGAGCGTGGCGCGAAGATTCGCCTCGGCCGAGAAGCCGCCCAGCCGCTCGAAGCGCGAGCGGCGCTCGTCCCAGCGCGCCGCGAGATCCGGCGGCGTGGCGTGACCCTGTTCGCCGAGCCGCGCGATCTCCGTCTCGATCTCCGCGATCTCCACCTCGAGCGCCGTGAGCGGGGCGAGCGCCTCGCGCGCCTCTTCGATGACGGTCCGGTCGGAGCGCGGGTCGATCTCCTGCTTCAGGTAGCCGATCTCGACGCCCCGGCGCCGCGAGATGGCGCCTTCGTCCGGGGTGTCGAGCCCCGCGAGCAGACGCAAGAGCGTGGTCTTGCCCGTGCCGTTGCGGCCGACCAGGCCGATCCGGTCGCCCTCGCGCACGTCGAGGTCGACGCCCGCGAACAGGCGCCTGCCTCCGAACCAGCGTGCGAGACCCGTCGCGCGCAGCACGTGCACATCCTCGTCCGAAAAGGACGCGAGAGTGTAATGGCGACGCCCGCGGCGCCCCAGAGGGCGCTCGAGTTCCGGCCGCGTCGCGCCGATGCCTGCGGCAGTGTCGCGGAGGACGCGTATGTTCGCTCGCCTGCTGCCGGCGCTGCTCGTAGCACTGGCGACCGGCTGCGCCAACTCGCTGCGCACCCTCGAGCTCGAGGACGGGCTCGAGCGCCGCGACAGCACCTCGGCGAGCTACGACATCCAGGCACCCGAGGGACCGCTGCGCACGGCCCTCGTCGTGCTGCAGGTGCAGCTGGAAGAGGTCACCGTGACGTCGAGCGCGCGCACGGTGCGGCGCGTCGAGGACATCACGCCGTACCAGTCGCTGCGCGAGCTCTACGAGGTTCCCGGCGGCCTGGTCGCGCTGCCGCTGTCCTTCGTCTGGAACGCGCTCGATGTAGCACTGCTCGGCTTCATTCCGAACGAGGTGGTGGAGCCCTTCACCTACTGGACGTTCGCGGCGCTGAACCCGCTCCTGAACACGGAGTCGGAGTCGCGCGTCGAGCGGCGCGAGCTCGACTCGCGCGTGCTCCCGTCCACCAACGAGACGCAGCGCGCGGAGCGCCCTGCCGCGGGCCAGTGGATCGACGTCGCGCTCGCCGGCGCGCCGAGCGTTCGGCTTGCGACCGACGACGCGGGCTCGCTGTCGGTCTTCCTCGACGAGCTACCCTGGCCGCGCGACCTCGGCATTCCGCGCCGGGTCGTGGCCACCGTGCCGACCGCGGACGGCGAGGGCGCGCGCGCTGAAATCGAGCTTGACGGCGACTTCGCCGAGTACCTGGCGCTCAACGCGGAGCACCCGGCGTCGCGGGCGCGTTGAGCCGCCAGTCGTAGTCGAAGTAGGCGACCTCGGCGTCGGGATGCGCCGCGATCCAGGCCGCGGCGTCCGGCGGGGCGTAGCGCCCGACGAACGCGAGCACGCCCCCGCTGCGCTCGAAGTCCTCGTCGAACCACTGGAAGATCGGCGAGAGCCGGAGTGCTGCGCGCGTCGCGTCGAGTGCCAGCCCCTTGCGCGGGTCCGCCAGGAAGTCGCGCGCCGCAGCGTCGAGCTGCGCGTCGAGCCGTTCCCCCGTGTACGGCTCGCGGCGCAGCGCCGGGCACGAGCGCGACGCGCACACCAGCGCCAGGTGGATGCGCGGGTCGCCGAGCGGGCGCAGCTCACGGTGCTCGATTTCGTCCAGGCTGTAGCTCCGGGCCCCGATCCGGCCCGCGGGCGCCTTCCAGACCGGGAACAGGAACGAGCCGGCGTCGCGGATGCTCTCGAGCGGGTAGTGACGCACGACGGTGTCGATCGCGAGCACGTTGTAGGCGTTGAGCCAGAACGCGATCCGCGCCGCGCGTGTGGGCAGGCTCGCAGGGTCGATCCGCGCCAGCGCCGCCGGAACCGCCGGCCAGCTCGGATCGTGCCGGAGCGCCGCGTAGTCCACGGCCACGCCGGGAAGATCCGACGTCGGCGCCGTGCGTGTCGCCAGGATCTCGGCCCAGCCAGGGATCTCGCCCTCCGCCCCGCGTGACGCCGGCGCGCCCGCGAGCGCGAGCGCCAGCACGAGAGCGAACTGCGCGCGCCTCGAGCTCACTTCGCCATGCCTCCGAGCTGCTCGCGCGCGAGCGCGAAGTTGTGCGGCCCGCTCCGGCGCAGCCGCTCGGCGCGCGCGGCGTCGAGCTTCGCGCCCGCCGCCAGGCCGTCGAGCTTCGCGGTCCACGACGCCAGCAGCGTGGCGTACTCCGGGGTATGGCACTCGGCGCAGCGCCGCGCGAGCGCGGACGGCTGATTCGCCTCGCGCGTCGCAGCGTGGCAGTCCGCGCACGCGACGCCGTCCGCGTGCGCGTCGGGCTCGCCGCGCACGTCGCCGAAGCGGCCGGCGAGCAGATCCGCGGCGTCGCCGTGGCACTGCCGGCACTCGACGCCGGCGGCGCGGAAGCGCGGGTCCTCGTGACAGGCGCCGCAGTCCAGCGCCGCGTGCAGGTCGTCGAGCTCGAAGCGCGTGTCGCGGTCGTGGTCGAAGCCTGTGCTCCAGGCCTTCTGGGAGTGGCAGCTCGCGCAGCCGTCCTTGCCGCGCACCTTGCCGCGGTGCGGATCCTCGTGGCAGCTCGCGCAGTCGGGCTCCGCTGCTCGCCCCGGAGGCAGTCCGTCCTTGCGCTCGGCGTTGCGACGCTCTTCGGTGTGGCAGCTCTCGCAGGCGACCGCGGCGTGAGCGCCGCGCAGCGGAAACTCGGTGTCGCGGGTGTGGTCGAAGCGCCCGCGCCGCAAGCGAGTTGCGCGGAAGCCGGACTCGGTGTGGCAGGTGGCGCAGTCGCGGCCCGCGAGCTTGCTCTCGTAGGTGGCGGCAGCCGGCTCGGGCGTCGGGGCGTCGAGAGCGACCTGGCGGATCGTGCCGAGGCTGTCGCGCTTGCGCTCGCCACCCGCGTGCGGATCGACGTGGCAGCTGGTGCAGGCCGCGTACGGGACGCCCTGGAAGCGGAACGCCTGCGCGGCGTCTCCTTCGTGCGGGACCACGAGGTGGCACGCCTCGCACTTGGCGCCGGCGTGCGCGTCGACGAGCGGAAAACGCGTGAGCCCGTGCTGGAACGCGTCGCGCTCGAGCTCGATCAGCTCGGCGTCGGCGCCTCGATGCTCCGCGTGGCAGACGCGGCACGGCTTCTCGAACGTGCCGTGCCAGGGCAGGTGTCGCTCCCCGCGCACGCCGACCTCCGCGTGACAGGCCACGCAGCGCGCGTCGAGCACGTGGTTCGCGCTGCCGTGGCAGTCGAGGCAGCGCGTGACCCCGGCGAGGCCCGCATGCGCGTCGGAGAGCGGCCCCGGATCGAGCGCGCCGCCGAGCACGCGGTCGACGGCGCCGGCGATCCCGTCGCGCGGCGCTGACTCGCGCGGCGGCGGCTCGACCGCCGCGGCATCGCCGCTCTCGCCCGAGCGCAGCAGCACGAGCGCGAGCAGCGCAGGCACGAGCACGATCGCGCCCAGCAAGCCGAGGCGGAGCCTCATCGCGGCGGCTCGTCGCGCTCGACCGTCTCGAGCCAGCGCGCGTGGTGCTGCGCCGCCCAGGCGCGATCGATGTCGCCGAACAGCATCGCGCGCAACGCAGGCCGCGTGCTCGGATTCACGAGCGCCATGAACAGGTGCACCGCGATCGCCGGCAGCCACGCCAGGAATCCGCCGACGTGGACGAGCAGGGCGAAGAACGAGCCGGGCTCGTTCCAGAGATGGATGCCGCTGACCGTCATCGCGCCCGAGATCGCCGCGACCGCGAGCGCGTTCAGCTTCTGCCCGGCATTCAGCTTGTGCTGCGGCGGCAGCTCCGCCTTCCCGAGCAGCGCGCGCGGCTGGCGAGCCAGCCAGATCAGGTCGTCGCGGCCGAAGCGCGCGGCCTCCGCGAGATCAGCCAACCAGGCGCGGCGGTCGCCCGACAGCCCGACCAGCCACGGCGCGGTCAGGAACACCACCGCGGTGATCTCGTGGATCTCGATCAGGGTCGCTACGTCCGGTGCCCCGATCCCGAGCTCCGCGCGGCCGAGGAGCAGCGCCCCCGTCGCCGCCAGACACAGGAACGACAGCGCGAAGGTCCAGTGGAACCAGCGTGTGGTGCGGCAGAAACGGGGCACGCGCGGCGGCGTCACGGCGCGCCCTCCGGCGCGGGCGCGAGCCGCTCGTAGGCGCCGGTGCGCGCGTCTCGCCGTTCCAGCACGACCTGCGTCTCGGGCCCTGCGACGAGCTCGAAGCGGCGAACCTGACCCGCCGGCACGCTCTGGTCGAGGTCGGCGCGCAGCCGGATCACCTGCTCGCCTGCGCGCAGCCGCGCCTCGCGGTGCCCGAACGCTCCCGTGGGCAACGCGTGCGGCATCTTGTTGCGCACCCGCACGACCCAGTGAGCGCCTTCCCGCTGCACCTCGAGCTCGACGTGCTTCCACGGGTCGGCAGGCACGGCGAAGCGATGCTGCCGGCCTTCGACGGGCCGGCCGAGCGCGACGAGCACACGCGAATAGGAGCGGGCGGGATCGACGCTCTCGATGCTGCGGCGGACCTGTGGCATGTGACAGGCCTGGCAGACCTTCTTCTCCGAGCCGTCGTCGGGCGCGGGCGCGTCGCGCCACTCCTCGAGCACCTGCGCGTGACAGGTGCCGCAGAGCTCGGGCCGGAGGAAGAGCTCGTCCACCTCGATCGGATGCACGTCGACCGGCGAGGTGCGCGCGTGCGGCCCGCGCATCGTGAGCGGCTGCGCTGCGTCCGGCAGCAGGTGGCAGCTCGTGCAGGTGACGCCTTCCTCGCGGTGGTCCGCGCGCAGCGCGACGTCCCCGTCGCGGCCGAGCGGCGCCGGCGCGTGGCAGCCGAGACACGCCTCGGCGGAGCGATCGGCGGTCAGCAGCGCGAACTGCGTGGAAGTCCAGGCGTCCGCGTGGGGCGAGTCCTCCCACTCCGCGACGACCTCGCCGTGGCAGCGCCGGCAATCCTCCGAGACGGGGAGCTGCTCGCGGTCGAGCGTGAACAGCAGGTCGTCGGCGAACGGCACCGGCAGCCTGCAGGCGCCGGCGAGAGCGAGCGCGAGCACGACCGCGGCGGATCCGGCTCTGCTCGATCTCACGCGGCGAGCTCCACGCGCCTCCCCCACGCCGCGAACCCGAGCGGGAGCCGCAGCAGGATGAGCGTCGCGCCGTAGACCAGCGAGTAGGCGAGCCAGCGCGCCGGTGGACCGAAGCCCGCGAACAGCGCGAGCATGGCGGCCTGCGCGGTTCCGATGCCGCCGGGTGCAATCGGCAGCGCAGCCACGCTCTGCACCAGAGGCATGCGCGCGAGCACGTCGAGGAACGGCGCGCCGAGCTGGAAGCACGGCAGGGTGAGCCAGACGAAGAGCGCGAAGCTCGCGTAGAACAGCCAGCGCAGCGCGACGACGCGCGCGAGGTCGCGCGGGCGGAACGCCCGCAGCGCCGCGGCAAGGTTGCCGCGACCGAGCGCCGACACGCCGAGCCGACCGGCGACGAGGACGCCCGTGGCGACGAGCGCCAGGCCGACGAGGATCGGCTGCAAGAGCGCCGCGAACGGGCCCGAGAGCGCGAGCGCAGCGGTCGCCGCGATCGTCGAGAGCGCGACCAGGTCGCACACGTAGTGCGCGAGCATCGCGCCGACCAGGCTGGCCAGCGGCGTGTCGCTGCGCTTGCGCAGGCCAGCCACCAGCGCGGCGTTCGAGAGGTCGAACGAGAGGGCCATCCACGGATACGTCGCCGCGCGGGCCCGCAGCATCGCTCGGAACGGAAGGTCCGCGCCCACCCGCGCGAAGAGCCCGCGCAGCACGAAGGCGTCGAGCAGCAGCCAGACCCCGGTGAAGGCGACCGCGATCGGCGCGTAGAGGCGCAGGTCGGCCTGGCCGAGCGCGTCGAAGGTGGCGGCGGCGTCCACGCGCAGGAACAGGAGCGCGAGGATCGCCGCGCCGCAGAGCCACGGAAGCAGCGCGCGAAGCCGCCTCACGACGCCAGGAACCCCACGCCGTGCACGTCGAGACAGGCTCCGTTCACGCGCACGCCTTCGTCGCTCGCCAGATACACGGCGGCGCGCGCGACATCCCAGGGCAGCGCCCGCTCGGGAGCCGGCACGCGCCGCGGCGTCGCCCCGTACGCGACCGACTTGTCCACTTCGGCCGGCGCGATCGCGTTCACGGTGATCGGCCGGTCCCAGAGCTCCCTGGCCAGCGCGCGCGTGAAGCCGAGCAGCCCGGCCTTGGACGCGCACTGCGCGACCAGCTTCGGGAAACCCTTCTGGCCGTCGATCGCGGCTACGTTGATCACGCGCGCGGAGGGCGAGCGCAGCAAGAGCGGCAGCAACGCCTGCGTGACGTCGAAGACCGCCGTCAGGTTGGTGGCGAGGTTCAGATCCCACTCCTGGCGCGTGATCTCGAGGAAGGGCTTCTCGAGCCAGACGCCGGCGTTGTTGACCAGCACGTCGAGGCCGCCGAGCGCCTGCTCGACGCGCGCGGGGAGCGCCGCGACCTCGCCTGGGGCGAGCAGGTCCGCGCGCGCGGCGATCGCGCGCCCGGCGAGAGCGCGCTCGAGCTGCGCGAGCTCCGGCTGGCTCCGCGCCACGGCGACCACACGCGCGCCCTCCGCGACGAACGCCTCGCAGATCGCGCGTCCGATGCCGCGTCCCGCGCCGGTGACCAGCGCGCGCACGCCGTCGAGTCTCACTCTGCGGCCCCGCCGAGCGCGTCGAAACGGAAGCCGAGCTCGCCGAGCAGCGCCTCGAAGCGGTCCAGCCGCGACGCTTCGTGCCGCCAGAACGGAAGGCTGGTGTAGAACGGCGTGCCGGTGTGCTCGGGAGCGCCGAACTCCTTGTCCATTCCGACCGTGGGATCGAGCGCGACGAGGCCGAACAACGTCAGCCCTTCGAGCGCGTTCCACGCACCCTTCACGTGTCCCTTGAGGGGACCGCGCGCGTAGTAGAAGGAGTGCTCGCTGCCATCCGCCGCGCGCAGGCGCCGCAGCGCGTCCAGGTCGGCGAGCGCGGTCGGACGCACGATCCCGGCCGGCCGGTCGCCGCGCACCTCGACATCGATCACGCGGTGCGAGTCGGGCGCGAGCGTGATCAGCAGGCGGGTGGAGCCCGGCAGCGGGCTCGCGAGCCGGGCCGGAAGCGACTGCCCGAAGACGCACTGTCGATCCTTCGGCCACGCGGGCGGCAGGGCGGCGTCCGCGAGCGAGGTGGTGGGAATCACGGCCCGGTAGCAGCCGCACGTGTGCACGGTCGTGACGAAGAGCGGCTCGAGGGTGGCTGCGTCGAGCGTGACGAGCGCGAGCAGCCCGGCATGCCGGTGCGCCTCGAAGAAGTGCCACGACCACGACCACGGGATGCGCTCGAAGTGCACGCGGTACACGAGCTGGAGCAGATCGCGCCCGCCCACGCGCTCCGCACGCGCCGCGGCGAACTGCGTGGGCTGGTCGGGATCGATGCGGATCTCGACGTCGTCGCCGCCGAAGCGGGAATGCTCGAGCGCAGCGATGGGGGTTCCGATCCGGTTGTAAGCGTGCTCCGCGCCCGGAGCGAGCCAGAGCGGCGCGAAGCAGGCGAGCAGCGCGGCGTGGTCGTGCCGCAGATCACCCGTGCAGGGCGGCGGCGCGAACACCATGACCTCCGCGGCGACCGCTAGCGGGAGCGAGCAGAGGGCGAGCAGCAGCAGCGCGCGCGCCGTTGTCATCGGCCCTTCCTGGCGAGCCACAGCTGCGTGTAGCGCAGCATGTGGCGCGGCGGCTCCGTCGCAAGCCCAGAGTCGGTGAGCCACCGTAGCACCGACACCGCGGGGTGTACCCGCCCTGCACCCAGGAGCAGCATGTCCAGCGAGAGCAGGGCGCCGACGCGCGAGCGGGCGTCGTAGTCGTGGATCGCGAGCACGCCGCCCGGCGGCAGCGCCGCCGCGCACGCGCGCAGCAGCCGGGCCGCCTGCTCCTCGCCGAGCCCCATGAGCACGCGCGACACCAGGATCATGTCGTAGCCGCCCGGGAGCGGGTCGCGTTCGAAGTCGAGTGCGAGCACCTGTGCGCGGTCCGCGACCTCGGAGCGCGCGAGTCGCTCGCGCGCTGCGTCGGCCGCGAAGGCGCGCTCCGCGACGACCCCGCGCGCGTCGGGCAGGCGCAAGAGCAGCGCCTCGAGCTCCCGCCCCGAGCCGCCGCCGAGGTCGAGGATCGCGCGCGGCGCCAGGCGCGAGAGCGCGTCGGCCAGCGGCTCCGTTGCGTCCGCGCCGCTCTGGTCCATCGCGAGCGCGAAGTTCGGCAGGAAGCGGCGCAGCACCTCGGGCGACGACAGATGCGGATCGCCGTCCCGGTCCTTGTGCGGGCCACCTTCGCGCAGCACCCGGCCGAGGTGAGCCCACGACGTCCAGTGCCAGAGGTCGTGCAGGAGCAGATTGCCGAGGTACTCGGGCTCGTCGCTCACCAGCGAAGTCACGAGCCCGGGTGGGATCGCGAAGGCGTCGCCGCGCCGCTCCAGCGCACCGCTCGACGCGAGCGCCTCGAGCAGGATCGCAAGCGCGCGGGGATCCGCGCCGCAGCGGCCTGCCAGCTCCTCGGGGGTCCGTTCGCCGCGCCCGATCGCGTCGAACAGCCCGATCTCGACTCCCGCGTACAAGGCGCGCGCGACGCGGAAGTCGAACGCGACTCGGCGCAGCTCCGCGGGTGTCACGCGGCGGTCCGGAGCTCGCGGCGGGCGCGCGTCTCGAGATCGAGTGCGATGAGCGTGCCGGCCTCGTCCCAGCAGCTCACGAGCAGCTCGCCGTCGCTCTCGGCGACCTGCGACAGGCTGCAGTCCGCGATGCGCTCCACGCGCCCGAGGTCGCGCGCCGGATCCCAGAGCGCCAGCTGGCCGTCGTAGTACGCCGCGGCCACGAGTGCGCCGCCGCGCGCGAACGTCACCGCCTTGGCGGAGCAGGGGTGGGCGCGGAAGGCGCCGAGGGGCTCGCCTGCCTGCGACCAGAGCTCGAGCCCGCGCCGCCGCGAGACGGTCGCGAAGCGCTCCGCCTTGGCGTCGAGCGCGACGCCGTTCAGGATCGTGTCGCGCTGGCACAGCAGACGCGGCGCACCCGGGTCGAGCGTGCGCACCGTTCCGTCGCGCCCTGCGGAGACCGCTCCTCCCTCGTTCACCGCGAGCGACTTGACCGAGCCGTGGTGAGCGTGCGCGACCGACACGGTTCCCGCCTCGAGGTCCCAGCGCGCGATCGGGCCGTTGAAGGTGCCGATCCAGAGCGCCTCGCCCGCGGGGTCGAACGCGAGCGCGTTCACCGGGTCGCCGAGGCCCGCCCACTCCGCCACGCAGCGCCCGCTCGCGACGTCCCACACCCGCACCGTGCGATCCCACGAGCCGCTCGCGACGCGCGTGCCGTCGGGGGACCACGCCGCGCACAGCACGGCCGCGCGGTGAGTGCCGAGCACGCGCGTCACTGCAAACGCGTGCAGGTCGATCTCGTACAGGTTGCCGTCGTCCGAGGACGCGACCGCGCGCTCGCCGGACACAGACACCGCGACGCCGTTCAATCCGTGCGTGCGGGCCGCGCCGTAGCGGCGTGTGCCGTTCTCGCCGAGCAGAACCGGCCCGCCGCCGAAGCTGCCGCAGAGCCAGCCGTCCGGCGTGAAGCGCAGCGTGCGGTTCCACAGACCTTCCTCGCGCACGTCGAGCAGCCGCCGCCAGCTCCCCGCGGCGTATACGCGCAGCGCGCCGTCGTAGGACGTGGCCGCCAGGCGCGTGCCGTCGGCCGACCACGCCACCGCCTTGACCACGCAGGTGGCGTCGGCGATGCGCGCGATCTCGGCGCCGGTCGCCATGTCCCAGATGCGTACGCTGGAGTCGAGCCCCGCGGACGCGATCCAGCGCCCCTCCGGGTGCACCGCGACGCCGTCCACCCAGTCGGTGTGGCCCCGAAAGCTGCGGCGCACGCGACCGCCGTCGGCGTCGAACACCGACACACTGCCGTCGTCGGACGCCGCGGCCAGGCGCCGCCCGTCCGCAAACCACGCGACGGCGTTCACGTCGGAGCCGTGGTGGCCGGCGACGAGCAGGCAGGCGCCGCGCTCGTCCCACACGCGCACCGTCCCGTCGAACGACGCCGTCGCCAGACGGCGGCCGTCGGGCGACCAGCGCACGTCGTTCACGTCGTCGGAGTGGCCGCGCAGCACGGCGAGTGGCTCGCCGGCGAGCGCCTGCCAGACGCGTGCTGTGTGATCGCTCGAGGCCGATGCGATGCGCAGCCCGTCGGGCGCGAAGTCCACGGCGTTGATCAGAGAGGTGTGACCGGCGAGCGCGCCGACCACCGCGCCGCTCGCCGCGTTCCAGAGCAGCACGCGGCGGTCGTAGGAGCCGCTGGCGAGCACGCGCCCGTCGGGGCTCGGCGCCGCGCAGGAGACCGGTGCCGTATGCGAAGAGCAAGAGGCAATCATGAGGGGACTCCAGACTCGAACTCGAGCCGTTCCAGGATCTTTCGCTTGCGACCGCTGCCGCGTTCGAGCGCGCCGACGCGCTCGAAGCTCACCGAGAAGGCCGGACCGAGCAGCAGCTCCAGGTTCGCCACGCTCGCGCGCGCGCACGCCTCGAAGTGCTCGCGGTCGCGACCGGCGACGACCGAGACCACGACGCGCGTCGGGCCCGTCTGGGTGATGCGGTAGTCGCGGTAGATCTGCACGCCCGGGTAGCGGAAGCAGGGGCTCTTCACCGCGACCGTGACCTTCGACGGGTGCAGGCGTCGCCCGTCGGGGAAGAGCAGGTAGTCGTCATCGCGTCCTTCGAGCGCGCGCATCGCGGGCAGCGCCAGGCCGCAGGCGCAGTGCAGGTCCGGGGCCCATGCGGCCACGTCGCCGAGGCGGTAGCGCACGAACGGCTGCACCTGGTTGTGGAGCGAGGTCACGATTACATGGCCCTTCTCGCCCGGCGGTACCGGTCGGCCTGCGTCGTCCACGAGCTCGAGCACCACGCTGTCCGGAAACTGGTGCAGGGTGCCCTCGCGGCACTCCGCGCCGATCGCCCAGACCTCGTTGCAGTAGTAGTTGGTCGCAATGCGGCAGCCGAAGCGCTCCGCGAGGTGCGCGCGCTCGTCCGCCGACATCGGCTCGGAGTGCGCGCACACCGCGAGCAGGCCGAGCGCGCGCAGGTCGCCGCCGTAGCCGTCGCAGAGATCGAACAGGTCGCTCGGCGTCGCGGCCAGCAAGTGCGGGCGGAACGCGAACAGCGCGGTCGCGATCGCGGCCGGCGCGGCGTTCCCGTCGATCCAGCGGTTGCGGTACAGCCCGAGGTTGCGCTGAAGCGGGAGCGCGTACGGGAACAGGTAGGCGGTCTTGCGCCAGAAGCGGAAGCCCTGCAGGCCGTAGACGCGCTGCGTGAAGAGTGCGCGCATGTCATCGCTCGCGCGGTCGAGCGCGATCTCCATGCACTGGCCCGTGGAGCCCGACGTCTGCTGGATGCGGCAGCGCCCGAGATCGGTTCCGGACGCAACGGCGCCGCGCGGGAACGCGTCGCGCACGTCGTCCTTCTCGGTGATCGGGAAGCGCGCCAGGTCGGCCGTGCTGCGCAGCTGGTCGGGATGCACCCCCGCCTTGTCCCACTTCTCGCGGTAGAGCGGCACCGTCCGGTAGGCACGCTCGAGCACGCGGCGCAGCAGGCGAAGCTGCAGCCGCGCGAGCGCGTCGGCGTCGAGCTGCAGCCAGCGGCGCGTGCGACCGAGCTGGTACAGCTTGTTGGCGGTCGAGAGAGCGGCTTCGAGGGCGCTCACGAGGGGACCTCCTTGGCGCGGGCGGGGACCGCCGGATGAACGGTGCCGAAGCGCACCAGCGCCGCCGGCAGCACGATCAGGTCGGCGAACACGGCGCAGACCACCGTCAGTGCCACCAGCGCGCCGAAATGCGCCGTCGGCTGGAAGTCGGAGAGCGCGAGCGCCGCGAAGCCGCCCGCCAGAATCACCGAGGCCAGCAGCGTGGGCCGGCCGGCCGCGTGCATCGCGTGCTCCAGTGCGCGCTGCGGATCGCCGTGCGCCTCGAGCCCGCGCAGGTAAGCGTGGGTCAGGTGGATGGTGTCGTCGTCGATGATGCCGAGGGCGACCGAGGCCACCATCACCGTCGCGACGTCGAGCCGCCAGCCCAGCAAGACCATCGCGCCGGCAGTGACGAAGACCGGGATCACGTTGGGAACCAGTGCGATGAGCGCGATGCGGGCCGAGCGGAACGCCAGCGCGAAGCACACGCCGAGCGCGAGCAGCGCCATGCCGTAGCTGCGCAGCTGGCCCTCGATCAAGTACTGCTCCATCTCGGAGAACACGGGGACGAGGCCGGATGCGCGCACCGAGAAGCCGGGACCAAAGATCTGGAGCGCGTCGCGCTCGACGGACTGCGCGATCTGGCGGCTGCGCTCCGAGGTCATCGCGCGCGTCCGCGCGGAGATGCGCGCGCGCTGGTGGTCGTGGTCGATCCACGCGGCCACGTCCTCGGGCGCGAGCGTCTCGAGCAGGAACAGGGCGCGCTGCACGGCGTCGGGATCTCGCAAGTCGGTGCCGGGGCTCGTCGACTCGACGAGCTGTACCAACGAGATCCCCGGCGTGAGCTCCGGCAGCCGCGCCATGCGCGACTGGAGCTCGGCGATGCCCGAGAGCGCGCGCGGCGAACGGGCTCCACCGGGGGCGGGTGCGCGCACCTCGATCTCGAGTGGCGTCACGCCGGCGAGGCGCGACTCGATGAAGCGATAGGCGCGGTTCAGCGGGTGCTCGCGCGCGAAGAACTCGCCGTCGTGCGTCGCCACCTCTACCCGCGGCAAGGCCCAGGCGCCGAGGGCGAGCGCTCCGGCGACCAGTGCCGCGGCGAGCCGCGGCCGCGGCGTGGCCAGGCGGCCGGCCGCGTTCCGCCGGGAGCCCGCGCGCCCCCGGGCGGAACGCTCGAGCGGCAGACGCAGCAGCAGCGCGGGCAGGAGTGACAGCGTCAGCACCAGAGCGAAGACGATCCCGAGCACGGCGAAGGCGGCGAAGGTCTGCACGCCCTCGATCGCGACGCCGAGCAAGCCGGCGAAGCCGCACGCGGTGGTGAGCGACGTCCAGAAGCACGGCGCGACGACCTCGTCGAGCGCAGCGGCGAGCGCGCTCGCGCGCGGCGCGCCGGCGCCGAGCCGATCGAGGTAGCTCGAGAGCAGGTGGATCGCCTCCGCGATCCCGATCACGAGGAGCAGCGGCGGCAGCAGCGACGTGGTGATGGAGAGCGGCACACCGAGCGCGCCCATTGCGCCGAGGGTCCAGATCACGGTCGTCCCGACCACCGCCAGCAGCGCCAGCGCGACGAGCAAGCTCCGGAACAGCAGGGCGGCGCCGAGGCCGACCAGTGCGATCGCGATCGGCGTGAACCGGGCGTTGTCGCGCTGGTTCAGGCGCGCTAGCTCGCGGTTGAAGATCGGCGAGCCCGCGAGGTGAAGCTCGAGCCCGGCGTAGGCGGGGTCGGCGAGCACGGCGTCGATCCCGGCGAGCGCCTCGCGCTCGACCCCGGCGTTGTCGAGCTCGCGGCCCTCGAGCTGGACCGAGAGCAGGAGCGTGCGGCCATCGGCCGACACGAAGGTATCGCGCACGAACGGGCTGGACTGCGCCGCCGCGCGCAGCTCCGGCCCGACCTGCGACAGATCGTCCGGCACCAGTGGCCGTGCGTAGGGCCCGAGCGGCCCGGTGTCCACCGAGAACGCGGTGTCGAGCGACCAGACGCGCCGCACCTGCGCGACCTCGCCGAGCGCCGCCGTGAGCGCGCGCAGGCGCTCGAGCTCGCGCGGCGCGTACGCGTCGGGAACGCTGTAGGCGAGCACGATCAGCTCGTCGCTGCCCCAGCGCGCCAGGAACTCGCGGTAGAACGCCAGCTCGTCGCTGCCCTGGAGCGCGATCAGCTCGGGGCTCTGCGTGAACTGGAGCCGCGCGTAGCCGCCGAGTGCGAGCGCGGTCACGAGCGCGAGCGCGCCGAGCACGAGGGCACCGCGCTCCACGGCAAGACGAGCGAGCAGGGCGGCTGCGCGCGTCACGGCACGGCTCTCCGCACCAGCGCGGTGCCGGCGGCCTCGGCGCGGTCCCCGAGTCCGCGCAGGCCGAGCAGGCGCGCCACGTTTCCAAGCGGACGGATCACTCCGTCCGCGACGACCGAAGTGACGGCGATCGCACCCGGCACGCGAGCCGTCCATGGCCGCGGGTGCACCAGCCCTTCGCGCACGAACTCGAGCGCCTCGAGCGGAAGCACGGCCTCGCTCTCCGCAGGCTCGACGAGCGGGTTGAGATCCGCGAGCGCGGCCGCGAGCCAACGCTCGGTCTCGAGGCCGTGGCTGCCCAGGATCGACTCGGCGCCCGCCAGATGAAACAGATACGCCGTCTTCGCGAGCGACTTGCTTGCGATGCCCTTCGTGACGTGCTGGCTGACCGGGTTGTCGTCCACCAGGCCGACCACGTCCGAGACGCCCGCGAGCGCGGTGCCGGCGAGCAGCGCAGCCTCGGCGAACACGCCGAGCTGCAGATCGAGGGCGTCGTCGAGCAGGCCGACGACCGCATCGCGCTCGCTGCGCAGGAACGCGACCCACGGGCCGCGGTCCTGCTCGGCGGGATCCCAGTCGAGGCGCTCCTCGGCGTCCGCTTCCGCGGCGCCGAGCGCGAGCGCACAGGCGAGTGCGGTGGCGCGCATCAGCGGCTGCGGCTCCGCCGCCGATCGAGGCGCCGGCTCTGGAACGCCGCGACCTGCGCCGTCTCCCAGTCGGCGTACAGCGCCATCTGGCGCTCGTCCAGCACGCCCTGGATCTGGTCGTGGCTCGCGCGCTGACCCTCGAGCACGAGCGTGCGCACGCGCTCCTGCTTCGCCGTCGCGTCGAGCGCCGCGTCCTGCACCACCGGGACCACGCGCGCGTAGGTGTCGAGCGCGACCGTGCGATAGATCGCGTGCAGGCGCTCGCGCTGGCCGTCCGCGAGCCGCAGGTCGGCGACCTTCTCGCTGACCGCGGCAAGGGTGCGGCTGGCCAGATCGTCGGCCAGGCGCTCCACCTGCGGCGACTCGAGCCGGATCCCGTTCACCTCCCACACGGGATCCGCGTGCGCGGCGGCGTGAGCCGCGAGCACGAGCCAGACCAGCGCGACGCTCATCGCGTGCCGTTTCGATGGACGACCTTCGAGCCGCGCACCGTCACCGTGCGCGGCGCCCACAGGTAGTACCCGTAGGCGAAGCCCGGGATCACCCAGACGACGGTGTCGAGCGTGGAGAACTGCGTCTGCAGCATCAGGTTCTCGACGCGCTCGACGCCGGGTCCCTGCGGGATCAGGTTCGCCGAGCTCCACGAGGAGTACGGCACGAGTCCGGCGAGCGCCCAGTTCTTCATGCCGTCGGCGGCGAAGCTCGACGTCTGTTGATCCGGGCGCGTGGGCACGTGGCCGAAGTAGGCGTTGGGGGGCAGCTCGTGAGTCACGCGGTGCATGCAGCCGCTCGCGAGCACGAGGCACAGCAGAGAGGACGCGAGCCGGTTCATCGGGAACCCTCCGCGACTTCCGTGAAGTCGGCGACGTCGCCTTCGACCCACACGGACCACGTGCCGCACAGGAGCGACAGCACGCACGCCAGGTGCGTGACGCCCATGTCCACGATGTCCTGCCCGTCCGACAGGCGCAGATTGACCACGCCCGCGTGCGCGCCGGCCTCGCGCGCCGCGAGCGCCGCGCCGTTCAGGTCCTCGCCCACGCCGTAGCCACCGTGCAGCCAGAAGAACTGGCGATCGTGGACCGCGAAGTGACGCAGCTTGGTCACCGCGCGGCCGTCGAGCGTCGGGCCCGCGGTCAGGAGCTTGTCTCCGCTGTACTCGTGGCGCACCGTGAAGCAGCCCAGGAGCGGCAGCACGAGCAGCCAGCGCAGGGTGCGCGCCATCACGTTTCTCCTCTCACCCGAACGCGGGCCGCGGAGAAGGGAGCAAGGGCCATGCCGCGCGCGCCGCGCGCGCTACGCGCAGGCGGCGGTCGCACCGGTTCGAGCCTTCGAACGCACCGTCGAGAGCTCTCTCGCAACTCCGCGTCTGCGCACGGGCTTTCGACGGGTTCGAAAATCAGAACCAGGGCGGCGGATCCGAACTACCCCCCGGCTTTGATGCCGTGCTTCTGCAGCTTGTAGTGCAGCGCGCTCTTCGAGAGGCCGAGCTTCTCGGCCGCGCGCGCCTGCACGTACTCGCAGGCCTCGAGCGCCTGCAGAATCAGATCGCGCTCGAGCGCATCGAGCGCCTCGGCGAGCGGCCGGTCGGCCAGCCGGCGCAGCGCGCCCGCGCCTTCGCCGCCCGCGCGCATCAGCTCGGGCGGTAGCGACTCCGCGGGAATCACGTCCCCGCGCGTGATCACCAGCGCGCGCTCGATCACGTTCTGCAGCTCGCGCACGTTGCCGGGCCAGTCGTACTCGACCAGGCGCTCGAGCGCGCCTTCCGTCAGGCGCACCTCGGGGCGGTGCAGGCGCACCGCGTAGCGCGCCAGGAACTCGCGGGCCAGCAGCGGGATGTCCTCGCGGTGCTCGCGCAGCGGCGGCAGGTGAATGCGCACCACGTTCAAGCGGTAGTAGAGGTCCTCGCGAAAGCGGCCCGCGCGCACTTCGCTCTCGACCTCGCGGTTGGTCGCGGCGACGAAGCGCGCGTCGGTCTCGAGCGACTCCTCGCCGCCGACCCGCTCGAACACGCGCGACTCGAGCGCGCGCAGCAGCTTGACCTGCACCGCTTCGGAGATCTCGCCGATCTCGTCCAGGAACAGCGTGCCGCCGGAGGCCAGCTCGAAGCGGCCGCGCTTGGCAGCGACCGCGCCGGTGAAGGCGCCGCGCTCGTGCCCGAACAGCTCGCTCTCGAGCACCGACTCGGCGAGGGCAGCGCAGTGGACCGGGACGAACGGCTGGCCCGCGCGCGGGCTCTGGGAGTGGATCGCGCGCGCGACCACTTCCTTGCCCGTGCCCGTCTCGCCGGTGAGCAGCACCGTGGCGTCGGAGGGCGCGACCTGCGCGACGAGCTGCCGCACGGACTGCAGGGCGGCGCTGGTGCCGAGCAGACCGCTCGATGCATCGTCCACGCGCGCGGCCTCGCGCAGCCTCGAGTTCTCGCGGCCGAGGCGCGTCAGCGCGACCGCGCGCTGGACCGCGCGCAGCAGGGCGTCGTTGTCGAAGGGCTTGAGCACGTAGTCGAGAGCACCGCTCTTGAGCGACGCCACCGCGGTCTCGATCGTCGCGAACGCGGTCATGATGATCACGCCGAGCTCCGGCGTCAGCCGCTGCAGCCGCTGCATGGTCTCCACGCCGTCGAGCGCGCCGAGGCGCAGGTCGACCAGCGCCGCGTCGAACGCGCGCCGCGCGGCGAGCTTGAGCGCCTCGAGCGGGTCGCGCACGGGCGTCGGCTCGTAGCCGGAGCGCTCCAGCAGCTCGCGCAGGACCACCAGCCAGTTCGACTCGTCGTCGATCACCAGCACGCGCGGCTTCACGCGGCCTCCGGAAACGAGAGCGTGAAGGTCGTCCCCTGGGGAGACGTGGAGACGCGGATGCGCCCGTCGTTCGCGGCGACGATGCGCTGTACGATGGAGAGGCCGAGCCCGGTTCCTCCGGGGCGCCGCGTGAAGAACGGCTGGAACACGCGCCCGACGTCTTCCTCGGCGATGCCGGGGCCGTGGTCCGCGACCTCGAGCACCACGGCTCCCGCGTCGGCGCGGGCGCGCAGGCCGACCCAGCCGCCGTCCTGCTGCACCTGCAGCGCGTTGAGCGCCAGGTTCGCGAGCGCGCGGAACAAGAGCTCGGGATCGGCGCGGAACTTGGGCAACGCGGCGTCGACCGTCACCTCGAGCGCGATCTTGCGGCGCTCGGTCTCGGGGCGCAGCAGCGTGGCCGTGCGCTCCAGCAGCGCGGCCGCGTCGGTGGCCGTCGGGCTCGGGCGCGGCGGCGTCGCGAAGTTGACGAACTCCGAGACGGTGCTGTTCAGCCGCGAGGCCTCCGCCCGCACGACTTCGAGCAGCTCGCGGTCGCGCGCCGAGAGCGCGTCCGTCGCCTCGAGTAGCTGGGCGGCGCTCGCGATCATGCCGAGCGGGTTGCGGATCTCGTGGGCGACGCCGGCCGCGAGCTCGCCGAGCGACGCCAGGCTCTCGGACTGCAGCACCTGCCGCTCCAGCTCGCTGCGCTCGGTCACGTCCCGCACCACCTCGATCACCGCACGGCGCTGATCCGCCGTGGTGTAGGGGAAGGTGGTCACCTCCACGTCGCGCTCGCGGCCCTGCGCGTCGCGCCAGCGGTCGCGCCGCTCCCCGCGGGCGCCGGAGCGCAGCGTCTCCTGCGCGGGACAGCGCGGGCAGGGGGACGCGCGGCCGGCCCAGCGCACGTGGCACAGCTCCGGGGGCGCGTCGCGCGGCCCGAACGCGCGCGCCTGCGCGGCGTTCGCGTTCACCACGCGAAATTGCTCGTCGATCACGGAGATGCCATCGGCGATGCCGTCGAACAGCGATTGCAGCCGGCCGCGCTCGCGCTCGATCTCGGCGGTGCGAGCGCGCACGCGCTGCTCGAGCTCGAGTCTACCCGCTTCGAGCGCGCCTCCGAGCTCGCGGATCCGCACGTCGCCGCGGCGCACGATCTCGAACAGGAGCAAGAAGAGCAGCCCCATCAGCCCCGCGGTCGCCAGAGCGATGCGCTGGCGCCCCGCGGCGATCTCACGGGTGATGCGGCGCGCATCCTGGTAGATCTCGAGCACCGCGACCACCTGCGCGGGCGTTCCCGGGGCGATCGACAGGTCGAAGAACGGAGTGTAGGTCTCGATCAGGTCGTGGCCGGGACGGATGGCGTCCTGCTCCAGCTCGGCGCGCTTCAGCAGGGTGTGCGGCTCGCCGCCGAGCGCGGCCGCCAGACCCGGGTTCGCCCGAGAGCGATGCCCGATGTAGCCCGGGTTCGTCGCGTAGATGATCGTTCCCTCGGGGTCGAACAGGATCACCGTGAGGATGCGCAGGCCCTGCGTCCGGCTGGCGACGACCTCGTCGAGCGCGCGCAGCTGCTCGGCGCGCTCGAGGTCGATCGTCTCGCCGCGTAGCTGGAGCGGGCGCAGGAACTCCTCGAACACCGCGCGGTTCAGTGCAGCGGCCACGTCTTCCGCGTAGAAGCCCGCCTCATCCACCAGGCTGCGCTCGAGGTTGCGCGAGAACGTCCAGCCGGTCGCGAGCGCGATTCCCGCGATCACCGCGAGGCTCGCAGCGGTGAAGTAGCGCAGCAGGTTGAACGAGCGCACGGCGCTACCGTAGCGCCTCGGCGTCGAGCCGGTACAGCTGAAGACCACCCGGAAGCTCCCGCAGCGGACGCGCGCGCGCCGCGATGCCGTCGACTTCGTCCGTCGCCAGCAGCCCGTGCGCTCCTGCGCCGAACGCCGCGACGTCGAGCTGTACGGCGCGCAGATCGCGGCAGCGCCGGGCAGGAAAGCCCGCTGGCGCGTAGCGCTCGAACAGGCGCGCCGACGCGCCGACGTACACCGCGTCGCAGCCGGCGCAGGCGTCCACCACTGCCTGCACGAGAGCGCGTCCGTCGATGGCTGGCGTCGCGAGCCGTTCGAACGTGGGCAGCGCGGCGAGCACGAGCGCAACCGCGACGAGCGCGCGGCGCTGCGCGGACAGCGAGGCGAGTGCGCACGCCACGCCGAGTGCCGCGAGCGGCAGCAGCGGCAGCCAGTGGCGCGCGTTCGAAAGGTTCTGGCCGCAGCTCACCCAGAGCGCGTACGGCGCAAGTGCGAACGCCAGCAGACGCCGGAGCTCCGGTGGGGCGACGCGCATTCCGGCGCCGGCCGCGAGCAGCGCGGCGACGCCGGGTCCGAGCGCGAGCAGTGCCTGCGCCGCGGCGCGCGCGAGCGGGCGCCCGGCCGGAGGCGCCGAGCAGCGAGCTGCCGAAATCGCCGAAGTGACCCAGGAGAAAGCTGCCGGCATCGCGGGGGAACGAAGGCTCGACCGCGAGCGCGAACAGCGGAAGCCAGAGCGCGACCCCGAGTGCAAGCCCTGCGGCCGCGCGACGTCGCGCGCCCGACCCGAGCGCCGCCAGCAGCGCGACGAGCGGCGCGAGGTCGAGCCGAACGCCGAGCGCGAGCCCGAGCGCGACCCCGCTCGACCCCGCGCGACCCTGCAGCGCGAGCGCGAGGGAAACCCACGCTCCGCAGGTGCCCAGAAGGTCGGGGTGCGGCCGCGCGGCTTCGCTCCAGAGCAGCGGGTGCAGCGCGACGAGCAGCGCCGCTGCGCTCGCCACGCCGCGCGCCAGCCCGGCCGCGCGCGCCAGCGCGAACATCGCGAAGACGAGGGCCGGCGCGGCTGCGATCCCCGGCAGCGCGAGCGCGAACTCCTCGCGCAGCCCGAGCGCCTGGAGCGCGCGACACAGCGCGATGTAGAGGGGGTAGCCCGGGAACTGCGGCTGCTCGAGGCCGATGTCGTAGTCCGCGAGCGCCAGCGCGAAGTTCACCGCGTCCTGCCCGTCGAGCGACGCCGGCAGCCGCAGCGCGAGACCGAGCGGCAGCAGCACCGCAGCTGCGACGAGCGGCAGCAACGGCGCGCGTGCCCTCACCCGAGCAGCGAGCCAGCTTCGGTCGGGCACGAGGGCTCTCCCGTTTCGCCGGGCAATGCTTCGGGAACGCCGAGAAGGCGGCGCGCCGCGGCGATACCTTGCTCCATCGCCCGGTCCGAGAACACGTAGCCGAAGCCGCCCTGCCGCCCGCACGGGGTCAGGTTCGCGAAGCGCGCGACGACGGCGCGGGCGCGCGTGAGCTCGTCGCGCGCGGTGCGCTCGAAGATCGGGTAGGCGTGGGCGAGGCGCTCCGACCCGAAGCCGAGCAGCTTCGCCGCGGGAGCGACGCCCGCGCGCTCGAGCTCGGGCCAGGCGCGCGCGAGGAGGGCAGCGTCGTCGAGCTCCCACACT
Source organism: uncultured Myxococcales bacterium (assembly GCA_964454165.1). Taxonomy (GTDB): domain Bacteria; phylum Myxococcota_A; class UBA9160; order SZUA-336; family SZUA-336; genus CAYVQJ01. The sequence goes on along the minus strand of CAYVQJ010000111.1, from coordinate 32,921 downwards.
GCGTCGCCCGGCGAGGTCGGGATCTCGAGCTGCAGCGAGCCCGCCCCGCGCGGCACCATCCACGCGCTGCGTCGTTCGGGATCCTGCACGCGCGAGACGATGCCCGCGCCGTCCGACAGGTACGCCCACGTGCTGCCGAGGCGCGCTGGCGCGTCGAGCCGCAGGTTCAGGAAGCGCAGGCCGCGGAAGCGCAGGGCAGAGCTCGCGCCGAGCGCGCGCACCAGCTCGGGGAGCGGCTGCGTCGCGATGAAGTGCCGCGCCTCGACCTCGCCGCCCGCCACGCGGGCAGCACGCACGCTCGCGCCCTCGCAGCGCAGCCCGAGCACGCGTGCGCCGCGTGTGATGCGCGCGCCGCGGCGCTCGGCGTCCGCGGCGATCGCGTCGAAGAGCTGGCCCATCCCGAGCCGCGGATACAGGAAACGCCGCGCGTAGGTGCGCGGCTCGGGCGCGCGGCGCCGCGCCAGGCTGCGCAGTGCTATGCCGAGGTCGAAGCTGCCGATGCGCTCCGGCGCCCACGCGGACGACAGCGCCGCCGGATCGACGCCCCACAGCTTTCGGGTGTAGGGCGCGAAGAAGTCGCCGTAGAGCGCGCGGCCGAAGCGCCGCGTCATCCAGCCCTCGAAGCTGGTCTCGTCGCGCGGCGGTCCCAGCAGCCGCTCGCGCAGGAAGCTCGCGACGTAGCGCGCGCCGCGCGGCCAGGGAACGCTGCGCAGCACGTCGCCGAGCTCGAGCGGATAGCCGATCCGCCGGCCCTCGTTCACCACCACGCTCTTGCGCTCGACCTCGAGCAGGTCGGCGCCGAGCAGAGCGCGCACGCGCAGCAGCAGCTCGGGCCAGCGCGTGAGGAAGCGATGGCCGCCGTAGTCGAAGCGCCAGCCCGCGCGCTCGACCGTGCCCGCCATGCCCCCGAGCGCGGAGCTCGCCTCGAGCACCACCACGGACGCGCCGTGGCTCGCGAGCTCCCAGGCGGCGGCGAGTCCCGCGGGGCCGGCTCCGATCACGGCGACGTCGGGTTGCATCACCAGGCCACCGAGCCCTCGAGCAGGACCGCGTTGTTGTCGATCTCGTCGCTGTCCTCGTCGCTCTGCTCGTACTGCAGCTTGAGCTTGAGAGGCGGCAGCGGGCGAGAGACGAGGCCGAGTGCGACGCGCCGTGCGTCCAGGAGGTCGTGTACGCGGTCGTCCTCGTCGAGCACGTCGAAGCGCAGCACGTACTCGAGATCGCGAAAGACGCCCGCCCACGCGGGCTGATGCCGGTAGCTGCCTTCGGCGTACCAGCCGCGCCGGTCCAGCTTGCCGCCGAGCGTGCTGACCGGGGGCGTCAGGCCGGCGCAGCCCGGCGTGACGTCGGAGCAAGGTACGCCATTGGCATCCACGAGCTGCGGGCGATCCACGCCGGAGAACACGTACTCGGAGCGCAGCGCGAAGCCGCCCCACGTGGCGTACAGATCGGCGCCGAGCGCGTAGACGTCGTCCTCGTCTGAGTCGTCGTACTCGCCGCGCAGGAACGACGCGCCGACCTCGAGCCAGCGGTCGTAGCGCAGGCCCAGCCGGCCGGCAGCCGCCTTGCTCGCGTTGTTGTCGCGGTTCTGGCGCGCTTCGCGCGCGCTGTCGAACAGGTCTGCGCCCAGCCCGTTGAGCAGCGCCAGCTCCCAGCCCGCCACCAGCTCCGGGAACTCGCCGAGCGTCCGCTCGCCGTGGAGCATGAGCCCGGTGTCGGAGTATGTCCCCGGGACGATGTGCAGGAACGGCGAGGGCCGGTCGACCAGCGGGTTCTGCGGCGCGTTCTGGAAGCGCCGCTCGATGCCGAAGGGCACGTAGAACTTGCCGAGTCGGAGCGCCAGGTCCTCCTCTCCGAGCAGATCCCACTCGATGAAGGTCTGGTCGATCTCGACCTCGTCTCCGCCGGTCTCGAACTCGACCTCCGTCGCGACGTAGAGGCGGGGATGAAGCTGGATGCCGGTGAAGAAGCTCACGTCGGTGAGCGAGAACGAGCTCTCGGGCGCGAGGTCGGTGACCGCGATGCTGCCGGGCTCCCCGGGATTCACGTTGCGGTTCTCGAAGCCGAAGTAGCCCACGGCGACGTGCCCGTGGAAGTCGACGCGCGAGGCGAGCGAGCGCGGCGCGAGCACGTCGAGGTCGGGCTCGCCCGGTTCCGGGCCGCTCGCGACCGGCGCGCGCGTGGCTTCGCCGCGCAGCTCCGCGCGCAGCAGGTCGAGCTCGGCCAGCGTGCTCTGCTGCGCGCGCTCGAGCTCCGCGACTCGTGAGCGCAGCGATTCCACTTCGTCCGCAAGCGCCGAGGGCGCGGTCCATGCGGACAGGAGCGCGAGCGAGACTGCGAGCCGAAGCCAACTCATGGCGACACCTCCGGAAGGAAGGGAAACACCTCGCGCAGCGCCTCGCGGATCCGCCGGCGCGCCGCGTCGAATGCCGCGAGATCAGGGGGCGCGACGCCACGGCCGAGAAAGCCGGGGCGTCCGAGCGCCGCGCGCGCGTCGTCGAAGCCCTGCCACACGCTCGCGTGCAGCTGCGCGAAACGCGGGTCGTCGCGGCGGCGCAGAGCGGGCGCCAGCAGCTCGGCGTAGTAGCCGCGGGCGGCCTCCACGCGGTACTTCGCGGCGTAGTACTGCGCGAGCACCTCGCGGCGCGAGCTCTCGAGCTTCCAGTCGATCGCCAGCCAGGCGAGCGTGGTCAGCGAGCGCGCGAGGCCCGCCGCGTCGCGCGCGCGCAGCGCCGCATCCAGGGGGGGCCCCGGATCCGAGCCCGTTCCCGTGCGGATCTCGGCGAGGGCGGGATCGAGCTGCGCCCGCTCGAGCTCGGCCTGCGCCCAGCGCCGATCGTTCGCCGCCGCGGCGACGAGCTTCCAGCCGCGCACGAACGGATCCTCCTCCGGACCGTAGCCGTAGGCCGCGAGCGCGAGCGAGAGCGCGGCCAGCACGCTGCGCAGCGACCTGGTCGCGGGGCGCAGGCGCGACGTCGGACTGCTACTTGCCACGCGCAGGCGATGCCAAGGCCGCGCGCTCGCGTCAACCCCGACGCGTCCCCGTTGCACGGTCCGAGCGCGTTCGCGACGCTCCGCGCGATTCGGAGGAAGCAGGCATTGAGTGCGCTCTCGGCGGGGCATTCCGCCCCGGTTTGGATGACGACGTGGGCGCGCGACGGAGCGCGGCTGGCGTCTGCCTCGGAGGACGGCAGCGCGCTGGTGTGGGACGCACGCACGCTCGCGCCGCTGCGCCGGCTCGAGGGTCACGACGACGGCGTCTGGTCCGTCACCTGGTCACCCGACGGCGTGCTGCTCGCGACCGGCTCGAACGACGCGCGCGCCGCGCTGTGGGACGCGGGTCGTGGGCAACGCCTGCACTGGCTCGACGGGCACGCAGGGCCGATCTGGGCCACGGGCTTCGCGCCGGACGGCCGCAGCCTCGCGACCGGCGCCGCCGACGCGACCGTTCGAATCTGGGAAGTCGCGAGCGGACGCCCGCTGCACGTGCTGCGCGCGCACCCGCGGCTGATCAAGGATCTGCGCTTCTCGCCGGACGGCCGCTGGCTGGCCACGAGCTGCGACGACGCGCACATCCGCGTGTTCGACACGCGCGACTGGCGGCTGCACGCCGAGCTCGTCGGCCACGCGCACCACGCCAACACCGTGGACTGGACTCCCGACGGGCGCACGCTCGTCTCCTGCTCGCACGACCGCAGCGTGCGCGTCTGGGACGCGTCGAGCGGCGCGCTGCGCCTGCAGATCTCCGCGCACGACGACGACATCGACGCCGCCAGCGTCTCGCCGGACGGCCTGCGCATCGCGAGCTGCTCGCACGACCGCAGCGTGCGTCTCTGGGATCTCGCCAGCGGGCGGCTCGAGCGCGCGCTCGAAGGCCATACGGACGAGGTCGAGTGGGTCGCCTGGTCGCCGGAGGGCGCGCGACTGGCCACCGCGTCGCTCGACGGCCGCGTCCGCGTGTTCGAGGCGGCGAGCGGAGCGCTGCTCGGCCTGAGCCCCGGCGGCGATCGCGCGATCGTCCGTCTGGCGCTGCGCGGGACCGATGGCTGGCTCGCCCTCGCGCAGGGCGACCGCACGCTGCGCGTGCTCGACGCGGACCTCGCCGAGCGCGCGGCGATGCCCGAGTCGCACACACGCGCGGTGAAGGCGCTCGCCTTCGCGCCGGATGACGGTGCGCTCTTGTCCGGTGGTCTGGATGGAGAAGTGCGCGAGTGGTGCGTGCCGTTCGGAGAAGGCCCGCGGCGCCGGATGCGCCTCGCCGCCGGCGTCGAGGCGCTGGCGCTCGAACCGGACGGAGCCCGCATCGCCGTCGCCCTCGACGACGGCGCAGTCGAGCTCTGGCGCCGCGACGGGCGCGTGCGCGAGCGGCGCATCTCTGCGCACGCGCAGCCGTGCTACGGCGTCGCGTGGTCGCCGGACGGCGCGCTCGTCGCCTCCGGCGCGCGCGACGGCAGCGTGTCGCTCCACGACGTCGCGAGCGGAGGCTCGCGCACGCTGACTCCGCACGCCGACATGACGCTGTGTCTCGTCTGGTCGCCCGATGGATCGCTGCTGGCGACCACCTCGCGCGATCGAACGATCCGGCTGTGGACGCGCGACGGCGCGCTCGTGCGCGTGCTCGAAGGCCACGCGCTCACGGTGTGGGCGGCTGCATTCGAGCCGGGCGGGCGCCGGCTCGCCAGCGGCTCGTTCGACAAGACGGTGCGCGTGTGGGACGTCGCGTCGGGTCGGGCGCTACACACGCTCAGCGGGCACACGCGGCAGGTCTCGACACTCGTCTGGAGCCCGCTCGGCCGCATCCTCTCCGGCGGCCGCGACGGCGCGCTGCGCGCCTGGGATCCGGACGGTGGGGAAGGGCGCGTGGTGCGTCCGGGCCCGTGAGCGAGTCGCGAACTCTCTTGCCACCGGTCTTGCTCGGGAACGCCATCCCCGAGCTCGAACGCTGGCTCGCGGCGCAGGGCGACAGCGCGCTCGAGTCCCTGCTGCCCGCGCTGCTCGCGTGTCTGGAGGACGAGGCGCAGCCACTGCTCGCGCGCCAGAGCGCAGGCCACGCGCTCGCGCTCGGCGGCGATCCGCGCCTCGATCCGCTGCGCCCGGCGATGTGCCGTGTGCCGCTCGGGAAATTCCGCATGGGTACGGACCCCGCGGAAGTACCGGGGCTCGCGCGCCGCTACGGCGTGCCCGAGGCGTGGTTTCGGAAGGCGACGCCGCAGCACGAGGTCGAGCTCGACGCCTACGAGATCGGCAAGTTCCCCGTGACCGAAGGCGAGTTCGCCGCGTTCGCGCGCGACGTCGGAGCGGTCGAGCTGCCGGCGTACTGGGTCGCCGAGGGATCGCCGCGCTGGCGTTCGAGCCACCCGGTGCACTCGCTGTCCTGGGGCGCGATCTCGCTCTACGTCGAGTGGCTCTCCGAGCGGTCGGGCCTGCAGTATCGCGTGCCGACCGAGGCGGAGTGGGAGCGCGCCGCGCGCGGCACGGACGCTCGCGCGTTTCCGTGGGGCGAGCGCTTCGACTCGTCGCGCTGCAACACGCGCGAGGGCGGCGTCGGCGCGACGACACCGGTCGGTGTCTATCCGTCGGGCGCTTCGCCGGTCGGAGCGCTCGACATGTCCGGGAACGTGGAAGAGCTCGTCGCGAGCCTGTACTGGCGCTATCCCGGCTCGCCGCACGAAGACGCGGCGTACGGCACGTACCGCGTGGCGCGCGGCGGCGCCTACTGCCTCGGCGCCGACCTCGCGCGCTGCGATCGCCGCCACGGCCCCTTCGACAAGAGCGCCTTCGGCTTCCGCCTGGCCCGCAGCGCCGCCTACGAGTGGTACGAAGGCTGACCCTTCCCTTCCGGGGCGCCGATCTGAAGTAAGATCCGCTCGACGGCTCGCTCGCGGAGGTCGCTCGTGCAGCCGGACCGGACAGAACGCCGCCTCGTCGCGATCATGTTCACCGACATCGTCGGCTACACCGCCCTGATGGCGGGGAGCGAGGCGCGCGGCCACCGCGTGCGCGCGCGGCAGCGCGAAGTGCTGAAGCCAATGGTCGAGCGCTACGGCGGCTTCGAGTCGGCTCGGTCGTAGAAGGGAGCGTGCGCCGGTCGGAGGATCAGCTGCGGATCACCGCACAGCTCATCCGTGTCTCGGATGGCTACCACCTTGGGTCGGCGCGCTACGACCGCAAGCTCAGTGATCGGCGAGGCGGACGCGCTGTTCGCGTGCCTCCAGAAGGCGATCGACCGGAAGGACGAGGTGTACCTGAAGGCCAACCCCGTCTACGACCCCTACCGCGCCGACCCGCGCTTCGCCGCGCTGCTCCGGCGCATGAACCTGGCTGAGTAGAACGCCCCCGAAGATCGAAGGCACGGAGCGCGACGGGCGAGACCCAACTCGTTCTTCCTTCGCCGGGGAGGTCCCCTCGTCAGGTCCGCGGTCGCTCCCAGCGCAGGCCGTGCGCCACGAAGGGCTCGAAGTCGTCGTCGAAGGACGCCAGGATGGCGCCGCGCGAGATGGCGATCGCGGCGAGGTAGGCGTCGTCGATGGCGTTGCGCAGCGCGCGCCGGGACGCCCCGACGAGTTCGACGAACATCTCCCAGCGCAGGTCCGCGTCGCCGACGATCTCGACGCCCGCGTCGATCCACTCCTCGATCCAGCCCGTGGCTTCGTCGTCCGTCATGCAGCCGGGAAAGACGGGGTGCGTGCCGAGCCGCAGGAACTGGTGAATGGTCGGCCAGCTGAGGCCGAGCACCTCGCGGTCGTTGATCGCGTCCTCGAGCCAGCGCGCCGCGGGCGCGTGCAGCGCGGAGGTCGAGTCGATGGCGTAGAACAGGATCTGCACGTCGGCGATCTTCACCGCCGCCCCTTCAGCTTCTGCAGCGCTCGCTCATCGCCGATTTCGGCCGCTAGGCTTCGCGCCCGGGCGATATCGAACCCGAATCCCAGCCTTCGCGGCTTGAGCCGGTAGCGCCGGCGCCCGGCCGCGCGCTCCGCCTGGTCCGGCGCGCGCTGCAGGAGCCGGTTCAGGGCTTCGTTCAGCGAGATGCCCTCACGCGCAGCCAGGCGCTCGAGCTTGCGCCGCGTGGCCGGATCGAGGCGGACGGTCATGCGCGCGTCGTTTGCCATGCAGCGCCTCCCCGTGGTCCAGTGACAGCATAGCTGTCAGGCTGGAGTCGTGGAAGCGCACCCGATGGGTGCCGAGCTACGCGGCGGCGCCGTCCTTCTTGCGCGAGCGGCCGCGCGCGCTGTCGAGATCGACGGGGCGCGCGTCGCCGGCGGCCTTGCGCAGCTCCTGGTACGACTCGCGGATGGCCTGCACGAACAGGTCGAGGTCGGGCAACAGGTCGTAGTCCGCGTTGAAGCCCCAGTGCAGCTTGCCGGCATAGGAGAGCAGGGCGATCCCGAGGCCGAGCCGATCGGCGAGCGGCACGTTCGGGTAGCTCTCGAGCATGCGCGCGCCGAGCATGTACATCGGGACCTGAGGGCCGGGGACGTTGGTCACGACCAGATTGAACGGCAAGAGGCGCGTGGCGTTGCGCGCGCCGAGCGAGAGCAGCGTGGACGGCATCCACTCCGCAGCCTGCGTGAGCGCTTCGGCCGCGACCGCCTGCTTCGACTCCTTGAGCCGGGTCGTGACCTCGCAGATCGCCCGCACGCGCGCGATCGGGTCGGGCTCCGCGAGCGGCAGCGGGATGATCCAGGCTGACACCTGATTGCCCATCGCCCCGCGCTGCGAATCGCGGCGCACGCTGACCGGCGCCATCACGCGGAAGTCGAGACCTTCGAGCGTCACGCGCCGCTGCTGGAAGAAGTGGCGCACGGCGCCGGCGACGGTCGCGAGCACCACGTCGTTCAGCGAGACGCCGAGTGCCTTGCGCAGCAGCTTGATCTCGTCGATGTCCATCGCCAGCCAATCGAAGCGGCGGTTCGGGCCGACCGGCTCGTTGAGCGGCGTGTCCGATGCCTGCGAGAGCGCCCAGCCGAGCATCTCGGCGATCGCGCGGCCGCGCACCTGGAGCTCGCGCCGGAAGTCCTCCGCCTCGCGCGCGAACTGGCGCACGTCGCGCACGAGCTGAAACGGCAACGCCAGGCGGCGCACGATCTCGTCGCGCAAGAGCTCGCGTCCGCGGGGCGCGGGCCGCGGCACGAACGGCGGGGCGACGGGCAGCTCCTGCGTCGGCTCCGTCGAGAGCAGAATGTTCAAGAGATCCACACCCGAGACGCCGTCGATCATGCAGTGATGCACCTTGCTGATCATCGCGAAGCGGTCGCCCTCGAGACCCTCGACGATCCACGTCTCCCAGAGCGGCTTCGAGCGGTCGAGGTGCGTCTGCATGATGCGCGCGGACATGCGCTTGAGCTGGTCGAGCGTGCCCGGGCGCGGCAGGCTGGTGTGGCGAATGTGGTAGTCGATCGAGAAGCGCTCGTCGTCGACCCACACCGGGTGCTGCTCGAGCGGGATGTACTGCAGCTTCTGGCGGTAGCGCGGGATCAGGTGGAGCTTGGCTGCGGTGAGCCGCTTGATCGCCTCCACGTCGACTCCCCCTTCGGGCGTGCGCAGCGGACCACTGTCGAAGGTGATCGTCGAGGCCACGTGCATGTACGCGTTCGGCTTCTCGAGCACCAGAAACGAGTTGTCGAGCGCAGTCAGGCGATCGTAAGCGTACCGGGGCATGTCCGGACTCCACGCTTTGAGGGGGAAGGGCGACGCAATGCGGCGTTGCCTCGCTGCGTCGCAGCATAGTCCGTTCGAGAGGACGGTCAACGGCTATGATCGCGCCCGACGAGGAGGATCCGATGGCTGGACGGTTGGATGGCAAGGTGGCGGTGATCACGGGCGGCGCGAGCGGGATGGGGCGTGCGACGGCGCTGCGCTTCCTGGACGAAGGCGCGCGCGTCGTGGTCGCGGACATGAACGAAGGCTCGGGCAAGGACACGCTCGAGCTCGCCGCGCAGCGCGGTGCCGCGGCGCGGCTGCGCTTCCTGCGCACGGATGTCTCGCGCGAGGAGGACGTCGCCGCGATGATCGCGCTGGCCGAGCAGGACTTCGGCGCCGTGGACGTGGTGTTCAACAACGCCGGCGTCGGCGGCGCGATCGGCGCGATCACCGAGACCGAGGTGGAGGACTGGGACTACACCTTCGCCGTGCTCGTGCGCGCCGTCTTCCTCGGGATCAAGCACGGCGCGCGCTCGATGAAGGCGCGCGGGCAGGGCGGGTCGATCATCAACACCGCGTCGGTCGCGGGGCTCTCCGGCGGCGCGGGCCCGCTCGCGTACTCGGCGGCGAAGGCGGCGGTGATCAACCTGTCGCGCGCCGCGGCCGTCGAGCTGGCCGAGTTCAAGATCCGCGTGAACGCGATCTGTCCCGGTGGGATCCTGACCCCGCTGGTCCATCGCGGCGCCCCCGAGCTCGCAGAGAAGCGCCTGGAGACGATGCAGCCGTGGCCCGAGGCGGGGCGCGGCGAGCACATCGCCGGTGCAGCCCTCTTCCTGGCGAGCGAGGACGCGCGCTTCGTGACGGGCGAGGCGCTCGCCGTCGACGGCGGACTCACCGCCGCGGGACCCGACCTGCGCCGCCGCGCGCGCGCCGCAGGCGACGACGCGACGCGCGCCGCATTCAACTTCACCGGCGTCGATCGCGGCTCCACAGGCCTCCCGCCGGTGATCCGCAAGGCGGGGCGCTAGCTCGCCTGCAAGGTCATCGTCCGCTAGCGCTCCCGGCCGCTCCCAGCGGCGCTCGCAGCGCTCGAGACGTGCGGGCTGCTCACGGACAGGTCGTGTTGGTGTCGCAGAAGTTGGTGCCGATCTCCGTGCCGCCGCTGAGCTGCGGATTGCCCGTCCCGCCGTTGTTGCCGACCAGCACGTTTTGGGCATAGCCGACGTTGGGACCGAGCTGGAAGCCCAAGCCGGTGTTGTCCCGGGCCGTGTTTCCGAGCAGTGTGCTTCCCGCACCGGCCAGGATCCCGGAGCCCCCGTTCGAACGGGTGGAGTTGTGCGTGACCGCGCTGCCCGCGCCTACCACCATCCCGTCGTTGGTGTTCGAGTCGGCTGAGGAGCCGGTCACCGTTACGGCCAGCAGAGAGACGATCCCGTCGGCGTTCCCGGAGGCCGCGCAGCCGCGGAAGGTGGTGCCCCAGCTGGTGCTGAAGCCGACCGGACTGCCGCGCGCCGTGCTGTTGTGGACGCTGCTGCCGTTGCCCACGACGATCCCCGACTCCCCGTTGTCGGTGGCGATCGAGTCGGTCACCGCGCTCGCGTTGCCCATCCTCATGCCCGCCACGCCGTTCTCGGACGCATCGACGCTCTCGATCGCGCATTCGGACCCGAGCTCCATGCCGTCGACCAGATTCCGGATCACGCGCAGGTTCCGAACGCTGCAGTGGTTCCCCGCTCGCACGCCGTAGCCAGCGATTCCGCGCACGCTGCCGTTCTCCACTGCGACGTTCAGGCGACCGGTGGCGTTGATCCCGCTCGCCAGCGCGGCGCCGGAGTCCGGGCACGGCGAGTCGGGGTCCGTGCCGATGGGGGGTGCGCAGAAGATCGAGAAGCCGTTCAGGTCGAGCGTCACGTGGTCCGCGGTGATCTCGACGCCAGACCCAAGACCCACAGAGAGGTTGCTCGTCAGCCGGTAGCTCCCCGAAGCGTCGAGGGTCACGGGAAGGCCCGGCGCGTCGGACGCCGTGACCCCGCCGGTCAGGGCGTTGGCCTGGTTGATCTCGACCACTCCGTCCACGCCGCGGGCGGCCATCGGGAGTCCGAGCGCGACGATCACGAGCCCGGGAAGCAGAAGTCGAGGCTGCATGATGACTCCCTTTCCTGCGCCCCGGGAACCACTCTACAGCAAACGCGATCGCTCCTGCGCCGAGGTAGTGTTCGTACTCCGCGCACGGCCACTTCGCCGCGAGCTTGCGGCTGCGCCAGAGCACGCGCGCCAGATCGAGAAGCAGGCCCGGGTTGCGCGCGCGCTACTCGGCAAGGCCTTCGGCCAGGGTCTGCGCCGACTCCTGGGCGATGTACCGGGCGCCGGACATGCCGCTGGGGCTAACGACAGACGTCGGCTGCGTCGCAGGCGCAGCCGTCCCCCGTGTGGCACGCACCGCTCGCGGTGATGCACGCGTCGCCGCAGGCGCGCGAGGCGCGGCAGACGCGGCAGCACTGACCCGCGGGGACGCATGCGCGTACCGAGCGCGCTGGCGCGGCCGGCGACTCATCCAGACGCCAGAGCCCGCGCCGCCCCGCGCGCGCCTCGCGCTCAGCCGCGCGGAACTCGGCACTCCGCTCGAAGGGGAAGCGCGTGTACGCGCGAGCGTGGCCCGAGCGCACGATCTCGAGGTTCAGCAGCGTTCCGTCCTCGAGGAACACGTAGGCAAGCGTGCGCCCGTACGCGTCGCGTCGATTCGACTCGAACTCGAGCCGCACGCGCTGACCACTCACCAGGCGCGCGGCGAAGGCGGTGGACTCCTCCGCGAAGGCCGCGGCCGGGCTGCCCGCGGACGCGCGCTCGGGTGCGTCGACGCCGATCAAGCGCACGCGCTCGCGGCCGTCGAGCTCGAGCGTGTCGCCGTCGACCACACGCGCCACGAAGCGCGACTCCTGCGCCTGCGCGAGCGCCGCAGCCCCCACCAGCAGAAGCGCGAGCAGGGCGCGCGAGCCCCGATGTGAACCCCCGATCACATCCCGAAGGTAGCGAGCTCACGGCGCCTACACCGTTGCTCTAGCCCTTGTGAGCGTTTCGCGCGACGGCCTCGAGCAGCTGCGCGCGCTCGATCGGCTTGGTCAGAAAGTCGTTGCAGCCCGCGGACAGGCACTCCTCGCGGTCCGCTGGCAGCGCGTGCGCGGTCAGTGCGACGATCGGCAAGTCGCAGCCGCGCGCGCGCAGCGCCCGCGTCGCCTCGCAGCCGTCGAGCTCGGGCATCTGCATGTCCATCAGCACCAGATCGAAGGGCTCGCTCGCTTGCTCGGCCGTGGCCACGCGCTCGAGCGCGAGCCTGCCGTTCGCGACGACCTCGACGACCGCGCCGGCGCGCCGGAGAAACGATGCGATCAGACGCTGGTTGTCGGGGGAGTCCTCTGCGAGCAGGATCCACGTGCCCGCGAGCGAAGGCGGCGGCGGCGCTACGGGCGCCGGCTCCGCGCGCGGTGCGGTCTCCGCGAAACCGAGCGGCACCACGACGCGAAAGGTGCTGCCGCGCCCGACCTCGCTCTCGATCGCCAGCGTCCCGCCGAGCAGCTCGACCAAGCGGCTCGAGAGCGACAGGCCCAGGCCGGTGCCTCCACTGGTCCTGCGGTCCGAGCCGCCGGCCGCCGTGAACGGGCGTAAGATGCGCAGCCGGTCCTCCGCAGTGATGCCGATCCCGGTGTCGCTCACGGCGAACTCGATGCCGTCCTGCGTGTCGCACAACGCGCGCCGCACGTGCACGCGCACGTCGCCGCGCTCCGTGAAGCGCAGGGCGTTGGACAGCAGGTGCAGCAGCACCTGCTGGAGCCGCGCGGCGTCGGTCGAGATCTCCTCAGGCGCGGCCCCCTCGCGCTCGAGGCGCAGCTCGAGCCCGCGTTCGCGCGCGGTCGGGGCAAAATGGGCGCGCAGCTTTGCGAGCAGGTCGTCGATGCGCACGCGTGCGTTCTCGAGTGCGAGCTCGCCGGACTCGATGTGCGCGAAGTCGAGCAGGTCGGTCACGAGACGCAGGAGCTGCGCGCCGTTACTGCGAATGGAGCGGATCGCATCCGTCGCCGCCGCCGGATCCAGCCCCTCCTCGAGCTGCTCGCCGAAGCCCAGGATCGCGGTGAGCGGCGTCCGCAGGGTGTAGCTCATGTTGGCGAGGAACTGGCTCTTGGCGCGGTTGCCGGCTTCGCTGGCGTCCTTAGCCTGGCGCAGCGACTCGAGCGCCAGCTCGAGCTCTTGATTGCGCGTGCGCAGCGCCTCCCCTAGCTCGCCGTTCTCGCGCGCGAGCTGCGCGCGCTCCAGCACCGAACGCGCGGCGGCGAGCAGATGCGCGGGAGGGCAGGGCCTCGGCAGACACGCATGCACGCGTCCGCGGGTGATCGCGTCCATGGTGGCGTCGAAATCGGCGAAGCCGGTCAGCAGGATGCGCCCGATGCGCTCGTCGTGCTCGGCGATGCGTCGGAGGAGATCCACGCCGGACTCTCCTGGCTTGCGCTGCACGCTCACGACCAGGTCGCAGGGCGTCTGCTGGAAGCGCGTCCAACCTTCGGCGCTGTCCGCGCCGATCACCTCGCCGAGCGCGCCCAGCGTGCGCGAGAGCAGCTCCACTTCCCGCGGCTCGTCGTCGACGACGAGGATCTGCGCACGAACCGCCATCGACCTGCGTATCGACGCGCCGGAAAGCGAAGTGTATAAGCGGCGGGTGCCGGGCTGGCTCTCGCACCAGCGCTTTCCGAGGCTCCTGTTCGGGCTCGGCGCAGCCCTGTTCGCGGCGCTGGCGATCTCACCGCACGACCGCGCCGACTGGGCGCTCGAGAGCGCGCTGCTCTTGGCGGCGGTGGCCGTGCTGGTGCTCACGCGCCGCGCGCTTCCGCTCTCGCGCATCTCCTACGCGCTGATCTTCCTGTTCTCCTGTCTGCACATCGTGGGGGCGCACTACACCTACTCGCTCGTCCCGTACGAGCGCTGGCTCGGGCTCGGAGACGTCGAGCGCAACCACTATGACCGCCTCGTCCACCTCTGCTACGGGCTGCTGCTGGCGTACCCGGTGCGCGAGGTATTCCTGCGCGTGGCCGATGTGCGCGGCTTCTGGGGCTACTACCTGCCGCTCGACGTGACCATGGCGACCTCGCTGCTCTACGAGCTGGTCGAGTGGGGCGCCGCGGAGGTCTTCGGCGGCGAGCTCGGCATCGCGTACGTCGGCTCGCAGGGCGACGTCTGGGACGCGCAAAAGGACATGGCGCTGGCGACTCTCGGGGGCATCCTCGCGATGCTGCTCACCGCAGGGCTGAACTGGCGCTACCAGCGCGACTTCGCGCGCGAGTGGGCGGAGAGCCTGCGGGTGAAGCGGCCGGAGCCTCTCGGTGAGGACGCGCTGGCGCGGCGCGGCCGGGAGTAGGATGGCGTCGGGAGGATGCCGATGTTGAACGCCGCGAGCTACAAGACGATCCGGATCGAGAAGCGCGAGAGCGGGGTGGCGCTCGCCACGCTCGATCGCCCCGACAAGCTGAACGCCGTCGACGGCGTGATGCATCACGAGCTGACCTGTCTCCCGCGCGACTTCATGGCCGACCGGACCGTGCGAGCGCTCGTGATCACCGGGGCCGGCCGCGCCTTCTGCGCCGGCGGCGACTTCGGCGGCGGCGCGCCGCTCGGTGGCGATGGCGGCCCCGACGCGGCGCTCCGCGAGGGCCGCGAGATCGTCGAGAACCTGCTCGACTGCGAGAAGCCCGTGATCAGCGCGGTGAACGGCTATGCGATGGGCCTCGGCGCGACCATCGCCCTGCTCGCCGACGTGGTGGTGGCGGCGCGCAGCGCGGTGTTCGCCGACACGCACGTGCGTATGGGCATCGGCGCGGGCGACGGCGGACAGGTGATCTGGCCGCTGCTCATGGGCGTGAACCGCGCCAAGTACTTCCTGATGACCGGCGACCGCCTCCCCGCTGTAGAGGCCGAGCGCATGGGGCTCGTGAACTTCCTGGTGGACGACGCGGACCTGCTGCCGAAGGCGCTCGAGATCGCGACGCGGCTGGCCGAGGGCCCGGCGCAGGCGATCGCAGCGTCCAAGGTGCCCATCAACCGTTACATGAAGATGGTCTCCAATCTGGTGCTCCCACTCTCGCTCCAGCTGGAATCCGCGACCATGCGCTCCGAGGACGCCCGCGAGGCCCAGCGCGCCTTCCGGGAGAAGCGGCCGCCGAAGTTCCAGGCCCGGTAAACCGCCGGCGCCGCGGGCGGGTCGAACCCTCCGGAAGCATGACGGTCGCGCTGTCCGCCCGGAAGACCGAGATTGCCCTGCCAGTGGAGGCGGGGGAGTTCAGCGCGTTCGTGGAGGCACGGCGCGAGCACGCGGTGCGCATGGCCTTCCGCCTGCTCGGTGGAGACATTGCAGCGGCGGAGGACGTGGCGCAGAACGCGTTCCTGCGCGCCTACCGCGGGCTCGCGCGCTTTCGCGGCGACGCGAGTCTGGACACCTGGTTCTTCCGGATTCTCGTGCGCGAAGTGCAACGCCAGCGGCGCTGGCAGGCGGTGCGGCGGCTGTTCTCGGGCGATCCAGACCGCGCGGCCGAGCCTGTGGACCCGCGACCCGAGGGCGATCCAGGCGTGCGCCGCCGGATCGCCGCCGCGCTCGACGGGCTGACCGTCGCGCAGCGCCAGGTGTTCGTGCTGGTCCACCTCGAGGGCTGCACCGTCGTGGAGGCGGCCGAGCTGCTCGGCAAGGCCGTCGGGACGCTGAAGAGCCATCTGCATCGCGCGCTCGAGTCGCTGCGGCGGGAGCTTTCGGACCTGCGCCCGCACCCGGCCACGCGAGACGCGCGCGACGAGGAGCAACTGCCATGACGCAAGACGATCGGCGCTGGATCGCAGCGGTCGACGAGGCCTACCGGCCGCCGCCTAACAGCACCGCCGGGCGCGAAGCCTTCCACGAGCGCCTCGAAGCGCGTCTCGAAAGGCGGCGCGCGCTGCGCCTGCGCGCGCTCGTGCCCGCCTGCGCCGTCGCCGCGGCCGTCGCAGTCTGGCTCGCGCTTCCGGGCGAGCCGGAGCGCCCGGTCGAGAGCGCGCCCGTGCTGTACGCCTTCGTCGACCCCTCGCTCTCGGCGGAAGACACGGGCGACTACCTGCCGGAGGACTACCAGGCGCTCGCGGCGCTGCTCGAGATCGACGCTGCGGAGCGGTAACCCGCGCGCGGGCCCGCGCGTTCCAATGGATCGAGGAGGTCGAACATGAGATCGAGAAGCTGGACGTCCCTCGTGCTCGCGCTGGGCCTTTTGCTCGCGGCGCCGGCCGCACTTGCCGGGCGCTGGGGCGCAGGAGAGCGAGGCGGGCGCGGTCATCACACGCCACTGGACGCCCGCCTGGAGAAGCACCTGGACGAGCTGGGCCTCGACGACGCGCAGCGCGAGAAGGTGCGCGTGATCCTGGACGCCGCGCGCGCGGAGCGCGAGGGCGGACGCGAGCGCATGGTCAGCGCGTTCGAGTCGATGCACGTGCTGCTCGAGGCCGACGCGCCGGACGAGGCCGCGGTGCTCGCCAAGGCGGACGAGATCGGCGCGCTGCGCAACGAGCGCCACAAGGCGATGCTGCGCACGCTCCTGCGCGTGCGCGCGGAGCTCTCGCGCGAGCAGCGCCAGAAGCTCTCGGAGATCATGCGCCGCGACGGTCCGAAGCACTGGATGCGCGATCCGGGCGGCGCGCGGGAAGACGCGAGCTAGCGCGACGCGCTGTGCGCTTGCCCTGCTTCGCGTTCGCGTTTGTCGCGCTCGTCGGCTGTGCGGTCGGACCCGACTACGTGCGTCCCGATCCGCCGGCCGTCGGCGACTGGAACGCGCCGCTCGAGGGCGGCCTTGCGGGCGCGGCCGCGGACGACGCGCAGCTCGCGCGCTTCTGGAGCGTCCTCGACGACCCGCTGCTCTCCGACCTCGTCGAGCGCGCCATCGCGGGCAACCTGGACCTGGCCGAGGCTCGCGCCCGGGTGCGCGAGGCGCGCGCCCGCCGCGGAGCCGCGCGCGCGGGGCTGCTCCCTTCACTCGAGGGAAGTGCTGCGACGAACCGCTCGCACTCGGCGGGCGAAGCGGGCGGCTCGTTCGCGGGCGTATCCACCGGCGGGGGAGGGGATCGCTCGCTCTACCAGGCCGGACTCGACGCGAGCTGGGAGCTGGATCTGTTCGGCGGGCAGCGGCGCGAGCTCGAGGCGGCAACCGCCTCGCTCGAAGCGAGCGAGGAAGACCTGCGCGCGGTTCATGTCAGCCTGACGAGCGAGGTGGCGCTCGGCTACGTGGAGCTGCGCGCGCTGCAGGAGCGTCTGGCGCTGGCGAGCGCGAACCTGGCGGCGCAGAGCGAGACCTACCAGATCGCCGGCTGGCGCGCGGAAGCGGGGCTGACCACTGCGCTCGACGTGGAGCAGGCTCGCGCAGAGCTCGAGCAGACGCGCGCCGCGCTGCCCTCACTGGAGAGCGCGCTCGCTGCGGCGAATCACCGGCTGGCGGTGCTCTGCGGCGAGCCGCCGGGAGCGCTGCTCGGGCTGCTCGCCACGCCTCGCCCCCCGCCCATAGCACCACTCGCGGTCGCGGTCGGCGTGCCGGCCGACACGTTGCTGCGTCGCCCCGACGTGCGGCGCGCCGAGCGCCAGCTCGCCGCGGAGACCGCGCGCGTCGGTGTGGCGACGGCCGCGCGCTACCCGAGCGTGTCGCTGGTCGGCTCGATCGGCCTCGACGCGCTGGCCGGGTCCGAGCTGTTCGCTTCGGGCGCCGGGGGCAGCGCCTTCGCCTCGAGTCTCCGGCAGACAATCTTCGACTTCGGCCGGCGAAGCGCGCAGGTGACGGTAGAGGACGCTCGGCGCGAGCAGGCGCTGGCCCGCTTCCAGGCGGCGCTGCTCGGCGCGCTCGAAGAGGTCGAGAACGCATTGGTGGCGTACGTGCGCGAGCAGCAGCGCAGACAGGCCCTCGCCGAAGCCGCCGGCGCGGCCGAGCGCGCGGCAACGCTCTCGCGCGACCTGTACACATCCGGGCTGGTCGACTTCGAGAACGTGCTGGTCGCGCAGCGCTCGGTCGTCACGCTCCAGGATCAGCTCGCCGTGAGCAATGCCGACGTGACCTCGAACCTGGTCCGGCTCTACAAGGCGCTTGGCGGCGGCTGGACGCCCGCGGGTCCCGGATGAGTGCGCCCGACGAAGCCGAAGGCAGCGGCGCGGAAGTCCGACGCGCGCTCCGGCTGGCCGTGGGCGCCCGCTGGCGCTCGCCGCTCGTGCTCAGTGCCGGCGCGGCGCTCGCGCTGGCCGCCCTCCTGCTCTGGGCCATGAGCGGCGGCGACGACGACGTGCGCTACGCCACCGAGCGCGTGCGGCGCGGCGAGCTGGTCGTGACGGTGAGCGCGACGGGCGCGCTTCAGCCCACGAATCAGGTCGACGTGGGCAGCGAGCTCTCCGGCATGGTCCGCAGCGTCGAAGCCGACTTCAACGATCACGTGAAGGTTGGGCAGGTGCTCGCCCGGCTCGACACCACTCGACTCGAAGCGCAGGTCTTGCAGACGCAGGCCGCGCTCGAGGCCGCTCGCGCGCGTGTGATCGAGGCGCGCGCGAGCGAGGCCGAGGCGTCGAGCCAGCTCGCCCGGCTCCTGCGCGTGCGCGAGCTTTCCGGCGGCAAAGTGCCGTCTGAGCAGGAGTACGCCGCGGCCGAGGCCGCGGCAGCGCGCGCGCGTGCCGGCAGCGCCAGCGCTCGAGCGGCGGTCGCGCAGGCGGGCGCCACGCTCGACGCCCAGCGCACCGATCTCGGCAAGGCCGAGATCCGCTCGCCGATCGCAGGCGTGGTGTTGTTGCGTACGATCGAGCCCGGGCAGACCGTCGCGGCCTCGCTCCAGGCGCCGGTGCTGTTCACGCTGGCCGAGGATCTCGCGCGCATGGAGCTCGGGGTCAGCGTCGATGAAGCCGACGTCGGCCTGGTCCGGGAAGGACAGACCGGCACGTTCACGGTGGATGCGTGGCGCGAGCGCAGCTTCTCGGCTCGCGTGCGGCAGGTCCGCTTCGGCGCGCAGACGCTCGAGGGCGTGGTCACCTACACCACGGTGCTCGACGTGGACAACGCGGAGCTGCTGCTGCGCCCCGGCATGACCGCCACTGCCGAGATCACGGTGCGCCGCGCCGCCGCTGCGCTGCTGGTGCCCAACGCTGCCCTGCGCTTCGCGCCCCCCGAGCACGCCGCGTCGGCGCGCGGTGGCCTGCTGCGCGCGTTGCTGCCGGGACCGCGCCGCTTCGGCTCGCGCCCGGGCGCGGCCCACGACGGCTCGGGGCCACGCGTCTGGCGCGCGAACGGCGCGCGCCTCGAGGCGATCTCACTCGAGATCGGTGCGACGGACGGAACCTGGACCGAGGTGCTAGCGGGTGAGCTCGAGCCGGGCGCGGAGCTGGCCGTCGAAGTAGCGACGCCCGAACCATGACGGCCGCGGCCGTTCCACGCGTGGAGCTGCGCGGCGTCACCCGCGTGTACGGGCGCGGCGACGCCGCCGTGCACGCGCTCGACGGGATCGACCTGGTGATCCAGGCCGGCGAGTTCCTGGCGGTAATGGGCCCGAGCGGCTCGGGCAAGTCCACCTGCATGAACATCGTGGGCTGCCTCGACACGCCGACCGCCGGCTCGTACCGCTTCGACGGCGTCCCGGTCGAGGGGCTCTCGCGCGACGAGCGCGCCCGGCTGCGCCGCAACTTCCTGGGCTTCGTGTTCCAGGGCTACAACCTGCTCGGCCGCACCTCGGCGCTCGAGAACGTGGAGCTGCCGCTCGTGTATCGCGGGCTGCCGCGGGCCGCGCGGCGCAAGCTGGCGCGCGACGTGCTCGGGTCCGTGGGCCTGGCGGGGCGGGAGTCGCACACGCCGGGCGAGCTCTCCGGCGGCCAGCAGCAACGCGTGGCGATCGCGCGCGCGATCGTGACCGAGCCGCGTTTGCTGCTCGCCGACGAGCCCACCGGTAATCTCGACTCGCACACCAGCCACGAGATCCTCGAGCTCCTGCGCGCGCACAACCGCCAGCGCGGGACCACGATCGTGCTCGTGACCCACGACCTGGCCGTCGCGCGCTGGGCCGATCGCGTCGTGCGCTTCCTGGACGGCCGCATCGCGCTTGCCGCGCCCGAACGCGAGAGCGCCTGATGCTCGCCGGCATGCTGCGTCTGGCGCTGCAGGCGATCCGGCGCAATCCGCTGCGCTCGTCGCTCACGGTGCTCGGTATCGTGATCGGAGTGGCCGCGGTAATCACCATGGTCACGATCGGCGCCGGCGCCACGGCCAAGGTCACGGCCGACCTCGCGCAGCTCGGCACCAACCTGCTCCTGGTGCGACCCGGCCAGGGTCAGCACGGCCCCGGCGGCGCGCGCGACGGCGCGCCCGCGTTCGAGCTGGCCGACGCGCTGGCGATCGGGCGCGACGTGCCCGGCATCGCGGCCGTCGCGCCGACCGCGTCGCGTCCGGCGCAGGCGATCGCGGGCAGTCGCAATCGCTCGACGAGCGTGTCCGGCAGCACCGCGGCGTTCCTGCTGGTGCGCGACTGGGCGCTCGAGTCCGGCCGCGCCTTCTCCGACGGCGAGGAGCGCGCGGGCAAGCCGGTGTGCCTGGTCGGCGCCACGGTGCGGCGCGAGCTGTTCGGCGCGCAGCAGCCGCTCGGCGAGCGCATGCGGCTCGGCAAGCTCTCCTGCACGGTGATCGGCGTGCTGGCCGCCAAGGGCGAGTCGACCTTCGGCCAGGACCAGGACGACTTCGTGCTGGTGCCGCTGCGCTTCTTCCAGCGCCGGCTGGCCGGAAACCTGGAGGTGCCCACGATTTACGTCTCCGCGCTGCGCGGCGCCTCCACCGGGAAGGTGCAGGCCGACATCGAGCGCCTGCTGCGGGAGCGGCGGCGCACGGGCGAGGCCGAGGACGACTTCTCGGTGCGCGACATGAAGGAGATCGCGACCGCGGTGGCCGGCACCACGCGCGTGATGACGGCGCTGCTCGGCGCGGTCGCGGCCGTGAGCCTCCTGGTCGGCGGCATCGGGATCATGAACATCATGCTGGTGTCGGTCACGGAGCGCACGCGCGAGATTGGGATCCGGCTGGCGATCGGCGCGCTCGAGCGCGAGGTGCTGCTGCAGTTCCTGGTCGAAGCGGTGATGCTGTCGTCCGTCGGCGGCGTGCTCGGGATCGCGGTCGGGCTCGGCGGCGCTCTGGCCGGCGTTCGCGCGCTCGGCGTGCCGTTCGTGTTCCAGCCGGGAATCGTGCTGCTCGCCTTCGCGTTCTCGGCCGCCGTCGGCATCGTGTTCGGCTGGTTCCCCGCGCGCCAGGCCGCCCGCCTCGACCCGATCGACGCCCTCCGCCACGAGTAGGCAAGCGAAGCGCGCAGCGAGCGCGCTGCGCGCGAGCGGAGGCCGCTCGGCGACAGCCGTCGCGGCATGGGCCAAGCGCGCTTCCGACGCCGCGCGTTATAGTCGGCGCGTGCCCACGAAGCGAGCCTCGGAAGCGGATCGGGCGTACTTCCTTCGCGTGGCCGAGGGGAATCGTGCTCTCGACGATGAGCGGCCGCCGGCTTCGCTCGCCGAGATGTTCGAGCGCCTCGCCCGGATGAGGCGCACCCTCGGTGACCTCGCGCATCCCGGCATCGAAGCTGAGGACGAGGAGGAGCTCCGTTCGCACCTGCGACTCTACGAGCGCTGGAACGAGATCCGTGGCCGCCGATCTCGGCGCTCTTAGCGCGCTCGCGCGCGTCCTCGACAGCCTCGGAATCCACTGGGTTCTCGTCGGGGCTCTGGCGGCGAACCGCTACCGCCTCGCGGTGCGCATGACCGCGGACGTCGACCTGCTGCTCGCCGACCTCGGTCCGGGGCTCCCGGCTCTACGCGCCGCCCTGGAAGCCGACGGCTGGGTCGTGCGATTGGCCAACCCGGCGGGCGAGATCCTGCGGCTTCGACACGCGAGGCTCGGCGCGGCGGACCTGATGACCGCCGGAACGGACTACCAGCACGAGGCGATCGCGCGCGCCCGAACCGAGCGACTCGGCGACGAGCCGGTGCGCATCCTGTCGCCCGAGGACGTGATCGTCCACAAGCTCATCGCCGGCCGCACCCAGGACGTCGCAGACATCGAGGCCGTTCTGGCCAGCGGCATTTCCTTCGACGAGGCATACGTCGAGCGCTGGGCGCAATTCTGGGAAGTCGCCGATCTCTGGGCGCGCCTCCGCAGCTCCTGAGCGAAGGAACGTGACCCGAGACGGGCCCGAGCGGCAAGCGTAGGCGCGGCTACGCCGCGCCGTACACGCACAGACTAAGGCGCGATCGGGGCGTTCATGTCGGCCTGGATCTGCGCGGGCGTGAGCGCTCGATCGTAGACGCGCACCTCATCGATGCGCCCACCGAAGAAGTCCGAGCTCGTCGCGCCGTAGGGCCACGCGCCGATCTGAAGCACGCCGCTGGTTCCGGCAAGCGGCACGGTGAAGGGAGTGCCGCGCAGCGCCCCGTTCAGGTACGCGGTCAGCCGGACACCGTCGTAGACGATTGCGACGTGGTGCCAGGTGTTGTTGGAGATTGCGTTTCCAAACAGAGGTTCGCTCGCGCCCACGTAGAACCCGATCCGGCCGCTGCGCAGGAAGAGGTCGCGTTCCGGGCCGACCGTGACGATCGTCTCGTAGGCGCTGCGCGACGGGTTGAACACCCACGCCATCAGCGTGAACGCCGGGCCGAGGGGCACCGACGGCGCCGCCGCTCGGTCGTTCTGGGCGTCGAACGACAGCGCGCCCGCGAAACGCCCCAGCGTGCTCCAGGTCGGGCCGAAGAGCGTCGCGGTGCGGCCGTTGCCCGACGCGTCGGGAGCGCTGCCGCCGCTTCCCTGGTTGAACGAATACGCGGCGAGCGGCGCGCCACTCGGGGCGCTTGCCACCGCGAACCCGATCGGGAAGTCGTCTTCGTTGGCGTTGCCGGAGCCATCCAAGCAACGCACGTAGAACGCATAGCTCGCGCCGTTTGCCAGTCCTCCGACGAGGGTCGAGTGACTGGCGCCGCCGCTGATCGTGAACGCGCCCGCCAGCAGCGAGTACGCCACGCCCGGAGTGCTGCCGTAGCGACAGGTTGCAGCCTCGTCCGTGGCCAGGCTGAGCGTCGCCGCGGTCGTTCCCGACGGGAGCGTGCCCGCCGGCGACCCGTTCGTGCGCAGCGGTGGGGTTATGTCGGGCGGCGGCGGGAGTGCGACCGAGAACGCGATCGCGAAGTCGTCCGGATTCGCGTTGCCGAGCGAATCCTCGCAGCGCACGTAGAACAGGTAGCTGCCGCCGTCGACGAGGCCTGCCACCGGCGTCGTGTGCCCGGTGCCCCCGCTCGTGACGAACGCGCCCGGCAACGCTCCGTACTCGACGCCGGGAAGCGCGCCGTAGCGGCAGACCGCGGCCTCGTCCGTCGCGAGGCTCAGCGTGACCTGCGTGGTTCCGTAGGGCAGCGTTCCCGCAGGCAGCCCGCTCGTTCGCAGCGGCGGGATGGAGTCCGGGGGCGGTGGCGCGGCGACGGAGAAGACCACGCTGAAGTCCGACCCATTGGCGTTGCCGGCGCCGTCCTGACACCGCACGTAGAAGCTGTAGCCGCCGCCGGCGGTCAGGCCGGCGATCGCCGTCGTGTGCGAGGTGCCGCCGGTCGCGCCGAACGAGGCGGTCATCGCCGCGTAGCCGACCCCGGGAGTCGTGGCGTAACGGCACGTCGCGGGCTCGCTCGTAGTCACACTCAGAACGGCCTGCGTGGTGCCCGCGGGCAGCGTGCCCGACGGCTGCCCGTTACTCAGCACCGGCGCCTCCGTGTCGGCAGCGGGCGCGCCCACAGGCGTGCTCATCGCCTGCGCGATCTCCGCGGCGCTGAGTGCGCGCCCGTAAATCTGGACCTCGTCGATGCGCCCACCGAAGAAGTCGGTGTTCGAGCCGTTGAAGATCCAGGATCCGATGCGGATGCCGGCGGAGACCGGCGCGAGCGTCGCGGCCAGGGCGTTGCCTCGCGGCGCTCCGTTCAGGTAGGCGCGCAGCGTGGCGCCGTCGTAGCTGAGCGCGACGTGCTGCCACGAGTTGGTCGGAATCGCGGCACCGAACGCGCGATCGCTCGCTCCGTCGTAGAAGCTGAGCACGCCGCCGGCCAGGTACAAGTCGCGCGTCGCGCCGATCGCAAGCAGCGTCTCCCAGGCTGTGTTGGTCGGGTTGAAGACCCAGGCCGTGAGCGTGAACGCCGAACCGAGCGTGGCGGCGGAGGTGGTGGCCAGATCGTTCACGCCGTCGAAGGAGAGCGCGCCGCCAAACTGGCCGCTCGTCGTCCACGTCGCGCCCGACACCGACGCCGTGAGACCGTTCCCGGAGGCGTCGCTAGCCGTGGGGCCGGCTCCTTCGTTGAGGCCGTAGCCGGCCAGCAGGCCGGCGGGCAGAGTCGCTCCCGCCTGGTAGCTCGCCAGATAGCTCTGCGGCGCCGCCGGCGTCACGACGAGGTGGGAGCGCGCGCCGCCATCCGACCAACCGACGAACGCGTAAGAAGTCCCGCCAGCGCTCTGGTCTGGAGCGTTCGCCGTGTGCTCGAAGCCGATCAGCGAGTCCCGCACGAACGGCGTGGCGAGACTCACGCCGTCCCATTGGACGGTCAGCCCGCTCGGCTGAGTGTCGACCGTGAGGTTCACCTTCTCTGGAAGCACGAAGACCGACGCGGTGCCCTGCAGGCCGTCGGCGTCCGTGACGACGAGAACGATCTCGTAGCGGGTGTCGCCGGAGTAGTCGTGGCCGCTGCGTTCGATCGCGAAGCTCCCGTCGCTGACGCCGCTTAGCGGGCCGAGGAAGGGATGCGTGTGCGTGTCGTGGTGGAAGAGCACGGTCCAGGAGAACGCGCCGAGCGCGAGCGTACCGTCCGGATCGAAGGCGCTGCCGCTGAAGAAGATCGTGTCTCCGGCGCGGAAGGGGAGGCCGGACGCAGGCCCGACGATCGTCGCGATGGGCGGTGAGCCGACCGAGATCGAGAGGGGGGCCGACACCGCCGAGCTCACGCCATCGCTGACGGTGAGGCGCACGCTGTAGCGGCCGTTCTGCAGATAGAGGTGTGTCGGGTTGGCTTCGGCGGAGGACGTATTGTCCCCGAAGTCCCACTGATAGCCGAGCGGCTGCCCCTCGGGGTCGCCGGAGCCGGCGCTCGTGAACGCGACGGAGAGCGGGGCCGGTCCGCCGGTCGGCAACGCGGCCGCCTGCGCCGACGGCGGTTGGTTGCCGAGCGTGTAGCGGATGCGGCGCACGATGCCGGGATTCGATGCGCCCTCCCAGCTCACGCCGAAGTCTACGTAGTAGAGGGCGCCGTCCGGCCCCTGCTTCAGGTCGACGATCTCGCCGTAGGGTCCATCGGACGCGCCGGTCTCGGGCTCGAAGGCGAGTGCGCCGGTGACGCTTCCGCCGGCATCGAAGGTGAGTCGGCGGATCCAGTTCAGCACGTAGTCGCCGAAGAAGTAGGTCCCCTGGTACTCGGGCGGGA
Source organism: uncultured Myxococcales bacterium (assembly GCA_964454165.1). Lineage (GTDB taxonomy): Bacteria > Myxococcota_A > UBA9160 > SZUA-336 > SZUA-336 > CAYVQJ01. The sequence continues at coordinate 7,789 of CAYVQJ010000111.1, read as the reverse complement.
ACTGGCTGCCCCGGTAGACGAAGCCGCCGCTGATCGAGGCGTCGCGACCCGCGTGCGGGTAGGAGTAGATCGGGCTGGTCATCCCCGCCGTGCCGCAGGAACCCTCGCACACCGGCCAGCCGTAGTTGGCGCCCGCTGCGCCTAGATTCACTTCTTCGATCGACGTCGACGCGTCGTTCGCCCCGACGTCGGCGATGTACATGCGCCCGCTGATCGGGTCGAACGCGAAGCGGAACGGATTGCGCAGCCCGCGCGCCCAGATCGCGTCGAGATTTGGCCCCGCGCCATCGATGAACGGATTGTCCCCGGGAACCGTGCCGTCCGGCCGCAGGCGCAGGATCTTGCCGTGGTAGCTCTGAAGGCTCTGCGAGTCCGCAGCCGAGAAGTGATCGCCGGTCGAGACATAGACGAGACCGTCCGGACCGAACGCGACGGTACCGCCGTGGTGGAACGAGCCCGCTGTGACGTTGTCCTCCCAGACGACGAACTCGCTGGCCGGGACGGTCGTGTTTCCCGTGGCGGTGAAGCGCGAGACCCGATCGACGAGTGGACTGTTCGCCGTGTAGAAGACGTAGTAGTAGCCGTTGCTCGCGAAGACCGGGTCGAGCGCGATTCCCACGAGGCCGCGCTCTCCATTTGCCGTGTTGATGTTCGTGAGCTGGAGCAGCGGCTGTGCGTCGACCGAAACCGCGCCCGGCTGAACCACGCGGATGATTCCGCCGCGCTCGATGATCAGCATGCGCCCGTCGGGCGTGAAGCCGAGGCCGGTCGGCTCGCTCAGCCCGCCGATCAGCACCTCGTTCTGGAATCCCGGTGGCGCGGCGAGTGCCCCCCACGGCAGCCCGCTCTGCACCGCCGCGAGAAATGCCAACCCTGTGAGCCGGAGCCGACCCCCCGTGCGCATCCGCCCCCCGATGAGCGGAATCTACACCGGTCGCTTCCGGAGTTCGTCAAGAAAATCGAGCGCGCCAGCGAGTTTCGAAGCTCGCCGCCTCGCGCCGTGCCGCTTCACCGACGACGAAATTCGCGGGAACGCGCGGAGATCCCCACGCTTGCGCGTGGGCGCGCACAGCCAATGCAATTCGGGCGCGATCGAGGCGCTGCGCCACGAATGAGCGCGCTCAGCGCCGGCGGAGCGGGCGATAGACGTTCGCGAACACGTAGTCCGCGACGCGGCGGCCCTGCGCGATGCCCTCGGTCTTGTCGAACGACCAGTGGATGCCGAGCCAGATCCGGCTCTGGCCGTTCTCTTCCTCGGCCTGCGAGAGTGAGCGGAAGCTGCGCGGGACGAGCGCGCGGACGTTGCCCTGGTTGTCCTGCGTGACGCCGTTGTACTCGTTCGAGACGAAGGTGAAGCGGATCGCGTCGGTGCCGTAGACGTTGCGCAGCATCTCGAACAGCGCGCCGCCGAAGGTCGCGTGTCCGGACGGATAGGCGGGGAAGGGCGGCGTGAAGTTCTCGACCACCAGGTTGCTCGCCGGCGCGCCGAGCGGGCTCCAGCCCGGATCGCCGCCGTTCGCCGGATCGGCCTCGCGGATCACAGTGACCGGGCGCCCGAGAGTGTAGAAATACTTCGACTCCCAGCTTGCGATGCCTGCATCCGCCAGCGCCAGGTTCACGAGCGCGAGCAGGCGCGCGAGCTCGAGCGCGTTCGAGCGGCGCAGCCCGGCGATCGTGACCGCGATCTGGTTGTACAGGCGCGGGGGCGCGCACAGGCTCGGCGTACCGTCGTACGCCCAGTAGATGCCGGCGAAGGTCTCCTCGTCGCTGCGCTCGGTGGGCGTCACGACACCGTCACCGCCGACGCGCTTCACGTCGTCGAATGCTGCCGCGAACTCCGGGCTATCGAGGGCGGGCGGCGGCGGCACGCGGAACTGGTCCGCGGACTCGAGCACGAACGGCTCGACCTCGTCCCAGTGCGCGCCGAGCGCGACCTGGAGCCCGCTGACCGGGTCCGGGCGCCAGGCGCCGGGCGCGTCGTGCAGGGGATAGTTTGCCCCGACGATCGGCTCCGCGTGCGCCGAGCCGTCGTTCGCGCGGAGCGCGAGGATCGCTGCCGCGGCGCGCCGTCCCAGCGCCACGCCGTTGGCCAGCTCGCGCCCGCGCGGCAGGCGCCGGAGCTTCTCGGCGAGTGCGCGATCCAGCGCGTCCTGCTGCGCCGGATACAGCGCAACCAGCGTGTCGTGGGCAGCTAGCGCGACCGCCGCCTTCGCCGACGCGTTCTCGCGCACGCGGCGCAGCCCGAGGTAGCTCTGGTAGCCGCCCTCGATCGCATTCAGCGCCTCGAACACCGCCACGTGCACGATCGCCAGCGCGCGGCTCGCGCGACCGGGCCCGAGCTGCTGGGCGAACGCGCGCGTCTCACCGAGCGCGGGCGGCGTGTGATCGAGGCCGCTGGCATCGATCGCGATCCGATTCCAGTCGCGCACCCAGGCGAGCTCGCTGTCGTTGCGCGCGCCGCGCCCGAAGCCTTCGCCCCAGACGGGACCCGTGGACGTGACGATGCCGAGAGCCACGAAAGCAGGAGCAAGCCAGCGTGTCGCCATGAACGCTCTCCTCGGGGTCCCGCCGCTTTGGGCGAGACAACTGGAGCATCGGCGCGTGCGCGCCTCGGGTCCGTGGCGCGCCTCACGTGCGGATTGTGCGCGCGCTCACGCTGCGCGTTGCGTGCGAGCTGCGTGCTCTAGCGAAGCAGCTCGCCGACCAGGCGCTGATCGCGGTCGTATACCCAGCATTCCGCGAGGGAGCCACAGGCCCGGCTTCGCCGGGCCGTCGCGGACGGACTAGCAGGCGAGCATCTCGCCCAGGTCGCCGCGCTGCCAGGCGTCGCAGTAGCGACGCACGGCGGCCTCGTTCTCCGCTCGCGCGGCGCTCGCGGTCATCGGATCACATAGCCCAGCACGCAGGCGAAGTGGCAGGCGCTGCCGGCGAGCACGAACACGTGCCACACGGCGTGATTGAACGGCCGCCGCCAGGCATAGAACACCACCCCGAGCGTGTAGGCGGCGCCGCCCGCGACGAGCAGCGCGATCGCCTGCGCCGGCAGCGCGCGAGAGAGCGGCCCGGCCGCGAGCGCCGCGAGCCAGCCCATCGCGAGGCACAGCACGACCGAGAAGCGGCGGGTGCGGCGGGGCAGGGCGGTCGCGAGCACGACGCCAACGACCGCGAGCGCCCACACCGTCGCCAGCAGCCCGATACCCCAGTCGCCGCGAAGGGACACCAGCGTGAACGGCGTGTAGCTGCCGGCGATCAACAGGAAGATCGCCGCGTGGTCCATGCGCTGGAAGACGTCCTTCGCCCGCCCCGCGGGGAGCGCGTGGTAGAGCGTGGACGCCGCGTACAGCAGCACCAGCGTCGCGCCGAACACCGCGGCCCCGATCACGTGGCGTGGGTCCGCGCCCCACGTGAAGAAGATCAGCGCGGCGCATCCGGCCAGGCTCAGGATCAAGCCGAGCCCGTGCGTCGCGGCGTGCGCGATCTCCTCGGCGAGGGAATGCTCGTGGCGGGTACCGACGCTCGTCATGCCCGGACAGCATGCGCCTCGCCCGTGGACTCTGCGAGGGCGTCAGTACTGGTTTCACACAGGTTTGACACCCGCGGCAGCTGGCGCGGTCCGCCCCTGCGCTGCGTCGGGCGGCGAGCTACACCGAGCAGCGTGGTGATCGCACTCTCGCTCGCCTTGCTGGCGGCCCTGGTCGTGTACCTGCTCGCGCTCTACGACAACGGCTCCGGCGGCTTCGCGTACGAGCCAGCACGGCCCCGCCCGGACGAACGCGGGCCCGACGGCTCGCTCGAGACCGTGCACTTCCCCGCGCAGGACGGCGCGCGGCTGGAGGGCTGGCTGCTCCGCCCCGCGGGCGGGCCCGCGCCGCTCGTGATCGCGGCGCCCGGTCTCACGGGGACGAAGGACGCGCACCTCGAGCCCTTCGCGCGCGCCTTCCGAGCAGCCGGCCTCGCCGTGCTGGTCTTCGACTACCGCTCGTTCGGCGGCTCGGAGGGCGAGCCGCGACACTGGGTCGATCCGGAGCGCCAGCGCGAGGACTACGAGGCGGCCCTCGCGTTTGCGCGCCGCGAGCTCGGCCCGAGCGGTCGCGTGGACGCGGCGCGCATCGCCCTCTGGGGCTCGAGCTTCTCCGGCGGCACTGCGCTCGTGTGCGCCGCGCGCGACCCGGAGATCCGCGCGGTCGTGGCGCAGTGTCCATTTCTCGGCACGTCGCCGTCGCAGCAGCCAGGTCCGCTGCTGCTCGCCCGCTTCGCGCTCTGGACCACGCTCGACCTCGCGCGCGCGCGCCTCGGCCTGCGCCCGCTCTACGTCGCCGCCTTCGGTCGCCCCGGCGAGATCGCCTTCGCGCGGAGCCGCGAGAACCCCTCCGTGCGCGACCTCGAGCACCCCGAGCGCCACGCGTTCTGGCGCGAGCTGCCCGCGCACCCGCGCGGCGGCTGGGAGAACAAGCTGCTCGCGCGCGTGTTCGCGTCGCTCGACCGCACGCTGCCGCTCGACCACGTGGCGGCGATCCGCTGCCCGGTGCTGCTGGTCGCCGCAGAGCGCGACGACATGGTCCCGAGCGCGCAGGTCCGCGACGCGCGCGCACGCCTCTCACACCCGGCGTCGGAGCTGGTGTCCTACGACTGCCTGCACTTCGACCTGTACCTGGGTGACGTGCTGCGCAAGAACGCGGCGCAGCAGGCCGAGTTCCTGGCCCGACAGCTCGCGAAGCTCTAGCGCGGGAAGGGCTGCTCGACGCCCGGAAAGCGCACGTCGAAGCTGTTCAAGGTCATCGACACGAACGTGTAGAAGCCGAGCACGGCGACCAGCTCCATCAGTCCTTGCTCGCCGAAGCGCGCGACGGCTTGCTGGTACAGGTCGAGTGGCAGGTCGCGCGTCTGGTGCAGGGCGCGGCTCACGTCGTACACCAGGCGCTCGTCGTCGGGCGCGCCTTCGGGACGGCGCTCTTTGAAGATGTCGTCGATCGTCTGCTGCGCGACACCGAACTGGAGCGCCAACCGCGTATGCGCGACCCACTCGACGTTGCTGCGCCACGCGCGCCCCGTGACCAGGATGCCGAGCTCGATCAGCCGCCGGTCTAGCGTGGTGCGCTCCCAGATGAAGTTCCCGATCCCCATGGCGCGGCGCGAGAGCTCCGGGCTGCGGATCCACGGATCGAACGGTCCCCCGATCTGGCCGTCGGGCCCGGCGGGCCGCAGCTTCGCGACCTCGGCGTGCCGCTCGCGCTGCTCGGGAGTCAGGTCTTCGGGACGCTTCGGGAGAAGTCGGCTCATGCCCGCCACTCTACCCCCGCGCTCCCGCTGGCGTCTCGGCGCGAATCGAACACGTCCTGCTGGCTAGGGGTGCGAGCGGCGCTCGCCGTCGTCGTCCTCGTCCGCCTCGGCGCTGGCAGGGGCTGACTTCCGCTCCTGCTTCTCGGCCTTGCGGTCGTTGCTCGAGTCACGCCGATCCTGCCGGGTTTCCGCGCGCGTGTCGTGCCGCTCCTCGCGAGCGTCCTGGCGAACGTCGCGGCGATCCTCGCGGTGTTCGTCGGCAGTTTCGCGCCGCTCCTCGCGACCGTCCTGGCGGACGTCGCGCCGGTCCTCGCGCGTGTCCTGGCGGGTGTCGCGGCGATCCTCGGCGGTTTCGCGCCGCTCCTCGCGGTGCTCCCGACTAGCGTCGCGCCGGTCCTCGCGAGTGTCTTCGCGAGCCTCGCGGCGGTCTTCTGCGCGCTCTCGCTGCGCCTCTCGGCGCGCCTTCGTCGCATCGCGCCAGCTCTCGTGCGCCTCGCGCCGCGTGATGCGCTCACAGTGTCGATCGAGCCGAGCGGGCAGCGAGCCGATCTCCACGGACACCCAGGGTCCGTCCGGCCGATCGCCGCGGTGCCATCGTCCGGCGTACACCCAGTAGTAGTGACCGTCGCGGTAATAGCGGTCCGGGTAGTCGCGGACCCAGTAGCCGCCCCACTCGGCGTCGAAGACGAATGTGACGTCGTGCTCGTGGTAGTGATACACGTGCCCATGAGCGGCCGTGCCAGGCGGGCCGACCACGACGGCCGCCGGCGGCGGGTAGTGGTAGTGGTAATGATTGGTGACGCAAGCCGCGAACAACAATGGTGCGAGCAAGCCGGTGCTGATTGCCGCGATGGACCTGCGAGCCTGCCGGTCGCGATGCTGCATGGAGCCTCCCGGCTTTCGCCGTCCCGGAGATCGGCCTCCCGGGCGCTTCGATTGAGCCGCGCCGTCGAGCGGCGACGCCTGCTCCCGGCTACGGCGCCTCGGGCGCCGCGGGGAGGTCGCCGCGCGGCGCGCGCTCCGGTCGTTCCGGAACGCGCTCGACCGCTTGCGCGGGGCTATCGAGGGCGCCGGAGCGCCGCGCCTCTAGATACTCGTCGAGCGTTCGGCGCGAGCTGCGCACAGCGCACAGGTCGCGCACCAGCAGCGCCTCGACGTGGGTCTGCTCGAGGCCGCGCGTGCGCGCGAAGTCGTCGTTCAGGAAGTCGATGCCCGCGAAGCCGGCGAGGAAGTCCGCGACCTGGATCGGGTGCACGTCCACGTCCGCGCCGAGGAAGCCGAACATGCCGCGCACCCCGATCTCCCAGTAGTCCTTGAAGTCCTGGTAGAGGGCGGCCTGCGGCCAATGCACGCCGGCGACCGTGTCCGCGGCAGTGACGACGCCGGAGGTCCCGACCAGCCCGCCCACGAAGCTGTACGCGCCCCACGGCAGCAGGCTGATCCCACCCTCGGCCTCGGATTTCAGGCCGAGCGAGCGCTGCTCGTGGAGCCCAACTCCGCCCGAAGAGCGCAATCCGAGCGTGACGTTGATCGCGTGGGTCGCGTGATAGTCGAGGAACGCGCCGGTGCCGAGCTGGACGCTCACGTTCACGACGTCGAGCAGGTCAAGCAGCCGGTCCGGAACGTAGAGCAGCGCGCGCTGCCAGACGGGCCGATCCAGCGGGGGGCGGAGGCGTCGGTTCGAGCCGAGCCAATCTCTGTCCATCGCCCCGCGAACACCTGGGTCGAGGCCTTCGTGGAGCGAGTCGAGCCCGGGGAAATTCGGGTCGACGTCCTCGATCGCGAGCAGGAGCACCGCGGCCTCTGCGTCGAAGCCCGCGGCCCGTCGCTCCTGTGCGGCGCGCAGCGTGCGCTGGAGTACCTCGTGTACGTCGCGGGGCGGCGCGGCGGAGACACATGCGCCACTCGCGAGCGCTAGCGCCACGAGCGCGAAGAGGCGAGCCATCGCGCCGCTTGATCGGCAGCGCGAGGCAGATCTTCACCGGGGACGACGAACTCGGCCTCCGGAACCTGGCGTCCCCGGTGCGACTCGAACGCACGACCTGCTGCTTAGGAGGCAGCCGCTCTATCCACCTGAGCTACGGGGACGTGTCGACCAAGATCGCATACCTAGCGCAGGAGCGGCACCTCGCGCGCCTCGCCGTTCGCAGAAGCGTTGGGAGAACGTCCTAGGCGCAGCCGTAGAGCGTCATTGACTCCGGGAGGCCCACGCGCTCGAGCAGGGGGCGCGTGTCCCTGGACGCAGCGTACGCCGCGCATCCCGAAGCTTCGTCCGCCGACTATCGCATGTTACGCTGAACCGCCGGAGGATCGGATGGCGAGAGTCTCGGCGCGCGTCGCGGTCGGTTTCGCCATCTTCCTCGCGATCGCCGAGGTCGCGCGGAACTGGGGCGACTGGGGCTACTGGCCCTTCTGGCTCGTCGACTACATCGCGGTCGCGCTCCTGCTCTACGGGGGGATCCGCACGCTGCGGGTTGGCGTCGCCCAGGGCCTGCCCGCGCTCGCCGGC